>JAZUJH010000060.1:0-68462 GCA_045642665.1 Treponema sp.
CTACATTAAAAAAAGAATTTACATCTTTACTGCTAAGAATAAACTTATTACCGGTGCCTGCTTTTATTAAAGCATCTATTTTAAGCTTTATGATATCATCATCAAATTTAATAAATATAGAAAAATTCTGAAATTTCAATATTTTTTTTAATGAATACATTTATTAAATCACCATTTTTTTTAACTCGGCAAAGAATCATGTTACAAATCAACTTAAAATTAATCAATTTATTCTATCCCGTAACAAACTTACCATTTTTTTTACAGTATAAATTTTTTTTAACTTCATGTCAAGCAAAAATATTTTAGTCAGGATGTTATTATATTTTCAGACCAAAAAAAAACTTGTGTTTAGCCATTCCAAAATACAAGCGTCGTCATACAATGCTCCCTACTTTCACCATAAAAAAACCGGAGCCTTAAAACAAAACTCCGGTCCGTTATAAAATGCAAGTGATTTTATGCTAGGCTTTAACTAGACGTACAAAGGTGAAACTGTATCTACAAGTTTCTGATATTCTGCAAATGCGGCGTTATATTTTTCTACATTCTCCGCAATAGGTTCTGTTGTCTTTGATGCGTCCATCTTTACGTGTTCATCTGCAAGTTCACCCATTGTAACATTCTTTCCTGAAGCAACTTCAAGACACCACAAAGCCTGGAGAGCTGCACCGAATGCCGCTGCCTCAGAACTTTCAGGTACGCGAACTGTTACGTTAAGAATATCAGCAACAATCTGTCTCCATACAGGACTCTTTGCTCCGCCACCGGTAAGGCTTACTGACTGTGGCTTGAATCCGTGATCCATAAATGCAGCCAGACCTGCACGCATAGAATAAACTGCACTTTCCAAAGCGGCACGTGCAATGTTTGCTCTGTTTGTATTTGCAGTTGTAAGACCTGTGATGCTTGCCTTTCCGTGCGGAAGGTTAGGACTTCTTTCACCGTTAAAGAACGGAAGAACAAATACTCCTTCGCAACCTGGCACAGACTTTGCAGCTTCAGCGTCAAAATCCTTTACACCAAGACCAAAGAGTCCGCGAACAAATTCAGATGCAACTGTACAGTTCATTGTACAAAGAAGAGGCAGATATCCGCCCGTTGAAGAGTTGAAACCGGAGATTCCGTTTGCAGGATCTGCAAGACTTGTATCACTGAAACCATAGAGAGTTCCGCTTGTTCCCATACTCATTGTGAGTGTTCCGTTCTTAACAGTTCCTGTACCGATGGCACTCATCATATTGTCGCCGCCACCAGCTGAAACAGGAACACCTTCCGGAATTCCGTAAAGCTCCGCAGCTGCCTTGGAAACAACTCCCGCAGGTTTGTCACTTGAAATAATCTTCGGAAGAATATTAATAAGATCCGGATCAATCTGTTCACAAACTTTCTTGGACCATTCACGGGTTTTTCCGTTAAACAAAGCTGTTCCTGAAGCATCTCCTGCTTCCATTACATATTCACCGGTAAGAAGATAGTTCAAATAATCATGCGGAAGCATAATATACTTGAGCTTTGCATAAAGTTCACTCTTATGACGCTTGAGCCAAAAAATCTTTGGAGCAGTAAAGCCTGGAAGCATATAGTTACAAACTTCTTCCACAACCTTTTCTTTTCCGCCGAGAGCTTCTGTAAGAATATTGCATTCCTCAGTTGTTGATGTATCGTTCCACAACTTGATGTTATAGATTGCATTTCCGTCTGCTCCGAGAGGAACAAATCCGTGCTGCTGACCAGAAACTCCGAGTGCCTGAATAGATTTTTTTCCTTCATCAGAAATCTTTGAGAAACAAACTTTCATTGCTTCCTGATACCATTCAGTCTTCTGCTCGCGAGTTCCGTCCGCTTCAGAAATTAGTTCAAGAGGACAAGATCCGCTTTCCACTGTTGCATGATTTTCATAATCATACAAAACAACTTTCATGCTCTGTGTACCAAGGTCAATTCCTGCTACAGTTTTCATTTTTTTACTTCCCTTAAAAAAATTTTTTTTCCCTAAAATCATTTTTCTATTTTAACTCAGTTTTGGAAACTGAAAAAATATTCCAATTCAAAAGCTTCCCAAAAAAATAAATTCTCCAGAGAAGCCTTAAAAATTTCGACAATGTTGTTCCCAAACAGAAATCATCAGCCAAGCAAAATATATACCACAACAAGAACTGCAAGGTATGCAACATTCATTACTGTGAACCATAAAAAATATTTTCCTTTCTGTCCAGAATAATTGGATGCGAAAATCTTAAATGAAATAAGACTTGCCATTGATGCTATCAGGGTTCCAAGACCTCCGGCATTCACACCTATCAGAAGATTTTCAAAGTTTTTAGTGAAGGTTGAAAGCAGAAGTGCTGCAGGAACATTACTGATAATCTGACTTACAATAACTCCCGAAGCAAATTCATTTCCGCCTACAATGCTGTTGAAAAAGTCATGAACAAATTCAACGCGCGATATGTTTCCTGTAAAAACAAAAAAGAAAATGAATGTAAGAAGCAAAGCGTAGTCTGCTCCGAGCAGAAGTTTGCGGTCAAAGATAAGACAGTACAAAACAATTATTCCCAGCGGAACATACCACGGAAGTACGTGCAGAACAGTAAGCAGTGCAAGAACAAAAAATATTCCGTGGACAGCTGCATCTTTTCTTCCGATAATAATCCTTTTATTTTCATCAGCACCTCCAGAACTTTCAGACCTGAATTTTCTTCCGCAGAAAATAACGCAAAGAACCAGCATTACAAAACTTGCAAGTGCATAAGGTAAAATAATTTTTACGAATGCACCGAAGCTCACACCCATTTTGTTATACAAATAAAGGTTCTGCGGATTTCCGACCGGAGTGAGCATGCTTCCGAGATTTGCTGCAAGAGTCTGGAGAATTACCGTAGGAAGAATCAGATTTTCCTTGTCACTTTTTTTGAGAGTGAGAATTGCGAAAGGAACAAAAGTAATGAGAGCCACATCATTTGTAATGAACATACTCAGAAAAAAACAAAGGAACGTGAGAACCGCACAAAGTCCCAGAGAAGAATTTGTCTTTGAAAGAAGAAAAGCTCCGGTAAGGTCAAAAATATTTGCTTTCCTTAAACCTGCAACCGCAATCATCAGGCTCAAAAGAATTCCTAGAACCCTGAAGTCAATATATGAAATATAAGTTTCATCCGGATGTACAAAAAAACAGGACACAACGGCAAGGACAAAACTTACACAGAGGACAACATCCTTTTTTATGAAGGCAAGCAGTTTATTCATAATTAAAGATAATACATTCCATATAAAACTTATGCAAGTAAAATATTTGGCCATTTCTAAAAAATATTTTTCAAAGATGACTGAGAGTTTTAATCCTTGCAAGGAGTAAAACATCACGTCTTCAAGTTTACCTCCTGAAAATACAATTTTTAGAGGCTCAAATTTTGCAAAGACTATCATTTGCTTACATTTGTTACAAAATGGATTGTTAATTTTTTTGCATGAAGAAAAAAAATATCGAACAGAACAAATAATCCTTAAAAAGTTACTAAAATCTTAAAAAAAGTTGAAAACAATTTGCAAATTCAATAATGTGGCAATATAATTATATGATATGGAAATAATACAGAATTTAATAGAATATTACGATGAGCTGTACCCAGTTTCAGACTCACAGAAAAAATTTTACAATGATCTATGCGACAGATACTCCAAGCCTGTTAAATTTTTGCGCGTTGGCTGCGGAGCCGGACTTTTTGAACATACCCTTGCCCGTGAAGGACATGACGTAACCGGAATTGAATCTTATCCTGAAATTTTACGTTCAGCAAATCTCCGCCGAAGAAACCAGCTTATGTCCATCAGATTTTTCCAGATGTCTTATTTGGACATGACCCGTTTTTTAGGCAAGAACTTTTACAACATTATTTCCTGTCTGGAAGACAGAATCATTTTTATCCATGACAAAACATTGCTGCGCAAATTCTTCTTTGACTGCTACCAGCTTTTAACAAAAGACGGCATTCTTATTCTGAATCTCTATAACTACAGCGTATACAATAAGGCTCCTGTCTCCAGGCTGCCGGTGCGCGAAAGTCTGCGTTCAAAACTTCTTACAGAAATAAACTACAAAGAAGACGGAAAGCCTGTCCTTTTTCAGAACGTAGAAACAGGTAACGGAAAGCTTCTTCCAATTCACGAGGACACACCGGTTTATCCTATCCTTCCACAGGAAATTGAAACATTCGCAATGGAAGCCGGTTTCAGATCAATTAAATTCTATGCTGACTGGAACAGGAATCCTTTTACAGGCAAAGAAGAATCATTAGTTGTTGAAATTTCCTGATTCCAGTAAACCTTTAATTTGAATTATTTCTATAAAAAAGACTGCCCTCTCAAAAGCGGACAGTCTTATTATTTTTAGCACGAAAGACTTTATTTAGTCTTCTGCATAACGATTACTGTAATGTCATCATGTACAGGAACGTCCTTTATGTACATGTTGAAAAGGTTCATGACAACCTTAAGTTTTTCTGATGCTGAACCGCCGCCTGCCGAAGAAAAAGCTTTAATGATTCCTTCATCACCAAACTGTTTTCCTTCACTATTCACGGCTGTGCTAAGTCCGTCCGTATAAAGAATCAGACTGTCTCCTTCGCTTAAACTGAACAGCAGGGACTTGAAAGTTGGAGTGACACCTCTCTGACCGATTACATTATCACCATTGTTCTTTGCTGTCGACGATTCAATTGAACGAACATGCCCAGTCTTTGCAGAACGATAAAAAATTGCCGGATGAGCTGCGTTAATGTATTCAACCTTCTCATCTTTGAAACGCAGAAGCATTCCTGTAAGATACGTTTCCACATCACCTTTTTCATCTACAAACGTCCTGTGTATTTCATTGGCAACAGTTGTCAGCGGCTGATCAATTCCTTCACGGAAAGTTCTTGCAATGACATCCTTTGCAAGCATTGACACTAAACCACCTGCAATACCTCTGCTGGAAGTATCAAAGATTCCCACACCACGGCATTCACCTCTGTTGTCATAATAAAAATCATAAAGATCACCGGAAACAGCATTCTCACCGGACATAGGCTGAAAGTGATAGGCAAACTCCCAGCCGCGAACTACCGGAGGTTTCTGCGGATACAGGCTGAACTGAATCTGAGCTGCAAGTTTCATATCACGATCAGCACGACATTTTGAATCTTCAAGTGCCTTATTTGAATCTGAAAGTTCCTTTGTACGCTCAAGAACTTCATTCTCAAGGTTTGAATTAAAATATTCTACCTTGTTAACAGAAGTTGCAAATCTGTAGGCCATTGCAAAAAGAAGAACAAGAACAACTACCATCCATGACATTCCTGTAATGTAAGGCATATCATCTCTTCCCTGAATTTGATGGAAAAAAACATCAAAAACAGCGCTGATGAAAACAGGGATGAAGCTTACAAAAACTTGAGTCGCATAAACATTTTTTGCTTTCATTTCATGCAGCAGCAGGTAGAGAGAATAAATCAATGGCGGAAAAAGCATAACCTGCAGATACTTCTTAATTGAATAGAACATAGGGTAATTAGGAATGAACAGAATTATTACCATCGGCACAATCATGAATGCAAGGCGAAGAGTCAGCATAAATTTATTATCCTTCCTCTTTGTGAAGGTATTAATAAAAGAAGTTATGCCAAAAGGAAAATAAAAAGGTACAATTCCAGAAACAATCTTCTCGTAAACCAGATAGTTCCAGTCTCTAGCAGGAAAACCAGGAATATCCCATATAAAAAAAACTACGAAAAACAGAGGCGACATAAGATTTACTATACCGAATGTCAAGTTTTCCATGTCAGCAGGACGTCTGATGAAAATTACAATGTGATACAAAGCAATGACAATACATAAAAATGCAAACATCATATATATTCTGCTGCAAAAAAAATTTACAAGGCTTGTTTTGAGTGCCGTATCATATTCTCGTGCAATAAACGGAATACCAATAACAGATCCGTCTCCGTTCACCCATATCTTTATTTCAAGTATATTTTCACCTGCTACAAAAAGTGACTGAGGCATTGAATATTTTCTTGCAACCGTCCAAGCAGAAAAATCATTTGCAGGGAACCTTCCGCCTTTTCCTATAAGAATTCCATTAAGTTGCGTCTCATCCGCAAAGGCAATTCGTCCCAAATATATAGACAAATTCTCACCTTTCAAGTCTGACGGAAGTTCAAATTTATTCTGCAGCCAGATATAACCTACAGCATTCGGAACCAGGCATTCAAGGTTAGTCAAATCATTATCAGGCACATCAAAAAACTGTGCAGGTCCGTGGCTTGGATCCTGCAAAGCATACTTCCAGCCGGAATCCAGAACAACTCTAGGCCCCTGTCTCTTTTCGCATGAAACGAACAGCAGCGACAAAATCATAGTGCATAACAGCAAACATTTCTTTTTCATAAATTCCCCATCATTTTTGTTTTAGCAAAAACTAATTTCAAGTGACTACAATACCCAATTATTCTTATAAAAAGCTTCAACAACTTTCACAAACATTTCTGCATCCAGAGAACCTGCAGTTTCGTAAGGTGAATGCATTGCCCACTGAGGAAGCCCAATATCAACCGTGCTTACAGAAACCTGAGAACCGCTAATGTTTCCCAAAGTTGAACCTCCGGCCATGTCGGACCTGTTGGTGAAAGTCTGGTACGGAACCTTCACTGAATCACAAAGAGCCTTGAAAACTGACGCACTGATTCCGTCAGTCGCATATTTCTGCGCAGCATTAAATTTAATTACAGGACCGCCATTTATTACAGGGCGATTCACAGGATCAGCCTTTTCAGCATAGTTCGGATGAACTGCATGAGCATTATCAGCACTGATCATAAGACTTGAAGCTACTGCTGCATAATAATTTTCTTCATCATTTCCAAGGCAAACATTAAGTCTCTTCAGAGTATCCTTCAGGAAAGTTGAATCTGCTCCCTGACGAGTCTGGCTTCCGACTTCCTCATTATCAAAAACAGCAAAAACATTCACCGAATCACTTTCATTCTTTTCTGCAGAAACAAAACCTTCATAACAGGACCACGCGCACTGAAGATCATCAAGTTTCGGGGAAGAAATGAATTCATTTTTCTCGCCCCAGAAAATTCCTTCCTGACGGTTATACAGGAAAAGGTCATAGGAAATTATGTCCTCAGCATTTACACCGGCACTTTCTGCAACGACTTCCATGAAATGATTTTTTTCTGATTTTTTATTTTCTTCATCAGAACCGAAACCCTTTGAACAGGAGAACACCGGAAGCATATCTCTTTGGGCATTATATTCGTAACCGGAATTTGCATCGCGGTTCATATGAATTGCAAGATTAGGAATCATAAGAAGGTTGCGGTCAACATCCACAAGACGCTCTTCGAAACTGATTTTATCTGAATCTTTTCTGCGACAGATTACACGTCCTGCAACTGAAAGAGGTCTGTCAAACCAAGGAGCGCAAAGCATTCCGCCATATCTTTCCACGTTAAGCTTTACATAACAGCCTTCAGCATTAATTTCCTGGTTCTCCTTGATTTTAAACGAAGGAGAATCGCTATGACTTGCAGTAACAGAAAATCTCGAAAATTTTCCTGACTCAGGCACTGTGAAAGCTATTATTGAAGAATTGTTTCTGCGGACAAAATATTTTCCGCCTGCACTTATATTCCACTTTTCTCTTTCAGGAAGCTCTGAAAAGCCTTTGGCTTTTAGTCCTAGTGCAAAATTATTCACGGCATGGAAACAGGACGGGCTGTTCCAAATAAATTCCATCATCTTTTTTGATATTTCATTTTCTTTTGGCAATTCTTTAGTCGACATAGGAAAATTATAACATTTTTGGAAGTTATTTTAAAGCATCTCGTACATTACTGAATGTAAAAAAAAGAAAATGCATGAATTATCTAACATATATTGACATTTTTAACATAAAATATTATATTACTGAACGTGTTTATTATTTTCTCTGATTAATATAGAACGCTTATAAAGCAATAAGCACGTAGATTTTGGTTTAGATCTCCTTTTTCTGATTTCTACGCTTACGGTTTTATGAGTGTTTTTTTTTACTTTTAACGCAAATTATGGTATACTCTAACGAATGAAACGTATTTTATTCTGCCAGATATGTCCTCTGTTTTATGAAATTTCCGTAAAAAAGGAAACCATCAGGAGAAACATTTCTGACTTATTTTCAAAAGAAAAAATTGCAAAGAAATCAAAAGGCACAGAAGAAACTCTTCCTGTCATTGTCAAAAGTCATACATCAATTATGCTCAGACAACTAGAAGGCGTCGATATGTCACTTCAGGAAAACAAAATCACAAACCTGACACTGGCAAGCAGCAAGATCAATGGAATTATTATTGAACCGGGAGAAACATTTTCTTTATGGAAAACTGTCGGCAAAACAGGAAAACGCCAGGGTTACAAGGAAGGTCTTGTCATTAAGGCAGGAGGAACTCTTTCTTCCGGAACAGGCGGCGGTTTATGTCAGCTTGCAAATCTTATTCACTATATGGTCCTTAACAGTCCTCTGCAGGTTACAGAAATCCATCATCACAGTGACGCCCTTTTTCCTGATTCAAACAGGCGTGTGCCTTTTGGAACGGGGACATCTGTTGCAAACAATTATGTTGACTACAGGTTCAAGAACACAAGCTCACAGAAAATTCAGCTTCTTGTATGGCCGGAAAACGATACCCTCTGCGGTGAACTCAGAACTACAGAACAGTTTCCGCTGAGATATAAACTTTCGGAAGAGAATCATCATTTCAGAAAAGAGGGCGAAAAATTCTACAGAATATCACAGGTCTACAGAACATCAATAAACCGTGAAACAAATGAAGAAGTTGCAAAGGAATTGATTCTGGATAACCATTCAGAAGTTATGTATGACTACAGCCTGATTCCTCCGAATGAAATCAGATGCTGACTGTAACTGCAATTTGTAAATGTGAATGAAACAAAAAATGAAACAATTTACAGCAAAACTATTTGAAACGGCAACAGACAATCCATATAAAACTGCCTGCATATCTGGCAATGAATCCATAACTTACGCAGAACTTTTACATGAAGCACAAAAACTTGTTCCGCAAATAAAAAAGGAAAGCACCCCCGTTCTTGTTTACGGACACAAGGAACTTTCAATGATTACCAAAATATTTGCCTGTCTGTTGGCAGAAAAATGCTATGTGCCGGCAGACATTTCAATTCCCGAAGAAAGACTGAAGTGCATAAAAAAAGACATTGACTCCTTTCAAAATTTCAGCGACTGCGCATACATAATATTCACTTCGGGAACCACAGGAAATCCTAAAGGCATTGCAGTAAAAAGGGAATCCCTGCAAAACTTTGTGCAGTGGATCAATTCCATTTCATGCCTCAAAAAAATTTCTTCAGAAAACCCTGACCTAAAAATTCTGAACACTGCGAACTTTAATTTTGACTTAAGCATTGCTGATATTTTTTATTCACTTACAAACGGTCATACACTTGTTACCTGCCCTGATTTTTCCATTGAAAATTTTGACAGAATCTTTTCAGTGATAGATGAAAACAAAATAAACATTATCATTGCGACTCCCACATTCATAAAGCTTCTTCTCACAAACAGGAGCTTCTGCCAGGAAAATTTTAATTTCGTGAACTGCCTTTTTTTATGCGGAGAAATGCTGGAAATTTCACTTGTAAAAAAAATTTTGAATCGCTTCCCGAACCTAGAAATCATAAACGCCTACGGGCCTACAGAAACCGTCTGTGCTGTTAGTGCAAGCATAATTAATGCAAAAAACTTTGAATCCATGGTCAATTCAAAGTTTTTGCCAGCAGGAGACTTAAACAAAACCTCAGGGGAAATAATCATCAGGAATGAGGAAATTATAATAGGAGGAAAACCTGCTGAAGGTTTCTATATTAATTCGGATTCAGAAAATTATTTTACCTGTGACGGGAAACATTATTACCGTACCGGCGACAAAGGATTCATTTCAAACGGAAGACTTTATGTTACGGGACGAAATGACAGGCAAATAAAATATAAGGGTTACAGAATTGAACTGAAAGACATTGAGCAGAATTTCCGGAAGCTTGAAAACATTGATGAATGCATTGCAGTTGCAAAAAAAAATTCAAACGGAAATGTGAAATACATAAAAATTTTTGCAACGGTTAAAGATGTTTCCGCTTGCATAGGACCAAAAGAATATATTCTTAGTCTTGCAAAATTCCTGCCTCCCTATATGATACCGAAAGATGTCTGCATACTGGAAAATTTCCCGCTGACAGTAAACGGGAAAACTGACATAAAAAAATTAGAGGAAATTGCATAATGGAAATTGAAGAGCTTTATGAAATACTTGAATCAGTCTGCGGAAGTCCTGAGGTCCGAAAACCTGATACCAACTTAACAGAAAGCGGTCTCCTGGATTCGTTTGCACTTATACAACTGCTAAGCGAACTGGAAGACCGCGGAATAGAAATTCATTTGACCCGCATAGACAGAAAATGTTTTTCAACAGCCCAAGGAATTTTGGCACTCTGCAAATAAGGGCATCCCTAAAAACTTCAATTTATAAGCTCAAATAATTTCAGATTAATCTCAACAGCAGTCCCAAGTGTAAGCAATGCAGCTGAAATTTTCATTACGCAAATCATCTCCGTTTATAAAGAAATTTGCGACACCAGCGTCACCCCAGCAAAGCAGTTCGCCTTCAGTTTCAATCTGAAGCAGCTGAACATTATAGCAGGCATAATCCTCATTTCTCGGATCATACTGCGTAAAGTTTGGATGGCCAAGCATCATGTGCTCCTGGGAACCTGCAAAACTATTGTACATGTCGTCATAATTTTCAAAGACATCAATAACATCAAAATCCCTTTCCACATTAAATTTTTCTTTTGCAACTTCCTTAAAGATTTTATCAAAATCAATGTCACTGCAGGTAATTGAAACTTTTTTCTGAGTAAAGTCAAGAGCGCAAGGTTCTGAAAGCGGATTACAATGATAATCATCAGCAAGAAGTTCCGGAACACCCAAGGCTTTTAACTGTTCTTCAGTTACATTCATGTCAACAGCTTTATGATAGACAACCCTGAAATCTTTCTGACTGTCAAGCCGATCAAAATTCATGCCGAATAAATTATCCTGCTTTATAAAAAACTGAAGCATTCCTTCTGCAGGAAGTTCTATTCCGTCCGCATTGTTAAGAGGCTTCAAATCTTTAAGATTAATCTGCGCAATAGGATAAAGTTTTTCACCGTCTTCTGCTGCAGGATATTCCATCGACAAATCCCAGTAAGGAATTCCTCCGAACTTGCTGTCAAAAATGGAAGGCTCACGTTCCGTATTTAAAATCAAAATGTGAGCATTCCGTTCTGTACGTCTGCAAACCTCATTGCAAATTTCCTGAAGCTGCTCCTGTGTAAATAAGTTTTTGTCCTCCAATTTATCTATTTCCTCATCATCTTCCTTATCATCCGGTTCTTCTGAAGAAATGTCTTCCTTTTTCTTGTTTTCAATTAGATTTCTGATCCGCTCAAAAATTTTTAACTGACGCAGACCAAATATTATTACAACGAAAATTAATATTTTTATAATGTCGCTTATATCCATAAAAAATAACTCCAAGCACATATGCTGAACTAATTCTAGCATAAATACCAGGAGTTGTTAAGGGTTATAAAACAGTAATCAGAATACCGGACATCTCTAGAAAATACTTTTCATAAATGCCTGAGAGTTGTAATCCTTGAAATTACAAGGCTTACAGCATCTTTTTTTTAAGGTTACCTTCAAAAAATTGCAAATTTTAAATATTCCCCATATAAATTTTCCGGGACTGTTACTTCTTGAGCACCTTAATGCGTCCTTCAAGTTTTATATCCCGTGTAAATCCGTCGTCTTCGTAAAGATCATATTCACTTCCTCCGCCAATCAATTCCAGGTCAGTTGAATCAATATCCTTTACACAGGAAGCAGGCTTTGCAAACGGAACAGCCTTATTATTGCGAATAAAAAAAACAACAGAATTGACAGGAACCTTAATGTAATGGTCTCCTGCAGATATTTTCTCTGTACGTGCTGCACTGTTTTCCCAAGTTACCATTGTCATATCTTCAGGAAGATACACGCAGCGGCCTCTTGCATTCTGCTTATAAACCGGAGCAAGAAGAATTTCATTTCCCAAAAGAATTTCATCTTCACAGTCCAGTGCTCTTTCATCATCAGAAAAATCAAAGCACAAAGGTTTGAAATACATTTCATTCTTCATTGCGGCCTTTACAAATTCTGAATAAATATATGGAAGAAGTGCATAACGCAAATCAATAATACTCCTGAAACCTTTTGTGTCACTGAAGGAATAGCATTCCTGAACGCGGGAGTCCCATGCGGAGTGATTTCTCATAAGAGGAGTAAACGCACCGAATGCAGTCCAGCGTAGAACAAGATCCTCTGAAGCTGACTGACCGAAACCACCGATGTCTGCTCCTGAATACAAAAAGCCGCACATGTTAAGAGAAGGCAGCATCTTAATTTCCTGTTCAAGATGTACCCACTGGGAACAGTTGTCGCCGGTCCATATTCCTCCGTAACGGTGAGAACCGATACATGAGGCCCTGCTGTAAAGAAGAGTACGCCTGTTAGGCAAAATCTTTTCCATTCCTTCTGCAGAAGCACGGGTCATGTTTCCGCCATAAATATTGTGAACCCTGTCATGCCGGATTCTGAACGTTTCCCTTCTGCCGTCAGAAGTTTTTACAGAAGCATTATGATAAAAACGCTTATAATCATCCATACAGTTAGAAATACCCGGACCTACTTCCTTGAACTCAAAGAAGGACTGCGCATCAAGATTCATACCTTCAAACTTCTTGACTTTCTCAAAAGCGTCTTCAAGACTTCCATCGGAATAGAACATGGCAGGCTCATTCATATCGTTCCAGAAACCTTCCACTCCGTTTTCAACAAGCTCATGGTAATAAGAACCAAACCATTCTCTTGCATCAGGATTCAAAAAATCAGGAAAGTGAGAACGTCCCGGCCAGACACCAGCTACAAAATCATTGCCGTCATCTTTTTTACAGAAGAAATTATTTTTTTCGCCGTCTTCACAAACTTCATATCCCTTCTGAACTTTTACACCTGCATCAATAATCGGAACAAGATGAATACCTTCATCCAGAAGCATTTTTGTAAAATTCCTGAAGTCAGGGAATTTTTTTTCGTCAATAGTGAAATCCTTGTAGTCAATCATGTAGTCAATATCAAGACAAACAGCATCCAGACCGATTCCGGCCTTCCTATAAGAATCTACAACTGTCTGAACATCTTCCTTTGTTTTGTAACCCCAGCGGCTCTGCTGGAAACCGAATGCCCACATAGGAGGAACATAGCTTGTTCCGATGAGACAGCGGAATTCTTTTACAATATTCTTGAGCTGATCCTTATCAGTAGAATTCTCAAAACCTTCCGTGCAGCTGATTACATAAACTTCAACTCCTGTATCTCCGGTTGAAACTTCAAGAATATTATTTTCTGTAAATCCAATGTCAAATGAAACTCTCGAGGCCGTATCAAAAAACAGTCCGAACACATGATTCTTACCGTAAACAATCAAAAAATTGTGTGCACCATACATGGATCTTGTTCCTTCATTCTGGCCAGGAACATCCGAACACCAGCTGTCATAAACAAATCCGCGCTTGTTAATTCCTCGCATATTTTCACCAAGACCAAAGACACAATCATCTTCGTCCATAGTAAAAGTCCATTTAAAAGGCCAGGAACTTATTATTTTTCCCAAAGGAAACTGATTTTTACTTGCAGAAACCTCACATACAACTGAACCCGTATCAATCAGAGGGCAATTTTCAAACCCAAAAATAAATTTTTCCGTCATGAATATAATTATATTCTTGCTTTTTTGTTATGACTAGTGTTATTATTCAAAATAAATATGACAAAAGTATTAATCAACCAGTATTCGTTATTAGATAAAAAGGACATTACTCCTTACGAAGATGCTTTCTCAAAAAATGCTGACGACCCGAAAGGCGCCTATGAAAACTTTCAGCGCGGTTCCATCAACTTTCCAATACAGTATTACCTTAACAATACTGTCGACCCACGCTACGATCTTCCTATTCACTGGCACAAGGAATTTGAACTTATTCATGTGATTTCAGGTTCCTATAATACTTTCATTGCCGACCACGAAGTTTCGCTTCAGAAAGACGACATGTGTTTTTTGCCCAGCAGAATTCTTCACGGTGACGGACGAATCAAAGGTCAGGCACTTTATGAATCAGTCGTATTTGATATTGATATGCTGCGCATTTACGGACAGTCTTCAGATTTTTTTATTACTGACATAATCAACAACAGCATTCTCATTGACAATGTAATCAAGAGCGAAAAAAAAGAACTGACTGAAACTGCAAAGAAATTCTTTGACTGCATAAAAAGCAGTTACAGCGGTTACGAACTTATTGCAACAGGACTTCTGCTAGTGTTCATGGGACTTCTGAAAAAAGAACACCTCTATGCGGACAAAAATACTATGCCCCAGCATAACACCCGCCACATGGGACAAATTCAGGAAGCACTTAACCTTATACACAAAGAGTATGCAAAAGATCTTGACCTTGAACAGCTTGCATCAAAATCGGGCCTTTCCACAAAGTATTTCTGCCGTGTTTTCAAGGAATCAACAGACCGTTCACCCATTGAATATCTTAACTGGTTCCGAGTAAATCAGGCATGCACCTGTCTGCGAAAAAATACGGAATCAAATCTTTCTGAAATTGCCTACAGCTGCGGATTCAACGATCTGAGCTACTTCATAAAAATTTTCCGACGGTATAAAGGAATGACACCGCTTAAATACAGGAACATGGAAGAATAAAGACTCCGATAAAAGTTCAAACCTCATCGGACTCCATGTCTAAGAAGCTCAGAAAGTGAACCCGGAAATAAAATCATTCGCTCAATGAATATTGTTTCTGAATCCAGGAATAACCTTTATAAATCATGATACTGAACTTTTTATAATTGTCATTGCAAATAAAATTTCATTCAAGCAAGCCAAAGACATTTGGTTCCGGTTTCAGAAAATCATTATGCATGCAAGCAGAAATTTAAATTTTCATCTACAGAAAAATCTATGCCGGAACCGGCAATCAATCCTAATACAAAATGCCTCATCAAATTCCAGTACGTAAAATCCTTACCGCAATTTTTTTTCCATTCCAACCTTGAATCGTCCTGCATTACGAATTCAATTTTCTGCTTGCTGTACATTCCGTCAAGAACACTAAGCTGAATCAAATCAAAGGCATCTTTTATTGACGCCGGCTTCGGAAGTCCAAGATTTGCTCCACTGTTAAACAGATAATCAGACAAAACTTTGTCATAGCCTTCTCCAAGTTCAAGTACCTTTGCACAGGCAAGAGAAAACCTGTTGATGACAATATTAGTATAAAGTTCCAGAAAAACTTGAGGAGCTGCAGGATCTATAATCTTTTCGTACTCACCTTCAGGAACGGCTCCGCACTTCATGTCAATGAACTCAAAGAATTCTTCACCGTACTTCTGGGCGGCAAAAGCCACGATATCATTGGCCATGTAATTCAAAAGATTAATCCTGTCAAACTGTTTCCTGTCCTGCATTTCTTTCTCCTGCTTACAAAAAAAATTATTGAAGACCTCCAGTCCATAAATACTCTGGAGGTTCCTTCAGGTGATAATACAACTTAAGCATATGCTGATTCAAAATAAATTCACCATGATAAAATTTAATCAAAAATCAGCTTCATGTTAAGCATAAAATTTTAAAACATCAGCACTTCCAATTTGTCTACGGTTTCCCTAAAGACATCAAGAGCTGCCTGAACAGGTTCCGGAGTCAACATATCAACTCCCCCTAAACGAAGAGCGTCAATAGGATAACGGGAACCTCCGGATTTTAGAAAAGTAAAATAATCATTCAGTTCCTTTTCACCGCCTGAAATAACTTTCCTGGCAAGAGCAATTGCTGCAGAAATTCCTGTAGCGTACTGATAGCAATAAAATGCATTGTAAAAATGAGGAATACGAATTCCGACCAATTCAGCTCCTTCACAATGCGCAAAATCTTTTCCGTCATACTTCAAGAGAATTTCCCTATAAATTGATTTGAATTTATCAAGAGTCAAAGGTATTCCCTTTTCCGCAGTCTCATGGCAAACAAGTTCAAATTCCGCAAACATTGCTTGAACGTAAAGTGTACCGATTATATCTTCACAACGTCTGGCAATCAGATACTTCTGCATTTCTTTGGCATCGTTTAATTCCGCTTCCTTCAAGAGATAATGAAACAAAAGCTGCTCATTAAAAATGGATGCAACTTCAGCTTCAAAAATTGAATAGTCATAGCACATGAAAGGATTATTTTTTGCACTGAACAGGGAATGCATTGAATGTCCGCCTTCATGAGCCATTGTAAATACACTGTCCAGAATATTTTCATTATAGTTCAGCAGAATATAAGGATATCCTGCGTAAGCACCAAATGAAAATGCACCGGAAGTTTTTCCCTTATTTTCGTAGCGGTCGCACCATCCGTTCAGAAGACCGTTGCACAAAGTATCCGTATACTCATTTCCCAAAGGAGATAAAGCTTTTCGGCATATTTCAACGGCCTGTTCATATTTGATTTTTGTTTTTACAGACGAAACTAACGATACTGCACAGTCATAGGACCTGAGTTCATCCAGACCTAAAATCTTTTTGCGCAGGGAATAATATTTATGAAGACAATCCAGATTTCTATGAACAGTATCAAGAAGATTTGTATAAACACTTTCAGGAATATTATTACCATAAAGTGCTGCATGGAGACAGGAATTATAACCTCTTGCCCTTGCATTAAAAATATCGTTGTTCACGCTTCCCGCATAAAGAGCCGCCAAAGTGTTTGCATGCTTAATGTAAACAGCATTGCGCATTTCATAAGCCTGCTTACGGATATTGCGGTCAGGGTTCTCAAGAAATTCACTATAGGTTCCGTGAGTCAGAGGAACCTCTTCACCGTTAACATTTACGGTTCCGAATTCAAGGTCTCCGTCATCTAAAGCACTAAAAGCATTTCCGACACTCTTCAAGCTCTCCTGGGTCAAAGAAATTATTCTTTCCTCTTTTCAGACAAAGTGTAGGACTTGGCATGCAATTTTTTTTTAAGCCAGATTCTGTAATCTGCAAAAGATTCTTCCTGAATCCATTCATTAATTTTTTCTTCATCAATGGCCATAATCTCAGGCTCAATAAAACTTTGCTCGGCATCATACTTTGAAAATGCCAAGGACAGACGGTTAATTTTTTCCTGCAACGCAGAATCACCAAGGTCTTCCTGACTTAAAAGAAAAGCATAATGATAAAGCTTTTCAGAAACCTTATTATACTCTTCAAAAATTTTCAGAAAATCAAGAAAGGATTCCTTTGACTCCCCGATACAGCCTTTGCAGGAAACAATCTTTTCTGACAGGATTGAAATCTTATTGAAATCATTTTCCCATTTTTCATTAGACTCATAAAGGGATGCAAGATTCCACTTGTCACACTTCAGTACTTCTTTTCTCAATGGATTTTTTTTTGCACTCATAGCAAAATAGTAAATCAATTCGGTAAAATATAGAACAGAAATTCGTTTTCGTGTAAAAATTCACAAAAAATATTGACTTTTAAATATCTGTATTTATAATCAATATGTATGAAGAAAATTACAACTATCTTAGCTATGACTCTTGCAGCAGCAACTTTTGCTTTTGCTCAGGAAACTACGACAATCACTTTCCTTGAAACAAGTGATATTCATGGTGCAATTGCTCCTTGGGATTATGCAACAGACACTTACAATGACTGCGGTCTTGAAAAAGTTGCAACAGTAATCAAACAGCAGCGCCAGATTGACCCGGAACTTGTTCTCCTTGACTGCGGTGACAACGTTCAGGACAACCTTATCCAGGAATTCCGCTTTGAAAAAATTCATCCAATGGTACAGGCTCTCAACAGTCTCAACTATGACGCATGGGAACTTGGGAATCATGAATTCAACTTTGAATTCAAGAGCCTCCAGAACATAATCAAGCAGAACAAAGCTACACTTGTAAACGCAAACATCTATAAGAAAAACGGAAAGCGCTATTTCAAACCTTATATTATCAAAGAAGTAAAGGGCGTTAAGATTGCAATCATCGGTCTTACAGCACCTCACGTACCAACCTGGGAAGCTGCAACTCCTGATCACTTCCGCGGAATGTCTTTCACAACTCCAATGGAAGAAACAGAAAAAGTTCTTAAGGAAGTAATGGGAAAAGCAGACCTTTATGTTGTTCTCAGCCACTACGGTGCAAGCGGAGAATATGGCACACAGGGTATGACAGCTGTTGCTGAAAAGTTCGGAAAAGATGTAGACATCTTCTTCATCGGACATGCCCATGAAACATTTGCACGTTCCTTCGACAACGGAACTGTAATGCTCGAACCAGGCTCAAAAGGTTCTGACCTTGCAAAAGTTACAGTTGAACTTGTAAAGGAAAACGGAAAATGGATAAAAAAATCTGTAAAACCGGAAATCATCCCAATCAAAAAACAGAACATTGAAGCTGATCCTGAAATGACAGCTCTCATGAAGAATCTTGATGAAAAAAGCCGTGCCATGTCAAACATGGTAGTAGGTAAAATTGCTGATGACTTCCTTCCTTCTCTTTGGTGGAACGGGCTTGAAGGCATTCCGACTGCAATTATGCAGGATACAGCAATGATTGACCTTATCAACAAGGTTCAGATGAAAGAAACTGGTGCTGATGTTTCACTTGCAGCTCTCTTTGACTCTACAAGCAACCTTACAAAGGGTGACTTCAGAAAGAGGGACGGAGTTAAGGTTTACAAGTACGACAACACTCTTATGTCTGTAAACGTAACAGGTGCCCAGCTTAAGAAGATTATGGAAAAATATGCGGGAAACTTCTTCAACCAGGTTAAGCCAGGTGATGTAACTGTTTCTTTCAACGAAAATATCCGTATGTACATGTACGATATGTTTGCAGGTGTTGACTATGAAATCAATGTTTCAAAGCCAGCAGGAAGCCGCATTGAAAACGTTATGTACAAGGGAGCTCCTCTCAAGGATGACCAGAAACTTGTTCTCGCTGTAAACAACTACCGCTACGGATGTATACTCAATGACGGATTCATTTCCTCTTCAGACCTTATCCAGAGCTTCAACTTTGCAGTAAGAGATCTCATCAGCGACTACGTTTCAGGTCAGGGAACGATCGTACCTGAATGTGACAACAACTGGAAGATTACAGGATTCGACAGCAACTCAGAAGCAGCTCAGAAAGTTTACGAAGCAGTACGCCGCGGTGAAATTAAAATCCCGACAAGCTCTGACGGTAGAACACCGAACGTTAAGTCTCTTAACGTTAACATGGTAAAATAAAATTCATTCATAAACAGCTGAAACAAGGGCATCTCCGGTAATTATAGGGAATCTATGAAATTGCAATTTCTTGAAATACCCTATAACGGAAATGCCTGAAGAATTAAGTTCATAACAGCCACCCGGATGAAAATATTTTTTTTACCTGGATGACTGCCTTTGAATTCTGAATAAAATTATGGCATCTCTAAAAATACTTGTCAGAGATGCCTGCTTTTTTTACCCCTGAAACTAAAAGGCCCAAAAACAACGCCTTTTCAAAAATTTCTCTTAAAATAGCACTATCTTTTTGACTTAATATAAAAAATCGTTCATAATATACTATTATGGATGAATTCAACTCGATTCTGACACCAAGCTACTTAGATCATTTCTACTCAGACTTCTTTGATTACGTTTTACTTGTAAATTTATCCACAGGACATTATAAATTTGTAAAATGCGACAAAAACGACGTAGATGATGAAATCCTTAACGGAAAAGACATTTCCTGGCTGATAAACAATTTCATCCAGCGGCAGAAAATTCATCCTGATGACATTACCAACTGCAAATTCTATACGGACCATAAAAATATTTTAGAAAAAATCAAACGAAAACAGACAAAAATATCATATACATACAGGCAGATTACAAGAGGAAACAGGGGAACTCCTTATTACATATGGATTACCTTCGATGTAATTGTTCCAAAAGATTTTTCCGATGACAACCCGTTTGTACTTTTTACATGGCGATCTTCTGATATTACAAGCAATAACATGAATTACAGCCTTATGCTGCTTAATACTTTCTTCTATAAAGTGCTGAAAATTAACCTTACAAGCGATAACTTTGAAATCATAAGAAAGCAGGACTCTACGGGACGGGACATTATTCCCGAAAGCAATAAAATATCAGAATGGATGGAAACTTTTGGAAAAAACGGTGAAGTCTATGATGATGACCTGCAAACTTATCTGGAATTCGTAAACATAGAAAGACTAAGAAATTTCTTTGCCAGCGGAAATTCTTATGCGGAAGTCAAATATCGTCGCAAAGTTGACGGAATATTCCGCTGGGTTTCAATGGAAATCATACCTACAATGGAATATACCCACGAAAACCAGACAGCAATGCTTTATACAAGGGACATTCACGAAACCTATTCCATTGATATGGCATACAAAGAAAAGCTGGAATTTTTTTCCTATACAGATGTTCTCACGAACCTTAAAAACCGTACATACTATGAACGCTACATAGAAGAAATCTCTGATTCAGGACTAAAACTTGACAGCGGACTTCTGTATTGCGACCTGAACAACCTTAAATTCAGAAACGATACCTTCGGTCATGATGCAGGCGATCACTACATACGGGAATTTGCTGATATGCTTACAGAATTCTTCCCTGACTGCATCAAAATTCGCTTAAGCGGTGATGAATTTCTTGTGCTCTCCAAGTCCGGACAGCTGAAAAGTTTCATGCCTCTTGTACAAGCCTTTGACCTTTCCATTCACACAGGAGTTACCCAGATTGCTTCAATAGGATATGATGTTTGGCATGAAAATTCAGAAAAAATAGAGGAAGCTCTTAAACGGGCAGAAAAGAAAATGTACGCCGACAAAAATACCTACTATGAAAAGAACGGTATTGACCGCCGACGCAGATAATTACTGAACAAGATTTAAAATACTTGAACTAGTCCATGAAACGACCGTAGCCGTAAAACAGATTCTTCCAGTATCGCTCATCAATTGAACTGACAATTACACCTGTTTCAGGACCGTCCGATGCACAGTGCAGAAAAAGGCGCTTTCCGTTAAACTTTTCATTCGACCCTTCATACAGACCGATATAAATACCGACATGCTGTATATGATACTTACCGTCCGTTCCCTTGTATGCAAAGAAAATCAGGTCGCCAGGAAGTCTTTCTTCTGTTGAAATCTTCTTAACCTGATTATACATTGCAGAACTTGATGGTGAAAGCTGTTTCCCTGCACCGTGATTTGCAACATAAGAAACAAAACCGCTGCAGTCAAAACCTTCTTCAGTTTTTCCGCCATAGACATAAGGAATTCCTCTTAACGTCAGTCCATAATCAATAAACTTTTGCCTTGCTGCAGAAACTGTTTCTCCGCCGGCTGATGTTTTTTTGCCGGAATCAGCACAAGCTGTTGCACATCCGATGAATAAAATCGAAAGAATTGAAATCAAAATTTTAATTTGCTTCATAGAGATAGATTATAAATCATAAACAGCTCTCTGTCATTTAAAAATTTGCAGAACCTATCGCAATGTAACAAAAAAAAGTTTATATTGTTTAGATAGTATGAAAGTAAAATATTTTTATTCAGTTTTTTATTTAATAACACTCATGTCAATAACTTCCTGCTCTGCATCCCTTACAGTGGAAGCTAAAAACATAAGTGAAACAAATGCAGAATTTGCGTTGGATTTAGGGAACACACTTTCCGAAACAATTAAATCAATCAGCCAGTCCTTCGGTCCAGAAGTTCCACAGAATGAACCTCTCTTTACAGAAAAAGATGTAAATAATATTTTCAGTCACAGTGATTTTTCTGGTCTTAAAATCAATTTGCCTGATGAAAAAAGTCTGAAGGTAAACGGAACCTTGAAGTCATCGGAAAGCAAAAATGTAAAGGGAATCCGCACAGCAGATTTTGTTTCTGGTACAAGCAGATCGCTTACAGTAAAATTCACAAAAGAAAATCTGGAGGAACTTTATGTTTCACTGCCGGAAGATTATTCCGCCTACCTCGATTTAACAATGGCACCAGTTTTCACTGATGAAGAAATGGACAAGGATGAATATATTTCGCTCCTTGAAACTGTTTACGGTGCAAAACTTGCAAATGAAATTAAAGATGCAAAGATTAATTTAAAATTAAAAAGTCCGGCAGGAAAAACAAAATCCTTTGTAATTTCACTGCCAGATCTCCTGTGTCTGGAAAAACCTTTGACTTATTCCTTCTCCTGGTAATAAATCAATAGTGAGGAGGCCTGCGGTTTGGAATGTCACCGTCCATCTGGTCTGACATTTCACGCACCTTCTGCACCAGAAGCTTGTTCTCCTTATGCAGAAGTTCAATTTCCTCAGTATGCTCCACACAAACTTTCTGCAGCTGGGTAACAAAATCTTCCATAAAGGCAAGCTTCGTTTCCAGCTCAATTATTCTTTCTTCGGTTTCTTTATCCATTTTCAATCCCTTCATTCAATATCGTAGGTTTCACCGTACTTAACAATCTGAACATTAGGATAGCCGTTTTTATTCAAATAGTCCAGCAAAAATTCCTGGGAATCTTTTTCACCATGCACAAGGAATATTTTCTTCAGACGACTTGTATCAAGTTCATTAAGCCAGTTGACAGTTTCCTGATAGTCTGCATGAGCCGAAAAGGAATCCAGTTTTTCTACGGATGCCTTAACCTTGTACCAGTCACCAAGAATCTTCACTTCCTCTTTCCCGTCTAAAATCTTGCGTCCCAAAGTATTTTCTGACATGTAACCTACAATGAGAATAATGTTACGCGGATCAGAAATATTGTTTGCCAGATGATAAAGAACACGACCAGCTTCACACATTCCGTCTGCACTGATAATTATCATCGGTCCAGGCATCTTGTTAAGATTCTTTGATTCGTCAACGCTCTGCACAAAAGTCAGGTCATTGAAACCAAAAGGATTCTTATGATGCTTAAGGAATGCTTCATTTGTATTTTCATCGTAACATTCAGGATGCACCTGAAAAATACTTGTCGCATTAACGGCCATAGGACTGTCCACATAAATAGGAATATGAGGAATCTTTTTATGGTCAACAAGAAGATGCAGATAATAAACGAGTTCCTGTGCACGTTCAATTGCGAAACTAGGAATAATGATCTTAGATTTATTATCAATGGCCTTACGGACTACTCTGGTCAAATCTTCCATTGCCTTTGAAGATTCTGCATGAAGCCTGTTACCGTAAGTACTCTCAAGAAAAATATAATCAGGAGCAGGAATATCTGTAGAAGGACTGCGTATAATAGGTTTCTCCTTACGTCCAAGGTCTCCGGTATACAGGATGCGAATTTCATCACTCGGTGCTCCCTTCAAAACCAAAGCCCCTGTCCTCTTTTCAGGTTTCACATCCGCAGAGACTTGTTTTCCAAAGAGCATGTGCCACAGTCTGCGCCCAGGCCCCATTCCGACACTTTCTTTTTTGTGGGAAATAGGATTTGTTCTCTGGCCTGTAATAGTAAAGAATGCAAAGGCACTTCCCAAAATATGTCCCGCATCAAAAAATTCCAGCTGCACATCAGGAGCAAGGAACATTCTTCGGTTATAGCTCAAAGTTACAATTTGGTTTGCAGCTCTGACACAATCATCTTCCGAATACATTGGATGCCATGTAAACTTTTCTCCCCTCTTGTTTGCCTGCTTGCTCAAGAACTCCGCATCACGTGCCTGAATTCTTGCACTGTCCATCATAACTATATTTGCAAGATCCCGTGTTGCTGGAGTTGCAAATATATTTCCTCTGTAGCCGTTCTTTACCAGCAAAGGCAAAAGTCCGCAGTGATCAAAATGTGCATGAGTAAGCACAACGTTTTCTATTTTATCCGCAGCAAAATTAAATTCCCTGTTCTTCTGATCGGCTTCAGCTCTTTTACCCTGAAAGGCTCCGCAGTCAATCATAAAACTTCTGCCGTCAATTTCAAGAACATGTTTACTTCCGGTAACTTCCTGAGCAGCACCAAGTGAATAACAAACAACACTCATAAAAAGCCTCCTCTCTTTGTTCTATTCATTCATAAGGACTTAAGGGCACCTCTATAACCCCTAACTGAGGTGCACCGTCGAGTTTAAACAGCTAAACTGGCGCAGTTTTAAACATCGCATTTCTAAAGTTACATCTAAAAAACTGAAGTTTTTAGAGGTTCCCTTAAATTATTTTTCACTTTAATTTTTTTTGCATTACAGTACAAGGAGTGAAAAACTTTATGAATAGACAGAACCTCTCTTTATTATATATCAGAATTTGGAATAAACAATTGGGTATCTCTAAAAAACACTTTCTAGGAACCTTTGAAAACAGTTACATAAATTTTTATAATGTATTATAATTTTCCGTTATGAAAGTTGCTATCGCTGATGATGAAATTAATGTACGCACACCGCTTAAAGATGCACTCCAAAACGAATTCCTTGATGTAATGGAATTTGAAAACGGCCTTGAAGCATGGAACGGCATAAAAAATCTTTCCGCACAAGATTTTCCTTCCCTTTTCATTCTTGATATAATGATGCCAGAAATGGACGGCCTTGAACTGTTTAAAAAAATCAAAAAGCTTTCACCGGAAACACCTGTAATGTTTCTGACTTCACGTGATGATGAATTTGACAAAGTTCTCGGGCTTGAACTAGGAGCAGATGATTATATTACAAAACCTTATTCCATTCGCGAACTAATTGCACGGGTCCATGTAATTCTGCGCCGCTACAAAAAAAACGAAAACACTTTGCAGAAAAATATTCTGCGTCATGGAAACATTCTGCTGGACAAAGACAATTATACTGCCACACTCAACGGAAACAATCTGAATCTCACTGTAACCGAATACAGACTTCTTGAAACCTTTGCAGAAAATCCGAAAGTTGTATTTACCCGTGAACAACTAATTTCAAAAGCATACCCAGATGATGTTTACCTGAATGACAGAGCTGTTGACTGCCACATAAAACGACTTAGAAAAAAAGTTGGTGCAGATGTAATTGAAACCGTATACGGACTTGGATACAGGCTATGGGAAAAATAAATAACCAGAAAAAATATTCCAACAAACTTAAAATAACTATAAGCATTCAGATTCTTGTTTTCCTTGTAATCATTTCCTTTTTGCCGATTGCAGGAATGATGATTCTGAGAACATACGAAAAACAGATGCTAGCTGCAGCAGAAGATTCAATGGTCCAGCAGGGACGATTTTTTGCAGCGGCACTTAAAAATAATTTTTCTGCAGAAACGGCGGAAACAATTCTGCAGAACATGAACAAAAGGTTTGACTCGCGAATAAGAGTTCTGGATGCAAGGGGGAAACTCATTTGCGACTCAATCAAAACCGAAACACTTCCCGAAGAAAATCAGAATGACGAAAGCATGATATACTACAGGGAAGAATCTTCAAAAGCTTACAAACTTTTTAACGGAGACGAAAAGAATCCTGAACACTCATTCATTTATAAAATGTTTTCACTTCCCGTAAGAATATTGCGTAAACTTCTGCAGGAACCTACAAGGTCTTCATTTGAAAACGCCGACTATTATATTGGAAAAACAATTTACGATGGAAAAGAAATTATTTCTGCACTTAGCGGAAAATATGGTTCCGCTACAAGAATCTCTTCCGGAGGACAGAGGTCTGTTACTTTGTATTCAGCAATTCCAGTATTCGAAAATTCAAAAGTCTGCGGAGTTATTCTACTTTCAAAGTCAACCTACAGAATTTTGCAGAACCTTTACGTAATCAGAAAGAACATTGCAAAAATATTTCTGATTTCACTTATTGCCGTAGCTGCCGTAGCAATATTTTTATTTTTCAGAATCACTTTGCCTCTCAACAAACTGTCACGGGAAATTTTACGGTGCACAGATTCTAAGGGGCACATAATAAAAGAAAATCTTACAGGCGAAAAACGTAGAGATGAAATAGGGCTCATATCAAATTCCTTTTCAGCATTAATAAAAAAACTGGCGGAACGAATTGAACAGATGGAACATTTTTCCGCAGACATTTCCCACGAATTCAAAAATCCTCTTGCCGCAATAAGACTTTCTGCAGAAATGTCTTATGAAGACAAATACCGGAAAACGATTCTTGATGAAGTTTCACATCTTGAACAGCTGCTGAAGGAAATAAGAATTCTTTCCCAGATAGACGGAGACAATTTAATTGAAAAAGAAAATATTCCTGTAGACATTTTTCTTGAAAACTACATACCGAGAATCAGAATGCGCCATGAGAATAAAGAAATTATTCTTAAAAATTCCTGCAAAGATTTATTCATTGAAACCAATTTAAATTTCTTTGAAAGAATGATTGAAAACCTAATAGAAAACGCCGCATCATTTGCAGATAAAATATTAATTACTTCATGTGTCCTTGAAAACAGAAAATCCAGAATGCTTATAATTTCTGTCGAAGATTCAGGACCTGGCGTTCCTTTGGAGAACCGTGAAAAAATTTTTAATCGATTCTATTCCTCAAGAAAAAATAAAGACAATCATTCGGGACTAGGACTAGCATTCGTAAAAGCAGCAGCAGAATTTGCTGGCGGAAAAGTTTCAGTAACAGAAAGCCAGAAGCTTGGGGGAGCAAAATTTACGGTTGAATTAAATTTATAATTTCCGAAAATGACACAATTTTGACACAATTCTGCCTAATTTATATTTCATAATAAACTCCGTAAGCTATAAGGACATCTCTAAAAATTAGGGACAAACATTTTTACGGAGAAAAAACATGAAAAAAATTGAATTCAACGGAATCTTTTCAAAACTTTTTGCAATTGCAATAATCGTACTTCTGCTGCTCATCGGAATTTTCCAGATTAAACAAAAAATGAATGACAGGCAGTATACATGGCGGAATGCAATCAGTACCATAGAATCTGCTGCAGGTGGTTCTGTCCAAATAAATGAGATCTTCATTGAAATACCTTATGAAAAAACAATCCAGAAAGAAGTATGGGACAAGGACAAGAAATATGAACAAACTGAAGTAGTACATAATTCAATCAGAATACTATCTTCAGAACTATTTGCAGACGCTGATGTTTCAACTCAATACAAGAACCTTGGAATATATACTTCACCTGTTTTCTCAGTAAAAGTAAAAACTGTTTCAAAATTTGACACAAAAATCAAAAGCACTGCAGATACAAAATACGATTTAGATAATGCAACTATCTATATGCCGGTCCGTACAGAAAATCTTTCATCAATACCAGCCATCAGAATTAATGGAACTGAATATAAATCCGTGTTCAAAGAACATATCCTGAGCATAGAAAATTTTCATATTAAAAATGATGAAATTGTAATTGAAACAGAACTTGATGTACATGGAGCAAATTCCTTTTCCATTGAAACATCTCAGGGAATTACAAAAGCAAATATAAAATGTGACTGGAAGTCTCCAAATTTTACAAATTATTCCTTCGGTCCAAGCGAACACAAAATTACTGACGAAGGATTCACGGCAAGCTGGTTGGTTCCATTCTCAGAAAAATCATCAAAAATTGGATTCACTTATGCGGACCCTGTAAACCTTTACAGCATGCTTGACCGTTCCATCAACTACGGATTTATGTTCATCATCATTCCGTTCATTGTATTCTTCCTGTTTGAAATTTTTGCAAAAGTAAATTTTCATCCGGTACATTATCTTTTGAGCGGTGCAGCATGTGCAGTATTCTTCCTTCTCCTGTTTTCAATGTCCGAACACATTTCATTCGGTACTGCATATCTGATTTCAGCTTTGGCCGTTGCACTTCTTGTTTCCTTTTACATTGGATCCGTTTCAGGGAAACTAAAACTTGGACTTCTTATGGTACCAGCCTTTGCAGGACTTTACGGGTACCTTTACATTTCACTGCATTCAGAAGATTACGCTCTGATGATAGGATCCGTCTTCATCTTCCTGATAATTGCCGCAGTAATGATTTTTACACGCAAAGTAGAGTGGAAGGAAATAGGAACCAGACAAAAAAATATTTCTGCAACGAAAAAAAATTCTTCTGAAGAACCTGAGCTAAAATAATCAGTAACATCTTCTGTAATCCCTGGTGAAAGTTCTGTTGTATTCAGAGCATCTGAAATACCGCGGTTCTGAATATCATAATTAAAGACTTATTTCCGGGGATTCACTTAAAATTAAAACAAATGGAGAATTTTATGAAAAAAAAATTCAGACTTATTGCGTCCGCTATATTTCTTTCATCACTTTTCATTTCCTGCAATACAGTTGGAAAAGAATCTGTCAAACTTATAAAAATGAATTTCCTTGACGACTGCGGAAGGAATGATTATGTAAATATTCTTAAAAAACATGGATATAAATTTGAATATAATTTCGATGATGACGGTCCTGATAAAGTCATAAAGGATACAAGATTTTCGGTTGTTTATAATGATTCAATAAAAAGAATTATTATGACAACAAAGGCCAGAAAACGAATTTCCCAGGAAGAAGCCAAAAAAATTTATTACGCCCTTAACAAAAACTTTTCTGCATCAGAAATTCCTGGCAGCACAAGTTCAGAAAACAGCGGAATAAGAATCAGCAGCTGGAACTGTGACGGAAACCGAATAATAATCGTAGATTCCCCTTTTGATTTCAACCTGTATGTAATTGAAGGCGATGTACTATGACAAATACAAAAATCTTCTCCGCACTCCTTTTTATTTTTTCATCAGCAATAATTGGCTGTACAAGTTCAGCAAAAACAAATTCAACAGAATTTCTGTTCAGCAGAATGATTGAAACTTCAGAGGCCGCAAAAAATGAACTTATTCCTCTGTATTCAATGGAATTATATAAAGAAAGCGGAAATAAATGGTACGATAAAATTTTCCATAGCAAAAATGCTGATATAAATTATCTTCTCAAAAAAATTCTTTCAGAAGAGGAAACAAATTTCTGCATACCAAATATTGCAGTTCTTACGGAAGGAGACCTTGCTCTGCACCTTGCAATTGAAATACTTGAATTAAATGATTCATATTTCACAAACCATTTTGTTCCCGAAGAAATAAAAGATCAATACGAAACAAAGGGAAGTTCTGTCTGGTACCAATGGATTCACAGGACTCCAGAAAACAGGCAGTGGATTTATCAACAAGCAAAGACAGCAGCCGCAAACAAGATAGGCCTTAATGATAAGCATGAAATAGAAATCAGTTCAAGAAATTTCCATTCAGGCAAAGGTCCCCTGCTATATGGAATCCGCTCTTCCAAAGAAAATTATTTTTCTATGACGGCAGATAAAAATGAATTTGTAAGTGAACTTGAATCAATTGCAAAAGAACATCCGGGAACTGACTTATTTTTTCGCGGAGAATGTGCCGCAAACTGGACTCTCTGCAATCTTAAGCAGGTACTTAGAAAATCAAAGCTCATTGAATCCCTTTCCGAAGAATCATATCATGAAATAATTTATGTGAAAACAAAATCGGGAACAAATTTCAGGATTTTCTGCCGGCAGAACGATACTATGTGCACCTGTCCGGGAAACTGATTCCGGCTAATCCTCATACCTGACGCAAAACATGTGAACCATTTGCAACTAAATGTCACGGCATACTGATTTTTGCTAAAATCTTTCTTCTTTTTAAAAGTTGCTAAAGTTATTATTTGTTGATACAATTAAAGACTGAGGAGTCCCAAAATTGTATACACGAACAGTTAAAGAATGTCCTGAAAAGTTAATACAAAAAGGTAAACCAGTTTTCGGAACCTTTGCAGGTTATCCACAGAAATTTGATATCCGAAACATAAAGAAACCCTATACAACAATTCCTTTTCCAACTTTCCTCACAAATTTACACATTAAAAGCAAGCTTTCATTTTTTTATAATGTAGGGAAATACATAGGATTTATCAGTTTTTTTGATGCCAAGATATTCGGTTTAGCAGAAGTCATATTCTGGGATACGGAAACCAAAAAGAAATACCGCTACCGCTCTCTACTGACCAGCCGCAGAAGATTCATTCCTCACAATCTTCATGCAGCGGGCACCTATTCCTATAAGAAATCAAGATATATCCGCATAAAATGGAACCAGGAAATCAAAAAAATTTCTGCCATTTTCAATCTCAGAGGGGATTTTTCCCGTCCTGACGCAAATGCAGCCCTTATTGCAGACCTTGATAATGAAGTCTTCGCACATCTTACCGAAAACAATCCGACCACCACCTCAAGAAGATGCAGCACAAACTATTATTCAACCGGAAAACTCCATGGCGCAATTACAACTATCAAATTTTGTGGCAAAGAGAATCTTATGAATGATGCCGACGGAATCTTTTTCTTTAACATGAAGCGTTCCTATGACAACTTCTTTTCCAACGGCAACATAATGACCTGCCTCAGCATTCATAAGGGAAACTATATTTCCTTCAGAATTGAAACAAATTTCAGCTCCAACGGAAGTTTCCCGCGGAAATTCATTAACGAAGACCAGGTTAACCCTAATGTACTATTCTACAACGGCAAGACGACACCTCTTCCTCCTGTTGTAATAACACATCCCTATGGTATAATGGAAAACTGGGTTATTCAGGACACAGAAAACATGGTGGATTTAACTTTTACACCGATTTCCGATAATAAAAGTAAGACGAATGCTATATTCCTGAGAACTGAATTTCAAATAATATACGGAACCTTTGACGGTGTGCTCATGACCTGTGACGGTGAAAAAATCCCAATAAAAGGCCTTCCGGGCTTTGCGGATAAATATAACGTCCGCTTATAACATCAACAAAGCTTTCAACGGAGTTTATTATGCCTACAGAAGAAAACGGAACACAGAGATCCTTTGAACCAGGAACCTTTGAAAGAACAAGAAACAATATAGGTCCCATTGATCCAGAAGAAGCTAAGGCAATGGCCGCTAAACTTGGAGGAGAAATTCTTCCGGAACGTTCAATTCCTGTAGACCCAAAAACAATGCCTCGCAAAAAACGTAGAGACCCTATAGTAAAGGCATCGGGCAAGTCTTCAAGCGATGTGACTGTAAAAAGTGCTTCCCAGTCATCAACAGCAGCCCAAAAATCTGCATCCCCGACTTATTCTTACAAGACGATGCACCGCACTGAGGATGACCTTCCTGAAATGCCGTCAAAGGATCTGCGACTCATAAACAAGCTCATGATGTCCGAGGAGTACGAAATTAAACCTGATTACGGGGTTTTCAACTTTTTGTTCTCACTTTCAAGCCGGAACAAGGAAAAAGTTCTCAAAAGCTTCGGCACCTTCAAGCTTAAGAAAAATGTTGAACACATGCAGAGTTTCATAAGCACAATCAAAACTTTCATACAAATTTCTCCTGACTCATATAAGGCCAAAATCGCTACGGAAACTGAACTTAAATTCAAATTCCTCCGGACAGTTGGAAAATGGACAATGCAGAATATCAAAGTTTTTGCCGTTGAAGCCGAAAGTCAGTCACAGGACCTTACGGTTCCTCTCCTTATTCCAATAACAAGAGCAATGTATCACGAACTTATTACGGTCTACTACATTGGTGAACAGCAAGTTTCCGCTCTGATTAAGGAAGTTTACACCGACCTTTGTACCTACCAGAACGCAAACAAGGAAAAAATCCAGAATCTTGCAAAAGTAGCCATAACTGAATGGCTTTATGTCTACAACCAGATTATAAAGGGAATGTACCCTCTTCTCATGCGAATGAGCTGTAACAAGTATGTGGAATTCCCAAAATTCTTTACACAGGAAATAGCTTCGATCCTCAAATTCCTTAACCGCTCAAAATTTGACCTTCTCATTCCTGAAAAGAAGAAAAAGCCTGAAGATGAAAAGAAACGCATCATAGAAGAAGCCCGCAAAAAGGTTGAAGAAAAACGCCGCATTCCAGGAAAAATAGATGAAACAGTCAAAGCCGGTCTTAATATTCTGAACAGAATGTTCCCGGAAGCCGGATTCGATAAGCTCGAAACACATCCTGACATGTACCCGTACTTCCAGCCTCTCTACAACTTTCCTGAAGGACTTAACCTCCTGAACCCTGAAAACGGTTTGCAGGTAACTATTGTTCTGATGAAGATAATTGAAGACCTTTTCCACGGATGCCACAACATATCTTTCACTCTTGAAGGAAATGACAAGCTTAGCACCGATAAGGACAATCTATTGAAATGTTTCTCAGAGTGGAGTCTCTATATTGAAGAGCTTTTCTTCAAGAACTACTGCGGATACCTTTCTAACTTTATGAATTCCTCATTCACAAGTTCAGATTACGCGACCAGCCAGTACGGAAAGGAAACTGTCAACAATATTTACTGGAGAACAAAGCTGGACTTCCTTCCGAACTTCAAATTCAATGCACCTACTCTAACAAAACCTAGAGCCGACAACAAATACCGTCCGCTCTATTCAAGAGTTACATATCTCCGAGAACTTTTCACAGAACTTGCAAACAATATTGACTCAAGTGCAGAGTCAAAGAAAAATGTTGTCGGAATAAAAAATCCCTGGGACCGCTACACCTTTGACATTCCTAACGTAGTATCCAAGCGCATGGATGTTTTTCTGGGTGCAAAAAAAGGCGATACTGTAACCAATGCTCTTAATTCCAGTTTAATTAAGTACACACTCTGCATTATTTCTGTTCTTGACTGGTGGATCAATAATCCTGAAAGCCCGGCATACACAACAGAAGCAAGCCATTTTTATAGAACAAACAAAGACGGTGCTGCGGAATTCTCTGTTCAGGTTAGGGAAGACCAGAACAAGCTCTTTGCGGACAGCATAAAAAATAGCTTGCATCAGAATGCAAATTAAGGAAAACAAAATGAAAAAAAAAATTTTAACTTTTATGATTCTTTTTATGACTTTCAACGGAATTTGCTTTGCAGAAACCTATAAAAAAGACACAAAAGTCTATGTCTCTACAAAGGAAGCTGTTCTTAAGGACAGCGAAGGAAAGTTTGCGAAGGACGTTAAAAAAGTGCAGTACGGTGACATGCTGATTGTTTTGCAAAGCACAGAGAAAAAGACATTAGTAAGCTTCGGTAATGTCAGCGGATGGATTCCTACAGGAAACATTACTAAAAAGAAAATTGCAAAAACTGCCAGCGGATCCAATGTAAGAGCCAGCGGAGAAGAACTTTCTCTTGCCGGCAAAGGATTTTCACAGGAAGCAGAAAACGCATTCCGTTCAATGGACAGGGAACTTAAATATGATGTTGTTGATTCCATGGAAAAAATAAAAGTTTCTGAATCTGAGCTCCAAAAATTCATTGAATCAGGAAATCTTGGACAGGAATAATAAAGGTCAGAGAAATGAAAAAAATTAACAAATCACTGAACATTCTTTTTACGTCAGCCCTAATATCTTCGGCAATGCTACTAAATTCCTGTGCTTCAAATTCAGGGATGACAGATTTTCTTGCAAGTGCAAGTGATATTACAAGCAGCCTTGGAATGGATGAAACAGCGGCGGTTCTAAATGCAGGTTCAAAGTTTTCAAAAGCTGCAGAAGAAATAACACCTGAACAGGAATATTATATAGGACGTGCAGTTGCTGCAACAATCAGCTCAAATTATAAAATATTAGACAATCCTAAAAGAGAAGACTATCTGAACAAAATATGTTCAACCCTTACAATTAATTCAAAAGATCCTTACAAGTACAACGGCTACCACGTAAAAATTATTGATTCAATGGAAGTAAATGCTTTCTCAACTTCCGGCGGACATATTTTCATTACAGAAGGAATGCTTGCCTGTACATTAAGCGAAGATGCTTTGGCCGCAGTTCTTGCACATGAAATTGCACATATCCAGCTCAAGCACAGCATAAAGGCAATTAAGACAAGCAGATGGAAGGATGCAGGGCTTTCCGCAGCAGAAGCTTCTTCAACCATTGTATTCGGTTCAAACGACAGTGAACTTGGACAAACTCTCTCGGACATGGTAAATGATGCTATCTCGGAGATGGTAAACACAGGCTATTCAAAGGACCAGGAATATGATGCAGATAAATATGCAGTTATTCTGATGAACGATTCAGGCTACAACGTAAACTACATGGTACAGATGCTTGAATCCATGAACCTGAACGGACTTAAGAAGCATGGCATGTTCAAAACACATCCGAGTCCTAAGAAGAGAATAAAGAAAGTAAGCAAGCAGATTAAAAAACTTGCAAAAAAAAATAAGATTGTCCCTGATACAAGTTCCTATCGTGAGGCACGGTTCAAGACAATAATGAAGGGCATCTCCAACAATAAAGAATGAAATGAAGGTCGAATCGGATATCGAATTCCCAATGATTGTCTCCAGGAATTACAATTTTTGGAGACAGCATGAAAACTAAAAGGCTGAGAAAATGAAAAAATCAAAAAAAATTTGGACGGTACTTATAATTCTTGTACTAAGTTTTTCGGCAACCTTTCTGATGACGGAGCTGAAGGTCTTCGACTGGCTGGAAAAAAAATCTTATGACAACAGAACCGTAAGAACCTCTAATTTTTTTTCAGCTTCAGAAGATATTGCTGTCATTCTGATAGACCAGGAAAGTCTTGACTGGGCAAAACAAAAGTTCGGCTGGGGATGGCCCTGGCCAAGAGAAGCATACGGTGAAATAATTGATTACCTTGCAGAAGGAAACGCCGCTTCCCTTGCATTCGATATGGTCTTCACAGAACCTTCCCTCTACGGTCCGGAAGACGACCAGAAATTTGCAGACTCCTGCAGAAACTTTGGTCATGTTGTTCAAACTGTTTACTATGCGAAGGACTCGAACATTCCCTTACTACCTGTTGACTGCATTTCCCAAAGTGCCGCCGTTCTTGGAAACGTGAACTGGGTTCCGGATAAAGATGACGTTGTACGAAGAGGCAGATTCTATGCAGATTCCCCAAGTTCGGAGCCGGGACTTTCTGTAGCAAGTCTGTTTGCAGCAGACAAACAATTTGAAGAAGAAAAAATTCCAAAAGCTGAAAACGGCGGAATGTATATACGCTACCTCCAAGACCTTTCATCCTATGCACCTTACAATGCACAGCAGATTCTCTACTCCAAAGCACAGTACGAAGCAAACAAAGATAATCCTGAATCACTTGAAGATGATGAATATTATATCCCGCCTGAAAACTTTGAAAATCTTCATATCTTCTTCGGACTTTATGCACCAGGACTTTTTGATATCTGTGCTACACCAATATCCGCAACCTATCCTGGAGTCGGAGTCCATATCTCAATGCTTAACACAATACTTTCAGGGGATTTCATAAAGGATTCCCCCTACTTCCTTACAATAATATTAATTTTCATTGCAGCAGCATTTGGAACTTTCATAGGAATAGACTTTAAGGGCGGAAAATATATGTCAATCTTATTGAAAGTTATGCACATTGTTTTAATGGAACTACTCTACATATTTTTCTGCTACCTGTTTTTTATAAAAGGCATAATACTTCCTTTCATGCCAGTCATTTTTTCAATTTCTCTGTCCTTTATAATTTCAGCTTTCAGAAGTTATATGATTGAAGGAAAACAGAAACGTTTCATAAACAATGTGTTCAAACAGTACCTGAGTCCTGAAGTTGTACAGGTTCTTATAGAAAAAGGCGAGAAACCGGAACTTGGCGGACAGAGTAAAAATTTGACGGCACTTTTCTCGGACGTAAAAACTTTTTCAGGATTTACAGAAGTAATAAATACTCAGGAAGGAGAAGAAAAAGGTGCTGACAAGCTTGTACAAATTCTTAACGGATATTTAGGTGCACTCAGCAATTCAATTCTTGAATGCAAAGGAACAATTGATAAATATGTAGGTGACGAAATTGTTTCCTTCTTTGGAGCTCCTCTCAATGACGAGGATAATGCCTATAATGCCTGCATTGCATCAATTAAAATGCTTGAAGCCGAAGCCCGGTACAATGAAGAGCACAAAAACATTTTGCCAATAAATCCTAAGACAGGAGAAATTTTCTGGCTAAGGTCAAGAGTCGGTCTGAATACAGGCCCGATGGTTGTTGGAAACATGGGTACGGAAAAGAAACTTAACTATACAATAATGGGAAACAACGTAAACCTTGCATCCCGTCTTGAAGGAACAAACAAAGTATACGGTTCATGGATCATGTGCTCAGATTCAACATGGAAAGAGGCAAACAAAACAGAGCATACAGAAATTCTTGTTGCCAGAAATCTTGACTTTGTAAAAGTTGTGAATGTTGAAAAACCTGTGCAGATTTATAATATACTTGGAACCAAAAATAACTTATCCAAGGAACGTATAGAATCCGCAGAAATTTTCAATGAAGGAATGAAGTGGTACTTGAAAAATGCCGAAAACCCTGACAGTGAAAAAAATCTTCAGTACTTTATGAAGGCTATGGAACTTTTCAAGCAGGCAAAAAAGTGTTACAGCGAAGACATATCTTCTGATGTATTCATTAAACGCTGCAATGATTTCATTCACCTTGGCATAAGCTCAAAATGGGACGGAGTCTACACAATGAAGTCAAAATAATCGGCAAGTCTTCACTTTTCAGACAATCACCAATACCAGCAAAAAAGCAGCCCTAATTCATAAGGAAATTCCGAAATCAAAGTTAATTCAGAACTTTCTTGCACCAGGACTGCTTTTTTTTAAGCTGCAAGATAATAAGCCTTAAGCTCCTTGTCAGACTGAAGTTTCTTAATTGCCCTTGACTTCATGACGCTTACATACTGCTTTGACAGAGAGTTTTCAGCACCTCTCCTCTTTGCCAGCATTTCACCAACTTCAGACATTTTATATTTTTCAGCACCGAAGATGCCTGTCGTATACCGGATTATGCATGATTCCTCTTCAGAAAGAACTTCGGAAAGTCTTCTGTCAAGAAATTCCAGCATAATCTGATTCTCATATTCTGTTTCCGCTCCGTCATAATAGCTGGGTATGAAATCAGCTTTCGTCTGGCAGTCATTTTCTTCACCCATCTTTTCATCAATGGAAGCAGGCTGCGCAATAGTTCTTTCATTTGCCTTAAGCTTTCCGTAGGGAACGGTTATTGTATTCGATTCATAATCAACATCACCGAACCTGTTTTTTATATACCAGCTTGCATAAGTAAGAAACCCGTTCTTCTTAGAAAGATCAAATTTATCAATACATTCGGAAAGTGCAAACCATCCGTTCTGAATATAATCTTCAATATCTGCTGCACCTGACCTGACTTTGTTTTCATGTTTCTTTGCTTCCTTAACGATAAAGGCTGTATTAGATAGAATGATTCTTTCACGAGCCGCCTTTGAACCTTTCTGGGCCATTGGCAGCAATTCATTGAACTCTTCAGCCGATAAAACGGGATTATCCTTGATTATCTTTGTGTAAAATTCCATGTTACTAAAAAATCCCTTGCTCATATACACCTCCGTAAATCTCATAAAATTGAGGTCATCTCTAAAAAATGCAATTTTTAGAGGTTCTCTTGAATTCCATACATAAAATTCAATTCATTATTGGTCGCCTGCTCATAGACTCTTAATCGGCAAAGAAAATCAGCATTCCCGATTTCAGACTACCCCTTATACTGAAATATTATCGCATATCGACAGTGACATAAGGTGGCACTCAGATAAAAAATCAGAAAAACTTTTCTGATATAAAACTTAAAAAATCGTAGAAAAAAGTCATGAAATAAATAAAAGTTGCTTTATGACAAAATGTTATGTATAATTTAGGTAATGTTAGAATTAAATGTAAATAACAAGTCGCCTGCGGCTATTATGTATGCCCTGAATCAGGTTAAAAAGATGATTATGGCAGGAGAAGTTGAAAAATCAACGCCTATACATCTTGTTCTGGCGCCAGGAGTTTATCAGGAAGTTGTAACTTATAATCTTCCGAATCCGCTTATAATGGAAAGCATTCCTGGAACAAGTCCAAAAAAATGTGTAGTTCAAGCCGAAAATTGTGAAGCCTTCCATAAAGGTCTCGAAAATCGTTCAGTATTCGTCTTAGGTCCAAATACAACTTCAGTGACCTTAAAAAACTTTTCTATAATAAACACCCATGTAAAAAAAATCACGGAAGGAAATACTTTGCAGGACTCCGCAGAAGCCCTTGTCTGGAATAATACAACAGGAACTTTGCATGCACAGAACCTGTACATAGAAGGAAAACAGAATACCCTTTGCATAAAAGGATTCTCCTGGTTCCAGGAATGCACAATCTGCGGTGACACGGATTTTATTTACGGAGACAATGATACGGCTCTCTTTGAAGACTGCAACATTATTTTACTGGAAGACAACCGGGGCGATTTTGCGGGTTACGCAATAAAAAGCACAAGCCTTGCAAATAAGCCTGGCTTCATATTCATGAACTGTCTGTTTACTGGTGACAAACGAAAAAAAATGCCGATGTATGTTTGCAGAACAGAAGGTCACGGAGGACCTGCTATGCTTAAGTGGTGGGACAGCATTGCTTTAATAAAGTGTACAATAAGTGATGTCTTTGATGACGAACTGGTATGGGACGATGATATGAACCTGAACATATACCCAAGAGGCAATGCCAGAACAGGTATCCGTGAATACAGGACATTGACTTTACGAAAAACTGATAAAACAGAGGAAGCAAATACAGCGTTACGGAATGTTAAAACCTATACACTGACCGATGATGATTTTATCCAGAACTATGCAAGCAGATTCCTTATATTCCGCGGCACTCCCCTGGAAAAACTCGTTGATTAGGAAATCAACTTTTATTGACCCCCAGCCCGAAGAGAGCGAAGTCTGCTTTAACAGGATCCTGGGGGAATATTTTTTTCATCTTTCCTGTAAGTTCAACACAGGTTTTATAATTTGCGCTCCTGATTTTTCCGGAAGAGCTTGTGTCCAGAAGCCCCAGATTTGTTGACTGCTGCATTACATGAATATCAAGGGGCATCAAAAGATTTTCTTTGCTGAACCATGTCCAAAGACCCAGATCCACAGGAGAATTATCTCTTACCATCCAGCGCAGAAACATATTTATTCTTTTTGCACAAGTTGAATCCGTGCGAGGAATAATGTTGCAGTCCCCGGAAAATGCTGATGCGATTTCAAAGCACAAATGTCTGTAGGAAGCTTCATCTTTATTCTGATTATATTTTGTCTTGAAAAAATCTCCCAGAGTTTTATTTTCCGTCAAAATATTTTTCAGGGTATCGCACATGAGAATCATGGAACTGTGAGTGAACATCCTGTAAAAAGATTTATCTGAATCTTCAAAAAAATCTTTGTATGATGAGTTCAGTATCCAGTTTGAAGGGCTTTCATTTTTCTTAGCACAGTCATCAAATATTTTTTCGGCATGCAATAAAATCTGACTTCGTCTTCCGAATGCAAGAGAAGCACTTATGAATGCGGAAATTTCCTTATCGGCAGCAGAATCAAACTGGTGCATAAAAAAGGAAGGATCATTTTTTATGAAATCAGAAGTTTCATATTCATCAGCCAATGAAATAAGATAAGATTCAAGATTTTCCATAGCATTTATCCTGGCTCAAAAGTTTTAACTTACATGAATGCTCCGAAAAAAAATAAAACGGACCTTGAATTCCGTTATCCTAATTTCGTAAGTTTCGCACCGAACTGTATGCTGCGTTCAGTTGCAAGGGAGTCAAATTTTATTGTATAACAAAAAGCATTTGTGTTCACCAGAACAATTTTTCCTTTGCCGAAAGCAGGATGTTCAACCTCATCTCCAACTTTAAGCAGGTCCGCCATTTTCTTGAGGCGATTTTCATCCACAGAAATAATTCTTCTGCCCTGTTCAAGTACACTTGCGTCTATTGGCTTCTCAATATCAAAATTCTCAAGTTCAGCATCAAAAATAAATCTGCTGGGATACTTGAACACTCCTTCATTAGTCTTTCCTTCAGCATCACTTACGTAGAGCATTTTCTTTGCACGGGTAAACGCAACGTAAGCAATTCTGCGCTCCTCTTCCATTTCTTCGGGAGTACAAATTCTTTTGCCAGGAAAAATTCCCTCGTTCAAACCGCAGATAAACACGTAAGGAAATTCCATACCCTTTGCTGCATGAATGGTAAGCATCTTAACATTATCCTTTTCATCATTACGGTCAAGGTCCGTAAAAAGTGCAAGATGCTGCAGAAAACTTTCCAGGGTAGTATCATCATCAAGGGACGCTTCATTTACGGAACGCTTAAACTCAGCAAGATTATCAAGACGGGTCTGGTCCGCCTCCAGCCTTAGAAAAGCTTCATAACCGCTTCTGTCCATTAAAGTCTGGAAAATATCAGAAAGTTTTAACGGAGTATGAAGCATTGGTGCCATGGAATCTTCCCGGGGAATACATTCCTTAATGCTTTCTATGCAGTTCACGTATTCCGCTGCAGAGGTTTTCTTGAACATTGAAGTTTCAAGATTCTCTTTAAGTGCAGCATAAGCTGAACAGTTATGTTCCTGTGCATAAGACCTTAAAAATTTCTGCTTGGTTTTTCCAATCTTTCGCGAAGGAGTATTTATTGTCCTGAAAAAAGAGGTATCGTCTCCGCTTGCAAGCATTCTCAAATAACAGATTGCATCCTTAATTTCCTTGCGGCCATAAAATTCCGTTCCAGCAAGAATTTTATATGGAACATCTTCCTTGATGAGAATTTCTTCAAGAATTCTTGACTGCCAGTGTGCCCTGTAAAGAATCGCAATGTTCTTACATTTTTCCGTCATGGAAATTTCTTTTATCTTTTTGCAGATCCATTCCGCTTCAGACCTGTCATCATCAGCGTGATAGAAAACAGGCTTTCTTGAATCTCTTTGGACTGCGACCAGAGACTTGGGATAGCGGACAGTGTTCTTTGAAATAAGACAGTTGCTTATCTTTACAATCTGAGGAGTACTTCTGTAATTCCGGGTAAGAAGAATTGTTTTTGCCCCGGGATATTTCTTGTCAAAATCAAGAATAAGTTTTACGTGACTTCCTCGCCATGAATAAATGGTCTGGTCAGAATCACCTACAATAAAAAGGTTCTTATGTTTTGCACTCAGAATTTCAGCAATGCGATACTGCTTTCCGCTTACATCCTGAAATTCATCAACCATAACATATTCCATAACATTCTGCCATTTTTCACGGATATCAGGAAAATGTTCAAGAATATATGTCGTAAAGTTTATTAAGTCATTGAAATCTACGCCGAAACATTTTTTCTGTTCGTAAATGAAACGCAAAAATATTTCCGTATTCTGGTCAAGCTTATTGTTCTCCCACATTCCGCGCAGATCTTCATTGTTCATTTTGTAGATGTATTCAATGTAAGTGTCAGGATCTATTTTCTTCGCTTCAAGAACTTCATCTATCTTTCTCTGGACAGTAGTTTCCCGTAGAGTAAGATTCATGTCCTCAAAAATACGCAGCATTATTTCACGCCAGTCTTCCTTGTCAAGAATCATAAAGTCTTTCGGAAAATTCAGCGCATTGATTTCCTCTGACAGAAAGCGTGAACAGAATGCATGAAATGTACAGATAAAACCTAAATCCATGTCGCCTAAAACAGAACGGATTCTGTACTTCATTTCACTTGCGGCACGATTCGTGAAGGTAACGCAGAGAATATTTTTAGGAGAAATACCCAGGTCCTGAACAAGATAACAGTAGCGGCTGATGAGAGCCTTTGTTTTACCGGTGCCGGCTCCTGCAAGAACTCTTACAGGACCTTCCGTGGTTTTTACAGATTCCGACTGGGCTTCATTAAGGTTTGAGAAAATGTCTTCCATAGATTCACATCCTGTTATCCGGTAATAAATGAAATGCCATCCCTTCAGCCTATTTTCGTTTTGACATCAATTCAAATCAATATGCCGAAGGAAGCTTTAGTCAAAATATAAGGACATCCTAAAAATTGCAATTTTTGGAGGTCCCCGTTACAATACTGTACGCTACGTAATAATTCCGCGGCAACACATTTCTATCTTCTGCGGCCTCTGTTCGACAGGTACATTAAACGGATAAAGGAACCGACTGCTGTCATTGCTGAGGCAACATAAGTCATTGCAGCTGCTGTAAGAACTTTGCGGACACCTCTAAGCTCTTCATCATCAAGAGTATTTGTGCTGCGAAGAATTTTCATTGCACGGGCTGAAGCATTAAATTCTACTGGCAGAGTTACAAGATAAAAAAGAACTGAAACTGCATAAAGTGCAAGCCCAATATTTGTTATGAGCTGGCAAATTCCAACGGAACTTCTTCCTGCTGTATAACCGAAAATGATTCCGCCCATTGCAAGAATCGGACCGAACTGTGAACCAAGGTTTGCAACAGGATATAAAGCATGACGAAGCCCCAGAGGTCCGTAGTGCACCTTATCCTGTATAGCATGACCTGTTTCATGTGCTGCAACACCAATTGCTGCAATGGATGTGCTTGCATAAGTTGCGTCGCTAAGATTCAGTGTCTTGTTGCCTGAATTATAATTATCCGTAAGCTGGCCGCGAATATGATTGATTTTTACATTCCCAATTGAATTTGCGCGCATAAGAATTGCAGCTGCCTGTGCACCGCTGATTCCTCTCCTGCTTCTTACCCTGCTGTAACGTGCAAAGCTGCTTTTTACCATGGCCTGAGCAATAAAGCCAAGAAAAACAGCAGGTAACACGAATATTACATAAGTTAAGTCCATTCCGTACATATTATCCTCCAAAATATTGTTTCTTAAATATAGGGTATCTCTAAAAATACTTTTTAAAGATGCCTGCAAGTTTTAATCCTTGAAATTCCTTGGCTTAAAACATCGCGTTTCCAAAGTTATCTCTAAAAATTGCAATTCTTAGAGATTCCCTATAAATATAATCAGGTTATAAATAAATTTCATTACATAATATTTCATACAAAAACTTTGTTCACGATTTTTATCTTCGTGCATTATATTTGGACATACCTAAAAAATACTTTTTAGAGATTCCCATTTATATATAAAAAGTGATATAACATTACATCGGGCATCTCTAAAAACTTCTGTTCCAGATATGCTTATGCTTGAGTAAATGATACAGGGAATTGATAAAAATTTCAATTTTCTGAAAAACAAAAACGGTCTGGAATAGGAGGAGGAACCAGACCGTTTCTTATGTTGTATGTACTTTTAATCTTGCTGCTTGATAATAATATATAATAGAAAACTAAAGATGTCAATAGATTCTGTGAGAATTTTTGCGAAAATTATTGCAAACTTTGACATTTTCTTGCAAAATATCCAAAAACAACACAAGGAGTATCGTTTTTATGGAAAAGAAAGTCGGAATTATTGGAGCAATGGAAATTGAAGTTGAACTTCTGAAAAGCCTGCTCAAACCTGTTGCAGGTAAAAATTCTGTAGATGCCGTAGAATTTAACAGGCTTAAGTTCTATGAAGGAACTTTGGACGGAGTAAATGTTGTCATAGTAAAATCTGGTGTGGGAAAGGTTAACGCCGCACTTTGTGCACAGACTCTGGTAATGAAATTTAACGTAACTCATATCATCAACTCCGGGATTGCAGGCGCAATGGGTACGGGTCTTGGAGTTCTGGACTTTGTAGTTTCAGAAGGAGCTGTCTATCATGATATGGACGCTGTTCCTTTTGGATACAAAATTACAGAAATACCTCAGATGGAGGTTTCTGATTTTAAGGCTGATGCAAAAATGATCGAAGCTGCAAAGAACGCATTCAGCTCTCTTGAAGAAATGAAGGGACATAAACTTGTTGAAGGAAGAATTGCAACTGGTGACCAGTTCATTGCAGAAAAATCTCTCAAAGAAAAAATCAGGACTAACTGCAGCCCTGCCTGCGTAGAAATGGAAGGAGCCGGAATAGCTCATGCCTGTTACCTGAACAGCACTCCTTTTGCAATCATAAGATGCATGAGTGATATGGCTGACGACTGCGGAAGCTCAACATACGAATTCAATGAAACCAATGCGGCAAATTTAAGTGCAGCACTTGTCCGCGGAATGATTACTAGATTCTAAAAACTTTGGAGGCCAAAATTGAAAATTACAATTGTCTGCGATGTACTTGGAGAAGCAAACAACGGTACTGTAATTGCAACCCTTAACCTCATTCGGTCCTTACAGGAAAGAGGACATGAACTTAAAGTTGTTTCAAATAATTTTGAAGGGACAGGAATTCCAGAAAAGATTCAGTGCAAGCTTCCAACTTTAAGTCTTGGAACCTTAGCCGATAAAATCATTGAAAAAAATGGAGTAAGTCTTGCAAAAAAGGACAAAGAAATTCTTCTATGTGCAATAAAAGGTTCTGATGTTGTTCATATCCAGATGCCGCTGGCAATAGGAAGAGAAGCAAGCAGAATTGCTCACAGACTTAACATTCCAGTGACAGCTAGTTTTCATTGTCAGGCAGAAAATGTCAGTGCACACCTTAAGCTTCAGAACAATATTAAAGTCAGCAAAATAATCTACAAAAACTTCTGGAACCATCTTTACAAACGTGCAACCTGTATTCACTATCCGACAAAATTCATTAAGGATACCTTTGAAAAAAACATCAGAAAAAAAACTACAGCATTCGTAATTTCAAACGGTGTAAACGAAACTTTTGTAAACAGAAATGAAAGCCGTAGCAATGAAAAGTTCACGATTGTAAGCACAGGAAGATTCAGTACAGAAAAGGCCCAGAACATTCTCATCAAGGCAGTTTCTCTCAGCAAGTACAGAGACAAAATAAGAATCTGTTTTGCAGGCGAAGGTCCTCTCGAAAATCATTACAAAAAAATGGCAAAGGAACTTGGTGTTGATGCAGATTTTTCTTTCTACTCAAGAACGGAATTAATTGACCTGCTTAACAGAGGAAATCTTTACGTACATTCAGCATTCATTGAAATAGAAGCAATTTCGTGTATTGAAGCCATATGCTGCGGAATGGTTCCTGTTATTTCAGATGCTGAACGCAGTGCCACAAGATTCTTTGCACTTGACGAAAAAAGTCTTTTCAGGGAAAATGACAGTGAAGACCTTGCAAAGAAAATAGATTTCTGGTACGAAAATCCCACAGCAATGGAAGAATATGTTCAGAAATATAAAGTCATGTCAAAACAGTTTGATCAGACTGAATGTATGATTAAAATGGAACTGATGATGGAAACAGCAATTGTTTTGAACAACCTTTAAAAAATTATGAGAGAGTTTATTGTAAAAAAGTTTAACATTATTTCATCAGTGCTTTCACTTGTGATTGCACTGCTTTATGTTCTCAAAGGAATACAAACAGAGTTTCATATTGCAACATACATCATTATCAGCATGAATTTAATTTACATTCCATTCATCTTTATTTTCAAGAAAAATTTTTTCACCGGGTTCTGCATGGTCTATTCCATTGTTCTGATTTTTCTGACGGCCTTTGAAAAAACATTTCTCTTCAATAACTTCACACCTCTGTTTGTTGCATGCCTTGTAATTGCTGCAAAACCAAAACTTATGCTGCTGACACTCGGAATTTATTTTGCAGCAGTTTCCGTTGCATTTGCACTGAACGAAGAAAGCACTCTCCTTTTTCTGATTCACACGACACGAAGCACTTGGTTCATCAGTGCAATAACATATATGCAGGGAATTAATGTGAACAGAAAATCTCTGATTCTTTATGACGATGAAAAACAAATTATTGATCAGCTGTGCAGCGGCAAAATGTACCAGAAAGAAGTAACAGGTTTCAGTGAAAATACAATTTACAGAAAACTTAAAGCTGCAAAGGAACGTAACGGTTGCAAAAGCAAGGAGGAACTTCTGCAACGTTACAAAGATGAAAAAGAAAATGATTACCTTAAATAGGGTTTTCCTTCTTCACTTAAATGATACAACTTCTTTTTTGCATACATTATTTTTTCCGCCTCGGCGACTGTAGCTTCCAGAGAATCTGCAGTTGCAGTCCAGGCGGCACCAGAACTTGCAATCAAAATCTTTTCGCTCTTCTTTTTAATATACTCTTCAAAAGTTTCAACTCTGCTGAAGAAATTTTCTTTTTCCATATCACTTAAAAGAACAATGAATTCATCACCGCCGGTTCTGAAACATTCATTCCGTCTGAAGAAGGAAGTCATGATCCTGGACATAGACTTCAGAAGCCTGTCACCTGTATCATGGCCAAAATTATCATTAGTAAATTTAAGTCCGTTCAGGTCACAGTAAATGACCCCTACACTCAGATTCTCTTCCATAATTTCACAGCATCTTGTGATATAGGAGAAACGGTTCTGCAAACCTGTAAGTGAATCAGTAAAGCAATTTGTTTCCACGGATTTCTGACGTACAAGTTCCCGGCTGTAATCTTTATCAATATCACGGACAATTACAAGAATCTTTGACCAGACAACCTTCTTCTGAGGATATACAAACAGATCCATGGTTGCCCACTTCCAGGAATTCCCATAATTTTTTCGTCTGTACCTTACATAAATATAGCGCCGAGATTTATGGAAATGCTTTTTAATATGGTCAAGCAAAGTGAAATTAGAAAAAGCCGTTACATCATCAGGGTGAATATTATTTTCCACCGCAAAATTTTTGAACCATTCAGAAAGACTTCCAGGGCGTTCACCAGAATCTTCATTGTCATCGGACTTTATTATTTCGTAAGAGTCATTTAACAAATCCACCAAAAGAATTTTATATACCTTTCCAAATATGGTACCTTCCGTAAGAAGGTTCCAGGGAATACAAAGACATTCACTTTTTTCCATTTCTCCTCCACTTTTTTTTCAAAGACTATCATCAGAATAATAAGATTATGCAAAACCTCAGCTCATCAAGAGCACGAATAATTTTTTAAATCCATAGAACTTCTTTTTTTTAGCTTTACAAGAAAACAAAATTCCAGGTTGTTACGTTACATCAACTTAAAATTTACAGATCCGATCAGAAAAACACGATTCATCAGCTTCCTGACAGTCCTTTCTTATGTTCCTTTACCTATAAGTTTAACCAGCAAACCACAAAAATCCTGTCAGAAAGGTAAATTTCTATCACCAAATTCTGTGATGATTTTTTGATGACTCTCACCCATTGATTTTGCTGGATATTCCATATCGCAAATAGTATGCTTGAGGTGTGGAAAGAAAAACAGATTTTCATTCCAAAGGAGGACTTATGCAATTAAGGTTTTACACCTGCAGAAAATGTGGTCAGATTGTTACACTGGTAAAAGATTCCGGAACCCCAATAAGCTGCTGCGGAGAAGAAATGGAAGAGCTTATACCAGGAGAATCAGACGGAAGTGAAGAAAAACACGTACCTGTCATTCGGGTTCGGGGAAACACTGTTACAGTAACTGTCGGTTCCAAAATTCATCCATCAGAAGATGACCATTACATTGAATGGATTCTTCTGCAGACGGATAAAGGAATCCAAAGCAAATGGCTCAAACCAGGCAACTATCCTAAGTCAGATTTTGCAGTAATGACTGGTGAAAAAATTGAAGCGGCTTATGAATACTGCAACATTCACAAACTCTGGAAAAATGAAAATCCAGAAATTCTATAGCAAATAAAATCTTAAAGGGAGATCAATTTATGAATGACAATGTAGCATTTCTTTTAAATGAACAGATAGAAAAAGAATTTGAATCAGCCTACATCTATTTGAGTTATGCGGCGTACTGCGATTCTGTCTCACTCAAAGGTTATTCCCAGTGGTTCAAACTTCAGGCTCAGGAAGAACAGACCCACGCAATGAAGATATATGATTATTTAAATTCCATGGGAATAAAAATTCAGCTGCAGACAATTAACGGTCCCTCCAAGAAAGTCAAGAATCTTTCAGACGCTCTCATGGGTGCCATTGAACATGAAAAATATATTACAGCTTTGATTAACAGCATTTATTCGGCCGCCCAAAAAGATAATGACTATGCAACACAAAATTTTCTTGACTGGTTCGTTAAAGAACAGGTTGAGGAAGAATCAACGGTGAAGGGGCTCTATGATGAATACAAAATGTTCGGAACAACAGCGGAAGGTCTTTACAATCTGAACAGCTCGGTAGCAAGAAGCAGGAGGTGAACATGGAATCGAAATTTATGGACAAGCTTTCCTACGGCGTTTACATTCTTACCTCAAGGCACAACGGAAAAGACAACGGATGCATAATCAATTCAGTTATACAAGTCACGTCTGACCCTAACAGGATTGCATTTGCAGTTAACAAAAAAAACTTGACACACGATTTTGTTTATGCTTCAGAGGAATTCAATATTTCGGTGCTGTCGGTCAATTCGAAATTTTCAACTTACACGCACTGGGGAATGACTACCGGAAAAAATACTGACAAAATGGAGGACATTATTTTTGAACGGTCTGCAAACGGGATAATTTATATTGCAGAAGAAACAAACGCTTTTCTTAGTGGCAGTATTACAAGAAAAATAAACATGGACACGCATACGCTTTTTATTGCAAACGTTACTGACGGGAATATTTTATCAAAAGATGATTCAGCCACATACAGCTATTACCAGAACAAGATTAAACCTGAACAAAAAAACAAGGAGAGAAAAAGGGGATTCATCTGCACAGTTTGCGGCTATATTTACGAAAGCGAAACACTTCCCGATGATTTCATCTGCCCTGTTTGCGGTCATTCATCGGAAGTATTTGTACCGTTATAGAAATAAGGGCATCTCATTTTATGGATGCCGTATAAGTTTCTAATTATCCTGACTCTAAAAAATCCCTTTCCACCGCCAGTTTATTTGCTTTTTCTGGCGGTGGTTTTTACTAAAAAATCCGCTGCAACTTTGACAAGAAAATAAGCGCGAACAAATTTCAATGTCCCGGTTCAGAATGCCTTCATGTGCAGGCCGGAAATTTCTCTTAACTATTTTGATGAATAAATTTTGCTTTCAAGCACGCTTTCAATTTCATCATCAAGATTTGCAAAGAAATCAAAGCCTGTAAGAGATTCAATTTCATCTATCGTAGTTGCATAATATTCCCAGCAGAACCTCTGTTCACGATTAACTATTACTTCATCTCTTGTGCCATCGTCGTGGTGAGTAACTATATATTCCTTTTTAAAACCTTCAGTATTTATTGCGTCCTTATGACAGTTTACTGTATTAGGCATGTTTACGGCAATGACTGTAGAATCCTTTGTAACACGGGAAACATCATTTTCACCCTTCTCAAGAATAAGTGCAACTTTCCATGTTGAAGCAGGAACAACAATTCCTTTGTCATCAGCAGAAAGCTTCCATGAAGGATTAAGGGGTATATACTCAAATTTGCCACTTGCAGATGAACCTCCTATACCTGCAGGACCGGAAATAATATATACTTCCTTTTCTTCCTGCTTTGCAATATCCTGAAGGTAATGTTCAAGGTTCATCCATGTTTTCTGATTGTTTTCACCAGTCTGAGGAACCATGTTGGTCATAAAGAATGTTGCTTCGTTATTTTCTTTATCCGAAGTTCGCGCACCGCTTGGACACATGTGGCCACGGTCAAATCCGTAGTCACCATAATTATAATCTTTTTCAGAAACCTTATAGAAAGCTGCAGGAAGATCTGAATCAGCTCTAAAGTTATTGCTGCGGGCAATAGCTCCCATATCATTTTTTTCAAGATGCCATGCCACCCAGTTTGGATTGTGGGACTTATTATTATACGAAAGAGTATACTGAGGTCTTACCAGAAGATAATTCTTTGCATAAAGCTCATTTTTAGTTGCCCTGGATGGATTACCAAAAAGAAGAGCATCATTTTCTCCATAAGGAAATGCACTGTATGCAGGATCTATATTCTGCGGTTCAACTTTATATGCAACACCGCTGTCATTCATGTCTACATCAGATTCATCACCGTTTACAAATTTCAGCGATTCCTTGTTCTTTATTGCCACTGTATAAATAGCAGGTTCGTTTTTGTTAAAGCCAAAAGTTGTAAATCCGCTGTAATATTCAATGTACTGAGGCTTACCATTGTTCAATGAATTTTTATTTTTTATAAAGTAGGTATTTTCCTTCCCTTCAATTTCTTCAAGAATCCAATGTGAGTATTCAGACATTTCTGTTCCAAAAGAAATTCCGTTTCCTGTTGCCGGACACGTCAGGTACTTTTTTTTGCAAACAAATAAATAAGATCCGTCATCTTCTTTTTGCATTGACATAAATGCAGGAACTGTTCCTGAAAGAACCAGAACATCATTACCGCTTTCCTTTGCTTCAATTGAGCAAAGCTTTTTATTGCTGCTTGTCTCGGACATTACATAACTGGTACCGCTGGAATCAGTAAGATAAAAATAATAAGCATCACCGATTTCTTCTTTCCCGTCTTCAGGATTCAGGTTATCCACAAATTTCAGCGATTCCTTGTTCTTTATTGCCACTGTATAAATAGCAGGTTTATCTTTGTTAAAGCCATAAGTTGTAAATCCTCCGAAATATTCAACGTACTGAGGCTTATTTTTGTATGCAGCATTTTTATTTCTTATAAAACAGATACTTTCTTTCCCTTCAATTTCCTCAAGAATCCAATGTGAGTATTCAGATATTTCTGTCTCAAAAGAAATTCCGCTTCCTGATGCCGGACAAGTCAGATACTTTTCATTACAAACAAATAAAAAAGATCCGTCATCTTCTTTTTGCATTGACATAAATGCAGGAGCTGTTCCTGAAAGGACCAGAACATCATTACCGCTTTCCTTTGCTTCAATTGAGCAAAGCTTTTTATTGCTGCTTGTCTCGGACATTACATAACTGGTACCGCTGGAATCAGTAAGATAAAAATAATAAGCATCACTTATTTCTTCTTTCACGTCTTCAGCATTCAGATTATCCCCGACACTTTCCTGGCAAGAATAAAAAAACATTGACACAGTCATCAATGCAATCACGAATAAATTGGATTTTTTTGAAAACATTATTTTCTCCACAAAAAAATTATCGTGAAATATAACACAATGACATATTTTGTGTCAATATATTAGGGCATCTCTGAAAATTACAATTTTTGGAGGTTCCCATAAAAAACGACCAAAATACTTCGGCCGTTTATAAAAATTTACAACTGATTCTTTTAACAACAATTACTGATGACCATCAATATAAGAATCAAGATCTTCCAGGGAGAAAGTACTGTACATTTTTACAAGAGCTACAACACCTGATACGCTGGCTATGTCATCAAGCCAACCTGCAACCGGAATTGCATCAGGCACAAGGTCAACAGGCAAGATGATGTATCCTATTGCACCCATAATCAAAGCCTTGTGCTGAGTTGGTGTTTCAGGATTATCCAATGCAGAAATCAAATGTCCGAGGCACTCAACAATCACTGCTACGGGACCTGCAATTATTTTCGACTTGTCGCGAGTTTCCTTTCTGAGCTTTACAAGAAGACTCATTGCAAGATTCTTATCATAATTTTTCTGATATTTATCTCTAAGTTCATCTTCAGTGGCTTTCTTCTGTTCTTCCTTATTTTCTCCCGCAAAACTCATGTCAATCTCCTTCGTTATTAATGTACATTACTTAAAGATAACACCAAAATTTGCATTTATCAATTTAAAACCATAAATGGAAACCTCTAATGATTCTTAAATGAAGGCCAGCAGAATTTGAGACAGCTGAACTTATGCTGTTCCGGATGTCACATTCCAATGGTTACGGGAACCTCTAAAATTTCTAATTTTTTGGACTCCGATATATAAATCAGACGATTTTTACGTGCAACTAAAATATTTTCGTTGACATATTATAAAACTCTTTTATAATTGGTTAAGAACGTTAATTAACTTACATACAAGTATGCAAGGACTCAAGCTTTCATGAGTGCGCACAACATGGAAGTAAATAATTAATTGGCACCTCTGGCGATTTCACTTTTCAGAGATGCCCTAATCACAAAATTTTCAGGAGAAATTACAATGAAATTATCACGACAAGGATTTGCAGCGGCAATATTTGCGGCCCTGACATTCACCGCATGTGCTCCTATAAACCTTAACCGGATTGAAGAATCCCAGGAAGTTTCTGCACGGACGGCAAAAACCTATAACAGCATAAAAGGTGATTCAGGTTCAATTTCCTTTACCACTCAGTACAATAATCTGTACACAATTGACGGTTCCAAAGTAAAGAACACATGGAACTTTGCATACGTTGACCTGAGTGAATTCAACGGACAGACAGTGACAATTGATTTCAGTGCTTCAATGCAGTCCGAAAACAGGGGAAATGCTACAACTCTTTACTGGAATACAAATGATTCTTCCTTCACAGCAATTGCAAAAATGGATGCACCCAAAGGTTCCTCTTCATGGAAATGGGTCTCAGGTTCCGCAACTGTAAAACTGGGTCCAAGCAACAGTATGCTTTATCTTTCAAGCTACGGTCTTAAACCTTCTGACTTCAGGATCAGTGTTTCAAGTATTACAATCAGAGTTACAGGAAACGGTAGTTCTTCTTCATCAGGAAATTCTTCAGCAGCTCCTTCAAATACAGTAAGCCCTCTCTGTCCACAGGAATTTGCTTCAAGACCGGGCGACGCTTTCGGAAAGACATACCAGTACTGGTCAAGTGAATGCAGAAGAATGAGAAACATTGTTGTCTCACTTCCTGAAAACTACAATAGTTCAAAGAAATATCCCGTAATGTTCTTCCTTCACGGATTCTGGGAAAAGGAAAACGCCTGGAATGACAACGACATGATTGTAAGAAAAATGATCCGCGCAAAAAAAGCAGAAGAAATGATTATCGTTCATCCTTTCATTTACGTTCATGAAACAAAGAACAACTGCTCGGGCTACGGACAGGATGATTGTCTTTGCTATGACCGCATTGTAAAAGAAATTCCAAACTGCATTCTCCCTTGGCTCAAACAGAATTTCTCTATCAGGGAAGGAAGAGAAAATACTGCGGTAATCGGATTCTCCATGGGCGGCCGCGAATCATTGGCATGCGGACTCCTCAGACCTGATGTATTCGGATGGGTTGGAGCTATATGTCCTGCACCCGGACTCTTCCCAAATAACATGGGACATCCTGGTCAGCTTACAGAAGCAAAGGGCGTATTCCCTGCAAACTACCAGCCAAAACTTCTGATGATCTGTGCAGGTGAAAAAGACACTGTTGTATCACCTTATCCTCAGAACTATCACCAGCATTTTACCAACAGAGGCATTCCGCATACATGGTGGGTTGTTCCAGGAAGCGGTCATGCAGATCCAGCAGTTTCAGCAGGAATCTACAACTTTGCATCACGTATTTTTAAATAGATTCCGAATCAAATACCCAAGTGAATATTGCCAAAGTAAGTAAAGGAAACCTCCAGGAACCTCTGTTTCTTGAGGCCCAATATAAATAAAGATGGAGAAAGCAATGAAAAAAAATTCAGCAGCAAAGATTGCAGCACTTACACTCTTTGCAACAATCGCAATGTCATGCCAGTGGCATGCAGCCCAGTATCCTGAATCACCGGACGAACCTGAAGTACCAGCTCCAGAAGCACCGGCACCGGAAAGCAAACCTGAAACTGACGTATTTACTCAGTTCAGTGAAGCCTCTTACGTAAGTTATGACAAAGCGACAAACACTTACACAATCGACGGAACTAAAGTAAACGGTTCATGGAATTTTATAACAGTTCCGCTGAACAAATACGGCAACGCCAAAATAAAGCTCCAGTTCAACTGCACCATGGAAGTAAACAACTCGGGAAAAGACGCAAACCTTATGTGGCAGGTCAACGTAGACGGATACCCTGTAGTAGCATCCCGAACTTTTGCCAACGGTAACTCCGGCAAGGTAAATGTTTCTGCAGTAAAGGAACTTGATATAGACAGGAACTCTGTATTCTATCTTTCAACCTACAATATTACGCCAGAAAATCTTAACATAAAAATCTCAGACTTCTCCCTCACTGTCACATTGGTTCAGAAGGAAAAGCCCATTGAATTCGGCGAACTCAAAAACTGGAATGACGTTCCGTCCCTTAAGGATGCATACATCAAAAAAGGATTTGACTCTTTCGGTTTTGCAGTAGAAAACTTCCAGCTCACAAACAGCGAAGTACAGAACCTTCTCAGAAAACATGCAAATACAATTACAATGGGCAACGAATACAAATTCGATTCCGTATTCGGAACATACGCAAACATTAAACCTAACACTGATGGTAAATTTAAAGCATCCAGCGGACTGGAAATAGCTGTTCCTACAAACTGCCCTAACTTTAAAACAGTTGATTCTGTTCTTGAAAACTGCAAGAAGAACGGGCTCAAGATGAGAGGCCACGTACTTGTATGGCATTCCCAGACAAACACAAGATTCTTCAGAGAAAACTACAGCGACAACGGTAATTATGTTTCAAAAGATGTAATGGATGCACGCCAGGAATGGTACATAAAGAGCGTACTTGAACACATAACGGAATGGGAAAAGAAAAACAACGGCGGCAAGCACATAATCTGGGCATGGGATGTTGTAAATGAAGCAATGGCTGATGATGCAAACGTTTCCGAAGGAAAATATCTCAGAGGTTCAACAAACGGATCTGCTAATTCATCTGACTGGTACAGAGTTTACAAAAGTGATGAATATATTCTGAACGCATTCAAATACGCAAACAAATATGCCCCAAACGATGTTCTTCTTTGCTACAACGATTACAACAGCTACATGGAAAACAAGACACAGGCAATCTGCACAACTGTAGACAGAATCAGACAGACAGAAGGTGCACGCATTGATGTTGTAGGTATGCAGTCCCATGTTATTGATGACTTCCCTGGAGCAGAAGCATTTGACAAGGCAATAAAAACATTTGCAGCAAAGAACGTTGACATTCATGTTACAGAATTTGACCTTGCAAACAGACAGCAGGAAAAATATTCAATTGAATGGAACACAAAACTTTACGAAAGCTACTTCAAGGTAATGGTAGACAACATGAAGAAGGACGGAAAAAGAGGTGTAACATCAATTACAATCTGGGGCCTTGATGACCAGTCTTCATGGCTCAACAACCAGTACCACAGAGACACTTATCCGCTTCTGTTCAGAAAAGTCGGAAACAGCTACGGTGTTAAGCAGGAATTCTACAACGTACTCAAGGTTGCAAAATAATTTCTGCTAAAAAAATATGAAAACCTCAAGGAATTGCAATTTCTGGAGGTAACTTTGAAGATACGATGTTCTTAGGACTTGTGATTCAAAAGATTAAAAACCCGCAGGCATCTTTAAAAAATATTTTTTAGAGATTCCATTATCTGTAGGACTCCAAATTTTTGGGTGTCCGTTAAAACATAAAGCCTCAGGCACAGCAAAACTATGTCTGAGGCTTTTCCATAATTCCACCCAGCAGGGAACATGTTTTTATTTTAATCCTTTGTTCAATTACAAAGTCTCTGCCACATTTTCCATTCGCTTCAGTTCCCGTGCAACAAATATTATGCACACCAGAAATGCTGATACATCAGAAACAGGTCCCGCATAAAGAATTCCGTCCAGTCCATAAAACAGAGGAAGAATCAGAACGGAAGGAATAAAAAATATTACCTGTCTCGTCAATGCAAGAACAGATCCCTTTACAGCTTTTCCGATTGCAGAGAAAAAGTTTGATGATGTCATCTGAATAAATCCAAGAGGAATCATCATCAGGAATATTCTCATGAAGTGAACCGCAAACTTTGTGTACGTAGCATCCTCTTTTCCGAATACGGAAAGAATATGTTCAGGCAGAAATTCAAAACACAAAAGTGCAAGCACACCAATGCAGACTCCAATTTTTACGGCAAGAATATAAGTCTGCTTAACACGGTCATATCTTTTTGCACCGTAATTAAATCCAATGATAGGCTGAAGTCCCTGGTTTATTCCGATTATGACAGAAAGAACTATTGCATTCACTTTCATTACAACGCCGGCAGCCGCAAGCGGAATATCGGCACCGAATTCCGTAAGCACTCCGTAATGCACCATCGACTTGTTCATTACAACCTGTACAAGTGTAATTGCAAGCTGAGTCAAACCATGAGACATTCCTGTCTTAAGTGTTATAAGCGAATCCTTGAAATCAAGCCTGAAGTACTCTTTCTTTAAGGTAACTCTCTTTATTTTCCACAAATATCTTACGGCAAATGCAAGTGATACAGCCTGTCCAATTACAGTCGCCCATGCAGCACCGGCAACGCCCCATTCAAACACCATAACAAAAAGAGCATCAAGAGCTGTATTTACAACAGCACCAATTACCATTGTTGTCATTGAATAAGTTGGACTTCCGTCAGCACGGGCAACATTGCTCATTCCGTTCATCAGAATAAGGAAAGGCATGCCGATTGTTGTTATTCTTGAATATTCTACCGCATAAGGAAAAACTTCTCCAGTTGCACCGAAACTTCTTAGAAGAGGTTCAAGAAAAATTTCAACGGCAGCAACATAAACAATGCCAGCAAAAATCATCATGCAGGTGCTTGTTCCTACAACCTTGGCCGCCTCATCATTTTCTTTACGTCCCAGATAAATTGAAAACCTGGTTGCAGTACCGATTCCCAGTGCAAGTGTAATTGCCATGCAGATGGTTGTCAAAGGAAATGCGACATTTGTTGCTGCATTTCCCAAATATCCTACGCACTGTCCAATAAAAATCTGGTCAACAAGATTGTACAAAGAACTTACAACCATTGCAACAACACTTGGAACTGCAAATTTTCTTAGAAGCGAGGAAACCTTTTCATACCCCAAAGGATTTTCTGTTTTAACTTCTGACATTACTTTATTACCACTTCACCGTCTTTAAGATTTGCAAATTTTGTAAATCCTGCAGTCTCAAGCATCTTAAACTGAGGCCCAGCCTTCTTGTTCTTCCTGATGACAGTGACTGTGTATGTTTCACGCAGTTCAGCTGCCTTCTGCATAACTGTAACAAAATCAGAAGAATCATCATAAAGGAATGCCATCTTTTCCTTTGCGTCAGGAATCTTGTAGCCCTGTTCGTAAAGAATGCCGCAGATTCTTTCAAAACCAATCGAGAATCCAACTGCAGGAACCTGCTGACCAATAAATTTTCCTACCATATTGTCATATCTTCCGCCACCGGCAACAGCTCCAGCGAACTGAGGGCATGTAACTTCAAATACCATACCGGTATAATATCCCTGACCGCGAACAAGACTCGGACTGTAAGAAACCTTATACTTTCCGCAGCCCATTTTCTGTGCTGATTCAAGAACATATTTCAAGTCATCACCGATTGATGGATCCGCACACTTTGCAACAACCTTGTCAACTGTAATTTCCTGAACTTCACTTACAAAACTTACAAGCTTTGAAACAGCTTCCACAGGAAAATTCTTTTCTTTAAGTTCCGCTTCAATTCCGTCTGCACCAATCTTGTCCATCTTGTCAAATGTAATGCAAACTGAATCCAGGGTTTCTGCAGCAAAGCCCATGTTCTCAAGCATTGCACGAAGAATTCTTCTGTCGTTGATGTTGATTATAAAATCATTGAATCCGATTGCCAGAAGAGCACGTGCAGTTACATCAATAAGCTCAAGTTCTGCATTTGAAGTGGAATCACCAAGAATATCAATGTCGCACTGAACAAATTCTCTGAGCCTTCCTTTCTGGGGACGCTCTGCACGGAAAACTCTATCCGTCTGAATTACCTTGAACGGTGCAGGAAGAGCTTCCTTGTTTGCAGCATAGAATCTTGATAGAGGAAGAGTAAGGTCATAGCGAAGCCCCATATCACTTAAATCAGCAGGATTCCTGGATTCCAATGCCGACTGAAGTTTTTCACCTCTTTTGAGCACCTTGAAAATAAGGTTCAGATTATCGCCGCCGTCACTTTTATCAAGATTTTCGCTGTCTTCCATCATCGGAGTAGAAATTCTTTCAAAACCAGATGCCCTGTAAACTTCAAGAATCTTTGACTGAATGTAGTCACGAATTTTCTGTTCTTCAGGAAGAATGTCACGCATACCTTTCAACGCATTTGTCTTCATATTGAGCTCCTATATTTGAAACACTTGCAAACAACTCTTGCATGGGTAATCCCCGGAAACCGCAATTTTCTGAACCGCACCAGTTCAGCTGCCCTGAAACCATCAGACATCTCCCCCGGAATTTTCAGACATTCCCTATACCGCCGCAAAATTTAGAGATTCCCTATAAATTCCAAATTTTATGCTAAAAGTCCTTTGCAAGTGTCCCAAAAAATGTATAATTAAAATCAAGAATGAAAAAATAATATAATAAAACAATAAAAATTTCAATTTTAATAGAAAAATAAACTTTTAATGTTAAAATAGAAGGCAGATGGGTAAAAGTTGTTTTAAGGGTGACGAGGAATTCGTTTTCTAGCATTCTTTTTTTAAGATACACGCTTTTTTGCGTACCTTTAGGGAGAGGTTTATGACAGAAATACCTATTTTCGATGCAAAAAACAAACTGCCTTCATATATTCATCAGGTTGAACGAGGGGAACCTATAGCTGTCACCAGACATAATAAACGGGTTGCAATAATTGTTTCCAAAGATATGTTCGAATCAATAAGCAATGATATTTCATTTGAAACTTCCTACAAGAAATTCAGAAATAAATATCAGGATTTATATGAAATAGAAAATTTTACACTGGATTCAAGCACAACTTTCGGTTCTCCTAAAAAAACCAGAAGTGAGGAAGTATGGTAAATCCACTTTATCTGTTGGATACAAATATAATTTCAGAGGGAGTTAAATCTAAACCAAATGCAGCTGTAATCAGGTCTCTGAAGGAAAAGAGCCGTCTAAGTCTCATACCTTCTCCTGTCTGGCAGGAACTTGTATATAATATGCATTCACTTTCTGAAGGAAATTTAAAGGAACTCATAAAGGACTATCTGATGACAGTGGTCGCCCCGAATTTTTCGGTGCTTGCATTTGATGATAAAGCTGCATGGGTTCATGCGGAACTGCAGGCAAAGCTTGAAAAGAAGGGAATCAATATTCCAATTCTTAACCTGCAGACCGCTTCCTGTGCCATTGCAAATAACATGATTCTTGTTACAAGAAACACAGACCTGTATATGGAAATCAGCAAGAACTCAAGCCTGCAGCTTGAAAACTGGTTCGAAGAAAACTAATCTGAAACGGAGCCTCTTTCCACAAGAGCAGGTGTAATAATTGTTTCTTCCGGAACAGACTTCTTCTGAATCAGATTAATAAGCGTACTCACTATTTTTTGCCCAAAACTCCTGTAGTTATATGTAACTGCCGTAAGCTTGGGCTCAACTATCTGGCAAAGATAAGTATCATCAAAACTGATTACGCTTATGTCCTCCGGAATCTTATATCCGTGCTCAGTTATACTTCTCACAATGCCCATTGCAGAAAAATCGTTTATCGCGATAACTACATTAGGGATTTCCTTTTCATATTTTCCGCCAAGCAGAGAATTCATGGCCTTATATCCTCCTTCATCGTTATAGCCGGCCTCAGCAAGTTCAAACGAAGGGTTATATTTTAAGCCCAACTTATCATGCATTCTCCTGAAACACTCATGCAGCTCAAGGGAAGTTCTTACATTACTGCTTCCGCCGATAAATGAAATTCTATTCAAAGCCTCATTCCTTGCAATGCGTTCCATTACTATTTCCATGGCACGAGTTTCATCAATATTGATTCTCCTGCAGTCAGCCCCATCAAGATGGCCTGTAGCCACAACAGGAATTTTCTTGTTTATTGCATTTATTCTTTCCGCATACTCAGCATCACTTACGGCATCATCCACGGCACCGCCGATTAAAATAATTCCGTCCACACGCTGCCTGTAAAGCTTATCAAGAAGTTCAAATTCCTTGATCCTGTCGCTGAAGGAATTAAAGAGCAGAAGATTGTAACCCATTTCCACGGCCGCCTGCTCACAGCTTACGAACATTGTTGAGTAAAAAGGATTCCTGATATCTGCCGTCAAAACTCCCAGCAAACCTGTCTGGGTATTTATGAGACCTCTTGCAAGAGCATTAGGCTGGAAATCATATTTCCTGATTATTTCCTGAATTTTTTCCTTCTTTTCAGAAGAAACCTTCGCATTCCCGGTAATGACTCTTGAAACAGTGGAAATAGAAACTCCCGCTTCCTTTGCAATATCAACAATAGTTATGTTTTCTTTCATCAGTTTTCAGTTCCTTAAAATGTTTCTTTCTCCCGCTACTTTTAAATTTCCCATGCATTATATAAACATTTCAGAGAAATTTCAAATTTAGCCCGATCTTATCTTTGAAAAGGTTTTCATCATCAATTATACACTGTTCATTCCTAAAAAAAAACTTAAAATAAAAACCTTGACAATTTTCCATTCTGATTTAAAATATAATTACATTTTGAAATCTCCAAAAATTCAAATCCTTGGGACAAACTTTACAAAAAAAATAATTAAAAAGGAGTAAACTCTTTTATGAGTCTCGACGGAGCATGGGTGCTTTCCTACTTCAAGGGGAACACAAATTCTTTGAAAGATAATTCACTGTATCTTGCATACAGTACAGATGGTCTCATTTGGCTGGAACTCAACAACGGAAATCCTGTATTCTCAGCAGAAGGAATAGGAGGAGGAAGAATCCGGGATCCTTTCATCCTCAAAAAACAGGACGGAACTTTTGTACTTCTTGCAACAGACTGGACTCTCTTTGAATCAGACCGTGCTGTTTCGGACAAATATTGGGGAAATCCATCTCCGTCAATAATCATTGCCGATTCCCGTGACCTCGTAAGCTTCAGAAATGCTCGCAAAGTAAACCTCCTCATGCTGCCCTTCATTGCCAGCGAAAACAGATGCAACAACGGATGGGGAAACATTCACGCATGGGCACCCGAAGCCTTCTATGACGCTGAACGGGAAGAATATGCAGTAATCTGGAGCGGCGACGGGAACTTTGAAGGCAGTGACAACATAAACAGAACCTACGTAAGCTATACAAAAGATTTCAGGTCCTTTTCCGAACCGCTGCCTTTCTTTGAACTGAACAGGAACGGCAAGCTGAAAAATGAAATTGACGCAACAATTGTTCACACTTCATCAAAGAATTATCTCTTCTTCAAAGGCGAAGATGATGATGAAAAAGATATTCTTGCAGCGGAATCAGATAGCCTTGAACCCATGAGCTTCAAGCTTATGCACAACGGAAACTTCATTACGCGCGGCTCCGACTCTTCAAGGATGATGAACACGGAAGGACCTTTTATAGTGGAGAACAAGGAAAAAGGTTTATATTATCTTTACGCGGACTTTTATTTGAAGGACGGAACCTTCGGCTGCTGGCAAACAGAATCACTTGACCTTCCTCCGGAACAATGGAAACCGCTTGCAAAAGATGAATTCACTTTGCCGGAAGGAGTGAGACACGCGAACACTGTTTACATAGACAGAAGACAGCTCAGATATATGCAGGACTGTTACAACGCCAAATAAATTTTATACGACGTTCATTTAAAAATGGGAGGGCTGGAACCGGTTAATGAGAGAGATTAACCGGTTCCTTTTTTTACTGCCGGCAGACTAAATGTTTCCGGATTTTTTGACAATCACTGTAGTCAGATAACCGCTACAGCAATCAAGCTCCTGAGCAGAAAAATATTTTCTCTGATTTTCCATACCGCAGTTTGAAACTCCATAGACGCTGATCTTTTCTTTACCTGAATATTTTATCAGCTCCTCCTTCAAAACAGAAAGCCGCCTTCCTGACTTCATAAAAATCAGAGTACCGTCAAGATTCAGGGCATCACTTATATCGTAGGACGAAGGAATAATATGAATCTGTTCATTCATGGAAGCAAGAGGAATACCAAGAACTGCTGCCGCTGAACAAAATGAAGTTACACCGCTTACAATGCAAGTCCCAAATCCTCTTTCACATACAATTTCATCAACATAAAAGTAAGTAGAATAAACAGAGGGGTCACCTATTGTAAGAAAACACACATCCAGTCCCTTCTGAAGATAATCACATATCTTGTCCGCAGCAAATTCCCATGACCGCTTAAGAATTTCAGGATCCTTTGTCATAGGAAAATCGCAGAAAATAAGAGTCCTGGAATCCAGTTCAGGAAGAATCTGCCTTACAATTTTATAGGCCACACAATCATCCTTATTTTCATTCGGAAAAAAAATAACTTCACATTTTTTTATTAAGTTAAGTGCTCCCAGAGTAAGGTCCATGGGATTCCCTACGCCCACGCCGATTCCATAAAGTTTTGCACTCATTTCATTCATATACTTTTCCACGGAACCATTTTAAGAAGTTCTCATGAGCATGGCAACACCGGACGAACATTTTTTTATGGGAGCGAGCCTAAACAGTTACAGAAAATTTAGAATCTTAAAACGGCAGAAAACTAAAACCATTACCCGCTTTCCGCTCCAATCGGCCCTGCCCATTTCCGCTTCAATCGGGGCTAGGCGGAAAAACTGTACTAAGATTTTAATTATTACAAACACCAGGGTTCAAGCTCAAAACTTCCAGTAAATTTTATACCTGCAGGGGATATCTAAAAATTATAATTTTTAGGGACAACTTAAAAAACGCAATGTCTAAGCCCAGTAATTTCAAAGATTAGAACTTGCAGACATCTCTAAAAAGTATTTTTCAAAAATACCCTGCACTTATTTTTTCAGCAGCAGATACATCTGATACATTTCTGAACGCAGACACAAAATTTTTTGCTGTCTCTCAAGAACATCCTTTTTAACTGCAGCAGATTTTAAATCCAGTTCAGAAATTGCACCTCCTTCAAACTGCATTTTCATATCCCCGTATATATTTTCATATTTTTCATACAGTGCGTGAATACTTTCCTTTTCTTTTTCATATTCCTGAACAAGAAAAAGAAAAGCATCCTGTTCCGCATACTTTGATGCAAGATAGTTTCTGTACAGGTTATCAGTTTTCTGAATTTCAGCTTCAACCGCACTTATGGAATCTGAAAACTTATTCTGCAGAAATGATGAGAAATCAATTCCCATAGAAAATGAACGGGATATGTCCTGCGTGATATTTGAATAACCAGACTTATAAGAAACATTTACAGCAGGAGCAGCTGTCTGTCTTAATAAAATTTTTTCGTTTTCAAGTCTCCGCATCTGAAGCTGATAAATCTTCTCCGTTCCATCAGTCTCTGTATCTACTGCCATTTCAATTAAAGCTATAATATCCTGTGGTGATGTATATTCTATTCCGGTTTCAAATTTAATGTTACACATAAGCTCAAGCATATTCATACTCTGTGAATAATTTTTCTTTGCTTCCATCAAGGACTGAATGTAGGTCCATTTATTGTCTTCAAGATTATTCAGGGTAATCTGATTTGCGCTTCCTTTTTTAAGCATTTCATATGAAGCAGAAATTTTACTGTCAATGAAATCTATTTCCCTCTCGAAAATCTGTATTTCATTTTCATAAATGAGCGAAGCATAATATAACTCGACAGCCTTTTTTATTACCTCTTTTTTTGATGCTTCATACTGATAAAACGAAATTTCACTTTCATGTTTTACATTCTCAATAAAAGGATCTGCCAGTCTGCCCTGAAGCCAGTATGGATAAAGACTCTGCAAGAAGGAAACAGAAAAAGCGGTATTCCTTATATCACTTTCTCCAGAACCTTCTGATAATTTTTTTTGTGAATACTGGGCAGAAAGAGTGACCGCTGAACCTCCCGGAAGAGGCTGGGTATATGAAAGGGATGATGATATGTCATTTTCAAAAGACGTACCCCCTCCAACAGAAACAGAAGGTGCGTATTTATCATTCTTTTTTTTTATTGACTGCTCATAATCCAGAAGTCTATTATTTATTTCATAATAATTTGAATTAATTAAATTTAATATCTCATCAAAACTTACTGCATGCAAACAGAATGATACAAAAAAAAATATTAAAAACCTGGCAGTACATCGCTTCATCATGGAATCTCCCGAACAAAGATATGGTAACTTTTAAAATGCGATATTTTAAGCCCTGTAATTCCGTAGACCAAAACTCGCCCATGTCTGACTAATATTTTATTAAAAATTTTCAAACACATCTTGCTTGTCATGTATTCTGAATTATATTTCAGTAACTTACAGCACTAAAAAATTTATTTTCTTATTCCCTAATTAATGAAATCCAGCTTTTTTAGGACCATCTGCATTACTGTACTTTTATCTGTTACAATTCTGCACTCCGCTGTAATTCCAGGAACAAGTTTTGCACTTCTTCCATTTTTTGGAATCAGATACGGGGAAACAATTTTCGCTTCCGCAATAAAAACCGGCAGGCCGTTCATGTAAGTTACATCAGGAGGAATAAAGCTGATTGCTGTCTCAAGTTCACCGTACCTGCTTGGAGGCAGGCCAGGAAATTTCATGTAAATATGGTCACCCTCCTTTATCTTTGCAATGAAGGAAGGATCAATATAAATTTCTGCAACCATTGATTCACTATTTTCCGGAATAATCTTCAGAATTTCCTCTCCCGAAAAAAGATAATCCCCTGCATTCATTTTCTTTGTTTCATAGATCCTGCCGTCAATAGGTGCAAAGATTGTTGAGTTCTGAATAATCCGTTCAAGTTCCTTTATGCGACTTTTTATAGTACTGTTCTGACCAGAAAGTCTTTTCTGCTCATCAGATGCATTCATTTTCTGAGCGTTCACCCAACTTTCAAATGAATATGTGTTCTGCCGTAAATCGTTTGTAAGATCAGTTACATTATTCTCTATTCTCAGAGAATCTGGCAGACTCTTTTCACGTGCAAGTTTTATCCTGCTTTCATTTACAAGAGATCTGAGCCTGCTGAGTTCAAGCAAATATCCTGAACACTTCATGTAGCTTTCTGAATTTCTTTCAACGTCAGGTATCTTTTCAGTTTTCATTGTTTCTAGAAGATATGAATTTATTTTCATGTCGTTCTCATTCTTCTCAAGTTCCTTTCTGTATGAATCAAGCTCAACTTCATACATTGTTATGTCCAAAGAAAAAAGAAGATCTCCTTTCTTTACGCTCATGTCGTTCTGATAATTCTTTGAATAAAGCTGTCCGGATGAAATACATTTTACAGAAGATACAGTTTCCTCCGTACGTAGAATTGAACTTGCTTTTACAACGTCTTCCATGGGTGCAACAAAAGCCCATAGAATTACAATTGATATGAATGTGAAAATTGAAACAAGGAACCCGTATATAGCACTTGCAGGTTTCAGCATAAAAAAAACAGTTGTTTTCTTCATCTCCTCAAAACTGATTAAATTCATTATGCGCTGACCTCCGACCACATTTCCTTATAAAGGCCATTCTTTTCAAGCAGCTCCTTATGAGTTCCTTCTTCAAGAACTGCTCCGTTTTTCATGACAAAAATTTTGTCACAGTTCATTACAGTTGTAAGTCTATGGGCAATGAGAATAACAGCAATATTTTCTTCCTTAAGTTTTCTGATGACCTTATGAATTTCCATTTCACTTACATTATCAAGACTGCTTGTTGCTTCATCCAGGATTATCATGGAAGGATTTCCAAGCAGAGCACGTGCAAGAGCAAGCCGCTGCTTTTCTCCTCCGCTTAACCCACCGCCATGTTCTCCCAATTCTGTTTCATACCGTTTGGGCAGCTTCTGAATAAAATCATCAGCTCCGGCCTTTTTTGCAGCTGCCATTATTTCTTCCATAGAAGCATCTGTCTTATGAAGACTTATATTTTCTGCAATGGTTCCGCTGAAAAGAAAAATATCCTGAGGAACATAACCTATCCTGCTTCTAAGATAACTGATGTCTATATCCTTTATATCATTTCCGTCAAGACACACCCTTCCTGAATTTACTTCATAAAATTTTAATATGAGCTTTACAAATGTTGATTTCCCGCAACCAGAAGGACCTACAAATGCAGTCCAGCTGTTAGGAGCAATCTCAAGATTAAAATGTTCATACACAGGTTTTCTTGAACCGTATGCAAATGTCACATCCTCAAATTTTATATTTCCCTGTATATTTTCAGGCTTCAACATTTTCTTTGAATCATCTTTTTCAGCCTCAAGCTCCAAAATTTCACCGACACGTTCTGCTGCAACAAATGCTTCCTGAACTGAATTCTGGATATTTACCAGACGAAACAGAGGTCCCGTAAAATACCCCAGAAGACTGTTAAACGTTATAAGAGTTCCGAAGCTCAAGGAACCTGAAAGTATTGCGGAAAATCCTATCCAGTAAATCAAGATTCCGCTCATTCCGCTTACTATATCAGAAATCAGCCCCTGTGCGATTCCATATTTATTCAGTTTCCAGTCAGTATTTACAGCAGTCATTTTTTTCTGTTCGTAGTCATTTACAACTTTCTCTTCAGCATTCAGGGCTTTTACAGTTGAAACACCGTTCAAGCTTTCATATAAAAAGGACTGGACATTTGCATTTTGGCTCATTACCTTTGAATAATAGCTCCTGTAAATTTTTGCAAAAACCATGCTTACTGCTGACATCATCAGAACTGTAGTAAATGAAATAAAAAATAATTTGGAACTTATTGAAAAAAGAATGGGTCCGCTTACAACCAGCATCAACAAATCCATTACACCGCTCAATGCAGCAGATGAAATTGTCTGCTTTATTTTGTTCAAATCTCCCAGGCGGCTTAAAATTTCACCGGATTTTCTTGACTCAAAAAATGAAAGAGGAAGTTTGAAAATATGAGAAAGATATGAAAAGTTCAGTTGCAGATCAGTTTTATATGAAAAATGGGAAAGCAAAACAGAACGGAATGTACCGATTGCTGACTGAAACAGAATAACTAGAATTACGCCGAGAGTAAGCGTATGCAAAGTGAGTTCCGCTTTTGAATAAATTACTTCATCAAAGATATACTTATAGTAAAATGAAACAATAATTCCCAGAAACAGTAAGACTACAGAAGAAAGCATGCTGTAGATGAGTATCTTCTTATGAGGCATAAAGACCGGCAAAAATTTTTTAAGAAGGTTTTCCTTTTTAGTATTCTCCAGGGAAACATCAGGTTCCAGAAATATTGCGTAGCCTGTCCACCATTCAAAGAACTTATCGTAAGAAAGTTTCTGTTTCCTATAAAGGGGATCAGGGTCCCAGATTTCTATTTTCTTTTTTCCGATTCTTTTGACTACAACATAATGCTCAACCCAGTCATCATCTCCTCGGTCAATGTGCATGTGAACAATAAACGGAACACTAAGACCTGGATTTATTGCCTCAGGTTTGCCTTTTACGGCTCTGGCCTTTAAGCCGTATGTTCTGGCAGCAATGAGCATGCCGTTTAAATTTGTCCCCTCTGTATCAGTGCCCGCCTTTTCACGTATATGAGTAATATCAATATGACTTCCGTAATGGGATGCGATCATGGAAAGACATGCCGCACCGCAGTCCGTTATGTCCAGCTGCTGAACGTATTTCATTTGAACTCCCATGTCAATTAATTTTACATAAACCAGGTGATAATACTTTCACAGAATATATTATACAACCTTCTCTCTATTTTGAACCATATACATGCTCATTATTTACATACACATCAATCTTTTCATTTTTAATGTCTATGGAAATATCACCTGAATAAGATAAATCTCCTACTGAAAACTTTCCGTTAACCTTTATATGAGTTTCCGAATCTACTGTCTCTGTCTTGTCTCTATAAACAACAGATGTTTTATTCTCAACCTTATTTTCAATTTTATTTTCTGACGATGGAATATAAACATTTCCTGCATCGTCAATGCAATGAAGTTCGTCTCTGAGTGGCCTTGCTATATTTGCTCGACCGCCGTTGATATAATATAATTCTTCAAGTAAAACATCGGTAAAAAAATTTCTTTCGTTCATAATACAATTAAATCTCACTTTATAATAACTTTTCTATTCTTTATATCAAACTGAATAATACACTCTTCAAACAAAGATCTTGTTAATACAAAATTTTTCGAGAAAACCTTTTTCGTATCACCTGACAAAGGTAAACTTACCCCTTCATCATACGCATTTACGTACTCCGCATTTCTTATTTTCTTTCCACAATATTTAATACAATTTTTATTTGTATCATTAAATTCCAAAGGAACCAACAAGACTTTTTCTTTAGATTTAAATCCTGTATCAATTATAGCTACATTATTTTCTTTTCCAACTTTTAACATCGTCACCATACATCCTATTGAGTCAAAATAAAAATCTTCTTCTGTTCCTTTTATTCTT
>JAZUJH010000061.1:0-5331 GCA_045642665.1 Treponema sp.
TGGACAATGCTGTCAGAAAAAAAGACTTTGACGGTAAAAAGATGGTAGGGACTTACAAAAGACCAAATCTTGTTGAACTGGCTCTCTCAGATTAAAAAATTAATATTAAGTCGACATGCTCGTTGACTTTTTATGGGAGAAAAATAATGATTCTTTCGAGTAAAGTTGCCCTGGAAGTATTGAATGAAGGCCTTAAAACTGGTGCAGATTTTGCAGAAATATATGCCCAGGATGAAATTGATCATACAATAACTCTCAGTCACAAAAAAGTTGATGTAAATGCATCCTCTTTAATTTACGGGGCGGGAATACGTCTGAACAAGAACGGACGTCAGGTATACGGTTACACAAGCGACCTTTCAAAAAAGTCATTGGTCAAGCTTGCGTCAGAACTTGCTTCGTCTTTTGAAGGTGAACGCAGGGTTACTGTTGAAGAGCTTAGGACCTTGAAGAATCCTAAGAAGCATCAGGCAAAAAAGGCTCACGATTCCATGAGCGATGAACAGAAGGTTGAATATCTCAGGAGAGCTGAAAAGGTTATGTATGAGTACAGCCCTCTCGTAGTGAATGCCTATGTTTCACTAAGTGAAGTAGACCAGAAAGTTGAAATCTTCAACAGCACGGGAAAAGCTGTAAGCGATGTAAGATGCAGGACAAGACTTAACTTCGGGGCAACAGCCCAGCGTGATGGAGAGTACCAGGAATCTTTTGAAGGTCCGGGTGCCAGCCAGGGACTTGAATGGCTTGACGCTATTGACCCTGAAGAATACGGAAGGAATGCCGCAAAAGATGCAGTCGATCTTCTTGATGCAGAGGAATGTCCTTCTGGAAAGATGACGGTCATCATCGGAAACAAGTTCGGCGGTGTTCTGTTCCATGAAGCCTGCGGTCATCCTCTTGAAGCGACGGCAATCAGTCATAATTCTTCTGTCTTCTGCGGAAAGCTCGGAACAAAGATTGCTTCTGATGTAGTTTCAGCTGTTGATGACGGAACAATAGACGGTGCATGGGGGTCCATTAATTTTGATGACGAAGGAAATCCTGCAACACGTAACCAGCTTATAAAGGACGGAATCCTTACAGGCTATATGGTTGACGAATTTGACGGAAAGAGACTTGGCATGGAAAGCACTGGTGCCTGCCGCCGTCAGTCATACAAATATATGCCTACCACCCGCATGACAAATACTTTCATCGATGCAGGAAAATCTACTCCTGAAGAAATTATTCAGGCAACGGACTACGGTCTGTATTGCGTAAGCTTTAACGGCGGTTCAGTTGATCCTTCCACAGACAAGTTCAATTTTGGAGCAAGCAAGGCCTATATCATCAGGAACGGAAAAATCGATCACATGGTAAAGGGAGCTTCCCTTATAGGCTTCGGATATGAAGTCCTGATGAACATTGATATGGTAGGAAATGATCTTGAAAGAGGTCAGGGTGTTTGTGGAGCAGCATCGGGAAGTGTTCCTACAGATGTAGGCCAGCCGACTCTCAGAGTACAGAATGTTACAGTAGGTGGTAGAGCATAATATGAATCCGAATAAATTTTTTGAAAAAGCAGAACAGAATCAGGTAAAGCCTTTTGAGCTTGTATACAGAAGCAGCACATCCTTGAGTCTCAAGGTGTACATGGATGAGCTTGAGAACTATGAAATTGCAAGCGACGGAGGAATGAGCTGCCGCGGAATCTATAACGGAAAGCTCGGAAGCTTCAGGTCAGACAGGACAGACTCAAAGGTAGTTGATACTGCAATTGAAGCAGTAAAATCTTCTGCAAAGTTCGGACATGAAGGTAATCCGGATTTCTTTATCGCAAAGGGAATGAATTACAAGAGAGTTTACGGTTACAGCAGAACTGTTGAAGAAGTAAGTCCTGAAACTCTTATTGCAGTGGCAAAGAAAATAAGTTCCGATATAAGAAAGGCGGACAGCCGTATTACTGTTGCGGAAGTTCATGTTTCAAAGACAACTGAAATTAAGGAACATTATAATACGATGGGTCTTGCGCTGAAGGCAAAGGCAAACGGAATTATTATTTGGGCGGAGATAAATATCAGGGACGGAGAAAAAGTTGAGTCCGCATTCAAGATTGCACTTGTTGATGACTGGTCAAAGTTTGATGCAGACAAATTTGTTTTTGATGTAGTCAGGAACGGACAGGCCAAGCTTGGTGCTGATACAATTCCGAGCGGAAAGTATGATGTCATTTTTGATCACGATGTAATTCCTGGTCTCCTGCAGCCTCTGCTTAATCAGCTTAGTGCATTTGCAGTCAAGGAACATCTTTCGCTTTTTGAAGGAAAAGTCGGTCAGCAGGTATTTTCAAAGAAACTTACATTTACAGAGAATCCTCACGTGAAGGGACTGTTCTGTTCTTCATTTGATGCAGAAGGTATGCCTACAGTTAAAAAGAATCTTGTAACTGCGGGGGTTGTGGATACATATCTTTATGACCTTGATACCGCTCTGCAGTCCGGCAAGCATAGTACTGGAAACGCCGCTTCGTCACAGGGAAACATCAGGCCAAAGCTGGGTTATGTTGAAGTCCGTAAAGGAAGACTGGGACTTGAGGAAATGGCAGCAAAACTCGGGAAGGGTCTTTACATTACAAGTCTCCAGGGACTTCATTCTGGCTATAATGTTCAGTCAGGAGATTTCAGTCTTCAGGCGGAAGGATTTCTTATTGAGGACGGAAAGATTTCAAAGCCTGTGACACTTATAACTGTTGCGGGAAATGTTCTCAAGGATTTTAACAGAGTAATCTGTGTAGGAAGCGACCTGACTGTCACACATCAAGGTATGGCAACCCCAAGTATTGCAGTACGCAAGCTTTCAGTTTCAGGAAGCTGATCAGCAGGTTACCGGTCATATGCATCTCCGGAGTGTAAAAACTTTGGGGATGCATTTTTATTTTTCTAACAATTTTTTTTAGTGTTATGTCTGCATTTATGGTACAATGTTTTCTGGTTTTTATTCAAAGTTGATTAGGTGATTTTTATTGGAGAAAAATTATGAAGGTTCTAATTTTAAACGGCAGTCCTCATTCAAGGGGCAACACGGCAATTTCTTTGCAGGAAATGGTAAAAGTTTTTGAAGCGGAAAACATTGATGTTGAAATGATTAATGTTGGTGACAAGGCAATCCGCGGTTGCATAAGCTGTAGTTACTGCGGTGAAGCCGGTGAGTGTGTTTTTGATGATGAGGTTAACGAGATTGCAGAGAAGTTCAGGGAAGCGGACGGTCTGGTTCTTGGAACTCCTGTTTACTATGCATGCGTGAACGGAACTTTGGAGGCCCTGCTTCAGCGTCTCTTCTACAGTTCATCATTTGACAAGACAATGAAGGTTGGTGCAAGTGTTGTAATTGCAAGACGCGGCGGATGTTCTGCAACTTTTGATGCATTAAATAAATTCTTTACAATAAGCGGAATGCCTGTTGCATCAAGCCAGTACTGGAACAGCGTGCACGGTGGTTCTGCAGGGGAAGTGAATGAAGATGCAGAAGGTTTGCAGACTGTAAGAGTTCTGGCAAGAAACATGTCATTCCTCATGAAGAGCATTGCACTCGGAAAAGAAAAGTTCGGGCTTCCTGAAAAAGAAGAACATCTCTGGACAAATTTCATTTAATGTTTTGATTCAGAGGGGCTTACCTGATGCAGGTTACGGAGGTTCCATTAATTTATCAGGCTTTATTTCTAAGACCTGATTTATTTTTAAAGGCAAATGATGAACGGAAATTTTTTTTCAAAAACTATAGTTGTATGGGCGGGGGCACTGATTTGTTGTTTCCTGTGGGGAAGTGCTTTTCCTTCCATTAAGATAGGTTATGCTCTCTTTGACATAAGGAGCTCACAGATACCGTCGCAAATTCTTTTTGCGGGAATACGTTTTTTTATGGCTGGAATTCTTGCTGTCATTATAGGAAGTTTTGCACGAAGAAAATTTCTAGCACCACAAAAAAAATCCTGGACCAGTATACTGAAACTTTCTTTGCTGCAGACTATAGGACAGTATGTATTCTTTTACATCGGACTTGCATTTACAACAGGTGTAAGAGGCTCAATTGTTGAAGGAACGAATGTTTTTGTTGCAATCTTCATAGCATGCATTCTGTTCCATCAGGAAAAACTCACGTCAAAAAAAATTATAGGTTCTGTTCTGGGATTTTCCGGCGTAGTTCTGATAAATATTTCAGGGAAGTCCTTGGACTCCGGAGAAATGTACTGGCTTGGTGACTTGTTAGTCTTCCTTTCCACTTTCTGTTACGGATTTTCTTCGGTTCTGTTAAAAAGATATTCAGATGATGAAGATCCTATTGTCCTGAGCGGCTACCAGTTTATGATTGGCGGATTAATAATGGTTCTGATAGGACTTGCTGCAGGAGGAACTCTTCCTGTAATTTCTTTGAGGGGAATAATTCTTCTGGTGTATCTTGCCTTTGTTTCTGCAGTTGCATATTCTCTTTGGGGAATTCTTGTTAAATATAATTCTGTTTCAAGGGTCGCGGTATTTGGTTTCATGAATCCTGTATTCGGTGTAATACTTTCTGCAGTCTTACTGAATGAAGGTTCGGTATTGGGAATATCAAGTGCTGCGGCCCTGGCTCTGACTTCACTTGGAATTTTTATTGTAAACAGGAAGTGACAGTAAGTTCTTTTTTTAATCTCCGGAGGGGCTGATTCCCCTGACCCTTGGGGCGTGAAAAAGAAGAAGTAATGATAGAATGAAGCCACGGATGAACATATCAACAAAAGTCATAGCAAAACGCTGCTACTATATCAGGGCATCTCAGAAAAATATTTTTTATTCAGTCACTTAGATTGAAAGTGCCTCTTCTTTCTGGAGTTATTGCTGTGCATGCGGAATTTTTTTCAAAACTATCAGAACTTCCTCGTCTTGTTCCAGGACATCTGGTCGGATGGAGTGGAGATTGTGTTGAAGCTAATGATAATCCGGAGTGAGATTTTTCATATATGATCGGAGCGTTTGTTCCGGTGGATATAATTATTCCTGAAGAATCTGACTGCAGGGTTTAAGAGATGCTCTGGTTGCAAAAGGTCCTTCCGGTGTCCATGGAGGAAGTCATCAGAAAAATTCAGGAAATGGGATGTACAAACAATTAAGGTGACAACAACGGATGGAATGCAGAACTGTTTCTTGATGGATAGACAGATGAAGATAAATGGAGCTGTCTTGTTCCTGTAAAAAGAGCAGATAAAATTTGAATTAAGCTAAAGTAAAAACTTGTCCAAAAAATATAGGGAATCCATGTGATTGCAGTTTTAGGAGGTTACCTTAATAATGTCCACGGATTTTTATTGTTTAAGAA
>JAZUJH010000062.1:0-3611 GCA_045642665.1 Treponema sp.
CAGCCGTTTTCCTGGAGTCTGATTTCATCATACTCCAGTCATCAACACAAACCCCATACATTCCGCGGATATATTTTCCGTCTCCATTTTCAAAATGTTCGTCCCAGAACTTTGGACATTCCCTAAATCCATCTTCACCCTTAATTACTTTTGAGCTTCCAATTACTGTGAAAGCACTTTTCTTAACAATCTTGCATTCCATATCAAAACCACCTTTCATAGAAACATGTAATTTCAGCGGGAGAAACTCTTTAAGTTCCCCCTCGCCTAACTTCGCCTGTATTGGCGTAATTCCGTGAAATCTGGTAAATGCTTTGGTAAAGCTGTCTGGGGAGTCATAACCGTATTTAAGGGCCGCATCAATAACCTTACAATCACCTGTTCTCAAATCTCTGCCGGCAAGAGAAAGCCTTCTGTTCCTGATATACTCCGAAACCGAAATATCACAAAGAATAGAAAAACCTTTTTGAAAATACAAAGGCGAAATGTTTACTTCTTGTGCAACCTGTTCTGCAGTTATGTCATCTGTAAGATGTTCTTCCATGTATTTAATGGAAGATGTGATAGCTTCTAACCAACTCATTTTTACCTTCTTTCAAATTGTATACCGCAAGATGTTTCAACATCTGAGGATATACAATTCGTTTGCGTGAGCAAACACTCGAAACTGTTGAGTTTTCGTTGAAAACTCAAGATAAAACAAACCTGCGCTATTTGAGCAGGTTTGTTTTATCATCCTTCTGATAAACAATTTAGTGTTTTTTCAGATGGTTCTCCCGACATTTTCGGTGATTATTTGTCCTTTTTTATTTCCGCAACTTCAAGTTGCACAGTTATCCAAAAAAGCAATTGCGGGTTGTTAGTCATACTTTTATTAGTATGTTATATTCATTTTATCAACGCGTTGCAAACAAAACCACATTAATAGGAGTTTAATTTTATGAGTTTTGGAAAAAATCTTCAGTATTTACGCAGATTGAACAGAAATCTAACACAGGAAGGGCTGGCTGAAAAATTGGATGTTAGCCGTCAGACTGTTTCTAAATGGGAAACTGATGATGCAATGCCGGAAATGGATAAAGCTTTAGAACTTTGCAAAATCTTTAACTGCACGCTGGATAATCTTTTTAGAGACGAAATGTCTGTTTCAGATGAAAAATATTCCAACCTCCGAATAGAAATGGTAAAAGGATTCCGTTATATTGCCCATACTGTTTTGAGCACAAATCCAGAAGATGATGCTTTAGACATAGTACGCAAATATGCAAAGGAAAGCGGAATTGAAAATCCTAAGGTGATAGGCTGGGACTTTCCGTTTCTTTCTCCAGAGCAGATTAATATTTACCACATGCATGGTTATACAGCAGCCCTTATTTTGCCAGAAGGAATTGTACCTGCAAACAAAGAGCTGGAGATCCGTCAGCAGGGCGACCATAATTACGCGGCAATCCACGTTGAGCGTCCCTTTGAAAATCCTTTTGTTACAATTCCCGGTGCTTACCGAACTTTAATGGATTACATGAAAGTAAACGGTTGGGATCATGAAGAAAAAGATGTTATTCCATGTTTCGAAACAGACGGTGATAATATGGATGTTTATATTGCTTGTAAATAAATTTCTGTGATAATGGGGAGTTCCATCGGGACTCCCCAAGATTATACTTTTTATTCAATCGGAAGCTGAACTTCTGTAAGCCAGTCTTCTACGGATTCCTTGTTCCAAATTCCGTCGATGTAACATTCTCTGGAAAGTCCTGTAACCTTTGTAGCCGTTTTCTTCTGCATATTTCATGATGAATGCATAGGCTTCGCCAATTTCATCATAAGCACCTTTGTGGAAAATGCTTAAAACTTTTGTTGCAGGAAGCTTTTTGAATTTGATGTTTTCACTTTCAACGCCGAACTTTTCTACAGCCTCAACATGGCGGATAAGTACGTCGCTTTCTTTATATTCGCCGTCCGGGAATTCGCAGAATTCATATGGTGGTTCACTGCACTTAAGGTCTGGATTGTATTTTCTTACTTCCTCACCTATTTCAGGAATTACCTGCATCATATCCGAATATTTTGCCAGACGTTTTTCCGAATAATAAACTGTCATCTCTGGAATTTCTTTAATTGTTACCTGATACTTCATACTGTCTTTCTCCAAAAGGGAATGGATTATGGAGAGACGAACATCAATTTCTTTCTGCTGATTTTTAAGAGAAAAGGCTTTTTCTTCAAGAATTTTTCGTGCGTTCTTTCCTTTGAAGATCAACCTGATTTCTTCTATTGATAAGTCCAGCTAACGGTATGATTTTATTCTTGCCGCAGTTGTGAGCTGGTCAGTTGTATAAAAGCGGTATCCTGTCCATTCGTCAACAGAAGCAGGAATCAGAAGGCCTTCCTTTTCATAGAATCTAAGAGCCTTTACAGTCATCTGACTCAGCTTTGAAAACTCACCAATCTTCAGCATTATGTTCGTCTAATCTCCTGTTCGCCTTTTTCCGGTAACTTTTTTTTAAGCGCATGGATGCGAGTCTTTACTAATGTGCAGTTTGTGAATGCAACGCATTTGCAAACTGCAGTTATAAAAATTACACGGATGTAATTTTTATAACGTATCCTCTAAGGGGAGAGTCAAGAAAGATTTTTAATTTTTTTCAAACTCCACACACTTTTCTTTCATGTGAATCTTCTTTACCTGCCAGCCGTATTCCTGGAGTTCTTTCTTATATGTCAGAAAAGAATGGTCCAGAGGATTGCCAACAATGTTTTGAATCTCATCGTATGTGAGTTTCAGGGTATCGCTACCCTGCTCTTTTATGTATTCCCAAAGTTTTTGGTATTTACTCAAAGATTACCTCGCTGACTTTTCAAACATCTGTTCCAGCAGATATTTTCCTGTTTCCGTTTTGAAAATTTTTTTCTTCATTTCAGGAATAGAGTCACTTTTTCAGTAACCTTCCATCAAGTTTACGATATAGTCCGCTTCAACAAGAATCTGAAAATCAATTCCGTCGATGGCTTTGTATGTGTGATGATGTCCAATGATAAAACAGATTCGTTCAACATCTTCTGAAGGTAAGCCCAGAGGTTCCATCAGATTTTTTGCAATGGCAGGACCTTCTGCTTCCTGGTGCTGAGGCTGGCTGTTTCCATATTTTTCCTTGCTGATCTTAACGCCAATATCATGAAGATATGCTGCAAGTTCAGTTACCAAAAGAGTATGTTCATCAACATTTTCCATTTTGGCAATCAGAACGCTGTATTCATGAACAGCCATGAGATGATGAATGTTTGGACCGTCCGGGTCATAATCGAAAATTGATTTTAGAAGGTTATTGAAGTTCATAGTGTTCATCTACCTCAAACTCAAAACAATATCAGTCTTACCCTTCCCTGCTGCAAGGAAAGTTTTTATTTCTTTTATATCGGTAATATTTAGTTTTCCAAGCATTGTGTAACTCCAGCCGTTGTTGTCATAGAAGAAACTGATATTGTTTCCCTGATAAAGAACAATGTCGCCAGGAACTGTATTAATCTGGGAATTGGCAGTTGGAAGTCTTGTCCCGAAAGCCCCGACTTTTTCAAATCCGCCGTAGTCATCAGTTTTTACGGTTACATTT
>JAZUJH010000063.1:0-2592 GCA_045642665.1 Treponema sp.
CTGTGCAATATTCTTTAGTTCATCGTTCACTGTCTCAATGATAGCTCTGTGACGAAGAAGGACTTTGTCGGACACACTCATTAACGCACCCTTCATATTGTTCTTCAGCTTTGTTATCAACTGTATTCCGTCAACAAAAAGACGTTGAAAAAGATTTTTGCTTATATACCCCTTGTCTGCAACAAGTATTCTTTGGTTCTTACACACTCTAAGTGGTGTGCTATCAACAAAACTAATCCCCGTACATTTCCCTAACAAAACCTTTTTAATGAAAATTGTCAGAGGAACCGCTACCTCTTTTTGAAGTTTAACGAATCTGTTGTACGAGACCAGTCTGGGAAACAGGTTCTTGCAATGAACTGACACATATTCCAAATAGAAGTGCTTTAGACATCTGAAACCAGAGGCATGGAACATAATCACAATAAGCATAACTTCAGCACTTGATAAGCGGTTGTCTCTGTGGTACTTACGTTTTATGGTGTTTGTGGTGTCAATAGCGTATTTTTCAACTATTGAATCAGAATATTTGCAGAAATCGTCTGCCAAACAATAAATTTCAGTAACTTTGTCTTCGGTAAACATGCAATAAAAGTTTTTTTTTTTTATTATAAATGATACAACTTTTATTGCTAATTATCAAACAATCAATTAGTTAAAATTCATCGAACTCACGTTAACTATTAACTTTACAAATCATATTATTATGACTCTCGAATCTATCATCGGTATTACAAGTGGAATAATTGGTATCATTTCTGCTTGAATTGCTATTTTTCGTTACTTTCAAAAACAGCCAGCAAACGAACTATTTGCTAAACTTGCAGATAAGACTTTGTCACAAAAGGAGCATCAAAATGTACTAAAAAAACTAGATAAAATCCTTTTGTTGAAATGTGGGAAAGGTATAAAGAGCGAATACATAAACAATTTTTCAAACAACAATAGAGGCAAAGAAACTATATTTAGAGATTTATGCCTTCAAAATGAACTGGAACCTACAACTGAATTATGTAAGGATTTATGCGGATGTGATTGTCCTTCATTTAGAAAAGAATATTTCGAGAAGAAATCACAGTCTACAAGCCAAAAACTCCATAATACACCACTACATCAAAACAATATGGAATCAGTGCCAACTCCAAATATCACAACGTCAACAAAACAGATTGTTTATGTTTCCGAACTGCTCAAAACAAAATTTCCTGAATGTTTCGGAAGACTAACATCTATCTTAGACAAACATAACATCAAATATGCTCTCATTAAAGGAACTAAGGATATATGGTGCCGTGATTACATGCCAATTCAAATTGAATCAGGAAAACTCATTCAGTTTAGATATGACCCAAGTTATCTCAAAGGGAACAAAGAATGGGAAGAATCTCGTTCTGACGTTAAGGAAGTCTGCAAACTAAACAATTTTGATGTGACTTTTTCTGACATCAATATAGATGGTGGCAATGTTTTGATATGTGAAGGACGAGCTATTTTATCAGATAGAATATTCTCAGAAAATCCAGAATTAAAACAAGAAGAACTACTTGCCAAATTGAGTGATTTGTTAGAATGTGAAATCATTATCATCCCTGCTCAAAATGGAGATTACACAGGTCATGCTGATGGTATGGTACGATTTGTAAATAGAAATACAATTCTAGGAAATAAATTGGAGGATGAGTACAAATATTGGCAAAAAGGTATGCAGAAAGTAATTGAATGTTACAATCTTAAATATATTGACATGCCATTTATCACAGACATAAAAGTTCCAAATCATCCTGGCAGTGCAGCAGGCATTTATGTCAATTATTTAGAATTGGACAATTTGATTGTTATGCCAATTTATGGCAGAGAAGAAGACAATCAAGTTTTCAATATTCTGAAGAAAACATTCCCTGATAAGACAATAGAAACCATTGATTATAACGATGTGGCTTATGAAGGAGGTGTCTTAAATTGTTCAACTTGGGTGTACAGAACAGCTTAACCATAATATATAATCATATTGAAAAATAGGTTGAACTGATAAAAACTAACAAATAAAAATAAAATAGACGTATCAAAATTGATACGTCTATTCTTTTAATTAACGTGAGTTCGACGAAAACTTTCAAAGCAAAGAAAGTTGATTATCAATGGTTTTCACAATGTTGATACATGGTTTCTTCGGAAAAAACAATAGGCAGCAATTCCACCTAACAGATTAACCACAAAATTGTCAAAAGATCGATGTCTTGAATGCTCAACCTGTGCAATATTCTTTAGTTCATCGTTCACAGTCTCAATGATAGCTCTGTGACGAAGAAGGACTTTGCCCGAGATGCTCATTAATGCCCGGATGCATACATATTCTAGATAGAAGTGCTTTAGACATCTGAAACCAGAGGCATGGAACATAATCACAATAAGCATAACTTCAGCATTTGATAAGCGGTTGTTTCTGTGGTACTTACGTTTTATGGTATTTGTGGTGTCAATAGCGTATTTTTCAACTATTGAATCAAAATATTTGCAGAAATCGTCTGCCAAACAATAAATTTCAGTAACTTTGTCTTCGGTAAACATGCAATAAAAGTTTGTGTTTTTTTG
>JAZUJH010000064.1:0-2600 GCA_045642665.1 Treponema sp.
ATTTATGTCAACTTGCCTGTTCCTTTTTACTTATCTACTACAACTATATCCTATTTCAAAAGGTGTACATTAAAAATGACAGCTTACAAACGGCGTATATACGGTTACTGTTCAGACCCTGGCCAAATCCCCTATCTCGTAACCATATTTTATTTATTTAAACACCCAAAGTTCCTTGAAAAATGGCGGTTTTATGCCATTTTTTGTTGCTTCTGATAGAGTTATGTGTTATAATCAACTCATAACCACAAAGGAGGTGTTTTTCATTGGCTATCATCAAACAATACGATAAAAGATCAGGAATTACCTATGTTTATGATTCCAAATCTTACTATGACAAAGAAAAAAAATGTTCCAGGGCTAAGAGAACTCTTATTGGAAAACTTGACCCTGAAACAGGTGAAATTATCCCTACCGACGGCAGAAACAAAGGTGCTAAATCAAAACCCACTTCTTCCCCTGAAATAGATAAAGATAAACGTATTCAGGAATTAGAAGATGAAAATCGTCAGCTAAAACTTCAAATATCAGCTCTCAAAAAAGAATTAGATCGTATTAAATAATCTAACCAATCTCATATATTTCTAGGAGGATCAGCAATGACTTTAAAAGAGGCGCATGAACTACAGCGTAAGGAACTTATTTCTCTTCGTGCAAAAGTAGCTCGCCTCGAAAAGTCTTCTGGTCTATTTACTGCGGAAGAAAAAGAGGCTTTAGAACGTCACATTCGTCATCTTGAACAGGTAAATAAAACCGAAAACCGACGCCATGAAGAAGCCAGAGCTCATTGGAAACACATGGAATCCATTAAATTTGATCTTGAACTTGAACTTCTTGATGTAAAAGAGCAGCTCGAAACTGCTCTTTTACAAAACGAGCAATTACGTCAGCGAGCAGAAAAGGCAGAAGCTGAAGTCGCTATGCTTAATGGCACCAACAAAAAACTTGAGAAAAAGCTTAATACCAACTTCGAGAACTCTTCTTTACCATCTTCTGCGCTTCCATTCAGAAAGAAAGTTCCAAACAGCAGAAAACCTACTGGAAGAAAACCTGGCGCTCAGCCAAAACATAAGGCTCATACGGCAACTGAACTTACTCCTACAAAAGAGCCAGTCTATTTACTTACCCCTGAGGAATTCATATCTAATCCAGATATATATGCAACAGGAAAGCAGATTAAAAAGCAGCTTATTGATATCTGCATCGTCGTTAATGTCCAGGAGTTTATAGCAGATGAATATCGCAACAGAATTACTGGCTCAAGATGTCACGCTCCATTCCCTGCTGGTGTTGTAAACAAAGTTAATTACGGTCCAAATGTTAAAGCCCTAGCTTTTCTTTTAAATAATTATTACAACGTATCCATTGCAAAGACCAAGCAGTGTATTACAGACATCACTAAGGGTGTTGTAAATCTATCCACCGGAATGATAAATAACCTATCCGCAGATTTTTCTACAGCAACCGCATCCGATCGTGCAAAGATTTTTTCTCTGCTGACTCACTCTAAAACTTTATATTCAGATGCAACTGTAAGTAACGTAAATGGCACACGAAAGGCCGTTATCCTTTGCACAGATAAAAATCAGGTACTATATCAGCATCTCGATCATAAGGGGCATGAAGGATTGTCTCAAACTCCACTTAAGAACTTTGAGGGAACCATAATTCATGACCACGACACCACTTACTATTCATACGGAACTAATCATCAGGAATGCATTGCGCATATCCTCAGATATCTTGTGGGAGCTATTGAAAACGAGCCCGAATTAAAATGGCACAGACAAATGCATGATCTTCTTCAAAAAATGATTCATACTGCAAAACGAAATAAATCTGGTATTCCACCAGAAAAAGCTGAAGCTTACACAAAAAAGTATGAAGCAATTCTTGAGCTTGCCAGTGAAGAGTATTTACTTCATCCACCTTCACCAGATTTTAGAGATGGATTTAATCTTCAAAAGAGACTTCGTAAATACGAAGTGAATCATCTTTATTTCTTAAAACATCCTGAGATTGACTACACCAACAACCTCAGTGAACGAGAACTTAGAAAATTCAAAAGGAAACAAAAGCAGGCTGTCGTCCTCAGAAGTGATACTGGCGCACAGTATATTTGTGATGCCCTGACAATAATAGAAACAGCCAAGATGCAAAATAAAAACATCTACGATATCGTTGAGGCTGCATTTACAAAATAGAAAAAGGCTACAGGAAAGTTTGTTAAATATCAACAAACAAAATCCTGTAGCCTTCATTTGTACTGAACTTGGTCAATCAGTGAACAGTAACATGCAAGTTTTCAGCATTTCCTGCCCCCACATCAATCATAGCAATCACTGTTGCAGCTCCAAATGCTACTACAAGAGTTGCTACAACTAGAATACCAAGAACCAGTAACCCAGACCATTGCTGGGTTACTAAAACAATCACAAATACTACTGCCAAAACTAAATACACTAGAGCAGCTGCCTTTGTGTATAGCTTTAACAACACATTCAAAATAAAGCTTAAAACCGATAAAACCACTACTCCTAGTCCTGCTAGGATCTTGCTAATTACTTTCATGTCTTCTCCCTATCTAGCCTTAGCGAACT
>JAZUJH010000065.1:0-34218 GCA_045642665.1 Treponema sp.
GAAATTTTTTCACTTTTTTTTCCTAAAGGTTTTAAAATAATCCATTCGTTCGGTATCCATCCGTGGTATGTCAGCGAAGAAAAATACTGTAATATAGACTTTCTTGAAAAATTGCTGTCCGAAAACAGAATCCATGCAGTAGGCGAGTGTGGCTTTGATTTTTTTACGCCGGAACTGAGGGAAACGGAACAGAGGCAGCGGGAACTTTTTGAAGCGACCCTTGAACTTGCGGTCCAATATTCCAGGCCTCTTGTGATTCATGACAGAAAGGCCGCTGAACCGGTGTTCAGATATTCTCCGGAACTAAAAAAGCTTCCTGCAGTAGTGTTCCATGCTTTTCCCTTCGGGGCCAGGGAAGCTGAAGCTATACTGTCGAAAAATGTGAACGCTTATTTTTCTTTCGGAAAAAATCTTCTGCGCAAAAGTTCCAGAAACATGAAAGCCCTTCAGGGAATCCAGTTCAGCCGTATACTTGCGGAAACTGATTCACCATACGGCAGAATAGGTAAAGAGAAGTTCACTCCTGTTGCTGACATAACTAAGGTTTATGAATCAATTTCTGATATAAGGAAGGTGGCGCTTGAAGAGCTTGGTGAAATTTTGCATGCGAACTTCTGTGCTGCATACGGAATTCAGACTGCTTCCTCGTAGAATTTTTTCATTGCAGGAATTGTTTTGTCGTATGCGTCAATGAAATTCTGTGTAAGAGTCCTGATGTCTCCGTCTGTCTTCTTTCGCAGTACGTTTTCAAGGGCCTGTCCTTCTTCTCCCAGAAGTTCTGCTCCCAGCTGTTTTGCGGCACCCTTGAAGTAGTGAACATATTTTGCAGCCTCTGTTGTATCATTTTCCTGTACAAGAGAAAAAAGCATTTCTCTGCTGAAAGGTTTTTCTTCTAAAAATGATTTGATAAGTTCATTGAGAAGTTCTTTTTCTCCTCCAACCATTTCAAGTGCAAAATCTGTGTTCAGAATTTGGCCCATGTAACTTTCTCCTTGGATAAAACTTTTTATGTAAACTGTTACATTTGTAGTTTTTTATTGTTTACATAGTGTAATAATCGGAATTATTTGTTATAATTCAAACTAAATTTGCCAAAAAAGTTATGGATGACTTCCCCGTGGAGTCTGAAAAAAGGAGATTAAAAAAATGAAGAAACTGAAAGTTCATCTGTATGTGAACATTGCGATGGCATTTGCATTTACACTGCTGTGCCTTTCATTTCATGATGACGTTTCGCTTTTAGCATTTCCGCTTTCATTAGTTTTTACAGCCGTGCTTTCTTATATAGTTCTTAAGGTTTTCCTTCAAAAAAACGATGCATCCAGGATAGGAATAATAAGACGAATTTTTCAGTACGAACCTTTCGTATACATTTCCGCTTTCGTGATCCAGCGCTGCGGAAAACAGGGGATGCCTTTTGCACTTGATCTTGCGGCTTCACTTGTCTGGTGCGCAATAACTGTAAGTTCCTTTTTAATTCTTTTCCGGCTGAGTGAAAAGCGTGTGTATGCATTGAGCTCTGAATGGGAAGATTACCGCAGGAATAATCCTCCCGAAAAGTATAAGGGGGTCAGGAAAATCGGTTATGAGATTCTTGACTGGCTGGATGCGATTATCCAGGCGGTGTTTACGATTGTTCTTCTCAATATTTTTATTTTCCAGCTCTATGTCATTCCGAGCGAATCCATGGTCCCTGCTTTCCTGGTCAAGGACCGCGTTGTAGTTTTCAAAACTTTTGCTGGGCCAAGGTTTCCTTTGAGTGATGTCGGCCTGCCTTATGTGAACAAGTATAGGAGAGGAGACATTGTTGTTTTCAGGAATCCTCATTATTCGGATGACAGAAAAAATGAGATAAAGTCTTTCCTGTCACAGTTTGTTTATATGCTTACACTGACTTTGGTGAATACAAATGTAGATGAATCCGGTCTGCCTAAATCAGATCCACTTGTCAAGCGTCTTGTTGGAGAACCCGGTGAACAGCTTATGCTCATGGACGGGAAACTTTATGTCCGAACAAAGGGTGAAGATTTTACTGAAGTCAGGGACTATGGAATGTATGATGTGGCTTCAAGAAAGGATCTCTATGATATTTCAGATAATACATTGAAAATTGCGGCCCTTCCTGTTACTCATATTGATGCAGAAGACATTGCCGTAAAAGGTAACAGGAAAGGTTCCGTTTCTCTTGTCGAGGCCATGCAGACAGAGCAGTACCGCTATTCACAGATCATTGAAGTTGAAGGGGAGCGAAGAAAGCTTGACCTTAAGGCTGCCGCTGCTGAATGCGAAGATATTTCTGCAAAATTTGCGGTCCTGGCAAAGGGAGGCTCTGCTGATGAAAGTGAAGTTCGGTCCTTCTTCGGGAACTACGGTCTCAGATTGCCGTCATATTACATAAGCGATCATCTGAACGGTGCTTCGATTTTTCCTGCCATGAGTGAAAGTGCCCTGAAGCTTTTTGTTACTGCAGGCGGAAGCCAGTGGATGAATCATTTTATGAACGACTGGCACAAGAATCTTGGGGATCTTTCACTTTATACGGAAGAGGGAGCTGTAACAGGAAGTCATCTTGCGGGAGGTGACCTTTACACTGATTCTCTTGTACGTCTGAACGTAATGACAAAGCTGTGCTTTGGTCGTCTTGTGCTTAGAAGCGCGGAACTTTATTCAGAAGGAAAGTCAATGGATTATGCAAGGGACCCTGTAATCTATGATTGTCTTTCGCAGTATGAAAAGCTGAGATTCTATATCGGTTTCATGGATCAGAGGAATATGGGAATCTTTCCGGCAAACAGTGAAGACGGGGAACCTGTTTATATCCCTGAGCACTGTTATTTTATGGCAGGAGATAACCGCTATAATTCATTGGACATGCGTCATTCAATGGAAATTCATACGGAAGTTCTGGATAAGAATGATGCATATTCTGTTATGTATGCTTCAAATCTTGTTCCGCAGTATGTTCACAGGAAGAAAATTCTTGGCAAGGCAAGCCTAAGATTCTGGCCGTTCTCAAGATTCGGTATTCCTTCCATTGAAAATTAATTTCTTGCCATATCAGACTAGATTTTAGATAAAAAAAATCCACCGCAGTTTGCGATGGATTTTTTTTATTTACCGGTTATCCGAATCATCCCTGACGTCCGTGGCAGTTCTTATATTTTTTGCCGCTTCCGCAAGGACAAGGATCATTTCTTCCGACCTTGGGAAGCGTACGCTGAACTGTTACGTTCTGTCCCTGTCTTCCGCTCTGCATGCCGCTGTTCTGGGCCTGATGTCTTGCCTGCTGTGCATTCATCTGCATAGGTATCTGCTTTGGTTGCTGTCTTTGTTCGCCTGCAGGCTGAATCTGTATTTTAACCTTGAACACTCTGCTTGTAACGTCGTTGCGGATGGAAGAGAGAATCTCATCAAACTTGTTGAAACCGTCAATCTTGTATTCCGTGAGAGGGTTCTTCTGCCCGTAACCTCTGAGGTGTACAGCTTCACGGAGACCGTCAAGGAATTCAAGCTGATCGAGCCACTTCTTGTCAATCATCTGGATGTACTGGTAGCGGATGAACATATTGAAGTTTGGCTTTCCGATAAGCATTTCCTTCATCTCCATATCTTTCTGGAGGAATCCGATTACAGTTTCCGCACTGAGCTGGTCAGGTGTCAGCTGGAGGCCGAATGTATTGTAGAGGTGGTCAATGAGCACGCTGTTTGTATTGCTTGCATTTTTGCGTCCTGAACCGAATTCTGCAAAAATATCATGGACTGTTTCCTTTGCGTTGTTGAGGACACGTGTGCTGAGGTCTTCATCCGCAAGAATCTGGTCACGCTGGATGTAGATGAAATTTCTCTGCTGATTGAGGACGTCATCATAGTCAAGAAGATTTTTTCTTATTTCAAAGTTTCTTTCCTCAACCTTCTTCTGTGCACGTTCAATTGACTTGTTGAGCCAAGGATGGTTTATAGGTTCTCCAGGTTCCATGCCGACGCTGCTCATGATTTTCTTCATCTTTTCGCCGCCGAAGAGACGCATAAGGTCATCGTCCATGGAGATGTAGAACTTTGAGCGTCCAGGATCTCCCTGACGACCGGAACGTCCGCGAAGCTGGTTATCAATGCGTCGTGACTCATGGCGTTCGGAACCGATTACATAAAGACCTCCGAGGTTCTTTACCTCCTCATAGTCCTTCTTCCAGAGTTCCTTTTCAATGGCAAGCGCTGCATCAAACTGTTCCTGTGTAGCTTCTGTTCCTGCACGTTTTCTTGCACGAGTTTCAGGGCTTCCTCCTAACTTGATATCTGTACCACGTCCTGCCATGTTTGTTGCAACTGTAACCGCACCCTTTGCACCAGCTTCTGCAACAATTGTGGCTTCCCTTGCATGGTTCTTGGCATTAAGAACTTCATGGCGGATTCCCTTGCGGGTGAGGAGTGCTGAAAGGTGTTCAGATTTTTCAACCGAAACTGTACCGATGAGAACAGGCTGTCCCTTTGCGTGAGCCTCTGCAACTTCCGTTGCAATTGCCTGCCATTTGTCTTCTTCGTTGAGATAAACTTCATCGTCTTCATCTTTGCGGGCAACGGGCTTGTGTGTAGGAATTGCAACAACGTCAAGCTTGTAGATCTTGCTGAATTCAACTGCTTCAGTAGCTGCCGTACCTGTCATACCGGAAAGCTTTGTGTACATGCGGAAGAAGTTCTGGAAAGTGATTGTCGCGAGAGTTCTGTTTCTTTGTGCAATCTTAAGATGTTCCTTTGCTTCTATTGCCTGGTGAAGACCGTCACCGTAGCGGCGTCCTTCAAGAATGCGTCCTGTAAACTCATCAACAATCTGAACCTGCCCGTCCTTTACAACGTAGTCCACGTCCGGATGGTAGAGGATATGAGCTCTGAGAGCCTGTGTGAAGTAGTGAACGAATTCAAAGTTCTGTTCGTCAAACACTGTTGTCTCGGGGTCAATGAGCTTATGCTGGTGCAGGATGTCATTGATCTTGTTCATTCCCTTGTCTGTAAAGGAAATGCGCTTTGATTTTTCGTCAACCTTGTAGTCTCCCTGAAGTTCGGCCCTTTCTTCCGGAGTCATTTCAACTTCATCAGGATAATCGTTTGTCTTAGGATCCTTTGCCATTTCCGTGAAGAGTTCTACATATTTGTTCGTTTCATTATATTTGAAAGTGTCGTCTTCGCCCTGGCCGGATATGATGAGAGGAGTTCTGGCTTCATCAATGAGGATGGAGTCAATTTCGTCCACGATACAGAAGTTGAAGCCTCTCTGCACCTTGCGGTTAAGGTCAATTTGCATATTGTCGCGAAGATAGTCAAAAACGAATTCATTGTTAGTACCGTAGGTGATATCGCATCTGTATGCTTCACGTCGGGCGTCGTTGTCCATGTTGCTGAGAATGCATCCAACTGTAAGTCCCAGGAACTTGTAGATTCTTCCCATCCACTGGCTGTCGCGTTCTGCAAGATAATCGTTTACTGTGATAATGTGTACACCGTTCCCTGAGAGGGCATTAAGATATGCTGCAGGTACACACATGAGTGTCTTACCTTCACCGGTCTTCATTTCTGTAATTCTTCCTGTATGGAGAACCAAAGAACCCATGAGCTGTGTTCTGTAAGCACGTTCACCGAGTACACGGTAAGCAGCTTCCCTTGCTACAGCAAAAGCTTCAGGGAAAATATCATCAAGAGTTTCACCTTTTGCAAGACGATCTCTAAAAATCTTTGTCTGTTCAGGTAACTGGCTGTCCGAGAGAGACCTGGCCCATTCTTCTTTAGCTTCTACTTTATCAATGATTGGCTGGAGTGCCTTTACGTCGCGTTCATTCTGCGATCCGAAAATAAATGTCAATACTTTGTCAAACATAATGTATCTAATATACTTTATTTTATCTACATTGACAATATAAACTTTATTCTTTATTCTTATACTGGTATGACAAAATCAGGTAGACTCTTAGGACATGGCCTTTTATGTAAGAAAGGTCTGGCATATAAACTTCTGTTAGGATTTTCCGCATCACTTATATTCTTTTCATGCGATTCGGGCAGCTCTACGCTTTCTCTTGAGCAGGAGGAAGTTTTCTGTCTTGAGTACGGAAACTTCGAGGATGAGCTGAATGTTTATGACATCACCAGGGTTGGAGATATTCATACGTCAATTGCAATGCGTGACGGTTTCTTTTACGTGGCTAACGGCGAATCCCATAAGATAATGGAACTTAACAGCTACGGTGACCTTCTTAACCTTTATTACAATGAGGACGCAAACCCTGATCCGATTTTTGCAAGGACAGAAGTTTCAGGCGAAGGTGATGCTTCCGTTACTTCCACATGCAAGGCTATAATCTATCCTTTTAACTGTATTTCCGCAATTACAGTTGATTCAAGGAAATATCTTTATGTGGTTGAGGAACTTCCGGTTGAGCAGCAGGAACTTGATACTGACAACGGAGAAATTCTTAAGCATACTGTCCTCCGGTTTAATGAGAACGGAGAATACATTGATTATCTTGGGCGTGAAGGTCCGGGAGGTACACCGTTTCCTTTCGTCAAAAATATTTATGCGACTTCAGATAATGAGCTTGTCGTTGTCTGCACCGGTAACAGGGGTTATGAAATCTACTGGTTCTCTTCCACAGGATATTCCATGTACATGATTTTTATATCGAAGGAGAATGTTCCGAATCCGTACGCGGAGGATCTTACGGAAAAGTGGGTTGAACTAGGAAATATTGTTCCAAGTTATACAGACCGTAAGCTTTACGTGAAGGTTGACTATTTTACCCAGCACATAGATGAGACAAATCATATGCAGTCCGGTGTCGATTATGTTTCGACGATGCTTTATGACCTGGATGTCGATGCGGGAACTTATGGAAGGCCTCTTGAGGTCCTTCCATATAACGAGCTCATAAATGAAGGTTTCTCCAACGGTTCCTATGATATTCCTTACGAATTTCTCGGGGTAACTGAAGACGGATGGTTTTTCTTTATAATCTGTACGGGAAACGGTTTCAGTCTTCAGATGGTGCAGAACAACGGACAGAAAATCATGACGAGGAACATGAATCTCAACAGGGGGAACAGTCTGTTCTATACGTTCTGCCTGAGCAATTCGGGAATACTTTCGGCTCTGTTCATACAGCAGGATAAGGCCCATGTCGACTGGTGGCGTACTGATGAACTTATTCAGGTTGTTGTAAAGAAATAGGCTGGCATGTTATGGAAGATTCAGTTGTAGAAAGTTATGAAGACGGTCAGGAGCCGTTGGTTTTCTATCACGACCGTAACGAATATAGAAAATATGAGCCGGAGTCTGTACGGGACTTTGCTTCAGGCAAGACAAAGATGAACAAAGGTTTCTTCAGGGTTCTTGTCGGAACGAGAAGCAACAGGATGATTTTTTTTGCCATGGTTATGACATTCGCTCTCGTTTTCATAGTAAAGATTCTTTCTGGTTCACCAGGGGAAGCAAATATTTCGGGCGTGAACTGTGTGCTTTCGGCTCTGTCCTATGATGACAGGGTTCTTGTAAGTATCAGGATGAAGCCTTCTTCTCGGAATAATAATGATGCTCTTCCCAGAAATATTGTTGCAAAATTCATAGTGATTGATGCCGACGGAATGGAGCAGAATAGGGCAGAGATTGCGGCAGTCTTTGATCCTTCAAAGGATTCGCCCCAGTTTTTGAGAGACAGTTTCACGGACTACGAGATCAGAAAAGTAAGGTGCATAGTTTCTTGCGGTGAAGAAGCAGTTGAGATGGTGTGCAATGTTGAAGTTCATTAGCAAATATGGTATATTTATACATCAAGTATAAATTTTATACGAAAATAAAAAAGTAGGGGACGGTTTTATGGTTCAGTTTTATTTTCTATGCGTTCTGCTGAATATTGTTCTTGGTCTTATTCTTATGTACGGAGTTGATTTGACCGGGCAGGAAACAGTTATGGTTATAAAGGAAACAAAAAAGGAGTCGGAAGATTCTTTCAGTTTTGATTCTGCTGGTGAAGAAGCGACTGTTGATTCAAAGTTATCATCATCTGACGGCAAGACGGGGGATGGTCTCAAGGAATTTTCAGGTCTCAACAACAAGACTTTGCGCTTTGTTCTTGGCGTTCTTGCTGTAGTGGTCAGCCTTCTTAAAATCATTTCCGTTTATAATGGCGGGATTCCTGTTATCGGAGACCTGATTCCTGCTGCCGCATGCTTTATGGGCGGAGCTGCTGTTCTTGTTGAATATTTTCAGGTTTCTTCTGTTATGGACATTCCTGATGGTGTATCAAGGCTTTTTATCGGTTTCAGAAAATATATTGGTGTTCTGTGCATTGTTGCAGGTCTTATTCATTTTCTTTTGCCGCAGGTTACTTTTCTTTAGGAGGTAGAAGATGTCAAAGACTTCAATTGCTGGTATCGCGTTTGTAAAGGGTAAGGTTCTTATTGCCAAGAGAAACCCTACGGGGCAGATGGGTGGAAGATGGGAATTTCCCGGCGGAAAGGTTGAACAGGGAGAAACTGATGAGCAGGCCGTTGTCCGTGAGTTCACGGAAGAGTTCGGCATAAAAGTTAAGGTCGGTCCTCTTGTTGCAAATGCTACCTTTAGGCATGATGATGAGCTTGTTAATCTTCATGCATATCTCATAAAGGTTCCTCATACCGGAAATATTTTCAGGTATCATCTTACGGAACATACGGACTATGAATGGATTGAGATAGACAAGATTCAGCAGCTTAACTTTGTGGACAGTGATCTTCTTTTGTACCCTGATGTTAAAAGATATTTTATTTCTAACGGATATGTGAAATGATTTTTAGGAAAGCAGTTGCAGTAGCGGCTATGATTTTTGCTTCGGTACTTTTGGGATCCTGTAATGTTGTTAAGGATAGAGAAATTTCTGTTGAACCGGAAAACCCTGTTGAACTTACACCAGGAATCCAGTGGGCTGTCATAAATACACCTTACGCAGGTTTCAGAAAGGAGCCTTCATTTTCAAGTGAAGTTATCTTTCATGCAAGGAAGGGGGAAATTTTTCAGATTTCAGGAAAGGCTCTTGAACAGTATGAGAATGAAGACTTTGATGTGCCTGTAGTCAAATTCTGGTATAAACTTGATGAGGGCTGGCTGGAAGAAACTTCCGTGATGATTTACGATAACAAGTTTATGGCAAGGACTGCCGCTGAAAGGATTCTGCAGAAATAAGAAGGGGGGGGCTGCAACTTCTTTTGCAGTCCCGTTTTTTTTTGATGACGCCTTTATTTTTCCATGAAGTCTTCCAGCTGAACTCCTTCTCCTGATTTTATGTTCCTTTTAAGTTTGGCTCCCGTTACAGTCCTGATGAAGTCGGGGGAAATTCCTGGTGTGAGAATTTTTTCTGTGCGCAGAACCTGAATATCCTCTTCCTTTATGATGTATCCCTTTTCAAAGTTCTTCATGTAATGGAGTGAACGGTTTGTCCTTCCGTAGTTCACGCTTTCACTTTCAGCAAGCCTTTTGATTCCGTTTCCCAGGATTGAAAAAACTTTTTCCTTCCCGTACTGGTTCATCAGCTGCGAGAAAATTTCTTTCTGGGCAGATGAAACTTCCATTCCGTTGTCCATTTTATGGTGAATGATTTTCTGTGCTGCATCTTCTTCATGCTTCCATCGGTTCTGGATGGCGTTTGTCTGGTGAACTGTATGTACCATCAGTGCAAACTGGTCTTCTTCAAGGGCCACAGGATCATCAAGCCCGTCAGTTTTTTTGCTGAGAGTAATATGTTTTTCAATCAGAGTTCCACCCATAGCTGCTGTAAGAACAGGTACCAGTACAGGATCTAGGGAGTGGTCGCTTATTCCTGTAGGCAGTCCTAATATGCTTCTCAAAGTTTCAACGCATCTTACATTATATTCATCTTCCGGGGCGGGATAGAATGTGATGCAGTGGAGAATGCTCAGCGGGTCGAGGCACAGGTTTTCATTGACCTGCGCACTGTCTGCAAACTTTGTGAGAATTGACACAGCCTTTTCAAGGTCCCCAAGTTTTGATACTCCGCCTGAAAGAATAATCGGGATTTTACCGTAGTATTCGGCCGCTCTTTCAAGAAGCGGAATGTGATTTACTTCGGGACTTGCAATTTTTATTGCGTCGGGCTTAATTTTTACAAGCTCTTCAAGTGATCTGATTCCGAAGGGGGAGCAGGCAAAGAGAAGTCCCCGGTTGTGAGTGTAGTCAAGACATTTCTTAAAGAATTCCGCCGGCTCCTCCAGTTCTCTGAATTTGTCGTAAAGACGTATGCTTCCTCCCGGCAGATTAACAAATCCTGTGTCAGGATGAAGAATTTCATCAGCGTAGACCCACTGGAATTTTATGATGTCAGCACCAGCATTCTTGGCTTCATCGATAAGTGCGAAGGCCTTTTCAAGTGACCCGTTATGGGCCGTTCCGATTTCTGCAATTATTTTTGTTTTGAATGTATTCATTATAAGAATTAACGGCAAAATTTATGTGCCAATTAATATCCAAAGCAATGTCAATGATTGACATAACTTACTACTTTATGATAAATTATGAATTACATTCTGTTTTATTTTTAAGGAGTTCCCAATGTCAGGACACAGTAAATGGTCAACAATTAAACATGCTAAAGGCGCTGCTGACGCAAAACGTGGTGCACTTTTCACAAAATTAATTAAAGAAATCTCAATCGCTGCAAGCATGGGCGGAGGAGATGCTAACTCTAATCCACGTCTTCGTGCTGCTATTGTTAAGGCAAAGGCAGCTTCAATGCCTAAAGACAACATTGAACGTGCAATCAAGAAGGGTACTGGTGAACTCGGTGGCGGAAACTATGAAGAACTCGTATATGAAGGGTACGCAGCAGGTGGTGTTGCTGTTCTCGTAGAAGTGCTTACAGACAACAAGAACCGTGCAGCAGCTGATGTTCGCAACATCTTCAACAAGAATGGCGGAAACCTCGGTACAACAGGTTCTACAAGCCGTATGTTCGAACGCAAGGGTGTTATCGAAATGGATGCTGAAAAGGTGTCAGAAGACGAAGTAATGGAAGTTGCTCTCGAAGCCGGTGCAGAAGATGTTGTAAATGAAGACGGTGTTATCACAATTACAACAGAACCTGCCGGATTTGAAGCAGTTGTTGAAGCTATCACAGCAAAGCATGATGCAGGACTTTCTCCAAAACAGGAAGAAACACCTGAATCAGAAAAGTGGACAACTCTTTCTGCAGCTGTATCAATGGTTCCTCTTTCATACCAGGCAGTTGATTCTGACACAGCAAAGAAAGTTCAGAAGATGCTTGACAAGCTCGAAGAAAACGATGATGTTCAGAATGTTTATTCAACAGTTGAATATCCGGATGACTTCGATCCTGAAGCATAATTCGGTTTCCGGCTAGTTCAGTTTAACGTCATTCCGCTGATTTATTTGGCGGAGTGGCTTTTTTTGTTTTAAAATTAGGTATCATGAAAAAAAGACGTGTAATAGGCATAGACCCCGGACTTGCACATACAGGATTCGGAATAGTGGATTCCTGTAACGGTAAAATCAGGCTGGTAAGTTATGGCGTGATAGAAACTTCTTCCGAGGAGGACCATTCCGTCAGGCTTCTTTCCATATATAACAGGCTTCTTGCGGTTATTGATGAATTCAAACCTGATGAGGCCAGCATGGAGACTCTTTATTTTTCCCGCAACGCATCAAGCGCAATGGCTGTAGCAGAAGCCAAGGGTGTCATAAGTTTGTGCCTTGTCCAGCAGGCGATTCCTCTTTACATGTACACGCCCAAGACAATAAAGTCTTCCGTAACGGGAAGCGGTTCTGCGGATAAGGATCTTGTAGAGCAGTACGTGCAGATTCTTTTGAATTTGAAGGTAAAACCTGAACCTGATCATGCGGCGGATGCTCTTGCCGGTGCCATTACTCATATCCATTCAACTTTTTAATTTCTTTTAACATTTTTCTTTGAATTTATGTCCAAATTGATACATAATAACGTTATGGACGATTTAAATTCATTTGGCACAGACGATATATCAAATTCCTTGGAGACTGTGAGGGAAGAAAAATTTTCTTTTTTTTCATGGCTTATTGATTTTATCCTGGGAAGAAATCTTCAGAGTTCTCAGGCAAAGCAGCTCCGTAATATAAATAAGCGCATAAGCAGGGAAGGCTATAAATTTTATAATTTTTATAAGGGAAAAATCCAGACTTCCTTTGCAAAGTTTCTGTTTGAAATATACAGGGTAATCGCTCCCATGAGGGAAGCCTTTCTTAATAATACTGATGATGAATATTATAAGCGTCAGATTCTTAATATAAGTCACACGGAACGTCAGGAACAGATACTTTCGTTCCTTGCCCCTGATGAACTCAGGAATGCCTGCAACAGGGAGGACATAAAATCTGTTTACGAGCGCGGGAAAACTGAATTCGAGGAGTTCAAGAGGATATACGGCGAAGAATTCTGTGCAAAAATAAATCTCATGTATTCCAGCATCCTGGTTCTGAAAAGGTTCTGCCTTCTTGATTATTATGTTGCTCTTAAGCATTTCTGCAGTGCGCTGGAGGAAAATACTTTTTCAACGGATCCCCATTTTGTTCAGGTCCAGAAGCAGTATGTCCAGGACTTCATACTGGATTTCCTGAGTGCGTCCGCGGTTCTGACTTCAGTGGATGATTATCCGAACCTTATAGCTTCTTTGTCAAAGTTCATGCCCCTTGAAAATTTTGATGTCCAGGGGTTCCTTCATATCGTGAAGCTTTTTTCTTCCATGAACGAGAAGCAGGTTCTCAGTGATTTTGCGCGTCTCATAAAAAGTGATGTGATGAATGAACTCAGTTTCAGCATTCCTTCAAAAGATATCGTTCATCCGGAAATTGAAGCGGTTTATGATGATTTCAGGACAACCATGGAAGATCTTATCCAGGAACGAAAGGATATTGTTTATTCACGTCTCGTAGAGCAGGCTTTCGGTGGTGATGATATTCCGTCCATGAAATTTTATACTGAAGAAGAATCTATGCTTTATGAGAAGAAGAATGTCCATGGATTTGATCACTGGAAAAATCTTGGGCTTGTCTACGGATTCATGGAAAAGACTTTCCGAGTGGATGTTTCGTCCTTTGTAGGAATCTTTTCAGCTGTAGGGATTACAAATGAAAAGGAATTCATGACTTCAATTACAACGCTGTACAGGGACCTCATGAATCTTCTTAACGAGATTGTAAAGTTTGATGAGATGTTTGACACAAAGTTTGCGACCGGAAACAAGATGCGCTCAATGCTTAAGAATGCTGTGGATGATAAGATTGCCCTGCAGCTTAACGTGAAGATTGATGAGCTTAACAAGAAGGCTGAATGGCTTATTGTCAGCGTAATTGATAAGGTTAAGATTATGGGCGAATATTTCAAGACACTTCTTGATGATGTCGTGAAGAACCCGTCCACCGTGGTCAAGAACTGGGGCGAAATTGATAACCAGATGAAGGTTGCTTCTCAGGTTCAGCTTCAGACAATAAACCTGAAGACCGTGAGCTTTATCCGTCTCATGGATTCCGTCTTTGAACCTGCAGTCACAAAATAGCCAGTTATCTGTTCCGGGATTCTATTATGATTCTGTCATATACCGATGTTGCTGTTAGACAGTTATTTGGTTTTCTGCTATAATGTTGTAATATGTTTAACAGTTTGACAGGTATAATAACGGGCAGGTACCCTCAGAAAGTTTTTATAAATACTCACGGCATCGAATGGGACGTTACAGTTCCTGACAGTACTCTTGATTCTATCCCTTCTGTAGGTGAGGAAGGAAAGATTTATGTATGGATGCAGCATACTGATGTTCTAATGACTTTGTTCGGTTTTGCATCAGAATCAGACCGAACACTTTTTTTTGATCTGCTCAAGGTTGACGGCATAGGTCCCAAGGCTGCAATAAAAATAATGAGCAACATTACAGCTTCTTCTCTTGCATCAGTTCTTGACACAGGTGACCTGGATGCCTTGCAGAAAGTTCCGGGAGTCGGAAAGAAAACGGCTGCAAAGATGCTGCTCCAGCTTAAAGGAAAGCTTACTCTTGAAGAAAGTTCAACGTCTTCATCAGAAAAGCGGAAGGATGTTCCTTTTGTGGATGTCGTCAGCGGTCTTGTGAGCATGGGCTATGACAAGAAGAATGTTGAGAATGTTATTGAAAATATTTATGCTTCACTTAAGGATGATGCAAAGTTTGCATCCCTTTCGGATTCCGCTAAGGAAGATGCTATATTCAGACAGGCTATAGTGGAACTTGCACAATGAAAGAGATAAACAAGAGCGTCACTCACAAGACTTCATATCCCCGCCAGAAGAATGATGAAACTGATGAAATGAATATGGTTGCACAGATTTCAAGCCAGGCCGCAAGAAATGTTGCTCTTGAAAGCGGAGGGGCTACTCATATCGTGCGTAACATCGGTCTTGAAAATGATGAGCCTGTGTCTTCCGGCATTGTTCGTGCTGATTCAGAATCTGATGATGATCTTCAGGACGGAAATTTAAGACCGAAGGCTCTTTCTGAGTTTCAGGGGCAGAGCGCAATTAAGGAAAATCTTAGCGTATTCATTGATGCTGCAAGAAACAGGCATGAGGCACTTGACCATCTTTTTCTGATAGGACCTCCTGGACTTGGAAAAACTACGCTTGCACAGATTACGGCCAACGAGCTTGGAGTGGACTTTAAGGTTACTTCCGCGCCAGTTCTTGAAAAGCCAAAGGATCTGGCAGGAATTTTGTCTACAATTACTCCGGGAACAGTTTTCTTTATTGATGAAATTCACCGTCTGAAGCCTACTCTTGAGGAAATGCTTTACATTGCGATGGAGGACTATGAGCTTGACTGGGTCATCGGTCAGGGTGCTGCGGCACGTACAGTCCGAATTCCTGTTCCTCATTTTACTTTGGTAGGAGCAACAACTAAGGCTGGTTCCGTAAGTTCTCCGCTCATCAGCCGTTTCGGTATTATACAGAGGTTCCAGTTCTATACGCAGGAAGAACTTTCTGACATTATAAACCGTTCAGCAAAAATTCTTGATGTTGAAATAGAGCGGGATGCTGCCTTGCTTATGGCTGACTGTTCACGGGGTACGCCGCGTGTGGCCAACAGGGTTCTTCGCCGCATGAGAGACTTTGCTCAGGTAGAAGGCAAGGGGGTTATAACGAAGGAAATTGTGGAGAAGGGATTAACCTGTCTGGGAATTGATTCCCTTGGACTTGAGCACTGGGACAGGGAGATTCTTCTCTCCATTATCAATAACTTCGGAGGAGGACCTGTCGGGGCAGAAACTCTTGCGATTTCCATAGGTGAGAGCCTGGATACTCTTGAAGATTATTATGAGCCTTATCTTATTCAGCGAGGTCTTCTTCAGAGAACTCCCAGAGGACGCATTGCAACAGAAAAAGCCTACAGGCATCTGGGGTTGAACTTTATAGGTTCTGCTGTAAATGACGGAGCCCTCGATCTGTTCGGCAGATAGAGATTTTCTTGAACTGCCGGTAAAAAAAGAGCGGCCAATACTATGTTGACCGCTTTCTGTCATGCATAAATTATGTCAGACTAAATCAGGTGCAGTTTTTCAAGAGAAAGGCGTATAATTTCTTTCGGCTTGTTTTCGTCTCCGTAAAAGCAGATGCTCTGTGCGTTGACCTTGTTTGCATCCATAATCTGTGTAATAGTAATAAGCTTCTGGTTCAGTTCATTTGATGTGGATGGATCAATCTGGATACGATAATAATCATCCTTTTTTTTGAAGGGATGAACATAACACTTGTGCTCAAGCCTTAGAGAAAGACTCATGCTGTCTTCCACCGAATTTGTAAAAACAACTTTATTATCTTCCATACATTACCTCATAAGGTAACTATATTACAATAAAATAAAATTTCATGTTAAAACAAAAATTTATTATTATTTTTGGTTTTCTGGATTAATTGTTCCGCCTATATTGCAGTTCGCTCAACCGGATAGAAGTACGCTGAGATTTTGCCCGGAGAAGTGAACAGGAAAGGAGAAGTCGTTTTGCCAAATATTGGTAGTGTAAAATTTATTTCGCAATTTCGTATTTGGGATAGAAACGAGTCATTGAAAAAAAAACAATGTTTTGGGCATACGAAAACTCAAGGAAGGGTAACAATGTCCCGGGAAGATATTATCAGAATTTGCGAAGGTTAGCAGGACGGCAAACAGCCGCTCTATCAGATGATGCTCATGATGATGAACATGCTGATAGAAACGGATACCTATAAAATTCCCCCGGAACATGCAATCTGCGGATTCCAAAGTTCAGGAATTCAGGCTGTATCCCGTTTTTCATGTGGAACATAATGGAAAACGTTCCCGGAAAGCAGAAGGAAGCTTTCGGAGCTGACCTTAACAAATATTTTCAGTTTTTAGACTTTAGTTTTTTTTCTTTCCCAGTGATTTCAGATTCATTTAATGAAAATAGTAAGCAGAATACAAATTTTTCATGTTAATATGTATTAATATTACATTGAATTATAGTTATGATTTTGTTAATATAGCTATACCCTGCTACGATATATTCTAGCTTTGAACAGCAAAACCAGACCAATTTTAAATTTCGTGGCGGGGTTCCTTTTTTTTGCTGGCAAATATTTTTATCTGCTCCATGAATTTTATTTTTCGTGGGCACAAATATTTTATGAGCCGTGAATGTCACAAATTTTTTTTGATTAGCCCTAATTACAAAAATTTTTATTTATGCTATATTAATTCCCATGAAGACTAGTGATTTTAATTTTGAATTGCCGGAAGAACTCATTGCCCAGCGTCCGAGTGGTGAACGCGGCAATGATAAGCTTATGTTCCTTAACAAGACTTCAGGAACAGTAGAACATTATAAGATGGAAGATCTTGTTGATCTTGTCGCTCCGGGAACTGTAATGGTTTTCAATAACAGCCGTGTGCGCAGAAGCCGCTGCTATGGTATAAAGATTTCAAGCGGTCGTGAGCAGGAATTTATGTTCCTGAATCCTGTAGGTGACGGTTCATCTTGGAACACAATGGTAAAGGGGGCAAAGAAGGTAAAGGTCGGAAACGAATATAAATTTTCTGACGGATCAGTGGGAAAAATTCTTTCTGTTGAGGAGGGAAGTGAATTCCGTACAATTACATTTGAGGCTCCCCTTGATGAGGAATGGTTTAACCGAAACGGTCATATACCTCTTCCTCCTTATATCCGCCGGGAAGATGATGATACAGACAGTGAACGATATCAGACCGTCTATGCAAGGGAAACAGGAAGTTCAGCAGCTCCGACTGCAGGACTTCATTTTACGCCGGAGCTTATGAAAAAACTTAAGGACAAGGGTGCTGAACTTTGTTACGTGACACTTCATGTAGGACTGGGAACATTTCTGCCGGTACGCGAAGAGTCAATCGAGAATCATAAGATGCATACCGAATATTATACAGTTACCCAGGATGTTGCAGACAGGATTTCTCTTGCAAAGAAAGAAGGACGTCCTGTTTTGGCTGTAGGCACAACAAGTGTAAGAACTTTGGAAAGTGCCAGCGATGAAAACGGAAATCTCATTCCCGGTACCCGCGGAACAAACATTTTTATGTATCCCGGCTATAGATTTAAAGTCGTGGACCAGATGTTCACAAATTTCCACACACCTGAATCAACATTAATCATGCTCGTAAGTGCTTTTGCCGGAAAGGAAAATATTATGAGCGCATATCATCTTGCTGTTGAGAACCGGTACCGCTTTTTCAGTTACGGTGACTGCATGCTCATTAAGTAGTTTTCAGGAAATCTGATTAAGGCATTGCTCCATCAGATTCATGAACTGTTTCTTGAATATTGGTGGAGCAAGTTCAGGGTTCACCTGCTTGTCAAATATTGTTGAAGCGTCACGCAGAAGTTTTTCTTTTTCAGAATTCTGCAGAGGAAGCTTGACACCAAAAAATTCATTCTCAAAGGTAGGTGAATTAGGGGAATAGAACTGGTATCTTCCTGTAAATACTATCCTGACATTGCTGATGCTGTCCTTCTGTTTTCCCAAGAGAAAGACAAAGCTGGAGCTGTTTTCATTTATTGAATTCGCAGGACCGAGTCTCTTGAATATTGTTGTCTCCCAGTCGGTTATAGGAATTTTGATTTTAGTAAGAACTCCGTTTTCTGGTATGCTCAGGAATTTTGACAGTGGAATGTTTTTTGTTTCGTAGCTTTTGTTTTTGCTGTTCCTCTTCCTGATTTTGAAGTCAAGGCTTGTTCCCAGTGCGAGAAGCGGTGCCCATAAAGTCATTTTCTGGTTCACATCACACTGAACGCTTGCGCATATATTTCCGCCTATTGTAGCCTGGTTTCGTACATATATGCTGCCGATTGATTCAATTGCATCATAGAGTATTGCAGGGATATTCTGTTTGCCGAGATTAAGAATTTCAGAAAGAGTTATTCCGGGGCCGAATTCAATGTACCTGTCTTTTTTTTCAATTCTACGTAACTCCTCAATGTTAATAATGCTGAGTGCGTTTCCTTTTATGTAGCGGGAGCATTCTCGCTGCGTGCATCCTCCGAATATTTTTATATTTCCTCCGGATGAGGTCATGTATGAGAAAATTTCATCTACGTCTTTCGGATTATAAATATTTACAACGGAAGTTCTTGAATTTTCATCCATAATCAGTTTTCCTTTTCTGTGTTTTCAGTATTTTGGTTAAAGGCGGAAGTGAATTTTATATAATCCCTCAAGCTTTTTGAGATTCCGTTTGTAAGAGTCTCTATGTCTGTACAGCAGCAGCACAGATTTTTTATTGCGGCAATGATATTGTATTTATCCTTAGGTTCAACCTTCTGCTTCATGAGCCCGTAGGTAGAAAAAATTTTTCCTGCATTACAGTAACCGCACATCTGTATTCCCACGCTGTTGAAATCTTTTTTAATGATGTTATATATCTTGGAATAGTTTTCATTTTTTTGAAAGTATTCAAGAGTAATCACCGGAACATTCTGAACCATGCAGGCCGGAACAAGGCAACTTAGAACAGGTTTATCATTCATCAGAACTGTGCAGTTGCCGCAGAAACCTTTTGTGCATCCGCATTTTACGCTGTAAAGTTTTTCTCTTCTGAGAACTGTAAGTAAAGATTCTGATGGCTCTGCTTCTGTGGAAATAATTTCATTATTCAAATTCATTCTGATCTGCATTTGTTGACTCCAGTTCTTCTCTTATTTCGTTTGTTATTTTTTTTGCTTCCCTTATTTCTTCCTGCTCCTTCAGCATATTGAAGATGCTGTCACTGTTGAGCGGAAGAAAATTTACTGCGCAGTCAATCGCCTGTGAAATTGCCTGCGTGTATGCAGCCGGTATTACCTGGAATACAAGTTCTCCAATTTGGGAAGGCTCATCATCTGATTTTATGAATGAAATATTCACGTTGTCACATTCGACTATTTCTGCCTGCATGATTGATGAAAGAACCTTCTGCACTGCCAGACGTATTGTGTTTTTTGCGGCAAGAGAATTAAAAAGTTTTCCGCCGTTCACTACAATATTAATTTCCCTTACGATTTCCCTGTACGTTGTATTGTCAAAATCTATTTCAACAGTTGCTGCCATGAATGAAGTATTCATGAACGGCTGTCCTGAAAAGGTTTCTGTATTCCACAGCCTGTTTTTTGAAGATGCATTCCTTTTTGTAACGGTGAAGGGAAGTCCTTCGGAATCACCTTTACTTTTTATTGACTCGCAGCATTTTGCCAAAAGCTTTGTCATTACGCTGATGTTAGAATAAACGCTTTCTGGATGATTAGCTCCTTTTCCTTGTTCAAATGCGGAATCGATTTTAATATTTTTTGTTTCTAGAATTTCAAATACCTGTTGCTTCCATATATCAAGTATATTTTGGGAAACCGGTGCACTGTGAATCGTAATGCTGCCGTCTTTTTCTTTCGTGACACTGATCGAAAGATTTGCGCTGTCATACAAATCAGAGCCAAGGTATCCGGAACCTTCAAATGCGCATGCAAAACCGATGCCTCTTCTTGGAAGTCCAAGATTAAGTTTTTCAACGAGAGAAGCGTTTGCAAAACTCTTTTTGTTGGACATAAAATATGAAAGGTTTCTTCTTTCAAAAGAACTCATTTTGTTTGCCTGCTGTAAAGTGTTTTCCTGGTTCGTGAAATCAAATTTGAAGGGCAGGCTTCCGTAATTGTTTGACGAGGAGTTCAAATTTTTTTGTCGGATTTCCAGCGGAGAGTATTTTCCGTTGTATTTGTTGCACAGAATGTTAATCTGGTTTTCGACTGCAAAGAATGCGGCTGAATCAATCTGCTCAAAGTTTACGGATGATGGAGGATTGTTTGAGGAAATAGCTTTTGCTGTAATGAGAACGTTAAGAGGATTATAGCATCCGCATGCACTTATGCAGAGTCTGTTCAGTATTTCATCAGCAAATGGATTATATGCTCCCGTGTTGACGTCGATGTCTATATGCATGAGAGTAATTCTTCCCTCCTTATTTGCAGCTGTTTTATGGACGATAGTAATTTCCTGCATTGCATCTATAAATTTTTCCTGCTCTTCTTTTGAATATACAATCTTTACAGGATGACCGCACTTCTGAGATGCAAGACATGCGTGGGCTGCAACGAAACTGTCGTACCAGATTGAATTTGTTCCCTTATTAAAATTTTTTGTTTTCTTGATGAGTATTTTTTCTTTCGGAATGTTCATTGCAGTGGAAACAACGTTTCTGAGGTTATCAGGCCACTGGGTCGGGGAATAAATTACTGTAAGTTCTTCCGTATAGCTGCAGATTGCTCCAAGAGGTTCAAGAAAGTATGGAGCCTTTACTTTATAGGACCAGCAGTTCTGAACTACATTGGGTGACTGCTCAAAAAATATTTTTGCCCGTTCCTCAGCTTCATCCTTGTTTCCGTCAAAAATCGGTCCGCTGAAAATTTTTTTTTGTGCGAGAACGGATGTAAAAAGTTCTTCAAAGCAGTCATCGTCCTGCATCTTCTTTATTTCATTCAAACGGTTCTGGGGTGAGTCAGAAAAATCAGAAAGATTAAGTGCATCGGAAATTATCTTGATTTCTTCCATATTTCCTTCAAGATGAGGAGAGTCAAAAAAATTTGTGGAATAAATTTCATTTGGAGAATTTTTTGTCGGATAAATATGGATTTCGTTTCCGTCAGTGTCAAAATTTATTTCGTTTAAATTGTTGAGAGTCCTTTCATCAGGTCCAACGATTATACCGATAGGCTCTCCTGCGTAGGAAATGCTTCCTGTACTTAGAAGAGGAATCTTTCCGCAGGGAGTATCTATCAGGTTTGAGCCGGGTACATCGGATGCTCTGTAGATATTATATTCAGCAGGGAGATCGCTTCGTGGAGAAAAGTTTCTTACGATTCCTTTTTCCTGGATAGGGCGGATCATCTGTGCATAGTACATATCCTTCAGAGAAATGTCACTGTAGAATTCATCAACAGAAGTGAAGCTTGTATTGTTGTCGCTCGCATTCTTTTTTTTAGGCATGATACTCCTCACCTAGACTTCTAACAGTTTCAATTACATAGTCTGTCATTTCCTGAGTCATGTCAGGCCACAGAGGAATTGAAATTGTTTCGTTGTACTGTCTCTCTGCGTTAGGAAAATTTTCTGCCGTAAAGTCAGCGTAAAGCTCTTTCCAGTAGGTGAAATGGAACACAGGAATAAAATGCATGCTGATTCCGATTCCGGCTTCCTGCATTTGTTTTGCAAAAGCATCCCTGTCGCATTTTAGTTTTGTTAAGTCAAGTCTCATCAGGTACAGATGCCATGCGTTTCCTTCTCCGTCAGGCGGAAGTTTTATGAAGTCCATTTCTGAGAAGGCTTTATTATATTTTCTGACGTGAGCTTTTCTCTGCTCATCAAACAGATCTGCTTTTGAAAGCTGAACTCTTCCGAGGGCTGAAAGCATATCAGGCAAATTAAATTTGAATCCGGGCGCAACAATATCGTAAGTCCATGATGCACGAGGAGAAGTGTAGCGGTCCCATGTAGTTCTGTCCATTCCGTGCATGCGCATCATTGTCATGTGCCTTGCAAGATTTTCATCCTTAGTTGTAACCATTCCGCCTTCACCGGTAGTCATTGTCTTTGTTACATAGAACGAGAAAACACCTATGTCTCCTATCGCTCCGGCATATCCCATTTTTGTTTTGCTTGGAAATGAATGTGCACAGTCCTCAATTACCTTTACATTATATTTTCGTGCAATATCCATGATTGCTTCCATGTTGCAGGGATTTCCTGCAATGTGGACAGGAACAATTGCAACTACGTTTTTTCCTTTCGGGCTTTTCAGAATTTTTTTAACGGATTCAGGATCAATTGAATAGTTATCCTTTTCAATGTCAGCAAAATAAACATCTCCTCCAAGATGACGGGCAGTTGTTGCCGTGGAGACAAAAGTGTAAGGAGTTGTAATGACTGCTTTGCCTTCCTTTACACCGCATGCTTCCATCGCAAGAATCATCCCGCTTGTATTGCTGTTCACTGCAAGTGCGTAGGGCACATTTATTTTTTCTGCAAATTCTTTTTCAAATGCAAGGGATTCCTTTCCTGTTGTAAGCCAGCCGCTTCTCATTACATTTAAAACTGCTTCTTCCTCTTCCTTTCCAAGAGATGCCTTAAAAAATGGAACCTTTATTTCGCTCATTATAATACCACCTTAACTGATTCCGCCATATTCACAGATTTGCCTGCTTTTTCCTGTTCGGAATAAAAATTATCGAGAGTTGAAATATTTTTTCTTAGTAGAGCAACAAGAGCTTCCCTGTTGCGGTACAAATCTTCCTTGCCTTCCGTAAGAGTGCAGATAGGAACAAGTTTTTCAATAAGCTCATTAAGAACAAATTCCTTTGGCTCAACGTTTGTGAGTGAAAGAATTTTTTGATATTCTGTCGGACTAGGATTTTCTTCTTCCAGCCAAAGAGGTTCGTAAAGCCTTTCTCCAGGTCTCACGCCAATGAATTTGATTTCCATATCCCTGTAAGGTTCAAGGCCGCTGAACTTGATGAGCTGTTCGGCAAGATCGAGAATCTTTATGGGGTCGCCCATATCAAGAAGATAAGATTTTCCGTTTTTGCCTACGCCGCCTGTCTGAAGAACAAGTGAGCAGGCTTCCGGAATTGTCATGAAGAATCTGACCATCTCAGGGTCTGTTACAGTAACAGGTCCCCCGTTGTTTATCTGGTCCTTGAATATGGGAAGTATTGAACCCCTGGAACCTAATACATTCCCGAACCTTACGAACATGAAGGACTGGCTGGTCTTTGTCTTTGCGGAAGCTTCTAGAAGCATTTTTTCGCAGAGCATTTTGCTTACACCGTAAACGCTTACAGGTTCAACAGCTTTGTCCGTTGAAATAAGTACAAATCTTTCTACTCCAAATTCCAGTGAAGCGTCCAGAAGATTCTTCGTACCGAACACATTATTTTCAATTGAAGCAACAGGATTTTCTTCCATCATTGGAACGTGCTTGTAAGCGGCACAGTGGAAAATAACATCGGCATGTGTATGTGAAATAATATATCTTACATACTCCCTGTCCTTCATGTCCCCTATGATTGGCACGATAGAAGCTTTCTCTCCGACTCCTTCGTTCTGAAGTACATGAAGTTCACGATAAATATTTACAATCGAATTTTCCCCGTGGCCGAATAGGTAAATCCGTTCCGCACCGCCTGAAAGAAGCTGGCGGGCAAGTTCGCTTCCTATTGATCCACCCGCGCCTGTAATGAGAACACGTTTGCCTTTAAGATAAGCAAGACTTTCATGCAAGGAAATTATTATTGGAGTCCGTCCCAGTATATCGAGAGGGTTAATTTCCCGAGCCTGAACAAGATGAGCCTTGCCTTCTACGACCTGGCTTATTGAAGGAAGTATCCTTATATGGAAGAAACCGCTCTGTTTGAGTATGTTATAAATTTCACGTATACGTTCTTTTTTTGCACTGGGAATTGCAATAATTGCTTCATCAATGGGATTAACTTTAAGAAGTGCTGTAGCATCATCAATTGGGCCAAGGACCGGAATTCCGTCAATTTTTGTTCCTCTCAGTTTTTCGTTGTCATCAAGAAAAGCTGCAACGGTACCGAATATCTTTTTCTGTACAAGCTCCTTTGCAATCATCTGGCCTGCAAAGCCTGCACCGATTATGTATAACCGGGTTTCAATTTTGCCCATGATAAACTCCTTTTCTTTATTTAAATTTTCTTAATTTTTAAACTGTTGACATTCTTAATAATATCACACACATTTAAATTCTTCAATAAAATCAGTTCCAAGTTTTAAAATACAAGCATTATTATACGTTAACTAAATTCATTTAAACCTGCGGATTTCTTTACCGATTATTATAGAAATGTGGGCAGAATTTATTAAGGGGGATAAATAGGATGAATATAAATAAAATTTTGAAACTGGTTGTATGTACCGTGGTATTTCTTTGTATTTCTGTTCTAACGTATGCGCAGTCAGTTTCGTTCCAGATTATTCAGCATGACAGTGCGACAACTGACGTAAGGGAAACCACTTATGTGATGGAGAACGCGATATTTGATTCTCTTTTTTCAAGCGGATTTATTGCAACAAATTCTGTTACTGCGGCTGTCAATAATGATGAAAAAGATAAGCAGATCAAATACAAGGCCCTCGGAGAAGCTTCTGACGGCGGATGCAATTATTTCATAGCAATTTTTGTTGACTACAAGGATAATCTTACTTCAAATACCGCTTATGCTCTTCTTTCAAATATCAGGAAAATTTCCTGGGAAGTTTATGATGTAAAGTCTGAAGCCGTTATTTCTTCAGGAGAAAAGGAAATAGTAAAAGTGACGTCATCGTCAGACAATGAAAGAGGAGTTGCTTCCTATACAAGGATTTTTTCTGCGGAAATTATAAAGTCCCTGAAATAATTTTTCTGCCAGACGGAAAAGGAATCTTTGATGAAAAAAATTTGTTCGTGGTTTTTGATTACTTTTTTAGCAATAGCATCTCTTTTTGCTGTTGACGGAAACAGTTTTATTGACGGGAAGATTGTTATAGCTTCTGCAGGTGAGCTTCCTAGGGGACGCTTCGCAAAGACTTATGGTTATCTTCCCGGTGACCGACTTACAGTTACGAATTCTTCAAATAACGCTGTGGCAGAAATTCTTAATCTCGGGTCTCTTGAAAAGTCCGGCGATGTGGTAATGATTCTTTCAGCTGAACTTGCGGATTTCCTGGGACTCAAAGCAGATTCTTCTGTAAGCGTCAGACTTTCAAGGAGGCAGCTGAATCTTGATTCCGTGGCAACCGGAAAAGCTTTTGTTTCGGAAGAAAAAGTTGCGGTAACTAAGAATCATGAATCCGATGAATATTACAGTGAAGATTATTCCCAGAACAGTTCGCTCGGCTTTGAAGATGAACTCTCACTTTTAGAACGACCTTCTCCTGCAGATTTGAGTGAAAGAAATGAATTTACATCAGATTCCGGAAGCGAGCGTAAAGAGGAAGTGCCTGTTAAAAATAATCCTTCGGGTTTAGATTTTCCGAAGACTTCGGACAATTCCAGTGAAGAACCTGCGGAAAAGGAATCTGTTTTGGAAGAGAAGTCTGCGGAAGAGGTTGCTGAAAAGAAGCCTGAACTGAACAAGAATTCAGGTAAGGAAGATTCAGGATCTTCTGTTGCAGTTTTGCCAAAGAAATTTTATTATGAAGAGATTGCAGCAGATGATCTTCCTGATGATGAGCCTCATGGGGATGAGCCTGGTGTTGATTCAGTGAATGTTTCATACAGGAAGCCGGAAAAGAAGGAAGAAGAAGCTGTGGCTGATTACTTATCTTCATACCGCAATGAGAAAAAATCAGAACCTTTGGCAGCTTTGGATGCCCTGGATTCTTTACAGGATGATGAAGGCGGATCTTCAGAAAATAAAGCTGCCGCAGAAGAGGAAAAAGAAAGTCAGGCCCTGAAATCTGCAAAAAAAGCAGCTGTCCATGAAGAGTATGCCTCAAATGATCTTAAGCCCTTGTTCAAGAAGCTTTGCCACGAAGAAATGGTGGAGGAACAGAATCTTCCTGCGTTAAAGGGAACTAAAAAGTTTGAAGAGCCAGCAGAGTTTGTTTCATTGAATTCTTCTTCTAAAAAGGATTCTGAAATTCCTTTGGATGAAGTTGCTGTTGATAATTTTGTTGATCTGGTAATTTCTTCGGCAACAGGATTTGAGGATGTGCAGGCAGCTCCGGATGATGGATCGGCAGTTTTGCCGAAAGAAATTAACGTAGAGGAAGATTCAGCTGCAGAAGCTGTAGTTTCAGATGAAGAAGTTTCTGGTGAAGCTGAGGAAATGATATCTTCTGCGGAAGAAGACCTTGAAGGTGAGACAGTGGTGTCCGACGAACATGTGTTTGCCGAACCGGAAGCACAGATTTGTGATGAGGACTTGTCAGGGGAATCTGTAATTCCGAATGAGGAAATTCATAATGAGCCTGGGAATATTATTAAAGAAAATTATGTCGATTCAAAGGAACATGTAACTGAGGAAGATTCAGCTGCAGAAGCTGTAGTTCCAGGTGAAGAAGTTTCTGGTGAAGCTGAGGAAATGATATCTTCTGCGGAAGAAGACCTTGAAGGTGAGACAGTGGTGTCCGACGAACATGTGTTTGCCGAACCGGAAGCACAGATTTGTGATGAGGACCTGTCAGGGGAATCTGTAATTTCGAATGAGGAAATTTATATGGAACCGGAATATGAATATGTTCCTGTAGGGAGTGATGTTGAAGGAGATGAGGTAGATTCAGAAGAGGATATAGATGAAGTCGTTGAGATTGCGATAGATGATGATCCTGCGGAGAATGTATCTTCAAGCGGGGAAGTTTCAGGTGAATCCGTGAAAGAAAGTGTTCCGCAGGAAGTTCAGGTTGAAATCCCTGCGGAAGATGATGATCCTGCAGAGAATGTATATTCCGGTGATTCAGCGGCAGAAGAAACAGAACCTCTTGGAAATGTGCAGCCAAAAGTTCCCTTTCTTGAATCTGCAGAACTGTTGGCTCCAGAAGAAAAAGATTCCAATTTGTCTTCTTCAACAGAAAAAATGATAGGAAGCCATGTAAAGTCTGAGAAAGACTTGGAATCCAATAAGTTTTATATTCAGATAGCTGTTCTTTCTGATGAGGAGAATATTGCAGGCCTCATAAAAAAATATAAAAAGTATACAGTAGTTCTTGTTCCTTGTAGGAAGGGATATAAAGTTCTTGTTGGTCCTCTTTCTGTTGATGAATATGGTGTTGTGCTTGAGAGATTTAGGGCAATGGGATTTATGGATGCTTTTGTTAAGAGTATACGGTAAAAAAATATAAAATTTACTTGACTTTTATATTTCTAAATAATATATTTTATATAATCGGAATTGGGGGTGTCCCGGATTCGACAGATAAGAGTGAGCTTGTGCTGCAGGTGAGGCTCTCGGCTGGTCTCTGATTCAGTCGAAAAAAATAACTGCAAAACGCAGAGAAGACGAAGTTTGCGAAAGCGAACTTCAGATGGCTGCTTAAGTGCTCCATCCGGAATTTATATTGTGCTGTTCCTAACAGTGTAAAATTCCGTAGCTAACAGGGACTTGCTCCATGATAGGTCTGGATGTTATGGGGGACTTTTTTCAGAATACGAAGACGACGCTTTTGAAGCTGCTACCGTTTTCCGACAACCACCTCGCTTCAATAAACCTGTAGAGGTGCCTGGTCAGCTTGTTTGGACGCGGGTTCAATTCCCGCCACCTCCATTAAGCCGGTAAGATTTATCTTGCCGGCTTTTTTATTTCCAGTAAACTTTGTAAGTTGTAAAATATAGTAGGGTACTGGAAATGAATGAAATTTAAAAAAAAACGAACTCAAAAGAGTCCGTTAATATTATGACTATAAGATGATTTTATTCTGCATCAACAGAAACACCATGTCTTTTTTGCTGGAAATGTTTCAGAACGGCAATACCGTTTTTCGTGTCATTATATACAAGACCGCCGTTCCAGTATTCCAGGGCAGCAAACATTGCGTTTCCTCCGTCCTGATCATCAGATTTTTTTGTACGGAAAGAGACATAATTAGCTAATTCTTCAAAATTTGAATTATGAAGACAGCTAATTCTTTTTCGGTTGAACTCATTCCACTTATCCAAATCCTTGAAGCCTTCGCCTTCATCTTCCACAACTAAATGGGCGTGAGTAGCACTGAATGAATACCATACATGTACTTTCTTGTTTATGTCACAATGATTTCCATGCTTTACGGCATTCTTGATAATTTCACTGATCTGCTGTTCCAGAAGATTAATTTCCTTAATTTCCAAAGGGGCAGACTGCACAATTAGTAAAGTAAAATAACGAATCTGTCTAAAGTCCGACGGAAATTCCTTGTACAACATATTTGACTTGTCGAACAAAGGGTCATTTCCATCTGAACGAAGTTCTTTGATCTCTTCCATAAAACCCTCGTCTCTAAAATTTCTTATTCATTAACCATCAACAGAGCTTCTTCTACGCTATTTGCGATAGGGAAGTAGCCCATCAATTTTGTCAATTCAATAACTTTTTTTACTGAACCGTGAATGTTAGAAATATACAGCTTCAAGTTCATTTTTTTGATTGTAGAACAAATATAAATTAAAGCTCCAATTCCAGACGAGTCAATATAATCTACCTGTTCAAGGTTGATTATAAAGGACTTTACGTTTTTTTCAAGCATCTTCATTACAAGTTCCTTGAGCTTGTATGAATTGTACAAGTCCATTTCACCATTGACATCAATGATGTAAACTTCTCCATTTTTGCGTATTTTCAGTTCCATAAGTTTGCTCCTTAATGTACGTTTTACTGAATTTTTATAACCAACAATGTTTCATCATCGTGCTGTGTAACATTGCCGCTAAAGTTCTTAAGGTCGGATTTAACCTTGCTTACAATCTCTTTACTGGTTTTAGTGCTGTTCTGTCTAATAACCTTAAGCAAAGATTCCTTTGAATATTGCTGTCCCTTTTCATTGAGGGATTCAACAAGTCCGTCTGTATATGTAACTATTATATCACCAGATTTAACTTTTTGCACGTAATCTTTATATTCTGTCGTTTTTTCTACGCCTATCGGTTCGCTTATTTCTGAAATAAGTTCAAATTCTCCCTTAGAACCATCAAAGTAATAGACAGGGGTTGCACCGCCGCAAGCAAACTCAATGTTCTGAGTTGTAGGATCATAGTTGATAAGCGTAACAGAACCAAAGTGATCCGTGCTAAAGGATTCTGCTGAAATACCTCGGTTAACCCACGAAAGAATCTTACCTGCAGACTGTGTTGTGTTGACTACAAGTCTGAGCATTGCTCTTACCATAGTCATGACAACGACACTGTTTATACCCTTTCCTGCTATATCACTGATAATGAAGGAAACTCTATCCTTCCTTGATACAATAACATCATAATAGTCACCGCACACACCGTCAGCCTGTGTATAGATTGTGCCTATCTCAACTCCGGAAATGAGAGGCAGCTTTGACGGCTTGAGCATAGTCTGGATTCTGGCAGAAATTTCTGATTCCTTGCTTATTCCGCTGTGTTCAATAATTTCTTTAACAACATTTACATTCTGAATTGTCATTGCGGCAAAGTCTGAAAGAGTTGTTGCTGTCTTCAAATCTTCTTCCGTGAACAGCTCATTTCCATGTTTTCTTGCAAAAGCTGTTAATCCTATAACCGTGTCCCTAATTTTCATCGGAATAATGATATAGCTACCGCATTCAAGGAATTCTTCCGGGCCATTCTGGTAAATTCTGTCGTCACGTTCTGGTTTTGTAATTAATTCAGGTTTACCGGCACTTGCAACTTCTCCAAACAGGTTATCCCTTAAAGGAAAGGACGCAAATTTGAAGCTTGTTGCAACTCTTACAGGTTTGTGCGGCATATCGCTTGGAAGTTTATAAGGGGGCGGGAAATCTCCATCGAATGCTTTGACTGCAATAACATCCTCAAAGTCGTCAACAAGAAGTATTGCTCCGCCGTCAGCCTTAATTTGTTCCATTACAGTTCTGTTTATATATTCAAGGAAAGAGTTCTGGTCTTTTCCGGCAGTATATGCAGAAGTCGCGTTAAGCATAAATTCTTTGCTGAATTTAAGAAGCGTTTCTTCTTTTTCAGAAAGAGTTCCTGATGATTTGACTTTTTCTTCTTCTTCAGTCTTTTCTGCGGCAAGAATAGATTTGTTATAACTTTTTGGAACCAGCTTATCAATTACTTTAGGTTCGAAAGTGGAAAGTACCAGACAGTAAGGAAGCAGAAAGAAGCTGGCACATAGGAGAAAAAATCCGAAAATAATAAAGGCATTTTCAGCTCCGTTTCCTGTTATGCAGACGACGGCGGAAATAAAACTTCCTAAAATCAGCAGAGCATCAGAAATGAAGATGATAAAACTTACTCTTGCCGTGCTTCTTTTTTTTATGATAACCAAGAGAAACATCAAGACCAGAGCGATTGCTCCGACAGCGAAAAGCGGAATGTAAGCAAAAGTGTCGTTTAATGTCAAAATATGGCTCCCAATAATTTATTAAACTCAGTTTTAATGCTACGGACTATATTTTATCATTGAAAATAAGTACCGTCAATATTATAAAAACAAGCGTTCCGTCTTTATTTTCGGAATAAAACCCTTTATTTATTATTATAAATCAAAGAAATGTATAAAACTTAAGGTTTTCTTTTTTTTATCAAAAAAGCACCGCCCAATAATCGGGACGGTGCACTTATTTATTTTCTTTTTTTCATCTGCTGTTTCTTGAACAGATTTTTGATTCTTAATACCAATGGTTTCTTTGAATGGGCCTGCTTGAAATTATCGGCGGCCTTATCTAGCGTGAAGTCATTCCCAAATTTCTGTTTCAGTTCATCCCAGTATTTTATTAGATAAATATAAAGGTCAGATTTTGTGCGGCCTTTGAAAAGTTTAATAATTTTCTTTGAATCAATTACTTGTATTACAGGTAGATATACGTTATTCAGCCATGACTGCACAGCTTCTTCAAATGGAAATTCCGTTGAATTTTCTGTATTCATGAAGTAATGGTGAGTAAGTATGTGGTTGTAGATAACATCGTATTGTCCTGTGGAGCTGAAGTCCAGGCACCAGTAGTCAGTTATGTCACCGAAATTTGTTTCTGAATAGAAAACACGCTTCTCATAGTTTATAACCTGTTTCAGCATATCCTGTCTGGTGCTGCCGGGTTTAAGTTTTATTTCACTCTGGAGACTTACAACCTCTGCATCAATATTTTCAATTCCCTTCATCTTTGCGACAGATACTCGGTGGTTTCCGTCTCTTACAAAGTATAGCCCGCCAACTTCATAGAGACTTATCGGCGGAAGTACAATGTCCTGTAGCATTGCGCTGTCAACTCTTTCCCATCGGTTTCTAAGAAAATTGCTTTTCGGGAAGAAATGATTGTCGAAGTCCTTGAAACGTCCTTCGCTTCCTACGATCAATCTTATGGGAACAACCATCATGCCCTTGTAGACTTCGCCTTTAGGTTTGAGTAGTTTTTTTATGTCATTAAGGGATATGAGCTTTGCTTCCTCAGGTCTTAGAAGGTGCTGGATTTCATTGAACAGAGCCTTGTTTCTTGCTTTGCTGAAGTCCTCATCTGTCTGAGATGATATGTACGATTGGGACAAATTCGCCTCCTTTTGAATCATCCTGTTTCTGCAGTTCCAGTTCTACAACCAGATGGCTGAATGCGTTTACAACGGCAGTGGTGCCACACTGTGTATATCTTATGGACTGCAGATCGTATAAGTGTATGTGACCGTGTATGAATAGTGACGGTTTGAATTTATTTATGAACCAGTTAAAGCATTCGAATCCTATGTGGCAGGGATCCTCTTTATCATGGATATGCCTTGGTGATGCGTGTGTGAGAAATACATCACAGTATCTCCCGTAACGTAATTTATTCCACATCAGACCCGGAATGAGTTTTATAAGTTGCCATTTCATTTCGCTTTCAGTGAACTGGTCCTGTCCGTTATTGTACCGCATGGAGCCTGAAACTCCGGAAACTAATAGCGGTGAAGAAGTTCCGTCGTCAAAAGTGAATCTGAGGTTCTTGGCCCTGAATATTTTGTTGCTGACGTAATCTCCTCCGTGTCCCATTTCTATGGCCTTGAGACCGTCCATGGCAGCATTTCGTGGGACTTCACCTAATCTGTGTTTTTTGTTGTACATCCAGAAATCTTTCAGGTCATGGTTTCCGAATACAAAAAATGTCGGTTTTCCAAGTGCTGTAACAATATAGTCCTGATATTCCAGTGAAAGATCACCTGCACAGAATACTGCATCAATATCATCATAGCGGTCCTTTACTGTCGTGGAGTAGATTAAAGGATCAACCTGGTCGGAAACGCAAAGAAATTTCATCAGATACCTGCCTTGGCAAGAAAGTTTTCAAGGTTTTCTTTTCCGATAAGAACGACTGGTCTGTTTTCTGCAAATGTTATTGCCGCATGAGAGAATCCGGAACTTGAAAAGGTTAAAGCCTTATAGTAGTTCTGCTCACGGATATTCTCTGCAATGCGTCTGATTACAGATTCTTCAATCGGTTTTGCGTCACGGAAGAATTCCAGAAGGAAGACCTGTTTCTTGACGTTCATCCATGAATCCTTCTTTTCTTCAGTTGCAAGCATTGTGCATCCGTATGGTGTTGCATCAACTTTCTGGCATGTCAGATTGTAACCTATCATGGCGACTTTCTTGCAGAGCTCAATGAACAGTGGTGAGCTTGATGTAAGATATTCCTTCATTCCGTCGTTTGACTGAAGAGCCCTGTATTCATTAAGTTTCTGAGGGACGTCACGGAATTTTCTGTTGCGCTGGTTAATTTTTTCCCACTGTTCCAGAGCCTTTTCAATGTTATGAGTCTTTTCATAGCATGCTGCAAGGAAGTAGCGTGCATAGAGAGTTTCCTGGCTTGAATCATCCTTGGAACAGTCGATTGCATGCATATATTCGCCCATGGCATTGTCTGTCTGGTCTACCATCATGTAGCATGAGCCCCGTTCAATGAGAGCTCTCTGTCTGAATTCTTGGTCACGGATAGCTTTTTCAAAGGCTTTGACGGCTCCTGAGAAATCCTGGTTTTCTTTTAAGATTTTTCCAAGATAATAATAGTTTGAATAAGTTTCAGGACTGAGTCGTATAGATATATCTATCTGTTTTTTTGCTTCCGTAAACTGCTTTGACCTGAAGAGCAGGTATCCGAGGGCCGTATGAATTTTTGCATTCCCTTTGTCAAGGGCGGCTGCCTTCTGGTAAAAGCCCATTGCGTTTGCTGCCTGGTTGGAAAGTTCGTAAAGTCTTCCGCAGTTGTAATAATTTTCTCCGTTTTTAGGTTCCATTTCTGTGAGGAGAAGGTATTCCTTTAAAGCCGACTCAGGTTCATTGAATTTTGAGTAGAGTTCCGCAATCTGCTTACGGAATTCAATTTCAGGAATTGATCCGTCAAAAACAGCATTCTTGTTTATGCTTTTATATTCCATGAAAGCAAGTTCAGGCTTGTTTTCTTCAAGGTAGACCTTTCCCAGCCAGTAGCGTGCCAGGTAGTCGTTAGGGTTTTTTGTAATAATTGATTTAGCAGTTTTTTCTGCCTGTGCAAATTTTCCTTCCTTGAGAAGATGCTGTATCGCGCCGATTTTTTTTGGTGACATGAGGGATTTTATAAGTATAAACCCGATTGAAATGATAAATGCCACCAGTGCACTGATAATGATAACCAGAATCAGATTATTCATAATTAACTATAACCTCTAATGTTGTGTATATTTTTTACATCGTAAAAAAATAATTCAGGGCATCTCTGAAAAATACTTTTTAGAGATGCCTGCGAGTTTTAATCCCTGAAATTACAAGGTCTAAAATATCGCATTTTTTTAATTATCTCTAAAAATTGCAATTTCTAACGATTCCCTTCAATGTTAGATAAAATCTATCACACTATGAGAATTTATTCTACCACAGTTTTAGGCGATAGTAAAACAAATGCCCCTTAAATTCTAAAAATCTGTGTTTTTTGAATATGAACAACTATTTTCAATTGAATAGTTTTCTTATCTATAGTATACTTTTGTCTGAGACATCTGTTTGTGAACATAACC
>JAZUJH010000066.1:0-30830 GCA_045642665.1 Treponema sp.
GTTCTATTTTTTTCTTTTGCAATAACAAATTTTTTTATAAATTCAAAAATATCATTAGGCATATAAAAAAATCTCCTAATTTATTTTAAAATGCTGCCCATTTGGCAATCCACATAACACATATTATGCGTATCCTGCATAATTTTTTTCAAACAAATTTGTCCATACAAGATTCATTTTCTATTATAATCATAACACACTTTTTATTTGTTTTACACAGATACTTATAAAATCCACGGCTTACGTTCTATTCAAAAAACATATGGGAACCTCTAAAGATTGCAATTTCTTTGCTGACATCATTTCTGGAACGGTATCCATAAACGTCATCGGATTTTTCCAGCCACTTATTCTATGCAGAGCACAGGATAATTCTGAATGAAGCATCTGCTAAAATTAACATTTCTTGACAATGCTAACAAAATCAATTATACTGCTGCTAATTTAAGATAATTAATGTTCACAAAAAAATGGAATTCGAAATAATGAAATTATTGAATCGTAAGAAATCTAGCTCTAAACGGAACTTTCATCGATAAATCTACAGATTTTTCTGACTTTATAAACGAAAGCAAAAAAGTTCCAGAAAATAAACTATTTTACATTATAATCGATAACTTTTCATACAAAATGAACTAGGAGAGCAAAATGAAAACTCTAAAAAAAATTTTTCCTGCATCAGTAATTTTATTATTACTTATAATTATTTCCGGTTGCAGTAATTTATTTTCGGATGCTGCCGTACACATTAAAATTGAAAATAATTGTGCATCAGACATTATTATCTCAGATGTAAATTTTGTTTCCCAAACAGAATTACCTATTACTGTTACCGCAAAATCTTCTGAAATAATTCGCGGTGACAACAGACCTGACGGTATCGAGCTTAAGATTAAGTATTATAATGAAGCACACAGTTTTTCCACTGACTTCATATCCGATTTTAATTATAACCTGATATTCAAATTCGAATTAAATTCTGCAGGTGAAATAATCGGAAAAATATATTCAAAAGTCAATACTTTTAAATATGAGCTAAAAAAAATAAATTAATTCTAAAAAAAATCCGTAATACATTAAAGCACTACGGATTTTTTTACATCTTACCTAATTAAATTCTGCAGGCGGAATATGATTCCTTAATTCAATTCAACTGCCTCAAACGAATTTTCAAAAGGCCCGAAAGTTGGATTCACTGAGCGATGATTTCCTAAGAAGTCCTCATTAAAAATTATAGGTGAACCATCAGGATTTTCATAGCATTCTTCACTTTCAAAAGCCTGTCCCAGAACTTCCGTAGAAATTGTCTGGAGCCGGGACTTAGGAAGATATTCACAAACATTGGATTCAAACACATACTTTCCGTTTGACTCCTTGAGTTCAAAAGAAACTTTATGTTCTGTATCCACAATTGCATCCTTTTCTTTGGACATAGGCTTTGCACCGTTAAAGAAAATATTTCCTCCAGCGTAAACCGGCAGCGGATTATAGTAGCGGTCACTTCCTGCTGAACCCATTCCGCAGTATCCTTCAAACTGCTTGTCCCATTCTTCAAATGTAGGATAAGTTTCATACGGGAAAGTTCCTGCATAAATATTATTGTCCGTCCACTCATTATCACCTGTCTCATCCATAACTTTCTTCATGAAAGGACGGATTTCCTTCTGAACAAAAATATTATTATAGAAACGGCAGTCACCATGAAGAATAGTCATGAAACCCATGATTTCTGTTCTGTGAGGAACATGATAAGGTGTATAGCGAGGTGATTTCTTTGTAAGAGACCCATTATTCACACCACGACCAACTGCAGTCAAACTTCCTGCAACAAAATTATGTACCATGGCAACACCCTGCGTTGCAAGTTTAACGGCATGGTCTGAAAGCAGAATATTATTATCCAGAAGAGTCGGGCCATGTGAAACTTCAATGAAAATATCTTCCCCAAGACCTTCACAATTTTCCTGAACAGGATCTTTCACGGCAAGTGTATTGTCATAGAAAAGATTCTGTGTTACACGGGTTCCCTGAGCCTGCCAATCAAGCCACAGTCCGCGTGTACAGTTATGAATATGGTTTCTCCGGATTATTACATCAATTGCAGCATGCATCTTAATACCGCCAATTTCAGCACCCGCAAGATTCTGCTTGTTGTTGATATGATGTATATGATTGTCCTCAATAATTGAGAATACACCGCCAAGATGACCGACAATTCCAGTCTGACCGCAGTCATGTATTTCACAGCGACGGATTATATGCGAACCTATTCTTTCCTTTGTCCAGCCTTCAATCTGTGCCTGACAAATATTATCGCGTTCTGTCTGAGTGCCGTCCTTGTACTTCCACTTGAGCCACTTGTTGTCATTATTTGGCTGAAAATATTTTCCTAATGAAATGCCGCAGCACTTTGAATGACTAACTTCACAGTCCTCAATGATCCAGCCCTTTGACCAATGAGGTCCTATCATGCCTTCCTGATAAGCTGTTGGAGGAGCCCACTGAGTTGCAGCCTTACAAACTGTAAATCCGCTTAAAGTAATGTGACCGACACCTTCTGCGGACGGATAGAAACAATTTCTGCGGACAGTTATTTCAACGTTTTCCTGATTAGGATTTTTTCCCTGAAAATTTGCATAAATCAAAGTCTCATTTTTTTCTTCATCCTGTTCTGTGTACCAGCAGTGCTTAGAAAATTCTTTGTCCCAGGACTTTATCTGTATCTTAGGATTCTTTACATCATCAAGGGAAGTTACTTCGTAAAGGGACTTATCATTAAGAAAAACTTCACCTGTATGGGCAACATAATATGCAATGAACCAGTCACCGCTTACTAAAGTTGCATACGGATTATAGTTTCCAAAGATTCCGTTCGGAATGCGAGCAAGATAAACATCTCCTTCAACCTGCTCCCAATTCTTGACAGGTTCTGCACCAGTAATCACTGCCTGCCTTAATTTTTCAGAACGATATACAATCTGTTTTTCTTCTGTACCTGCATTCTTAGGGTCCACATATTCTCTGTAAGTTCCAGGAGCAACAATAACTTCATCACCTGCAGCAGCAACTTTTGCGGCTTCCGATATTTTCTTGAACGGATATTCCTTTGTTCCGTTTCCGATGCGGGATGTTTTTGCATCAACATAAATTGTCATAAAGTACCTTCTTTTTTTTATTCTCAAACTCTACGGACACCCATTTTGGGAATGAGCGTTCATAAAAAATTATAAATCTGAATCCGAAAAAAAGAAAATATTTTTTTCTAAAATAATGCTTAAGAAAAAAAAGTCGGGATAACATTCATATTTCTTCGGGATAATTTTGTCTGCCGAAAAAAAATCTGTCCAAACATCAGTTCTTCCTGTCAGGTAGAACAAATTTCTTCGCTCCATATGCAACTTATGCTAAGCAGTGCAGAAACAGTCCTTCAATTTTCTACAGCTCTTCCAGTTCTTCTCTGCTATAGAATTCGCTTTTACTTCCTGCCTGGATTTTCTTCAGAACAATCAGAGTAAGATCATCATCAAGAGGAACTTTTTCTGTAAAGGAATTAAAATCTTTCATAATGGAATTCAAAATATCCTGGGCTGTGCATTCTTTAGAATTACCTATTTTTTCTACAGCTTTCAGCATACCTTCTTTTCCAAACTGTTTTCCTTCAACATTTTCAGATTCCGTTAAACCGTCTGTGTAGGCAACAATAAAATCATTTTCATTCACGCAAAAATTCACTTCCGCAAAATGTACTTCTATTCCTGCAATTCCAAGCATTCCGCACTGACGCTGATTATCTGACTGCTTAAGGAATTCTGCCCTACCGTTTCTGGAAATTATAGGATACGGATTACCTGCGTTTACCATTTCAAGTTTTGTCTGGTCATTCTTATCAATTCTGAAAAGAGTGCCTGTCAAATAATTTTCTATTCTACCTTTCGTGCTGATAATTTCAGTGTTGACTCTGTTCATAACCTGTGCAAGACTTTGCGAAGAAAATGAATTAAAAATATTGAAGATACAATTCTTTGCAAGCATAGTTACAAGCCCGGAAGAAATTCCGTGTCCCGAAACATCAAACACTCCGAAACCTTTTAAAAGATTACTGCCGTAATAAAAATCATAGAGATCTCCTGAAACTCCTGACAAAGGCTTGAACATTATTGCAACATCCCATCCCTTAAAGTCTGTATTCTGAGGATAAAAAGCTTTCTGAATATTTACAGCAAGTTCCATATCCCGTGCAGCCTGAGTATTTATATACTCAAGTTCCGCATTGGATTTTTTAAGTTTCTTTGTTCTGTCTGCAACTTCATCTTCAAGTTTTAAATTCAAATATTCAACGCGTTTTTTTATTGTACCGTACTGGTGAATCAAAATCATCAGAAAAAAAACAATTGAAAGAACCCAGCCGTAAACTGTAACATAAGGAACAGTTTCATTTTTTAAGCCATATTTTATAATAACGTCACAAGCAATACAAATCAGAACAGGCACAAAACCAATATTCAAAGTTATTGCCTGCCTTCTGTTAGACTTAAAGGAATGAATCAGCGCATTAATTCCAAAACTTACCTGCAACAGTATCAATGCAAAGACAAATCCTGTGCACTGAACATAAACCACCATATCCGGAATGCACATACAGATCGTACAGGAAATAAAAAGCAAAACCAAACGAATAATGAATACATTTTTTGACTGCGGATAATCAAGAAAATCTATCATAAACGAAGCTGCGTAATATGCAATGACAAGCCCGACAACTGAACGGAAAATTTTGTTGAACATCAGATAGTTCATCATGATACTCAGATGAGGCAGCTCCGATACAAGAAACGGAAAAAGATACAATGAAGAAAAGAAATTTACAATGGCAAAATACAGATACTGATTTTCATCTCTGTTCTGCATGAAAACAAGAAAATATGTAACTGAAACAAAAAATAAAATCGTAAAGAAAATAAGATATATTTCAGAATTAATGAAGGATGTAAACTTCACAGAAGTTTCCGCATTTTCATATTCAGTTATATACGGCTTCCCAAAAATTCCGCCTACACCGTTTACATAAAATTTTATCTGAACAACATTCTCTCCTGCAAGATTTAAATCTTCCTTACAAATTTCAAAACAGCTTGAAGCATTTCCTGAATAGAATTCTCTTGGCGGAAAAACACCTCTCTGTCCTATCTGCTTTCCGTTAACATAAATTTTTGAAGCTATCAGCATTTTTCCTGTACACAAAGAAAGTCTTTCACCCCTTAAATTTTCAGGGATATTGAATCTGCTCTGCAAAATTATATATCCCTTTTTGGACGGAACATAATCATGCAGCCTAGAGATTTCGTGTACATTTATACAAGAAAAAGTTAAACCGTCGTTTACAGAATATTCCCACGAATCCAAATAAAATTTATCTGCTGCAGAATCAGAATTTAATTTACATGAACAAATAAAATGAAGGATTGCAAAAACGAGAAATAATTTTTTGACATAACTTTTTTTCTTTCCGAGTATACTCATAGCTTATAGTTTAATGCAAATATTTTGTTATACAAGCTTGAATATACTGAAAATAAAATTTATGGGTCGATTATATTTGCTTCATATTTCTGAACCATAAACTTCCAGCTGAGTTAATGCCGGAAAAGGTGATTCAAGGTCTGCTCGTATAAGTCTGTCCAGCTTGACCCAGAAAATATGTTTCTTTTCAAAAGAAAATCTCTGTGCAGCTCCAGTCTTTTTAAGCTGAAGCGTCATTTCACTGCCGTCAGAAAAACTTACTCGGGCACTATTCCACCAGCTATCATGAGGAAAATCTGCTCGCAAATAAATTACAAGTTCATCAGCACAAACCGTTCGACCAAAATCAATGACAAGTTCCGCATCAGGATTACGGTTAATTCCCCAGCTGGAATATGGCCATTCTCCGTGGAAAGTATTTGCCACAAGACCGTCAATTGCATTACGTGAAGCAAAAACTGATTCGCCGCGAGTTTCAACATTTGCATAAGAATGAGGATACATTGAACTGTTTTCATGTACGTCAAAAGGGTTCAAAGCTAAATTTTTTCTTCCACGGATTTCATAATTTTCAGCTTTTCTGATGTGAAGATAGTGACGGATTCCTGTAAAACTTTTTGGATTATATGATAATTTTTTTTCAGCAAATGGAATTACAAACTTAAAGGAATCCTTCAGATAGACAAAGGAATCTGACATTGCATCATCAAGTGAACAGTATGCGTACACATTTTTTTCGTCACAAGAGATCTCAATGGAATCACCTTCAGCATACTCTGCATCATAAACAACAAAAAGTTCATCAGCGGATGTCTTTTCTGTAATAACATTGTTTTCTTTGTTCAGGATTTTGACTGTAAAATTCATTTTGTATTTCTCCTATGAAAGACTAAAGCTTAAGTCTTTATCAAAGTAAAATCTTACGCGGTAGATCTTATTTTTCCAGGCACGCATAAGTCTTTTATCCGTAACCTTAACTTCTTCAACCGAAACATCTCTGATGGCTGATTCAAAAACTACTGATACAAAATTTTCTGTTTCAGCATCATCAGACAGTTTTATAAAAGTTTTGTCTCCAGAACTTTCAATTGAAGGTTTGCAGCAGAATATAAGATTCATGCAGACATTATTTTTTTTGCAAGTATCACAAACATTTATTCTGTTATTTTCAAATGAAACTCTCCTGAAATAGTTTTCAACTCGGATTTCATCAGCATAAGCCCTTGCAATGTCCATTGATATTCCGCTTTCATCAGCCTTAATATTCCGGGCCGCATATTCACTTCCGTATTTCTGCATTGCACCGTCAAATTCAGGAAGATTGTGCCATGAACTTTGCATTGTCCAAATCTGATAACGGTCAGAAGAAAAAGTTTTTTTTGTATAACTTTCCACACCAATATCAATTACAAAAGGTCTGCAATTTTTATAAACCGTAAAACTGCCGACATCATTATGATTATGACTGTCACCATTGTTGCCGGCTTTTACTGCCACAGAATAGTTTCCCAAAGTCTTTGCATACAAACCTAAGCTTTCATAGAAAACATAATTTCTTTGCAAAGTTCCTGCAATGTTGTTTTCTCTTTTATTCTCCTCATTAGTTTCATTGTGTTTTCCTGGTAAAATCCTTTCAGAAATTGTCAGAGCCTGAAGAACATAAAAAATATTCGATCCGTTGGTTGAACTAAATGAACAGTTAAAAAATTTTTCACCAGTTGAAGAACTGTTCCACTGTTCCACAGAATATTCCCGCAAAGGCTGACTGTTTACGAGTTCAGCAAAAACAAATTCCCGTACACCGCCCATTCCTGCAACAGGAGATGCATCCGCAAAGTTATAATAATATTTTGAATTCCTTATGTGAACATTCACAATATATTCAGCAATGTTCCTGATTTTTGCATTACAACAAATTTCTGTAAAATTATCTGCACAGACTTCCTGCAAAATTTTTATGCAGTTACAAAGACACAATCCCGCATGACGATAATATTCAGGACCTTCACTGCAACAACCGTCATCTCCGTAATCCTTCAGGAAACAGTCAAGACTGTACAGGGTCTGCAAAATTATTTTCTTCTGCAGTTCCAGCGGATGGGGAAATGTGAAAGCTGTTATAAGAATATTCTGTGTACACCATGGAGTCCAGTTACACATGGGTTCATTATTATTTCCCATCCACCAGAAATGTTTCTCGGTATAAGGAACAATAATTCTCTGCTCAAGTTCCTTTTCGATTCTTTCTGTGATGAAAGATGATTTTTTTACAAGAACATCTTCAAGTAAAAAATATATTAGCGAAAGCTGAGCAGAAGTTTCACAGGCAAACAGGTCAAGCACAGGATTAAACAAATCCGGCAAAGGTGACTGAAAAGCATCTCGTTCATAAGAATTGTGGGCCGGTAACTGCCATCCGCTTTCCTGGCACAGAAGAAATATTCCGTCTATTATTGACTTCAAAAACTTTCCGACATTTTCCATGCATTCAGCTATCACAAGAACTGTAAGCATATTTCTGCGTCTGAAATAAGAATTCTCAAAATTAATGCGGTTCCCGTTTTCTGAAAATTCCATGAATTCACTTGCATATAAATGAGGCCACCCGTTATTTTTAATTTCCTTCAGACATTTTTCCGCGTCACATATAAAATAATTTCTGTATTCCTCATCAACAGTTTCCCAGAAATCTCTCTCTGAAATTTTCGGAAAACTGCTAAGCAAATTTATGGACTGCAACTTTTCTGCAAAGGATTCATAATTCAAAAAAAGTTTTTTAAAATCAAATTGCTTCATATTGTCTACCAGTAAAGTTCCCAATCAGGATTCACAAGACGGGTCAATGCTTCCATAAAAAAATAATCTCCCCACGAAACACATTCATCCACACCTTCAGGAGTACAGGTATTGTAAGGCGATTTTTTACTGTATGTTCCGTGAAGAACTAAGCCGTTTGATTTATTTGAATTCTCTGCAAAATAATTAACACATAAACTTTTCATCATAACTTTTGCAGCGTGTTCATAATAATTTATTTCTTCATTATATTTTACTGAATCCTTTTTTTGTAACTGCCGTGCCATATCCAGAAGTCCGCAGGCAGCGATGGCGGCCGAAGAGGAATCTCTAGGTTCCGTAAACCTTGAGCTGCTTGCGTTCTCATCATTAAAAATCAGATCCCAGTAAGGAACATTATCTGCAGGAAGTTTTTCTAAAAAGAATTTTACAGTACGCTTGAAGGCATAAAAATATTCTTCGTGCTCATCGTAACGGTAAGCAAGTGCACTTCCATAAATTCCCCATGTCTGGCCTCTTGCCCAGAAAGAATCATCACTATATCCCTGACAGGTTTTTCCGTACAAAGGCTTTCCGCTATTAATGTCCATAAAAAAAGTATGGAATGTTGAACCGTCAGGACGAATAGAATTTTCCATGCAAGTTTTTGTATGACGTCTTGCAATGTCAGCATACACAGGATTCTTTGTTTCACGGCTTGCCCAATAGAGAAGAGGAGTATTCAGCAGACAATCAACAATATACCTGTAGTTTTCTTTTTCTCCCATCTCGCCCCAAGCCTGAATAAATTCACCTCTTTCCTGGAAGCGTGAAATCAATTGGTCGGCAGCAAGGAGTGCAGATTTTTTAGCAACTTCATCTTTCAATATTTTCCATGGAGCAACACACGAAGGAGAATATAAAAATCCCATATCATGATGATCAACTGAAATCTTTTTTTCAATTCTATTTTTCATAAGAATTACATGATTCTGTCCAGCTTCCTTGAAAATTTCTTTTCCGGAAAATTCATAGGCAAGCCACAGTTCACCGGGATAAAATCCGCAGGTCCACTGATCATTTTTACATTGCGGATAAAAACCGCTTATACTTGAATGGTTCTGTGACGAGTTCTTAAAAACATCAATATATTCTTCAAGACGGGCAACACACTTCTGCAAAAATTCATGAGCCTCATTCTGGCTAAGTTCTTCATCATTTTCCGAAATCATACAAATATTCTAAGTCCGAATGTTTAGATTAGCAAGAAATATTTGACAAAGTAAAATAAATTTTCTACTCTTGTTTTATGGAACAGAAAAAGAAAGTTTATTTAAGTGAATTCATTGCACCTGTTGCACAGAAGCTTTTGAAAGAAAATTTCACAGTCACAGATTCCTTTGAAGAAGTTAACGACCTTTACGGAATTCTCACAAGAAATGTACCAGTCACAAAAAAAATAATGCTTCAGAATCCTGGCCTGAAAATTATTAGCGTACACGGAACCGGCACCGATATGGTAGATAAAACTGCGGCTGCCCAGCTCGGAATACAAGTTTGCAATACTCCAGGACTAAATGCCCAGTCCGTTGCAGAACTGTCTCTTGCTCTTATTCTGAATCTTCTGCGCAAAGTAAAGCCTGCAGACTTTCAAACTTGCAGAGGACTTGTTACAGTTCCCGCTTCCAGCATTTTTCTTGGCAACGAACTTTATAACAAAACTATAGGTTTCATAGGCAGCGGAAACATTGCCCGAAAACTTGCTGCAATAACGAAATCAGCTTTCCGCACAACAAATCTCTGCTGGAATCCACGCCGTAATTCAGAAGAAATTAAAAACCTTGGCTTCGTAAAAATTGATTCACTCAAAAAATTATTTGAAACCTGTGACATAATAAGTATTCATGTTCCGTTAACTTCAGATACACGGAATCTTATAGACAAAAATATTCTTGACCACGCAAAAAGCGGTCTCATTTTAATAAACACTGCACGCGGAAAAATTGTAAATGAAGAAGATTTGTTTAAAGCCTTGATAAATAATAAATTAAAAGCCGCAGCCTGCGATGTTTTTGACGGAGACCTGCCTGCAAAAAATAATCCGCTGCTTGGACTGGAAAATTTTATTGCAACACCTCACATTGGAGGCAATACACAGGAATGTCTTGACACCGTAGGACTTGCGGCTGTAAAAAATCTTTTAAGTTAAAAGCACCTCCATAAACTCATATTGAGATGCACAAGCAGTTTTAAACCACCAAATCGGAACAGTTTTAAAACTCAAACTTCTTGAAGGATGCGGCAAAGATTAGTCAACCTTTGCTGCATCTTCAGCTGCCTTCTTTCTTGCAGCCTCTTTTGTATAGAATTCATCAATTGAGCTGATACCGAATCCTGTAACCTTTGTAATCATTTCATCAACAAGCTTATCGAATTCTGCTTCACTCTTTGCATACATTGCCTTCCATGTACCGGACTTAATTTCTGCAGCACACTGATTAGCTGTTGCCTGAAGTTCATCACTTCTCTGAGCTTCAGAATATGTTGAAGATGGCTGAAGTGCATAAGGTTTTGAACCGAGATATGCTTCAACAGAAGTTGCCTTTGCCCAATCACGCCAGTGCTGTTCAAGTTCATTCTGTGCAGGAAGAGAGTTGCTTGCCCAGTTATCCTTGTTGTAAGTTTCACCATCAGAATCCGGATTAGAAGCATCCTTTGCCCATGTTGTGTTGTTCATCTGGAATGAACCGTCCTTATACTTTCCTGAATAAGGAGCAGGCATTTCCTGATTTGGATCTGTTGATGTAAGTTTTCCAAGATCAGTAAGATATGTCTTCTTATTTGCATCATAGTCCCAGGTTACACCCTTAGGTCCGTAAAGTGTTGTCATGAATCCTTCCGGAGTAGAAAGCCAGTTGATAATTGCCATACAGAGTTCAGGATATTCTGTCTTTGCACCGATTGACCATACACGGTTTCCTCCATAAACATTCTGTCCGTAACAAATAGGAGTTGCCTTCTTAGGAAGTACAGGATACATAGCCTTACCTTCTGCCTTGTGAGCATCTGTATTGTATGTACCTGAAGCCATCCAGTTAAAGATATTCCAGAATGCAGTTCCGTTTGAATAGTTTTCAGCAAATGAATCATAGTTCTGTGTCTGGCTGTCAGGATCAAGAAGATTGTTGCGATAGAGCTTATTGAAGAATCTAAGTGCATCAATATATGGTCCGTCCTTTTCAAGACATGAGTGATACTTACCAGTCTTTGCATCATAATGTCCGAATCCAAATTCATCCCAACCAACATAAGCTGTTGCCAAAGACTTTACGAACATTACCATGTTTCCGTCCCAGTCAGGAAAAAGAGAAACACCATAGGTTTCCTGACCGTTGTCATCTGCTGGACAAATTTCCTTCATTCTCTTGAGAACATCTACAAGGTCATCATAGTCTTTAATTTCCGGTTTTCCAAGCTGTTCATAAAGATCAAAGCGAAGATCCCAGGTATAGAAGAAATTCTGACGGTCCTTTGAAGATGTAGAAACATCAAAACCAAATCCGTAGAGCTTTCCGCTTTCTGTTATGCCTCTATTCTTTTCAAGAGCCTTAGGCATGTGCTGCTTAATATATGGACCGTATTCTGCCAGAAGGTTTTCTTCGTCCCAGTCAAAAAGAAGGCCGCCGTTTGCAGCTGCAAGATAATCATCAGAATCGTTACCCCAGATTACAATATCACCAAGATTACCGCTTTCCATACGTGTTGTGTATGTGCTTTCTGTTCCTGGAATGATATTCAGCTTTACGTTAAACTTTTCAAGCATAACATCACCGAACCATCCTACCTGTTCTCCCGAGAAATTTGCAAGCTGGTCAAAAACCTGGAGCGTAACAGTTTCCTTTGGTATTACGTCAGAAGAATCTGATGCCGTATTAGCTGCAACAGGTTTAGAAGATTTTCCTCCACAAGAAGTAAAACCTGTAAGAGCTAAAGCCAGAGCTGCTGCTCCAGCAATTTTTACTGATTTTTTCATATTTCCTCCTATATGAATAACTTTTTTATCATCAACCCTTTACAGCTCCAAGCATAATTCCTTTTTCAAAATACTTGGACATGAAAGGATAAACTATGAGAATTGGAATTGCAGTGAGCATGGAAATTGTATACTTAATAACCTTCTGGTTAAAAAGACTTGCACGCATTGCATCTGTAATGTTACTACCGCCGCCAGTTGCCATAAGGGAAGCAAGGTTTGAAGATTTGTTCAAATAAATCCAAAGACGGTGCTGCAAAGTAAACATATCTGAACGTGCCTGCATATAAATCAGAGAATCCTGAAAAGAATTCCAGTGACCGACTGCACCAAAAATTGCAATTGTTGCAAGAATAGGTTTACACAACGGCCAGATTATTTTAGTGAACACAGTCCAGTAAGAAGCACCGTCAATTGCAGCTGACTCTTCAAGTTCTGCAGGAATTGACTCTATGTAAGTTTTAACAAGAATAATATTATATGGAGCAACAATGCCAGGAATAATGTAAACCATAAAGTTATTATTAAGACCAAGCATCTGCATTGTCATAAAACCCGGAATAATACCGGCATTAAAATACATTGTGATTACCAGAAAGCGGTACCAGAATTTTCTACCCCACATTTCATTCTTCGTCATAAGGAATCCAATAAATCCGCTTGCCATAACCATAAGGCTTGTACCAATTACAGTACGTGCGACCGTAACTCCAAAGGACTTCAGCAAATCAGTATTGCTTACAAGTATTGAAGTATAATTCTTAAAATGAATACCCTTAGGCCAAAAATTAATAAGCCCCTTCTGAACAAGATCATTATCTGAAATTGTGTTTATGAAAAGATAATAAAATGGAAAAATACACAAAAGGGTAAACAAAATAAAGAACGCATAATTCAGAAAATTAAATGCAATATCCCCAGCCTTAATACGAGGCTTTCTTTTTTTATTTGAACCAAACATTTTTCACCTCCATCAGACTACAGACTGACCGCGCACAAGCTTGGAAATATTATTTGCAACAAAAAGCAGAATAACACTGATTATTGATTTAAGCATTCCGACTACAGTGGACAAAGGAATAAGATGTCCCTGAATACCAAGGTTATAAACATAAAGGTCCAGTACTTCAATTACATCCTTGTTCTGAGGATTTGAGAAACAAAGATACTGTTCCATACCGTTACTGAGAATACCGGCAATTGAAAGTGTCAGAAGAACACAGTAAGTCGGTATAAGGGAAGGAAGCGTAACGTACCACATCTTCTGGAATCTTCCCGCACCGTCAACTGTTGCAGCCTCATAGAGCTGCTGATCAATTCCGCTGATTGCAGAAATATACATGATTGCACTCCAGCCCAGACCTTTCCATGTTCCCCATGCCCACATCTTGAGCCATGTATGTTCTCCGCTCATCAAAAGATTTTTTCTAGTTTCCCATAAACCGTGACGGACCATGAAATCTGAAATGAATCCGTCGTTACTGAAAATACAGAATGCTATAGCATAAACAAGAACCCACGAAATAAAATTAGGAACCGTTGTACAAGTCTGAATTACTCTTCTTATTCTGTTATTCTTAATTTCAGAAAGGAAGATTGCAAAAAACATTGGCAGCCATGAAAAGGCTATTCCCAGTCCCGACATTGAAATTGTATTGAGCATTACCTTTCCAATTTTCTTTGCAGTCTGCGCATTCTTGAAAAGATATGTGAACCAGTAAAACCCCTTAAAAGATTCAGAACTTAAAGTTCCTCCAGGACGGTAATCAAAGAAGGCATAACGCCATCCCCAGAGAGGAAGATATGCAAAAACAAAAAGAAGGGCAGCAAAGGGCATGAACATCAAAAAGAGCTGGAACTTAGCTTCAATGTGAGGCTTCTCATCAGCTTCAGGTTTTGGTGTTCTGAGCAATGCTATGATTGAAAAAAGAAGTACCAGCAAGCAAACACCGGCAAACAAATAAAGTCCCTTAGGATTAGAAAGAGCAGTCTTTGAGGCGTAAGAAGGATTTTCTTCTACAAGAGATGCAAGTTTTTTATATGCAGCAAAAATTCCTGCAGCACCAGCAAGCCCTGTACCAGAACTTATTATGCTCATGCGGAATGCAATTTTCTTAAGCGGATTATTACCAAGGCTGATACATCCTCCGACTCCAGCAACTGCAGCACTTATACAACAGACGAAACTTGAAGCGAAAATAATTTTCATTATTGATTCAGGGATCCATCCCTTGGACATATATCGGTTAAGACCTTCCGTTAAGCTTTTATAAAATAAACCGCTGGTAAAAAGCGAAAGGTTTCTGTTAATCTGAGCAGAAATTCTCGCAGGATTCAATCCTGGAAGAAACAGTAAAATTACATATAGAACAATCAATATTCTTACAGTAAAAAAAAGAATCCTGTCGAAATCAGGCTTCCGTTTATCAGCTGAAATATCCATTGCCAACCCCCGTTATTTTATTGGAGTCTCTAAAATCAATTTTTAGATACCCTCATGAAAATTATTATTCATAATCATTTATATTGGAACTGTAAAATTTCAACGTGTTTACTATATTAATTATTATAATTTGTTCTATCAAAAAAAACTGATTTTCTTTTTTATAAATTTTGTGTATTATAGAAAACATGTCATTTAATACAAAAAAAATTATAATTTTGGTTCTACTTATCTGTGTTTTCACTCTTCTGCCGTTTCTCCTGAAGGGATGCTACAAGGAAGGCGATATGACTCTTCAGCAGGGGTTTACTCTCATGAGCAAAAAACGCCAGAACGAAGCCATAGACTGCTTCAAGATTGCTCTTGGACAAGAAAATTCTTATGGCGAAGAGTTAATTGATATTCTTATTGCCAACTGCTATTCTCAGCTGGGTAATTATGATGATGCCATTGAATGGAGAAAAAAATCAAATGAACTTTCACCTGATGCAACCAACTGTGCAGAAATCGGTCTCCTTTACCGCGTTAAAAATGATGATGCAACAGCTGAAGAAATGTTCAGGAAGGCTCTGGAAATTGATTCCGGCAATAATTACGCAATGAATAACCTTGCATCTCTTTATCTTACGCAGAATAGAATTGATGAAGCCGTTCCTCTCTTTGAAAAGTCCCTGGAAACTGAAAAAACAGAGGGAATTATTTACGCTGACCTAGCAGTCTGCTATGCACGCAAAGGGAATTTTGAAAAGGCTGAAGAATATTTAGCTTCCGCAGAAAAACTAAAAACACGGGACATTGAAAAATTCAGAAAAGAAGTGGACGAACTTAAAGTGAACTCTGCAAACTAAATTCTTTCAAATCTTGAAAGAATTTCTAAAACCAGCCAAACTTTAATCCGGGAGTAAATGCTATATGATTACAGAAAAAGAAATTAATTCATTCATGGAAATGGATATGCCCTCAGAACAGGCCAAACTTGTTCTCAGAAAGCTCATTGAATTTGCCAGACTCTATGAAAATTCAAAGCCGGGCATGGAGATCTCTGTAAAAATTCTTAACGAAGCATCTGATTTATGTTCCGCTCCAATTAATAACGGAGGAGAAGGTTTGCAGGAAAAATTTGCTGATGCAGAAGATACAAAAGTAACAAACCATCCTAAACGATACCTGGGCAAATCTGGTGTGGAAGCAATTGATATTATTGAATACATTGTTCAGAACATGGAAGGCGGACTTGCATTCAACATTGGTACAGCAGTAAAGTATCTGTCACGACTCGGCAAGAAAAAGACAACAGACGAACTTGAGGACTGGAAAAAGACTCTGTGGTACATTTCCAGAAGCCTTACTTTGCTGAACAAATAAAATTATCTCCAAAAATTGCAAGCTTTTGAAGATTCCAACAAACTTTCAAGGGAGACCATTACTTCCGGCCTCCCTTTTTTCTTTTCACATCAAGAATCAGAGCACACCCAGAACCTTGCCCCTCATACATGACTTACAGTTTTTCCCTGTCCCCTTAGTTTTATACGGTTTCAGCGGCAAAGGTTATGAACCTTTTATCTGTTCCTTTTATAAGAAAAATCGTCTTTTTACGTGATAGAAACAATTTCCTTGTTATAATTTAAAATATGGGGAAAAAGAAAGTTGATGATAAAGTAAAACGCTTCTGCAGAAACGTCAGATATGCACTCAAAAATCCACTCACATACCTTATTCTGTTTATTATTCTTCTGATTTGTCTTGCAACCTATATTGTGGAACTTACAGAAACAAAAACAGATAGCGGTATTACAGGCTGGTTTGACGCAATTTGGCATACAATAGTTGCCGTTGTTGCTGCATATTATGACTTCTATGTTAAGTCGGTTCCGGGAAGACTCGCATCAATCGTGCTGCTGCTTTTCGGTATGGCATTGTTCAGTATGGTATCAGCTACAATAACTTCAACCATAATGAATATCCAGATGAAAAAGAACAAGGGGTTAAAGAAATTAAAGAAGATGAAAGGACATTTTTTACTTTGCGGCTGGAGACCCGGCTTTGACAAAATCCTGGAAGCACTTATGAACTCCAATCCGGACATTGACACAGAAAACATTGTTCTCATAAACGATGCTCCTTCGGAAAACATTGAACAGCTCAAGTCTGACATAAGGTTCAAGGACATAAATTATATTTCAGGAGATTTTTCTGATGCTACGGTTCTTAAACGCGCCTGCATAGAAAAAGCTTCACGGGCGCTGGTTATAAGTGACACTTCAAAGGAACACTCGGAAATGGAAACAGATTCCCGCACAGTTCTTGCTGTTCTTTCCCTTAAAAATCTGAACCCGACAATCTACGTTGCAGCAGAAATCCTTGATGAAAAATTTGAAGAACATCTTAAACTTGCTGCCTGCAACGAAATAATTCTTACACAGAACTACCAGCACAGTCTTCTTGCTACAGCTTCCAGCGGACTGGGATACAGTAATGTAATCAAGGCACTCATCGGAAATGATGCAGACAGCGGTGTAATTGTTCGCGACATTGATGACAAATTCATTAATAAAACTTATGGAGAATTCTCCAAGTTCATAGATTCCTGTCCAAGCGATAAAGAATTAAGCGAAGGTGCATTACTTGTAGGACTTGTGCTTAACACAAACGGAAAAACAAACGAACCTCTACTTACACCTGAAGACAGTTTTGTTATTCCAGAAAACACAAGGGCAATTTTAGTTCAGGCATAAAGGATTTTATATGGAAAAGAAAAACAAAAAAAATAAAATCCATACAATACACAAAACAATTCTTCTTACTTTCAAAAATCCATTCTTTCTCATGTACATGGGATTTGTTGTGATAATCTTTTTGGGAAGCATAATTGTTTTTAACACTGAAACAAAAACAGGCAGCGGCATTGAAACAAAGTTCGATACTTTCTATTTCATGTGCGTCGCAGTTTTTGCCGGCTACTTTGAATACGTATGTGAATCTTTACCAGGAAGAGCTGCGGCAATTACAATGCTAATCTGCGGAACAATATTGTTTAGTTCCATAACAGCACGCATTGCTTCTACGTTCGTTGATATTCAGATGCAAAAAGACAAGGGGTTTAAAAAGATAAAAACTATGAAAGATCATTTTATAATCTGCGGCTGGAGACCAGGCTTTGATAAAATTATTGAAACAGTTCTAAAAACTAATTCCGATATTACACCGGATATGATTGTACTTGTAAATGAAGCTGCCGAACATATTGAACTTCTGCGGTCTGATTCACGCTACAAGGAAATTAATTATGTGAACGGTGATTTCACTGATGAGTCTACACTTAAACGTGCCCACATCGAAACTGCAAAACGAGTGCTTGTAATCTCTGACCGTTCAAAAAAATATTCGAATCTTGAGATTGACTCACGCACAGTTCTTGCAGTTCTTACAATCGAAAGCATATGCCGCGGAATTTATACGGCAGCAGAACTTCTTAGCGAAAAGTTTGAAAAGCATCTGCGCATGACCCACTGCGATGAAATCATTCTTACACAGGAATACGAACAAAGTCTTCTTGCAACTGCCTCCAGTGCAATGGGATACAGCAATGTAATACGTTCCCTCATAAGTGATGATTCTGATTCGGGAATTATCATTGACTTCATTCCAAACTGCTACATCGGATTGAAATATGAAGACTTTAAAAGATTTTCAAAAAAAGAGAGAATCGAAAAAGGTATACTCATTGGACTTCTCCTGAACTCAGGAAATTTCCACAAACGGAGAATGGAAGCAATCAGGGAAGCACAGAAAAACCCGAACGTAAAAATGGTAATTGATGATCTTAAAAAAGTTAAGACACTTAAAAGTAACGAGCCGATTCTTACACCGCGTAATGATTTTGTAATTCCAAAAAATGCAAAAGCAATTTATATTAGCGGAAAGAATAAGGAATCTCTAAAAAAAACTTTCTAGAAATTCCTGCAAACTTTCGTCTTGAAATTACAGGGCGAAAAATATCGTTTTTTTGAATCGGTTCTAAAAATTGTGAATTTTAGAGCCTCAAATGCATACAGGAGAACAGATTTTATGGACAGTTTTGAAAATTTTCTTCCACGACTTTTAAAGATTCCTCTGTTTTCTGCTTTTGATGTTTCACAGCCAGAAGACAAGGAAATTCTGAAGAAACTTTATGAAAGTTTTTCTACAAAGAATTTCAAGAAAGGAAAGATAATAATCAACGAAGGTGAAGAGGGTGATATTTTTTACATCCTTCATTCAGGGAAAGTTCACATATTCCGTAACACTTTAAGCGGAGACCAGATTTCTCTTGCTCATCTTTCATCTGAACAGAACATTTCATTCGGTGAAACAGCACTCATCGGACTGGATACAAGAACCGCATCAATTATGGCTGAAAGCGACTGCTCAACAATTAATTTGTCAGGCAACGATTTTCATAAGCTGTGTGAAAAATATCCGGTTCTAGGATACAAGGTTCTCAGACAGCTTTCAACAAAACTTCTGAAAACTGTCAACGAACTTAACAAGGACAAGGCCGCACTCTATGAAACCCTGTTCGATGAAATAGGAAACATTGACTGAAACATTCCGGATAACAGTTAAACTAGAATGGACAAGAATTACTTTTCTACAGCAATTCTTGTCCATTTTTTATGATCAGAATGTCATTCAGGAAATAAATTCCGGACAATCATTTTGCATTTCGGCAGATTCTGAATCCAATCTTACCGCTATGATAGTCAGCAGAAATTTCTTCCTTCGTAGTATTTATGGAACCAGATGAACCGTATTCTGAATAATCACCGCCGCGAGCAACTGCATACCAGTTATCATTATAGCTATGATAGTTTGTATCGTTTACCCACTCAGCAACATTTCCGCTCATATCATAAAGACCAGCTTTATTTGGTTTCTTTGTTGCAACATCATGAGTCCTGTTTCCAGAGTTCTCATAAAACCATGCAACATCCGCATACTTATTGCTTCCTGAATAAGTTGTCTTTTCTCCGCCAACATTCAAACTGTTTGCAGCATAACTCCATTCAGCACCAGTAGGCAAACGGAATCCCAAAGCATCAGTCTTACAATAAGCTCTTCTTTCACTTTTTGCATCACTTGCGGTATAAGCATAACGGAAATAAGAATCAGAATAATAAACAACATCACTTGCCGACATTGTCTTCTTTGTAAATTCATTGCAAAAGGCAACTGCATCATACCAGGTTACATTTTCCATTGGAAGATTACCAGTAAGATTATTTCCGTATGAATCCCTGTTATAATATTTTTCACCAGTCCAATCACTGTACCAATATTTGTTTGAACTGCTGTTTTCATTAATTCCCATTACCCACTCATACAACTGCTGAGTAACTTCCCGGCTTCCAATTACAAACGAATTCAATTTATCGCCGTCACCGCGAATATAAACTTCACTTTTAAAACTGATAAAATTATTATCTGTTGAAGTAAATGTAAGCATATTCAAATTCTTTGGAGCAGGAGCGTAATAAGAAGCTGGATTTACATCATTCCATGAAACATACGATTCAGTGTCCATCTTAAAAGATTTTTCCTGGTCCTTTGTCAGTTCAGTTTTTCCGGGAACCCGTTTAACATTTTTATCTACATCAATTGAATAAATTTCTTCCTTAGTCAAAGAATTTTCCACACGGATATTTTTTATGACAACAAAAAATTCGTCTGTGGTGCTTATGCGCCTCAAATAAAACTCAATTGTACAAGCCGAAGTATTTAACTTCTTTGCATTCATTATCTTGTTATAAGCCTGTTCCAAAGTCTGGTCATTCTTTAATTCAATCTTGAAACTTTCATCAAAAGGTACGTTCGTGTCATTAGATTTGATTGATATCGGGAAATATTTTGGATTTGCGTTGCGCTGAAATTCGCCAATCGTAACAGAAACACTTGCACCAGTAAGAACAAATTTTTCTGCAAGCATGCGTCTTATGTAATTTTCCTTCGTGGAATTACAGGCATCAACAGACCCTTTATATGTTTCACGAATTTTATTTGTCTCACTTTCAACAACACGGGCGTTTTCCTCTTTCAGGAATTTTACTTCTTCATTCTTCTTTGATTTAATTTCTGCATCGCTGTAATATGGAGGATATTCCTTCTGTTCAGCCTTTGCAATTTTATCTGCATAGTCAGTATTGATTGCACTGCGCTTTTCTATGATGTCATTATCACGCTTCTCTTCAATATCAGACTTCCTGTTCTGAAGTTCATCAATTTTCTCAAGATAAGATTCCAGTGTACGGTTCTTAAGCTGGATATCCTTTGTAAGATTCTTAACCAGATCAGAGTCTTCTACAAAAAATCTTTTTACAACAGGAGCAGCATTTGTCTCTATGTCCAAAAGTTTTGCATCAAGAATATTTTCATTTCCGTTCTGCTGAAATTTTACGTATAGAAAATACTGAATGCTCAGTTCATTTCCAAGTTCTACAAGAGATGTTTCATTTACAAAACCAGAATACTGATAATCTCTTTCGTAATTCTTAAGTTTCTGTGTAACATTTCCACGGTCAATCAAACGTATATTTTTCCCCTTCTTAAGTGCAACTTCAAATGCACCCAGAAGATAATCTGCCATTTTAGTAGAATCTGTTTCGCCAACAATGACGGCAATATTAAAAGTTTTTTTCTTCTCTTTCTTAAATAAATTTACAATTTCAGTTGATGTATTATTTACAGCCTTATTCAAATCAGTCTTTGTCTGGGCAAAAACATAGAGGCCTGTAAAAAGCATCATCATGAAAAGCAAAATTTTCTTCTTCATAAAATATTCCCCTAAAAATTTAGAAACTAAATAAATCCTGAATTGTCATGAAACAGTATATCAAATTTAAAAAAAGAACTCCGACAGACTCTGCAATTACAAAAATCAGAAACACTTAGCCTGCCGAAGCTCACAACTTGTTACAAAAATTTATTCTTCTGAAGAAAGTGCGTAGATCATTGCTCCAACCATTGCACCTTCAACTTCATTCTTAAGTTCCTGTTCCTTTTCATCTTCAGCCTTGATTTTTCCAAGTGCTTCATCAATCTGGTGCTGAAAGTCCGCTGTATCAATTGAATAAACTACATAATATCTGTATTCATCTTCAATCTTGTTCTTATCATTATCAATCTTGCGGAGCTGAACCCAGTAATCCAGATTCTTTGTAAGTCCACTGATTTTCATGTTAGAGAAAGAAGCTGCAATTTCCTTCAGATAAGTTTCACTCTTTTCCTTATCCTTTGATCCCTGAAGAACTCCGCCAAAATTTATAAGAACATAATTGCTGATACTCTTTGAAAATTCAGACTGAACATTGAAGTTATTTACCCATGACTTTACGAGATCAAGATTCTTACCTGATCCTTCTGCTGTAAAGATTGTACGGTCCTTAAATTCCGGTCTTGTGCTAAGAACATTGTAGTCGCCGTTAACAGCATTCTCTACCCATGAAGGAATTTCAGATCCAAGAGCAGCACCCTTGTAATCAATGATTTCACGTTCAACATGCTTCTGCTTCTTTGCTGAAGATGTATCTGCTGCAACAGGAGCAGTTTCAGCCTTGTTTGTTGAAGCACAGCCTGCAAAAGAAAGCACAAGAAGAGCTGCAGCACCGATACCAAAAATAACTTTCGTAACTTTCATAATTTCCCCCGAAAATTTATTATAAGAACCTCCAAGAATCATCAGTTCCCGGAAGCAACTTAATTGATAGAATATCTAAGACCCAGCCGATTCTGCAATTGAAATTCAACGGCCACTTTCAATAAATGTTTTTAAGTGCGTCAGTCTTAGCAGCCATAATTTTTTACAGCGATAATCCCTTGTTGAATTCTTCAATAAAAGTTTTATCAAGTTCCTGAATAATCAGAGAATAAATTCTCTCTTCCGCCATACTTTCAAATCGGTCCTTAAGTTCAAAACTTCTTGTGTAAGAAAAAACTGTTCTGCCTTTTTCATTCTGTGCGCTTACACTGAAGCTGCACTTTTCAAGAACATAGGCCTGTGTAACTGTAGGCGAAAATTCAATTCTAATTTTAAGCGGAGAATAATTCTGCAAACCGTCAGAGGCCCCGGTATTTTTCGCAACAACATATCCCTGGCTTTCCAGAAGCTGTGAAACCTTTGAATACACAAGACTTTTTGAATCACCGAGAGTTTCAATATAAAAACAGATGCTGTCTATATTGTTTCTGTAAACCTCAAGCATTTCTTCCACAACTTCAAGTTCTTCTGCAAAATCAGGAACATTATCACAGACATTAGAAACATTTCGGATCATATTTGCAGTTAAATTGGCAAGGACATAACCTTTGCGGCTGGCAGGAACTGAATAGAACGCATTGTCCTTAAGCTGTGCAAGTTCAAAAAGAGATTCAATTATTGAAACATTTGTTCTGATGCCAGCGATGCTCGATTCTCGGAATTTATTTTTGTTAATGAATGCGCAGACGTAATATTTTTTTTTACCTTTAAGGACATCCGTAAATTCTACACAGAAAAAATCAGACACGGAATCAATCTTCACTTTTTCTGAAACCTGCTTGCTTGATGCAGATTTATAAAATTCATTCACCTCAGTTTCTGAATATTCCTGTACAAGCTCAGAAGCAAGGGAAACCTGACTGTCAAAGAAAAGTGAAATCTGTTTAAGAGCATCATTGCGGGCTTCTTCCGGAGTATAACCTTCTCCGACTGCTGAAATATATTCTGACCGGGGAAAAACCGATTCCCTGTCATCAAACCAGACAGGAGCTTTCTTTGCAGAAACATTCTGTACGCAAAGAACTAAAAAAAAAGAAATCACAAGTTCTATCTTATTGAATTTACTTTTTACCAATTTTTTTTCTCCGGATTGCCTCTATGGTATCATAATTTTTATGAAAAAACAATGAAAAAATAACTTTCAAACAAGATTTTGCAGAATTAAGTCCACACTTCCTGGACCAGTAATAAATAGAATAACGTAAAATCAGCCGGATTTTTTCAGGTTCTACCTGTCACAAAAAAATAAAGGGTACTTCTAAAAAAGTTTTTTTCAGAAATACCCAATAGATTGCACGGAACTTTGTCCTTTCAATACTGTCTGCAATTCTACACCATAATTATATTACCATCAAAATACAGTACGCTCATTGTTTTTCTTAAAAACAGTGTTAAAATTTCACCGTAAAGGAGTTTGAAAAAAAGTGTTTAAATATTTAGAAAGAAGTATCCGACGGCAGCTCGTAGTATACATAAGTCATATCACAGGAATTTTTCTTATTATTGCTGCAATTATCATTGGTATCAATGTAAAAAAAGCTGTAATGGATGTATCTATATCATACATGGAAGAAACAACATCCCATTATGCAGTAAGTACAAATAAAATCCTTACAAAAGAATATGCATTATGTTCTTCCCTTGCTGTGGCGATGTCCAGTTATGAAGATATTCCCAGTCAGCTTAGACGTCAGTATCTCAAAAATCTTATGGAATCTGTACTTGCCGAAAACAAAGATCTTGTTGATGTTTGGGCAGTCTTTGAACCTAATTCCATAGATAATATGGACAATATTTATGCAAATACTCCTCATTCAGATGAAACAGGTCGCTTTATACCATATTGGACTCGGGTAGGAAACAGTCTGGAATATACAATTCTTACAGATTATGATGGCAGCACATGGTATGATGTACCCCGAAAAAGTCCTAAGGGTGTTCTTATTGAGCCAAATCCCTATGAAATTGGCGGCCAAATAACGTGGGTGTGTGGAGTTGCATTCCCTGTAAAAGACCGCCAAGGAAATAGTGTAGGAGCTGTTGGCGTTGATATGACGTTGGACAGTCTTACAAAGCTTTTGCAGGAAGCTGATATCTTTGATACAGGAGCACTTACCCTGACCAGTCCGAGCGGACTTGTTGCTGCCGGCAACAGATATGATGCAGAAGGCGAAATCAATAAAAGATTCAATAATTCTTCTGTTAAAGCTCAGTTTGATGCAGCGGCTTCCAGTCTTAACGGATTTATGAATTATGTATCAGCATTTGATGGAAAAGTTTACGAGTATACATTGCCAATCCAGGTGAATGAAGCTGATCAGATATGGTTTGTTACATCAAATATCCCTGACAAAGAAATTAGGCTTCCTGTCTGGAGTGTCTTGAGACGGGTTGTGATAATTTTTATAGTCATTTTGACAATCGTTGTTGCATCTATTGCAATGCTTATCACCGGTGTAACTGCTGAAATTAATCGTGGTGTCAAAGCAATGAAGAACATTGCTCAAGGAGATGGAAACCTTACTGTACGCATGGAAATCAAAAAACTCAATGAGCTTGGTGATATGTACACATACTTTAATCAGACTATCGAGAAGATTCAGTCCTCCATCACTACAGTCAAGAATGAAAATGCTGTCCTTGTTGAGACTGGCCGTAAGCTTGGTGATGACATGAATGATACAGCCTCTGCCGCAAATGAGATTACGGCTAACATCGACAGCGTCAATAGTCAGGTTCAGCTTCAGAGTAACAATGTCAAGGAAGCTGCTGATGCCATGAATACAATTAATAATGTTGTAGGAATGCTCAGTGCTGACATAAAGAAACAGGGACATGCAGTAAATGATTCTTCTTCTGCTGTAGAAGAGATGGTTGCAAACATTCGTTCCGTTACTGCAATTCTTGAAAAAAACACTAAGGTCATCAGCAGTCTTGAAGACTCTGCAGAACAAGGTAAGGCAAGTATTTTGTCATCTGTCGAAACTACTGATAGAATTCAGGACCAAAGCAAGACTTTGCTTGAAGCGAGTTCTGTTGTGCAGAAACTTGCCAGCCAGACAAACTTGCTTGCTATGAATGCAGCTATCGAAGCAGCTCATGCTGGCGAAAGTGGTAAGGGATTCAGCGTAGTAGCAGATGAAATCCGTAAACTTGCTGAAGATTCTGCAAGTCAGGGTAAAAAGATTACATCCAATCTTAAGGAGGTAATGGGAAGTATCAAGGAAGTTGTAGATTCATCTAAAGTTCTTCAGACTAAGTTTAATGATATCTATGATCTTACTCAGGAAGTTAGCCGTCAGGAAACTGTAATTAAAAATGCTATGGATGAACAGTCAGCAGGAGGAGAGCAAGTTCTTAATGCTATACATGATATTAATTCTGTTACAATTAATGTCCAGAACAACAGTCATGAGATGGAAGAAAAGACTGTCATTGTAAGTAAGAAAATGGATAATCTACGCCGTCTTACGGAAGAAATAACCAGTAGCATGGAAGAAATGGCAGTAGGTATGGAAAATATAAACAATTCCATTAACAGTATAAATGATCTTACCCATAGTAATACTGATAGTATCCAGCATCTTGGTAAAGTTGTCGATAAGTTCATAGTCTGAAATACAATCAGAAACATCCATAAAACTATAAAAGCTGAAGATTTTAACTTTGTATAGTTTCTTCTGTTATGGAAGCTATACAAAGTTTATAACTCGTCAGGCTAAAAAAAATATCTTTGCACAAAAAGACATAAAGTTTGCGGTAAAAAACATAACCGCCGAAACAAGTAAAAATATCTTACAAAAAAATCTTGTCGTAGGATGTCTTTTTTGTTCAGTATGATTTCAATGTTCTTGGGACATCGATTTTCCAAGTCCGCTGTTTTTTCGCAGTAAAGAACACGTTCAAATGAAAATAATCTTCCGGTCTCAGGTTATTCTCAATCATAGTCAAAATTCAGTAGTTGCACTGCAACCTATCAAATTATTTCTTAGTTCTCATTTATTCGTGCCAAATTGTTACATAAAAGAATTCAGGTAACAGCATCAAATTTTATTTTTCTTCCACATCAAAAAGATGCTCATGCTGTTTTACTTTTATTCTGCATCAGCTCTTTCATTTACAAGCTACTTACAGTTGTCTCAAAAAATTTCAATTCCTAAAGACAAACGTAAAAACTTTTTGAATACATGCAAACCTATTCCTGATGTTTACTGTCCTGAATCATGACGGCAAAATTTAAGGAAGATTTCTCCTCACCTTTTATATAACTGATTTAGCGTTTCAGGAATTTACTCGCTGATACTGTTCCAGCAATAAGAAGCCGCTAAAAATACCAGCTCACACCGAAACGAGGAATAATTGAAAATGACGTTGTTTCAGTTTTGCAGTTTCCCGGATTACTGGTACCGGTAAGAATCGATTCCTCAATAGTAAACTGACCTGTAATACCGAAATTCTTTGTCATCTTTATCTGGCTGAAAAAATCACCAAACACAACAAGCCCAATATTATCAGACTTTATGGAAGTGCTATTTGTTTTTACATTATATCCTAAGTAATCCAGACCTAGTCCGCAGCTTAACACAAGACTCACATTATCTCTTCGCACAATCTGGTATCCGGGACCGGCAAGAATCTGAAGATCAATGCCGTCCCCATTTTCAATGTCAATAAAGCGGCAGTCAAATAATGTCATAAGCGAAAAATTGGAACTGCTTATAGATTTTCCCTGCAGAAATAAACCTAAGCCGCTTGTTCTTGCAGTAACGGAACTATTTACAGGAATTTCATACGTCGCATTAACATTACCAAAAGAAGAAAGGAGACCGCAATTAATCTGATATTCAGACTGAGCAGAAACAGATGAGATAACTAAAAATATGAAAGTCACGGAAAGTAGAAATTTTTTCATAATGATATACCCGCTTTTAAAGTTATCTCATCTCTTATAATTGAATTCACTGGAACATGACATCAAACACGAAACTAATGCAACTAAACTAGCAAACAATTTTTTCAATTTATAACTCCTCCTAAATTTATTATGTGTTTCATACTAACTTCTTTTTTTTTTATTTATCAACGCTTTTTCACCTGACATCTGGTAATGAAATTATTGGATTTTGTGTTACAATAATCTTGTTGAACCTTTCTTCCTGTTTTTTTTAATTGCGGTTCAAAAGGAAAATTATGAATCTACAGAAATTCTACGAAAGCATTAACGGAGATTACGCAACAGTTCTTTCTCGCCAAAAGACAGAAAGCAGAATCAAAAAATTTTTATCTCTGATCAAATCCGACACAAGCTATGATGAACTTAAAAGTGCAATCGAAAATCAGGACCACGCAGCTGCATGCAAAAATATAAACTCCCTGAAAAGTCTTGCACTTAATCTCAGTCTTGATCCGCTTCAGAACTCCGTGGAAGAGCTTGAAAAGAATTTAAAACGCGGTGAAAAAAATCAGGATACAGACGGACTATTTAAATTTGTAACACAGGATTACCAGAAAATTCTTGAATCATTGGAGCAATTAGAAATGGAAGAATGACTAAAGGAAATGGAAAACTTTATGTCCTTCATGGTAATGATAATTTGTATTATACTCACAAGCTTTGAAATACATGAATGCATTATCAGTTCAGACCTTAGCATAAAGACAAGAGAATTCATTCTGACAATAACATGTAATTTAACTGCCTGCTTATATAAGATGCTTCACATTATACTTGACGGTTCAATTTTACCTGTGAACTCATACCTTCTGAACCACATCTTCAACTTTGCAATGATACTCAGTGCCTACTTCTGGTTTCTGTATTCTGAAAAGAAACAGGGCATGAAATATATAGGCAATAAGTTCATAAGATTTATAGTTTTATTACCGATTATGATTTTTGAAATTCTTTCTCTTACAGGAAATATTTTTTACATAGACCAGACGGGATATATCAGAACAACTTCCTTCTACTATACAGAAAATCTACTTGTAATCATCTACAATTTTTTTACAGGCGGAAAAGCTCTGTATCTTGCACTTCTTAGAAAGAATTATGAAAACAGGGAAGAATATTTTTCAATCGTAAAGTTCATGATTTTCCGATAATTGCAGCAACACTTGAATTTCTTTTGAACTCAGGCTTCCCTTTTTCAGGAATTGCACAGTCAATCTGCTTCGTAATATTCGTTCAGTCAAACCAGAAACTTCTCATCACACGGGACCCTCTTACTGAACTGAACAACCGTAAAAGCTTCAAAGAATCTGCTTCACGGAAATTCAAGCAGGACAATGCAAGCAATCTTTATATTCTGATGATAGACGGAAATAAATTCAAATACATAAATGATACCTACGGACAGCAAAGGGCCAATGAATGTAACGGAAAAGAATGGAATGTTTCAATCAGCATTGGTTGGACATCATTTAAAAAAGAATTCAACATCATCCCTGATTTTATCGAAGCTGCCGACAGGGAACTTTATAAAAGCAAGCAGAATAAAATTAATTAATTATCTCCGGAATTTTCTGCGTCAAAAATCTTATTGAATTTGCTAAACTTCTTTTCGGTTTCCAGAGCAAGGTTCACTGCATCAGAAAATTCTCTGTGAATAATAACATTGCCGCTGCAGTTACGAACTTTATAGGAACAGTCCTTGCAGTGTTCAATCATAGGAACATGTTCAACATCCGCAACACTGAACCATTTGCCGTCAATAAGTTCCTTATGCCATTTTACAGTTGACTTCATAAATAAGAAAAATCATCGGGAACAACCAGAAACAGTTCATTTTTCGATATTCCCGATGAACTAAAACATTGCTTTTTTTTTCAGAAGGTAACTTTCATTTAAGTCCAATAAAGTTTTGGAACATGGATTTATTTAATTGTAATCAGTTCGTATTCACGTGAGCCCAAACCAATTTTTTCGCCGTGCACAAGTGTCTGATCCCAAACAGAAGCCGGCTCACTGTCATTCCACAGATTACCGGTCATCTTGATTCCACGTGCCATGTTGTCAGAGATTCTTGTGTTAGGAAAACGTGTAGCCTTTGCACAAAGATCACATGAAGCCTGGTCAACTGCAACAGGATCAAAGCTTGCAAGCATTCCGATGTTCGGAATAAGGGGTGCGTCATTGTAAGCGTGGCAGTCACAGTAAGGACTCACATCAAGAACCATGTTTATATGGAAGTTCGGTCTTCCGTTGCAAACAGCCAGAGCGTATTCAGCCATCTTGCAGTCAAGATCCTTGTTTGCACTTGAATTAGGATTATAGATTGCATCAAAATAACATGCACCGATACATCTTCCGCAGCCTTTGCAAAGTTCCTGATTAATTACAGCCTTTCCTGTTTCATAAGAAATTGCATCAGAACCGCATTCCTTTGCACAGACCTTACAGTTACGACATGACTCAGGATTAACCTCAGGCTTGCCGCTATTATGCTGAGCCATTTTACCTGCACGGCTTCCACAGCCCATACCAATATTCTTGATTGCCCCTCCAAAACCTGTTGCTTCGTGTCCCTTAAAGTGATTAAGACTGATAAACACATCTGCATCCATAACTGCACGCCCAATATGCGCTTCCTTAACGTATTCTCCGTTAGGAACAGGAACATCAACTTCATCAGTTCCCTTAAGACCGTCAGCAATAATAACCTGGCATCCTGTTGTCACAGGTGAAAATCCATGCTCATCAGCAATATCAAGATGATCAAGTGCATTCTTTCTCATTCCAGGATAAAGTGTGTTGCAGTCAGTCAGAAATGGTTTTCCGCCAAGAGATTTGACAACATCAGCAACAGCCTTTGCATAAGCAGGACGAAGATAAGAAAGATTTCCGTCTTCCCCGAAGTGTATTTTTATTGCAACAAATTTTCCTTCAAAATTAATGTCACCAATTCCTGCTGTCTTAATAAGTTTCTTAAGTTTATCAGGCAATCCGCCGTCACGTTCAATTCTGAAATCAGTAAAATAAACCTTAGATTTTTCAGCCACAATATACTCCTAACATAAAATTTGTTAAATTGTACACGATTTTTTGTTTTCATTACAGAGTGAAATTATTCTCATAAAACTAAATTTATGTTAGAAAGGCTCCAAGGAAGCTTCAAACTTAAATAACTATCAAGAAAACAAGATAATTTTAATTTTATTTTAAGATTATGAAAATTTATGCACATCCACTTTTCATTTACCAGCCATCAATGAAATTAAATTCACATAAATATTTAAAAATATTAATAAATATTTAAAAATATTAA
>JAZUJH010000067.1:0-8390 GCA_045642665.1 Treponema sp.
ACTTTATTGCTTCCGAAGTTTCGTGACCTCCAGCAGCGTTCAGTATTTCTTCCGTTGCCACAGAAAGCGGCATTTCATGGAAGCTCTTGTACGGACAGTGACCGTAATTGTCTTCCTGCTACCAGGAAAATCAAAATTTTCTATTATGGTATTCCGTAGATTCAGCATTTGTGATGCAGTTGTTTTATTCAGATGCATGGAATCCTTTTTGTTGTTGTTTTTGTTGATAGAAAAATTTTAACGGAAAATCATTGTACCTTCAATATTTATAAGGCTTTTTCCTGTTTTTTATTCCACACATGTGTTAGAAGAGTCCAAAATATGAATTACAGAAAACAAAGGACAGAATTGTTGAGAATGAAATTCTTTATCAAAAATGGTTATCATCATATCAGATTCAGATAGAACAAAACTATCTTGATTGTTTAATCTCACTTCAGGAGTTTGAATTTAATTTAAAAAAACTTTATTTGGATTATTCTAATACAGCAATTCATGCAGATTCCTCTGGTTATATAAATGAAATTGTAAATGTTCAAGAAGGAAAATTTATAAATAGTACTACGGATATTTTTTTCTATTGTTCCAAAAGAAGTAAAGCTGAAGTGTATAATCGGAGTATCAAATACTGTTATATCAAAACTTGCATCAGGTTAAAATGTGTTTATTCAAATTAGTGATTTACCATATACAAAATACGGAAAACTCACAGGGACTGTATCATTGATACCAGCTGATGTAAAAAAAGATACAGAATATTATTCTGTTGAGGTATTATTTATGCTAAGCCCTTTATCTTGCAACCTTTGAGGCAACAAAAAAATGGACTCAGCCAATTCATAACTGGGGACCGGCTTACGGTGAAATGTGCATTATGTACGAAGGCCGTCTGCCCGACTAATTATAAAAAAAAGACAGCCTGCTTTTTACGGGCAAGTTGTCTTTAAATCATTTAACTTTTGAAAAAAATCAAATCTTATTTTATATTCGAAGCATAAACAGTAGCTGTCAGCTGCAAGCGAGTAATTCGCACTAATTTTTTTTACCGCTGCCTGCTGAATTTACAGAAAAGAGTTCACACACTCGTTTTTGCAAATTTTGAGTGGGGGCATCGTGGTGGTTTAAAACCCGATTTATTTTGACAAAATTTTGAAATTTGTGATGAAAAATTCTGGTAAAAATGCCGGGTTTGTTCAGTGAAGCTGAATATGTAAAAATGTAAAAAAAATATTTACAAATATTCATTTTTTTCGTATTTTGTGTTATATTTATCTATGAGAGGTTTTTATGGAATTCAATTTTCTTTTCGATAAACGCAATCTTGTAGCAGAAAATCTTAAGCAGGTTTTATGTGACAAAGGTTTTACAAAAGTTGCATTTGCAAAAAAATCTGATATTTCTCGTCCGACTTTAGATAAATTGCTGTCGAATCAAATTGACAGTAAGACAACTTTTGACTCTCATATGAATAAAGTTCTCCAGACTTTAAATCTATCTGTTGAAGAATTGATGTTGTATCAAAGTCATAGTCAAAAGGTTAATGCTGTGTTTTCAAAAAACGAACCAGAGAATTATGAAATGACAAGCAAGGCAAACAAGCAGTATGAATGTCTGATGGAAGTTCTGGATTTGTGTTCTATTTACTATTAGGCAACGGGAATAGCTTATGAGTGAAAAAATTACAGCTGCAAATCTGGATACAGTAATTCAGAAAAATAAAGAGATTAATTCAGAAGTTATGCAATGCGTTAGAACTATTGAAACAAAATATAATCCAATGGGTATGAATTCGAATGCTTTGCTTTCCTTTCAGATTTTAAGGGAAGAGGGCCTCATACAGCTTCCTATTGAAAATCCTCATTGGTGTGGAGCAATCTTTGTTCGTGATGAAAAAAGAATTCCTGTCATTAATACGGCACGCCCTCGTGTGAATCAGTATTTTTCGGCATGGCATGAAGTATATCATCTGTATTTTGACAAAGTTTCTTTTGACCATGTAATTGATTCTGAATGTATACTCGAGGAACGAAAGGCAGAATATTTTGCATCTAAAATGTTATTGGGGAACTTATTAAGTTTTTATAATTCCCTTGATAATGATAGTTTTATTCAGAAAATCTGTCAGTGCATGTCGGTCTTTGAAGCACCATATAAAGCAGTTTTGATTAGTTTATACGAATCAGCGTTGGACAATAATAATGAAAAACTTTGTGAAGATATTAAGAAGAATTTTGATTTTTCACAGGATAAATTGGTATCAGTTTTTCAGGAATCAGGTTTAGACGATGCTCTTGTAAAGTCATCTAATACAGTCAGTTTTGGAAAGCTCAACTCAATTATTTCCAGCAAGATTGAAGAAAATCCGGATTTAAATTATCACAAGGATAATCAGGAGTATTTGAAGACAATCTTCCAGAAAATTTCAATACTAAAGGATAATAACAATGAGTAAACTTCCCGTATATACAAATTTATAAGGGTGAGAAAAATATTGCCCTGCTTGATAATTCATCTGTAGCTTTTCTGGAAATATTGAATAGAAATGAGATTAATATAGAAGAATTACTGAAGCCCTATGATTTGATATTTGTTCCGAACTGGGTATTAGAAGAAATCAATGATTCCGAAATACGAGCAAATTTTCTAGCTGAATTATTAGAATCGGGATATCCAATTTATGGTGTAGCAGAAGAAAATTATTCAGACCTTATAGATGGGGATGAATTGAACCTGTATAAAATCATCAATGCATCTGTAGCCTCTGTAGGACAGTTGATTGGATATATTAGAAAAAATGTTACGAAACCTGATTTGCTTGATCTTGAGGATTCTCACAAATGGATTTCTGAGATGTATAAAAATTGGCCTATTGTGAAGGGAACTACAGCATCTGGTCGTGAATTGAAGAAGAATGCTGGTGAAATTTCTATTACTGTTCTGGCTGAAATTTTTTCATGGTTTTATCCTGAATTACAGACAATTACTGTATACACCCAGGATTCAGACTCCTGGGAATTCCAGAAAAATGCAGAACAGAAGTTAAAAAAAGAATTCAGTGAACGACTTCCTGTGTCGGTATCTTATAAATCTAATGACTTCATTTTATGTCAGCTTTTTCGTCTTGGAAAAATAACGGAAGAAGATATTCGTTCACTCCGAAAAGATGAGCGGAATGTAACTTATACAATCGTAAAACCAGATTCATTCATAGGACTTCAAATGAATCGTCTTGATACAGACCGGTTTATTGAGCTTGTAAAAAATCCTGGATTTAATGTGATTTATTAGAATTTAATACTAATTGAATGCCTGTTTCAAAAAGGAAAGATTTCCATAAGAAATGCCAGACCCGAATGTATTCGTGAAAAACAATTTTTTTGAAAAGATTTTGTGTCACTTATCTATATTATTCAGTATGAAAAGAACAGAAAATTTAAAGGTTATAGAAGCCATTATAATTGTTTTTGAAGGGTTGAAGGATTCTCATTTTGAAGATGAAGTGCTGGAATCTTTTGATCAGGAAATCGGGATGCTAGCCAATTATCTGCATTGTTCAAAAATTCAGGCTGCATTATTTTCCATAGTATTTGGTTTGCAGTATAAGACCAGCAGTGAAGTTAATTTTTCTATGGTTGTTGAATATCTGGATGAAAATGGGCTGTACCTTCTGAAATATATCCATGATATCAACATTCTTGTAGAAAAAGAGTTTTTAATTATCAAATATGATCAGGGGAAGTCATTTTATGAGGTTGAAAAAAATGTTTTTGAAAGCATCATAGAAAATGAGCTTTTGGAAGAAAATCGTATTGGTAAAAATTCGCAGGAAATTATTTCTGAAATTTATGATTTGATTATGCGTTTTAAGAATCGGGAAATCATAATTCTGGAATATACTAAAAAAATATCGGTACTTGAAAAGAAATATTCTGAAAATGAAATTGTAAAAAATATTGTGTCGGTTTTTCCAGATGGATTTGCTGAACGTGTTCTTCTTTACAGTTTATGCTACCGCGTGATTAATGAAAGCGATTATCAGGATGAAGATTATGAAACTGAGGGAACTGGATTTTCGTATAAAATTGTTCCAAACAGCTATACACGGGAATTCAAAAAACAGATTGAAGATAAAACTCATGTTTTATTTACTAAGGGACTTATTGCTGCAAGATATGATTTTACTGGGTGCGGTATAAAATTCAAAAGAAAGCCCGTAAAATTTTTGTGTCTTACTAAAGATGGACTTGATGTATTTTTTGGAAAGGAAAGCGAAGGATACGAATCGGAAATCATCAAATGTTCTGAACAGAGCCGTCTGAAAGAATTCTTTATTGAGTTTGATGAAAAATTTGTATCAAAGGGTGGCACTATTGCAACTTTGTTTACTTTGAGTCAGGTTGAAAAGAATAATGAAGATTTGAATTTTGTTAAAAATTGCCGCAAGCTTATTTCAAACAGTTATGACCGCTTTATTTTATATGACTGCTGTAATGATTTTGTAAATCTTGATTCCAGTTCAAGTTTGGTTAAAACTTTGCGTGATATATATGGTGAGGATGCTGAATTTTCAAAAGCACTTCATTCTTACAAAGACGAAAAGAGTTATTTGCTTAGGGAAGGATTCCTGTATCTTGAAAAAAATGAAAACATAAACAAATCTGAACTGGAGCTTTCAGATAGAACTTTAGAACTGATTTATGGAAAAGATGCGGATTTATATAAAAATAACAGTTCAAGTCAGGATGTGATTGGTCCTGACAGCATAAAAGAAAAGACTCTTTTTTACTCAGATGGAATTTTGAATCAGCTTAATATGCTTTCTGAAGCCTTGGAAAATAAAAATCTGGTGGCTATGCAGAAACGATTGGAAGAAAAAGCTCTTCCAAAAGGAGTAGCGGTTTTGTTATATGGGGCTCCTGGAACAGGCAAAACTGAAAGTGTTTATCAGCTGGCTAAGCTTACAAATCGGAAAATTTATCATGTTGATATTTCTCAGACTAAATCTATGTGGTTCGGAGAAAGTGAAAAAATCATTAAGCAGGTTTTTGTGAAGTATAAAAACCTATGCAAAACCAGCCTCCGTCATAAGGAAAACATTCCAATTCTTCTTTTTAACGAAGCGGATGCAATTATTTCAAAACGAAAGAGCGTTGATTCGGGAAATACAATTCAGACTGAAAACGCGATTCAGAACATTATTCTTGAGCAGATGGAAAAACTTGATGGAATTATGATTGCAACAACGAATCTTTGTGAAAATCTGGATAAAGCTTTTGAACGCAGATTTTTGTTCAAGATTAAATTTGAAAAGCCTGAGCCTTTTGAAAGGAGCAAAATCTGGAAAAATAAAATTAACTGGCTTACTGAAGAAGAATCGGAATCTGTTGCTGCAGAATATGAATTTAGCGGAGGGGAAATAGACAACATTGTCCGTAAATGTGAGATAGAAGAAATCATCAGCGGAAATATTCCTGATTTTGCAAAGATTGAAGAGTTGTGCAAGGTGGAAAAGTTTTCCAGTGAAAAAGAGCGGCACATTGGTTTTTGTAGTTAAGTGTTTGGGAAGAATATGAGCAAGAAAAAAACAGAATCAATTGACACTGGATTTTTTGGAATTACTTTTGAAAAAGGCGAGCTTGTAATAATTGGGGCAAAACCTGGTGTTGGGAAATCGGCATTGGCTTACAGCATTTTCAGGAATATTGTAATTGAGAATGGTATTCCTGCGGCAGTGATTACAACCGGCACTTTTTTTGGAAACCAGTTGAACCATCTGCTTTTAAGCTATGAGTTTGGAATAAAACATCACAAATTGCTAAAAGGTCTTTTAAATGAAAGGGATGTTGAAAGACTGAATGTTGCGGTTCAGAAGTTGAAGGAAAGTCCGGTTTTTGTCGAAGATTTGCCCAATGGTAGTTTTGCTCGAATTGAACTTGCGGCAGAAAAACTGGCGGTTGAAAATCACACAGAATTTATTTTAATAGACAGCTTTGATTATCTGGATGAAGTTGTAAAGGGCAATCAGCCCATGTCGAAGGTGCTTTTGAAGTATAAAAATCTGGCTCAGATGCAGAACATTGTTGTAGCAGTTTTGATGGATTTGCCTGCAAAGTGCGAGCCGGATTCTCTAGATATGTTTAGAAATGACGTAGCTGTTACTCGAATTGTCGATTTTTGGCTCTTTCTGGATAGGGAAATCATAAATGATTATGAAAGAATTCCTGATACAAAGGCAAAATTGTTGTTTTGCAGGGGCAATCAGTTTTATGAATATGAAGTAAAGCTGGAAGACGGGAGGGTGCTATGCAGATAAAGGATGAAAAAGAATATCTCGAAAAACTCAGCAGACTTTTAATTCATGTTGGCTCAGAGCTGGCTGGTCTTCTGGTAATTCCAAGGAATGAATCGTTGATTAAGGTTTGCAGTTCTGATGATGTTAGAAAAATGCTTCAAAAACAGAGTGATTCAGCCTTGGAAAGCCTTATAAAGCATGTTCCTTTTTATGAAAAATCCCTGGATCAAGTTTTAGCTTTTGATATTACATCACTAAATGATTTTGAACTTTTGGAGAAGAATAGGAATTTGCTGATCACGAGCATAAAGGATATTAAAAATATTTATGATGAAAATTTATTGCACTTAAAAAGGAATGAACGGAATCAGGAATTGCAACGGGTAATGGAGTTTCTGGAGAAAATTATAACCAGGTTGGCGGAGATTGTTGGGAAAGTTGTGAAAAAAATTTGAAATATTTTCATAACTTTTTTTGCCAGCGAACTATATTATTTTCTGTAAAACAGGAGGTGCTGCTGATAACGCGGAGTTTTACAGGAGGTGTCCTATGCTTAATACAACGATTATCAATCTGGAATTAGAAAGAGCTTCAGAAGAAATATTCCGCCAGAGAAAAATACTTCTGGACTTGCTGGAGGGACAGACTCAGAGGAAAGGAGAGTCGGCTTGTTTTCCAAAATCATATTTGTCGGAGTCAGAACAGAAAAAATGTTACGAGAATATGAATGCTGATTTCTATGAGAAAGAAAACCTGTTTACGCTTCATGAAAAGCTTTTACTCAATGATGAACTGGTAGATGTAATGAACAAAATTGCAACGACCGATTCAGATTCTTACAGGAAAATTATTGATTCTGACATGGGAAGCATTCTTAAGAGAAAGGTTTTTGAATTTCCTGATATTGTGCTTCTTGATGACAGGGGGTTCCAAAAAGTTTTGAGGTACGTCTCCATGGAAACAATTGCCGTGGCATTTATTGAAGAAAATGACGCTTTGGAAGCTAAGCTTTTCAAAAACTTATCCAAACGTGCTACTTCTGATTTTAACAACTTGATGTGTAAAAAAAGAGATGGTGTGGAACAGAGTGATGTTTTTAAAAAGCAGGGATTGATTTTGAAAGCTGTCCACAGGCTTATAAAAAAAGGGGAAATCTTATTCCCGGGAGAACTGATTTATGATTGAAAAACTTATTCAAACTGTCAAAGAAGAAAAAAAAACTACTGGCATCCGTAATTGCTGCTTCCAATGGCATAAGCAAGAAAGACAAAGTTCTTTCCAGATACGGACTTATAGAAAATCAGATAGAAGAGTTTGATTACGGTTCAAAAGTAGATGAGCATCTGAATCAGTTCTGCCAAAAGAAAATCATCGAGAACACAACAGAAGAAGAATGCTTCATGTCCGCCTGGGCAAAACTGAGTTTTGCAGAAAGGAATCTGATGGTGCAGAAACTTGAGGCTCTTGGAGAATCGGATCTTGCACAAAGGCTTTCTGAAAAAATTGTAATGTTCTCTGATATTTTGGAATTGTCAGACCGCATTATAAAAACTCTTCTGGAAAAAATAGATTATGCTGTTTTGAAACGTTCTTTGTGCGAGATTTGCGGGGACAGTCTTTCTACATTGGATTTAGAAAAAATCAAGGAAAAGATTTACGTCTGCATGGAGCATTCAAAAGTGGAAGTATTCAAGGAGGATTTGTATTTCATTGGGCCTGTAAGAAAACGGGATATTCTTGAGGCGAGATGGGAAGTGAGCGGAATATTGAATAAACTCGTTATTTAGGGAAAAGGGGATTATAATACTTAATTGAAACTATTTGAAGGAGAAAGAAGATGACAGAGGAATTGAAAAAAAAGGTAGATTTTTTTATTACAAATATGGAGTATGAAAAAAAAAGATACTCTTGGGGATGCTGTAACTGAAGCAATTAGAAGTGCTTATGGAACTGCAAAAAGGACCTTTAAAGTTGTCCAAAATTCAAATGAGGTAATTACTGAATTTCAAAAAAAATAATTGATTATTTTAACTTAAAAAATTTTCCTAAAACACAGGAAGAATTCAATAAAAAACATATAGAATTATGTAATACATGG
>JAZUJH010000068.1:0-5252 GCA_045642665.1 Treponema sp.
TCAGGATTTGAATACTGATAAAGATATTTATGCAGCTGCAGGATATAACTAGGAGTGATGGGAATGTATTCAAAGTTTTCATGGATTATATTAAGAACATCACGATAGCCCATGATTTCCTTTTCGTCTCTGTTTTTTGGAGTAGTTTTTTCCTGGACTAATTGTTTGATTCGAGTATTTGTGGAAACAATACCTTCGATTTTATTAGAGCTTTCTGTACTCTGGATCTTTGCTATTTCAACCAGTTTTTCCAATTTTTCTTTTTTCTGGCTAATGAATAGCTGCTGTCTGCCTTTGAATTCATGGATTTTGGCAATGTAGCCCATAATTTCATTATCAATGGTGCAGTTCAGCTTTGAATAATCAAAAGTTCGCATTCCCCTATTATTCTCCTATCTCTCCTATTATAGCATAAAAAGTAGGAGCGTGCTGTTAACAATAGGAGATTTTAGAAATTACTTTCCTTAAGCAAGCGGTTATTCGGTGATTTGGCTATATTTCATTCGGCATGTTGGCAGTTTTATTTTTTACGGCAAGCTTTAGCATTTTTAGAATTAACTCTGCAGTAGAAACGGCAAGTCTCCTATTTTGCTATTGAAAATAGGAGACTATATTTGTATGTAGGAGAGATGCTGCGGAAACTCAAAAACGGCCCAGAATCGCTTCAAAATGCATCGGTCGAGTAATTTGTCGATTTTATTTAAAAACCCCTCTTAAAAGCCCGTTATTTGCGTCTGTATTTTTTACTAGTAATTTGCTAGCAAAATAATATTAAAATGCTAGTAATAATATAAAAATAATATTACCGATAATATTATAAATAATAGCGTGTGTGCTAGTAAAATGATATTATTACTAGCACAATAAAAAATTGTGTGATATACTAAATTTTGAAAAGTTCATTTTTGGAGGATTTTCAGATGTACACAATTTGTTTTTATAACCACAAAGGCGGTGTTGGAAAAACATCTTTAACCGGAGCCGTTTCTTGTGAATTGATCCTGAAAGGAAAAAAAGTTCTCATGGTCGATACAGACTCTCAGGGGAACCTCTCCTCTCAATTTTTGAACGGAACTGAAATTCAGAATGAAATTGCAGATTATCTGGCAGACTACACTATTGGCCTTGAAAAATGCATTTATAACACTCGTTATGACAATCTTTTCATTGCTCCATCAAAAAAGATTTCAGAGAAAGGAAAGCTTAATGACTGGGCCACAACAGAAGCCGGAAAACTTGAAAACAGAGATTCCTTGAATTACCTGGTCGAAGATGCTCAGAAACTTGGGTTTGACTATCTTATTTTTGATATGCCCCCTTCTTACTCGGAACTCGACAAGAAAGTTATGCTTTGTTCAGATGAAATTGTTCCGGTTCTGCAGATTGCACAGACCTCAATCGATGGACTTGTAGACTTTTATCAGCTTTTAACAAAACTCAAAGGCAGAAGCGAAAAACCATTATGTAATAAGCTGATTTTTAATCAGTATCAGAAGTCAAAGGCCGTTCAGAAGGCCCTGCTCCCATCAATTGAAAATCTTCCAAGCAAAACATACTTCATTCCGAATGATGAATCTTTCCGAAAGGCAGAACTCAAAAAAGTTGCTTTACAGGAAATCGGCATGAAAAAGGACACTCAGGAAGTGTTTGATCAGTTACTAGCAACAATCATGGAGAAATAGATATGGCAGGAACATTGAAACCAAGTAAATCACAGTTGGAACTGCAGGCTGTTGCCGCAGCAGGTGCAGAAAAATTAAATATTGTTTCACAGAATATGGCGGATGAAGTATCTGCAGTAGAATCCAAGAAGGAAAAATCAAAGGATGTGCAGATGCTCACCTTGAATGTTCCTAAGAATCAGTATGACGAATACAAGAAGTTATTCGGAAGTTCAGGTTATTCTCTGGCAAAAGGAACAAGAATGTGCCTGGACTACATTTACCGTGAAATAATGAGCGGAAACCTGGAATTAACAGAGTCAGGATTGAGAGAAACTGTATCAGCTAAACTGGCTAGAAAATAGGCTGTTAGAGGCTCTGGGAAGGCCCTGGAAGCGTCTTTTTTGATGAAATAGTGTAATTTACGTCTAACGTGAAATTAAGCGAAATTTGAGGTTTTTATGGCAGATTCAATCAGCGAGTTATTGAGAAAGAAATATCCGACCGGTAAAGACATTGGAAAACTTTTTGTTGAAACAACGGTTAAGGATATTAAGTGCTGGAATAAAAACAAAAAAACTAAACATAACTACACTCAGGAAATGCTGAATGATGCCTATTATGAATTATCACCTGATGAAAAAAAGGTTTTTAATTACTATGCGGACATTCATGATGTTTTAATTGCAGTTTATGACCGTTATCAGGCCTATCTGCAGCAGTTTTTGAGCGGATACTACAGAATTATTTACACATTGCGTGAGATCGGCAGGGCAGAGGACTTTGAGAGGAGAGCCTTGCATATCAAAAAATACATAAAAGATGATCAGAAGGAAGTGTTCGTTTCTGAGATAAATGAGCTTCTCCTCAATTTTTCTAATTTCGAACAATCTGATCAGGTTAAAGAAACCGAGGAAGCATACAGGCTCATTGATTCAGCACTACTGGATTTTGAAAGCTGTATGGAGTATTTACTCATTGTTGAAAAACTTTACAAGATTCCATTTGGTGATATAAAAGATTTTTTTGTTGAAGCAACTGCAGACTACATTGAAGAAATGAATGAGGTATTAGGATTAACAAGGGTTGTTGCTCCTGAAATTGATAAATATTTTAAGGTGTTGAATTTTGATATTTTTTCTCACATTCAGGATGATGAATTATTCAGATATGAGTCAAAACTCTACAAAGAGTGGGTTGCATCTGGCAAGAAATTTACAGATCAGGAACTAAATAACTTTGTGAAGAGATATAAGATCTACATCGAGGAAATCAAAGAAGAACTTTCGGAGAAGAAAAACTAATGGCTAAAGATGAAATTCACCAGTTATCGACTTTTGAGAATCCTGAAACAAACAGACCTGTAGACCGTCAGGAACCGTTTGAACATACTCCAAGCAGTGTCCCTATTGATCTTATGCAGAAGACAATGGCCAATCAGTCCAATGTAAAGCTGATGGAAGAACGTCAGAAGCTTATTTCAAAAGGCAACAAGAAGTTTGAAGTCATTGAGAACGTGGAAGAAGGGCAGATAAAGGTCCGTCAGGAAACCGATGACTACATAACTGAATTGACATTTTTTTTTCAGTCAACAAAGAAGCTTCCACAGCCGGCAAAAAAAATACTTCGTTTTGTTATGACAAAGATTTCTGAGCAGGCGTTTTCAAACAAGAAACTCTATAACGATAAAGTTCAGTTCAGTCTTGATGAATTGAAAAATGCAGGTATCTATACATCCATCGAATCCGCTAGAACAGGATTCAAGGCAGGTTCTAAGGCTCTTGTTGATATTGCCATTGAAGGTGAGATGAAAAGAGGGAAGGGGGCCAGGGAAGAAAACTTTAAGTGGGCTTACGGCCATTTATTCAGAAAGGCATCCATCAGGAACAATATCTGTCAGATTGATCTTGAAACAGACAACGACTGGAACTTCATTATTCCGAATTATGAAATTACACCAAAGTATTTGTATTCTCTGACAAACAGAAGTTTTGATCTTGCAGAAGCTCTCTTTTATTTCGCCAGGATAAAAAACCGAGAAATTGCAGATAACGGATTTTTCACTCTCAGCATGAAAGTTTTACAACAGCGTCTTGCATTACCAGAAGAATCTCCAAATCCTGCACGAGATATAAAAAAGCCAATCGTTGATAGCATAAATGAAATTAACGAGAAGGAAAAAGAAACGAAGAATTATCTTATCGAGATTGAAGCAGATCCTAATCTTTCCGTAAAGGAATGGATTGAGAACGGTAAGATAAAAGTTTCATTCTTTTGTGAATACCTGGAGCAATATAAAAAATATTCCGGCGATAGAGCATTAAAGATTGAAGCTGCAGCAAGCAAAAAATAACAAAATTCCCACATTTTACGTTGATAAAATGCAGAATTCCCATAATTTACGTTGATGAAAAATATGCGAAATTCCCACATTTTACGTTGATGACCAATATTTTACGTTTAAATTCCCACATTTTACGTTGATAGTGTTGTTTGTAAATATAGGTATTACAAGGAATTAAGTGGTTTTGTTTTCCGCAATTGATTATAAGCATCAGGTCCTGAACTCAAGCAGGATTATTTTTTCTAGGTTATCTTATAGCCAATGATTTTCTGTCAGGATAATCCGTAATGACGAAACGAGACTGACAGACAGGCTGTAGAAAACGTCATAAGAAGCAGCTGCAAGTTTCTTATCCACATCAGACCGTCGGAGAAACGAGCTTCAGAACATCCACAGAGGGGAACAATGCGATGGGTGGTGGAATTAGCAGGGCAGGGTGGGACCTGATCTGACAGAAATCTTAAAAGTATGTATTTGATCCTAACGACAAAGCGAGGAGTATCCCTTACGCTACCTGGATCCAATCTAGTTTCTTAACAGCGTGCGGAGAACGGCATAAAGCGCTGAGCATTGCGGCTAAACCTTAGCCGATAAAGTTATGTCTGCCAATCATGAAGGAAGACCGTATAGATCCGGAATAGATGATTGACGCCTGATGGCTCCATACTGTCCTAACGAGGACGTTATGAATTCCTTCTGGCATATTCTCAACTCTCAGAACGCTTCTTAACTTGTCATTTTGAAGTTAGTACGAGGGAGCGGAATTTGCCTAATTCACCACCTGAACCTTCAAGAACGTTATGGAAGTTTCTTTTAAAAATTTTAGAAAGTTAAAAAATTCTTTTGAAAAATCATGTAGGGCAAGAGTGATGCGAAGCATCACCGCGGTAGGTGGGGTCTGGGGACACTTCCCCAGGATATATCAGATAGATTTCTTAGAAATATTTGAATATCTCATGAAAAATAATCATCCCCTAAACCTAAATATTTTGGAAAGCCTTAATGCTGCTGCTATATTTTAAATTATATTATTAGCTATAATATTGGGTCCAAATTCTGGACGGTGTCAGTCCAAATTTTGGACTGTTAAAAAACCTAAATAATTAGGTTAAAATAAGAAGCATGGAATCAGTAAAACAGATGATGGATGGTCATATTGATCATCTGACTAAAGAAACGGAACTGCTTAAAAATCGCCTTGAAATTCTGTATGACATGACAAAAGGCAAGAGCCGAGTGTATGTGGA
>JAZUJH010000069.1:0-4996 GCA_045642665.1 Treponema sp.
CATTTATTAAGAATTTAATTGACGTAAAGTCAAAAGAAATAGATGATTTGTCATTTAATATTCAGTATAACAACCTTTTGCAGATGTATCGTTATGAAAATACTTTATATCAGGATACAATTATTCAAAAAATAAAAAATAAGGAAAATGTTAAGGAATATGTAATTGAAAGCTTAACTGATAATCTTGATTTAACAAATATTTATGAAGCTTATTTTACAGATAAAAATACTGATGAAAAGGGAATCAGAACATATTCTGTAACGAACAAAAATGAAGATTTACAAAAACTTTCTCAGGAAATTTCTTTACAGGAAATTCCATTAAGCGAATATGTAAATAGTCGTCTTAACACAATTAACAGTATTCATGCAGTATTTGAAAAGATAGACGTAAATCTTGATTCAGTAGAAGAAAGAATTAATGGCGTTTCAAAAGGTCAGGAAGAAATGGATAAAAAGAAAACTGCCTATGAAACTGCTTTAAAAACATATAATGAAACATATGATTCATACGTACAAAAATGTAATGAATACAATGAACTTCTTAAACAGGCCGATGCAGCCTATAAAACTTATAATGATGCCAGAGTAGATTACAGAGCAAAGTCTGAAATTCATGAATGGGCAGAAAATGCTTATGTAAGAACAGAAGTTAAAGATGAAACAGAATATAAAACTCCTCAGGAACGTCTTAAAATTGTTAAGGTAAAAGTAAATGCTCATGAAGCTGCCATTAGTATTCTTGAAAAGATTATTAAGGGTGATAATAATTCTGAAGACAAAGATTATGGCATTTATAATGAAGACGGCACTTATTCAATTGATAATGAAGAGTATACAGAAGCAATATCTGCATATAAAAATGCAGCGTCTCAGTATTATAAATCTATTGCAGTAAAGACTGCTGTTCAGGAATCTGTTATTGCTCAGCAGCAGAAGGTAGCAGAACTTCAGGCAAAAAAAGATTCTCTTGAAGCACAGTTGATTACTACATATAAATCTACTGATGAAATTGAACTTCTTGACCCTGTAAAAGAGCTTGTAAAAGTTATTAATGTTAACGGCGAATACAAGATTGTATTGAAATCTGAATCTGATGCTGCTGATGTAACTGATGATTATTTTGATAAAAAAGAAAGTTCTAAGGATTCTTACGGCAACATTGTAGAAACAAAAGTAAGTCAGAAAGACGCTTTAGACTGGATCAAAAAGTTTACAAATGATCAGGACAGACTTAATAAAGTAATTGTTGCTGCCATGTATTATGAAATGCTTTCCAAGGGCATTTCGGTTTATTTGCAGAAATATACAAACACTGATTCTGAAGGAAATGTTACTACTTACTATAGATGGGAAAGATCTCCAAAAGAAATTGCTAAAACCAATACCAATGATGATTCTGGTGAAGAAAATAAACCAGAAGATTATAAGGATTTATCAATAACTGAAAATAGTGTAGGAATACCACCTAAAATGCACACATATAATTTCTTAAGTGAATACACTCAATTTTTATATGGTGACTTGCATAATATTTATAATGAAGTAATGAATGACACTTCTTTAAAAGAAGATATGGCGGCTTACTTATTGTATAAAGATAATTATTTAAGTGGACATAATTATTTAGGTATTGCAACTACTTATCTTCAGAAAAGATCTTTGGATAAAATTGTAGAGGATGTTTCTGATACAAGTACAGCTTTATATATTTCTTTTGGTGTAAATACAGCTTTAGCAGCAACAACACTTGCTAGTGCAATTTTAGCATCTTGTAACATATTTACAGTAAGTTTAGCACCTCTATTGTATTCTATGGCTGCTGGATTTTCTGTAGCAGCAGGTACTAGTTTATATGGAGCAATTGCATTAGGTGATGTTAGAGATACATATGTTAATCCAATTCGTGAAAATTTAGGTAAAAATATATCTAAACAGAAAGAAAATATGACTAGTATTTCTACTCAATACAAGACTGTTTGCAATGATCTTGAAAAAGAAAAGAAAATTCTCAATGTGATGCTTTACGGAAAAGAAGAAGAACCAAAACCAGATTACGTAATGGAATATGAGGATTTTGAAAAGGCATATAATCAGATAAGTGAAAAGAATGAAGTTGTAAAACAGCTGGCTCTCAATGAATTTATTACTAAAGAAGATTACGACAAAATTGTAGAAGAAACAAATGTAAATCCGGGTGCATTTGCAACAGCATTAACCCTTGTAACAAATTATTATGAAAGAAAGCAAACTCAGTCCGATGCCGCAGTAAAGAGTGTTGTAGAAAAACTTACAGCAACCCTTAATGAAAACACAGTCAAATTTGATGACCTTGTAGAAAGAGCTGCAAATGGTGAAGATGTTTATGCAGACATGGAAATAGCTGCAAAAGCTGCATGGGGAAAAGGCTCTGTACGCTATAATTCATATAAAAATGACCTTATGAAGATTCATGAGCAGATTGACCCTACAGGACTCTACCTTAATTATTCAAGGGGAACAGATGAATACCTTGGAATAAACATGTCAGTAATTCAGTCATTGTATTCAGACGTACTTAATGCCGACATAATTGCAAAGGAAAAGGCTAAGAGAGATGAATTACAGCTTCTGTTAACAGACGTAGAGGAACAGCAAAAACAGTACAACATTACATTAAACAGAATAATGAAGTCTGCAGAAAGTGAATGGGCAAAAGCATTCAGTTCCCTTAACGCAGCCCAGGGACAGTGGAAAACAGAATACGAAGCTGAATGTAAAAAAGCCCTTGATCAGTGGCAGGCAAACTATAATGAATTCCTTAACGACAAGAAAAACTGGATCACAGCCCAGTATATGGCAGTAACCCAGGGAAAATGGGAACAGACCGTAGCAGGTTCAGACTTAGACCTCCAGCAGATACTTGCACGCACAAAGGATAAAGCATCCCTTGCCGCAAAGTTTGAAAAGAAAAATACAGAACTGGCAGAAGGAACAGATGCATACGTAAATAACCTTTTTGCAAGCACCGGACTTAATGCATTGTTTACAAGCATTGAAGACAAAGTAAATGCAATTGGAACAGGATTACAGCAGGCAAGACACGGAAGTGAAATTTCTGTAGACAGCTTGAACCTCTATAAGGAAGTACAAAGCGCCAGTGCCAAGATGCAGGAAGAATACGAAAAGGTAGCTGCAGATTTAAGCGAACAGCAGGCCCGCATTCAGCTCGAACAAACCATAGAACAGTACATGGAAAGCATTAATGCAAAGAATGAATCCATGAAGGAAATGGAAAAGAGTCTTGCAAGAGAAGACGGCTATACCGTAAGTGACACAGCAATAACAAGAACAGCCATAACCGGCTCAACAATAGCAGGAGCAATAAAGAGCAGCCAGTCAATCCATGTGTACCAGGACTTTACAATTGAAAGGCCAACAATAGGAACACTGGTACAGGGAACAGAAGGCAACGACACAATAAAGGCAATATTGCTGGCTATGAAGGAAGTAAAAGACTGGGCAGAAAAGGTATTTGGAAAAACCGATGAAGACGGAAAAACCATAACCTATAATGTAAAACGCTCAAGCTTAAAAGAATTTGACGTAAATGCAGCATTTGACTCATACAAAGAAGCAGCAGCCAAAATGCAAGCTGATGACAGTTCTGCTCAAACAAAAGCTGATGTTGCAAGAAAAACTGAACTTGAAAAGACAGAAAAATTAAGTCAGGATCAGATAAAGGAACTTGACAGGCTTAATTCAACCTACGCCCAGATAGAAGACGGAGCAATAAACCAGTGGATAGGTTACGCACCTGTATTTAAGTCTGACTTTAATATTGAAGACGGCAAAGACGCAAACATAATTGGAGAAGGCCGCGGACAGATGGGCCTTATCTACGGAGATTACCTTTGGAATAAGTACGTAGAAAATTCGGGACTTAACGACCTTAGTAAAGCATTCTATGAACAAAGACTCTGGGATGACACAGGCTCATGGTTTAAAGCACCAAGCGTACGTGGAATTGCCGACATAGTTTGTGACATAGTAAGCCAGATTCCGGGCTACAACTGGGTAGCATACGTAGACGACATTATATTCTCAGTAACCGACTTAACCTTTGGCTATCAGGACCCACAGACCATTGCAAAACAGTGGGCAAAGAAGGGACTTTCGGCAGCTATTGGGGCAGGAACAGGAGCACTCAGCAACCTTGCAGGAAATTTAGAAGGCTTTACAAAGGTACTGGCAGACACAGGAATAGCCATGGGCGGCAACCTTGCAAACCAGCTGGGAAGTGCATTCATTGACAACATTGATTTAACAAAGATTGGAACCGACCAGTGGTTTAACGGCGAGAATTTTATGAACCAGACGTTTACTGGAGCAGGATTCTATGCCAGTCTTGCGTCTACTGCAGCATCGTCACTTACATCAGGACTGTTAAATAATAAGTTGAATTCACTGCCAAAAAATGCAACTGAAAATGATGTTCTTAACCGTGCAGTAAACAAAAAGCTGTATTCAAGTCTTATAGGAATAGGTTCGTCACTTGCAGGACAGGCAGCAGAATATGCAGTTTACACCGGATTTGAAGTTGGAAAAGCAATAAGCAATAAAGAAGAAATGAGCTTTGGAAGTATTATGGGTGGAGCCTATGACAGCATGGGAGGAATAACCTTTAATATTGCCAATGCAGGAGCACTTCTTGATTTTGCCGGCTCAATGATAGCAAGAAACAACGGAACAGGACAGATTAACAATACCTTCATGCAGACCATTGAGAATATGAATAAGCGTGGTGGCGTTGGAATGCTGGAGTTGAACATAGGACGCAAAGGTATTACAATGAGTGTTGGACAGGGTGGAATAGACCTTGGAAATTCATTGTACAGTTTTGCAAAGAATATGAGTGACTACAAAGCAATTCAGTCACAGTTTGGAAACGATTCTCTCAAGAACAATACCGTAACAGCCGCATGGGCATATGGTGACTGGAACCAGGTAAATAC
>JAZUJH010000070.1:0-2088 GCA_045642665.1 Treponema sp.
CGGCGGTAAACCGCACCTACTCTTTCATGTTTTCCGCTTGCTGTAATGAAGTAAAGTTTGTCATCTTCTACAATCAACTCTGAACCGTTTACAAGATGAGCACCTGTCTGTTCTGCAAGGTATGAATGTTCAAAGTATGCAGCATTGAATCTTCCCGGAGTCAGAATTACTGTGTGACCACCGGCATTTACATTGTCCATTGTACGGCGCAGAAGTGATGCATAGTTTCTGTTGTCTTCAAGCTTTGCATCATGAAAAGTTTTTGGACTTGAACGACGACAAAGATCACGGGCAATCATTGGGTAAGAAGCACCAGAAGGAACACGAAGATTGTCTTCCAGAATGTACCACTGATTATCCTTTCCTTTAACAAGATCAATTCCAGAAATATGAGAAAAAATTCCTTTTGGAGGAACAACGCCTTCGCATTCCACCATATAACCGCTGGAAGCAAAAATAAAATCTTCAGGAACAACTTTATCTTTTACAATTCGTTTCTCACCGTAAATATCTTTCAGAAACAGGTTTAGAGCCACAACTCTCTGCTTAAGACCTTTTTCAAGATAATCAAATTCTGCTTTTTCAATTATGCGGGGAATTGCATCGAATGGAAAAAGCTGTTCTTTAAAAACGTTGTTCTTGTAAATACCAAACTTAACGCCGTAACGAGCAAGAAGTTCATTTACAGTGTCTGTGTGATTCAATAAATCCATAGTTTCCATAGGCACCTCCAGAAAACAAAAAGGCGCTCTGACTCGTAATGAATCAGAACGCCCTTGTTCAAAAAAAAGAGGCCCCGACTTATATGTCAGGGCCCCATTGCACTCAAAAGTTGTATAAATAATATAGTAAAGATTACTTAAATTCAAGGAGTCAAGAAGGTATTTTTATTAAAAATTCCATTGATTATCTCTACTCCCCTAACTCACACAGATATTCTTCCACATTTTTATACTCAATGCCGTTCTCTTCTGTATAAGTTTTCCCTCTGTAAAGAACACAGCGTTTTGTAATCTGTCCGAAACGTTTTTCTGTTGCCTGCACAAAGTCTTCGTTAACCAGGTGCCTGTACTGATTTGGGAACGGTTCTGTTGTGTGCTTGATTTCGTAAGCCTCACAGGTGTTTGTGTTTGTATCATAAACCAGCATGTCATATTCGTGATTTTCAAAGCGGATTTTATATACGCTCTTTTTTTTACTTCGGGAATTTTTTGCAAGTTCGCGTTTAGTTTCAAAAATCACAATATCTTCCAGCATGTGACCAAGCACACCTTCAATAATCTTGTCTGTAATAAGCTGGATTGTTTTAGCATCAAGATTCTTTATCTGGTCATCCTTCATCAAAGAATAAACCAGAGCCTGTGCCTGACAGAAACGCATTCCCGGCTGAGTAAAAATTGTATACTCTTCACGGCTACCCTGAATGAAGTCAATTTCCAGAGTTTCAGTCAAATCAAGATGTTTGAGATACTGCTTTATTTCATTCACATGAACTTCAGTTACACCAATTTCCTGTTCTTCTTTTTCCTTAATGTCCAGGATTTTTTTAAGGGTATCCATGATGACTGTTGTATCAATATCATCAAGAACATCTGTTCGTTTTTCTTCATCACGGGCAGAACGGAGCATCTGGGCTGTTGAATGTAAATCGTGACTCTTAAATACACTTGTAATTACATCAACAGTAAACTCATGATTTTCATCCTCAATAATTCTGTTGATAGCATTTGTAAGTTCATTTTTTTCGTAAAGCTCACGAAGATGACGGAAGTAGCGTCCGTTTTCATAGCATCTTAAACTGTGCTGAATGTTCTTGCAGATAGCAGTATCAATATAACGTCTTGCAGATTCATCATCACGGAAAGAAGCTTCCTCCGTGTTCAGTTCTGCATTTTCAAAATCTAGTTCACCGGCTTTAAGTGTTCCACCATAACGGATGTATTCATTAATGTCTGTAATGCCAAGAAGTCTTGAATGTTCCCTGTAAGGAATGACTGTTGTGTGGATTGTTATTGCACGGTCGTAAAGTTCCTGACCTTCCGCAAAATAAAAGCCTAATGAATCAGTTCCCGAAAGAACAATCTTCAT
>JAZUJH010000071.1:0-6818 GCA_045642665.1 Treponema sp.
AGCGAAGACCATCTTACTGGTGCCAGTTACATCAGTGCAGAAACTCTTCGTGAACAAAAAATTGAATGGGAAAAGGAGCAGAAAGCGGCCTGATTTGCATGACTTTTTTCAGTGAAATCGCGAACAAATCTTGACACAATCCCGCTGAATCTTAATCAGCGTATCACAATACCGCATGCCCGTTTACTGTTTTATCATACCTCCTTTACAAGAATCTGTATCCTTACTAAAAACAACGAACTAATGTCCGGGTTCCGCAGAATCACTTCAGCATATCACAATACCGCATGCCTGTTAACAGTTTTATCATGCCCCCTTCAAAATCAGTTAGCAGCCGAGCATCAAATTTTCATGGGACTGCCCAGGCTATGCGGAACTATTTCCTGAATCCGTTAATCCTGAAGCATCCTCCAGCCTTACTGCTGAAAGAATATTTTCCCTTCCCATACTCAGCAGTCATTGCATCAAGAATGCGTGTGACATCAGCCTTATAAATCTTACGGCCGCACTTCTCAGTAAGTTCCTTCATAAAAAGATATCTGCTGTTGCTGCATTCAAGGATACTGTTCCTGATTATCCCCTTCTGCTCAGATGAAAGCCTGTCATTATAATCAATCCACAGGTTAGGAACTTCCCTTTCACTTAGCGAAGCCTTTGCAAAAAGCCATTCAACGTTCTGAAGATTGGCCGCAATCTGCTCCACATATTCAGCTGTCCAGGTCTGCTTGCATCTTACGGTAAAATAATTGACCGTAAGGTTCTCCGGAAAATATCCGCATACATTCCTAAAAATAATATCAGCCGCATCAGCTGCAGACACAACTTCACGGATCCTTATTCCAGTCTTCCTCAGGAGAACAAAATCCTTGTAATCTATTTCCTGTTCCATAACATTTCCTCCGTTACTGCCAGACAACCGGAAATCATCTGACCCGCTGCAAGGTATTCTACATCAATATGTCAAACTGTTCTAGTCCGCATGCCAAGGGACAGGGCCGTTGAACATTTGTCTGACGGACTACAAAAAAAAGGACCGCCTTCTTTCTGAAGACGATCCCCGCATCAGGTTTATGTTTTCCTTATTTCTTATGTCCGCTGCATCCGTTGCAATAAGGGCAGCCGGTACATTTTCCCCTGGCCCTGTTCTTTACTATTGTAATGATTGCAATCAACACGGAAACTATAATAAGTGCCAGCGCAATTCCGGTCGCCATAATTTATTCCTCCATATTTTTTTCAGGTCCTTCCGGGATACCTAAGCTTTTCCGTATTCCTTTCTCAGATTCTGTCCTGCCCTTGCGCACAGAAATGCACAGAGTGCAGCAAAGGCAAGGGTAAATGCCAGACCTCCTATGAATCCTGCTCCAAAGCTACCTGTCGTAAACAGGGTTCCGAACTGGAATACAAGGAAGCCTACAATATAACCTGTCGCGAGCATAAATCCTACTCCGCCCCAGAACCATTTTCCTGACCTCATTTCACTTCTCATTGCGCCGAGCGCCGCAAAGCATGGAGGTGTATAGAGATTGAACATAAGATATGCAAGGGCCGCAACTTTTGTAAGCCCCATAATCATTGCAACATCTCCGCCTGCACCTTCCAGCATTTCAAGTTCCTCAGTATCAATGAAACTTGTCATGGCAAAAACAGTCGCCAATGTTCCTACTACATTCTCCTTTGCAATGAAACCTGTAATCGCTGCTGCAGCAAGCTGCCAGCAGGCAAAGCCCACAACAGGAACAAGAAGATAAGCAAAAGGTCCCGCAACTGCTGCAAGTATTGAATCCTCTCCGTTTTCGGCTGCAACCCTGAATCCGGGAGTGAAGGTTGCCATGACCTGCACAACGGTATTGCAAAGAAGAATAATTGTTCCCGCCTTGACAATGTAAGCCTTTCCGCGTTCCAGCATGGATTTGAACGCAAACCTGAACGAAGGTACCTTGTATCCAGGAAGCTCTATGATGAAAAAGTTCTTCCTGAATTTTGCAGCGGTGATGCCCTTGATCAGGAGAGCACCAAGAAGAATAAGTCCTATTCCCACAAAGTACATCACAGGTCCGACCCATGTAGCTTCAGGGAAGAAAGCACCTGCAAACAGGGCAATGACAGGAAGCTTTGCACCGCACGGCATGAAAGTACAGAGCATTGCAGTTGCACGGCGTTCACGTTCATTCTTGATTGTGCGGCAAGACATGATTGCAGGAACACCGCATCCGGTTCCGATTACCATCGGGATAACCGATTTTCCTGAAAGGCCCACGCGCTTGAAAATAGGATCCAGGACAACTGTCGCACGTGCCATGTATCCGCAATCCTCAAGAAGAGCAATAAGAAAGTACATGACCATGACAAGCGGAAGGAATCCCACGACAGCACCTACACCGCCAATGATTCCGTCAGCAAGGATTGCATTGAGAATCGGATTCGCGTTCTCAAGTTTTCCGGCAACAAATTCCTTGAACATATCAATCCAGCCCGCAAGAAGATTGCTGAGCCAGATTCCCAGTCCTATGGGGCTCTCCGCCTGGGAGATGTAGAAGACAAGCCACATTACTGCGGCAAAGATGAAAAGCCCCAGGACAGGATGAGTAACAGCCTTATCTATTCTGTCACTTACAGATACTTCCCTGGAAAGAACCTTCCTGACTTCAACATCACAAACTATCTTCTTTATGACCTCAAAGCGTTCACGATCAGAAGCTTCAACTGCGGCACGGTCAGTGACATCAACCGCCTTCTGAATGTAAACAGGCTTCTGCTTTCTGCCCTCAAGAGAAACGGCGGCTGCAATAACATCCTTCAGTCCGTCCGCCGAAGTGGAAACTGTCTTGACTACAGGACAGCCCAGCTTTTCAGAGAGCACCTTCTCATCAATCTTTGTGCCGCACTTCTCATTTACATCGCTCTTGTTAAGTGCAATGACAACAGGTATTCCAAGTTCAAGAAGCTGCGTCGTAAAGAACAGCGAGCGGCTCAGGTTTGTTGCGTCAACAATATTTATGATTGCATCCGGATTCTCCTTCCTTACGAATGTCGAGGTGATGCTTTCCTCAGTCGTGAAGGGGCTCATGGAATAAGCACCGGGAAGATCCACAGCAATGATGCCTTCCCTGTTTCCTGAATACTCAGGCTTCACGGTCCACTCCTTCTTGTCAACAGTAACTCCGGCCCAGTTTCCGACATGCTCATTACGTCCGGTAAGAGCATTAAACATTGTCGTCTTTCCGGAATTAGGATTTCCGGTCAAAGCAATACGCATTTTAAATTATCTCCTTGTTAGCTACATCTAACTCTTTGGTTAAAAAAAATTGTGTTCCGCCCGTTCAGACAGCCGTCACCTGAATAGCTTCCGCAAGATTTGAATCTATGTTGTAACGGGCATCCTTCACGCTTATAGTGCAGCTGCTCTTCTTGCGGGAAATAAGAGTCACAGTCTCCCCTGAATAGCATCCCAGAGTAAGAAGAAAAGAATTGAACTCATCATCATCTGAAAAAATATCGGTAATCCTGTATTCCGTTTCAGGAACGGACTCAAGCAAATTCATATCCACCTCCCATATAAATTAGCAGCGGCTAACCTACAATCTGAAAGTTAGCATACACTAATTCCAGGTTAGTGTCAACTAACATCTTCCATTTTTTTACAGAAATCCAAATAAAATCAAAAAAAAAGGACAGGAAATACAAGAACGTAAGGACATATTTAAGGACATATTTATGGAAGAAAAATTGCGGAAAATAAATTCTTGGGACCACCAGAAATTGCAAATCTGAAGGCCAGATAAAAAATCCCTGCACTAAATTTTGTGCAGGGTACAAGGTACGGCAGAAACTACTCGGAAGCGGAACTCTTTATGTCACCGATGATGCTTGCGATAATATCAACGCAGCGGTCTACTCCGATTACTCCGGTATCAAGACACAGGTTATAATCCATACAGTCACCGTGGTTATGCCTGGTGTAATGCTTGTAATAGTTCTTGCGCATAGAGTCACGGCGGTCAATGAACTTCCTGAGATCAGCGTCCCCCGCTTCACCTATAGCTTCAATTGTCTTCCTGCGGTGCTCGTAGTCAGCGTAAAGGAAAACGTCAAAAGTTTTTACCCCCGCCTCCCTGAGAATAATGTTGCTTGCCCTTCCGAGAATAATGCAGGGATGGTCAGCAAGCTTAAGGACTTCCTGCTTCTGAACTTCAAAAAGCTTGTCCTGCTTCGCATTGTAGGTGACCGCCGCATTCATTATGACATCAATAATGTTCTTAGGAAGATCCTTCACGTTTCCGTCGATTATTTCTATCTCCTCCTTTGAAAAACCGCTGTCCCTTGCAGCTTCCTTAACGAAGTCCTGGTCATACCACTGGATGTTGAGCTTTTCGGAAAGAGCCCTGGCAATATGTCTGCCGCCTGCACCGTATTCACGGCTGATAGTGATTACAGGACAGCTGAAATATTCACTCATAATCTACCCCTCTTAAATCAGTTATTTTTTTTCACTACAACTAGTCTAACACATTTTAAGAATTTTTTCATCAAAATCTATTCTCGAAGCCATTATACAAGATGCTTCCATATTAATTTTAAGATATGCCGAACAATCTCATCATCCTCCGCGAAGGAAGAGAATCCCCTGTCATAGAAAAGATTTCCTCATACCAATGTTCATTTCACCTTAAAACTCATCAGAGTGCTTCCTGTAAGAGAAAAGCCCGTCATGGTTTCCGAATATCCCGAAGCAGCACTGCCGCACTTCACTGTAAGCATCCCCAAGACCCTTCTCCATTTCCTGCCAGGCAGGAACAGTCTCAATGCCGTCTTCATGCAAGGATTAATGACTATCCTTTCTACAGAATCCGTACCTCCCAGAGCATAGACGGTGCACAGTGAACTTACTATCATTACGTTTATGCGGCCTGTAGGAAAAACAGAATTCATACGGTCCCTCGTTTCCTGCACGTCCGTAAGAACAAAGTTCTCAGCAAACCACTCGTGCCCGGGAAAAGCTTCTTCAGGTTCCTGAACTGACAGACAATTTGAAACCCTGGATATAAAGCATACGCAGAATGCATTCCTCCCGCTCAGATATTCTTCTGCTGATATTCCGCCGCAAAACTGCATCTCCCGGAGACGTTCCCAGAAACCATGCACCAGGAACCTCGCCAGTCCTCAGCCCTCTGCTCCTAAAGTCATCCTGCCAGGAATAATCGGAGATACCATTAATATAGACGGAAAACAGGTCAAAGTACGAATTCCCAGAAAAACTTTCAGCCTGGAACCAATTTCTCTGGAGGACTCGTTCTGGTTCTATCTTCTGGAAACTTTTCCGTCCCCAAGAAGAAGAACCGTGTCAGAACAGATTTCCCTGTCATAAGTCATGCGGAGTACCTGGCGCATGGTTTTAGGGTCCATGCCTGAATAAAATTCAACACGACGAATGACAGTGCCCTTTTCAAATTTAAAATCCTTCGACTCATTCTGGTTTATATAGCCAATGAAATCACTACCGCTGTCATCATCCCTCCGCACGGCAATGAAATATGCTGCCGGATTTTGGTTCGTCACGGTAACAGTGTATTCAGCAGAACCGTCGCACGACATCACAAGAAAAAACACGGGACATGCCAGCAGGAACAGAAATATTCTCTTCATTCTCCTAAAGCTCATAAGGTTACTGTAACACGCCCCCAAAAAAAATTCCATCAAGGATAAGCTTTTGTCATGAGATCAATAACGGCCTTTCCTTATGACCGCTGTCCTCAGCTTCCCGGCGAACATTCCGTATCGATGTCCCCGCAACAAAAATTCAGTCTTCCATTGCACCCCGAATCCGGCCCGGCATCCTGAGATACTCGCTTATGAATGGAATCCAGCGGCTGTGTACATAGCAAATTCATAGAGACGTTTCTCGTCAATCTTCAGCCGCTTAACCACCTCCACGAATTCTTTGCCCGTATCATTCCGGAAATCAAAGTCAAAGGGACGGCTCCTGTAAAGTATGGAACACAGGGACTTTATTCTGTCACCTGTTCCGCAGGAGGAACTAAGATTCCACTCCCCGCGTACGAATTTATCCTTTCCCATTGCCTTAAGAATTTTCAGTGCACGTTCCGCTCCGTAATAGCAGGGAATTGCTGCAACAAATTTTGTATACCTTCCCGTGCCCGCTCCTCTCGTGCATTCGCAGTCAATTACAAGTCCGGTGAACATGTCATAAACTTCCCGTACAGTTTCCCGGACGGCATCAAATCCACTGTACACAAGGTCCTTCTCTCCGGGAGAATATGCGAGTGAGCAAAGAAGGCTGAAAGTTTCGGAAGAAGGAAGAACATCGGATACTGCAAAATAAAGAGTGTTTTTTTGCAAGAGACTGTGAACTCTTTTCTGTAAATTCAGTAGGCTGCGGTAAAAAAGATTAGTGCGAATTACTCGCTTGCAGCTGACAGCTACTGTTTATGCTTCGAATATAAAATAAGATTTATTTTTTTTCAAGAGTCAAATGATTTAAGGACAACTTGCCCGTAAAAAGCAGGCTGTCTTTTTTTTATAATTAGTCGGGCAGACGGCCTTCGTACATAATGCACATTTCACCGTAAGCCGGTCCCCAGTTATGAATTGGCTGAGTCCATTTTTTTGTAGCTTCGAATGTTGCCAGGTAAAGTGCCTTGAGCAGGGCCTGGTCTCCAAGAAAAATGCTCCTCTGGTAGTCGGTCTGAGGAAAAGCTGCTGCAATTGCCTCTTTGATTCCAGAAAGCCCGTCTGCACAGATAATCATAATGTCCTTCACGCCACGGTTTTTGAGCTCATTAAGCACATTCAGCCAA
>JAZUJH010000072.1:0-8638 GCA_045642665.1 Treponema sp.
CAACGACGGGTAAAATACCGTTCGTACAAAGGAACTGTCGGTAAAGTTGCGCCTAATATCCTTCAACGGAATTTTAATGCAGAGAAAGAAAATCAGAAATGGACAACTGATGTAACTCAGATAAATATTGGTGAACACAAATTGTATCTTTCCCCAATCCTTGATATGTACAATGGTGAGATTGTCAGTTATAACATTTCTTCGCGGCCAGATTTTGCGCAGGTAATGGATATGCTTGATAAAGCTTTTGAAAAGATTCCAGATGGGACAAATCTTATTCTTCATTCAGATCAGGGATGGCAGTATCAGCAACGAAAATATCAGGAAAGACTTCTGCAAAAAGGCATTATTCAAAGTATGTCACGCAAGGGAAATTGCTTGGATAACTCCATTATGGAAAACTGGTTTGGAATTATGAAGTCGGAATTGCTTTATCCAAACAAATATACTGACGTGGAAGTTTTCAAAAAGGATTTAATCGACTACATTGATTATTATAATAACAGACGGATTAAGTTAAAATTAAAAGGACTCAGTCCTGTTCAATACAGAACCAAGTCCTTTCAAGCCGTCAGTTAAAGTGTCCAATAATTGGGGTACACTTCAAAATGCTTTGCGGGCTTTTTTTATATACGCTTTATTAGAATTATTTTTCAACCGGACCTTCGTAAGATAAAATCCCACCTATCTCAATAACATTCACATATCCAAAATCAATCAACTTCTGGCTTGCCTGTTTTGATCTTCTTCCTGAACGGCAATAAACATAAATTGTCTGACTCTTGTTTTTAAGAAGATTTTCTGCATCCTTCTTTGTAAAAGTTTCATTTGTAAGCTGAATGGCACCTGGAATATGTCCAGATGAAAACTCTTCGGGAGTTCGTACATCGAGAAGAACAAAGTCCTTGTCACTTGCCATAAGCGTTAAGCCTTCGTCCATTGAAACAGATTTAAATGTATTCATACTGGCCTCTTTTTTGGATGGTTCTTTTGCGGTGCAGGAAGTTAAGAAGAGAATTGGAATTAAGATGAGTAGTGTTAGGCGTTTCATGTGTTTTGGTCCTGGGAATAGTATAGCATGGAATGGGGGGAAGTTAAGAAGAAATTTCTTACCATTGTGTCCAGAAAATGCCTGTTCCATAATACTTTGATTTATTTGATGGTTCACAATATTCATAAAATCCGTCTCTTCCATCATCTTCTGTCTGCCGCCAAAGTCCGATTCCGAAGATTTTATCCATGTACTCTTTAAAACATTTGTTGCAAACTACAAATTCACCTTCCATATTTGTAAAGCCTTCGTTTATACCTTTCTCACAAATTTCGCATGTCCTTGGAAATAACGTTACATTCATGGTGAAAAAAATAGGATATTCAATAATTTATATCAATGATCGTAGATCGTATGGTACTCTGGTCTAATCTTAATTTTCCTGATAAGCTGCAAATATGGACAATCAGCTTATTACCAATGAAATAAACAAAAACTTCCTCACTACCCTCACTGAAAATCTGTCTACTTGTACTGAGTTTAAAATCTGTGTTTCTTTTGTTCGAATAAGTGGTGTTCAACTTTTAATGGATCTTCTTAAAGAATTAAATGATAAAGGTGTAAAAGGCCAGATTCTTACTTCCACTTACATAAACGTTACTCAGCCTCAAGCTCTTGAAATGCTTAATTCTTTTGAAAATATCAAGCTTAAAATTTTTACTTCTACCAGCGACCAGGGGTTCCATGCAAAAGGTTATCTGTTTTTAAATCCTGAAAAAAACAATAAGGAAAAATGGACAATCATAATTGGTTCATCAAATATTTCTGGTGCAGCTTTCAAAAAAAATGTTGAATGGAATGTTATCAATAATGAAGAAGTTTTAGAAAATCAGGAACCAGGTGTTTTCGCAAAATCTGTTCTAGAAGAATTTAATGAACTTTGGAACGACCCTCACTCTAAAGATTTTTCTGATGAGTTTTTAATTCAATATCGTGATTATCTTGCTGGAATCAAAAAAGTTCAGAAAGAACACAAAGATATTTTCAACTTTGAAGAAAAAGTTATTAAACCTAACGAAATGCAAAGCGAAGCAATCGCAAAATTGAATACTCTGCGAAAGATGAATCAAAATAAAGCTTTAGCAATTGCTGCAACTGGAACTGGTAAAACATACATGTCGGTTTTTGATGCAATGCAGGTAAATCCTAAAAAAGCGCTGTTTGTTGTTCATCGAGGCGACATTCTTATTAAAGCTCAGGAATCTTTTGATAACGTTCTTGGTAAAACTAATCCTGATTATTCTTCTGACCGCTATGAAGGTTCAAAAGGAAATAAAAATAGCAAATATCTTTTTGTAACAGAAAGCACTCTTGCCCTTCATCTTGAAGATTTTGCTCCTGACGAATTTGATTACATTATCATCGATGAAGCACATCACGCCGCAGATAATTCTTATACTAAAATCTTAAATTACTTTAAACCAAAATTCCTCCTTGGTCTTACTGCAACTCCTGAAAGAACTGATGGAAAAGATATTTTTAGTATTTTTGATTTTAACCGTGCAGTAAACATCCGACTTCGAGATTCTCTTGAAAAAGATCTTGTTTGTCCTTTCCACTATTTTGGGATTACTGATGTGGAAGGAATTGATTATTCAAAACTTACTCATACTCCTGATGATGGCGAAGAATATCTTAATGAAGTTGCCCGTATGCTTATGCAAAGTAATCGAGCAGATTATATTTTTGAAAAGATTAAGTTTTATGGTCATGATGGAGACAAGGCAAAGTGTTTAGGTTTCTGTGCAACTGTTGAACATGCAAAATTTATGGCTGATGAGTTTAATAAAAAACTTGGCGAAGGTTATGCTATGGCTCTTTCTGGTGAAAATTCAGTTCCGGAACGACAGAAATATTTGCAGCAGCTGGAAGATGATGATTCTAAACTTCAATACATTTTCTCTCGCGATATTTTTAATGAAGGTATTGATGTTCAAGATGTAAATCTTGTTCTTATGCTTCGTCCAACTCAGTCTTCAATTGTGTTTACTCAGCAGCTTGGTCGAGGACTCCGTAAAATTAAAGGAAAAGAATTCCTTACTGTTTTAGACTTTATTGGTAACTATCAGAAATCTTTCCTGATGACCAGTGTTTTCTCAAAAGATCCAAATCCTGACAAGAAAACTCGTCTTCGCGAAGTTGCCACAGACTTTATTGATATTCCAGGCGACACTTTTATTCACTTTGATAAAATCGTAAAAGAGCAGATTCTGAATCAGATTGATAAAGAAAAGTTCATGTCCGATGTGAATCAGAAAAAAGCTTATTTTGTTTTCAGAAAAGATAATGGAAACCGCATGCCTTATCTGACAGATTATATTAAACACAGTTCAGATTTGGATCCATGTGTATTTAGCAAAATTAAAAAAGGAAATCTTCTCTATCATTCATATTTTGAATTTGTTGCAAGTGCGGAAAATGAAATTAATTCGTCTGAATCCGTAATTTTAAATCAGCTTTCTCAAAATAAGATTTTTGGCACATTTATAAGACTTTTAGATTCTCTCCTTCCAGCAAAACGCATTGAAGAATGGTGCATTATCAAAAGTCTTATTGCTAGCGATAACCATTCAACAACAATCGATGATATAAAAACTAGTTTAATGAAATATGTTGACTATTGTAGCGAGGATAACATCCTAAATGCCTGCAACTTTTTAGCCGGAAAGTTCTTAGACACTACAGAAGCAAAAACTTACGCCGATATAATTATGCACTTTGATGATAATACAATTTCATTAAATCAGAACGTATCAAATCTTTTCTCTGCGAAAAACAAAGAAGAAATCTGTAAATGGATAAACGATTATATTGAATATGCTTTATTAAGATATGATGATGAATTTCATCGTGATTTTGGATTAGTTAAAGAAAGCAACACAGTTATTTTTCCATTCTTAAAACTTTACGCAAAATATTCAATGCGAAGTATTGCTCCATTATGTAATTACCAAAAAATTCATAGCTCCTTCCGTGGTTCCGGTTTACTTACAAGTGCAAAACCAAACTATTTCATCTTTGTCGATTTATATAAAGCTGATGATATCCGTGAAGAAATCAATTACCACGATAAATTCATTACTCCTAATTTATTTCAGTGGCAATCACCTAACAACATGACACAAGACAGTGAACGTGGTAAAGATGTCATTCACAATTTAGATCGTCATATCAACTTACATCTGTTTGTAAGAAAATTCAAAGAAGTAGAATCGATTCCTCAAGACTTTATCTATCTTGGTAAAGTAATAACTGTTCCAGGAAGTGCAACTGGTAATGAACCAGTAACTATGAATTTCGCAATTCCCGACGTACCCGCTGATTTATATAATGATTTTATAACTGATGTTGATAAAACAAAGGTAGGTGAATAAATTTGAAACAAATAACAGTATCCGGCGCAATCATTCTGCGTGATAACAATGGAATAAAAGAAATCTTTGCAACTCAGCGTGGCTACGGTGACTTCAAAGGTGGCTGGGAAATTCCAGGCGGCAAACTTGAACCAGGTGAAACTCCCGAACAGTGCATCGTCCGCGAAATCCGCGAAGAGCTTGCAACAGAAATCAAGGCTGAAAAAATTCTCGGCGTTGTAGACTACGATTATCCAACATTCCATCTGACAATGCATTGCATTTTGTGTACTATCGTTTCTGGGGAATTAAAGCTTCTGGAACATGAAGCTGCCAAGTGGGTAAATAAGAAAACTCTGTATGATGTTGAATGGCTTCCGGCTGATAAACTTATTTTACCTGCAATTGAAAAACTGCTTGTTTCCCAAGAAAACTAGATAATCAACTGAAGGTTGCGACCACATCACTACGATCATGGAACATTCGACAAATTTATACATAAAATCAGAACAGAAAGATAGCTGGAAAAGATAGATTTCTGCTAGCAAAAATAAAAGTTATTTTGGTAAAACCTGTCATGATTTCCCAAAATAACTTTTATATATATTTATAGTGATGTAATAAGTTATAATCATAAATTATTTAAAAATTTCATCACCCCATCACAGGCTACATCATCTTCTGTATCCAGCCAGTTTTTCTTTGAAGTTGATACATTTTTTCTGAAACCGGAATTTTGAAATGTTTTACTGATTCTTCGCTGAATATCTCCGATATCGTTTTCCTTCATTCCAGGATCAGAGAAAATAAAACTATCAAAGCAATGCAGCAATTCATTTTTATCAAGCTGGTTTGAAAGCCAATACAGGTCAAAAATATCTTTGTAACGGGTAGATCGTGTTCCAAATTTAAGAATAGAACGGAGCTTTTCGGTAAACATCTGCTCTTTTGAATTAATTAAAAGACTTACTCTGTCATTTTGAAGGGCGATGTCAAAACAGAATTCTTCCTGTTTAATATCCATATGTTTATGAACTCCCAGGTCAACTTTACTTGTTACTTCAAACCCAAAAGAGTCTGTAATTTTTATATATGCTCTTTTTCCATGATAGTCCTGCTGTTTTAATTCTTCGAGTTTTCCGTAGAGCTCAATATTAAGACCTTCAATGTTATTAAGTTTCTGAACAAAAAGTTTTACTGAATCATCTGCAAGAGAATAGCGAATAAAATCAATATCAACATCCTGAGTTGCACGGCGTGCATTATGTGAAATACTTCTCATGACAACACCGCCTTTTATTGTTATATTTTCATTCAGACTGCTTCGACTTATTGCATTAAGTATAATATCCTGGCAAACTTTTGCAGTTGCATCTTCTTCTCTATAGCCTTCCTGCTGTGTCTTTTTTATTTCGGAATCAATATTAATCATTAGTATACCTCCAGTTGGATTGCATCCATTATTTTTTTGCTGGCAGGAAACTTTCCTACATTATCTTCAAACCATTCTTCATCCAGGTCATATATTTTATTTCTATAACTAAAAATTAGTTCTTTGTAATAATCAAAAGGAATCTTATTTTTGTGACGTATCAGTTCAATAAGTAGGCGCTCCTTAGAATAAAGCTTGATTGTAGTTCCATTGATTGTCTTTTCTTCAACGCCAAGCATTAATGTTTCTTCTGGATAGAATACCTGTTTTACATTTGGGTCTTTAATTTTTGCGGCATTTCTATCAGTGCCAAGAAAATAGTTTTCAGGAATTGAATCAGTAAGATCCTGATAGTAAAAAGCACTGTTCATTGTAAAAATTGCATTCTTGTTTTTGAATGCAACAAGGGCAAGATCTCTCCATGTAGAAGTGTCTGAGTAAATGCCTTTTTCAACTTTGTAGAGATTACCATCTTTCACAGCTTTTTCAAGGAAGTAATCATTTGTATATCTTTCGAGACAATCTTTATAGCTAAAAAACATAAGGTATCTCCATCGCAAAATCTTAATAAAATTATACGACACGCTCATATTGAAGTCAAGTAATACTCCGCAAAATATAATTTATGCGGTGCATCACCTTATTTGCCGACTTTATGGAGCACCATGAGCCTATTCAAAATGCCTCTTTTTCATCCTGAAAGGCCCTGACCCCCTCTGCCTCTACAAAGCCATTGTTTCGCCCAAGAAATTTCCCCTCATTCCATGATATAATCTTTTTAGAGGTAAAATGAAAATCATTTCGAGCGAAAATTCCAATAATGCTCCGGTTTTTATCTGGGGTGAAGATTCTACTCATGGTGAAACTGTGCAGGAACTTTTTGAAAAAGTCAAAAGTTTAACGGACAGGCCATTTTCGATTGCAAGCTTTGATGTTACGGACTGGAACGAACAATTTTCTCCATGGCCGGCACCGGCTGCTTTTGGCAATTCTGATTTCAGCGGGAATGGGAAATCAACTTTAAAATTTCTGGAAGAAAAACTGATTCCGGAAATAAGGAATTCGTTTTCAAAAAGTAAAATATTTCTTGCAGGATATTCTCTGGCAGGCTTATTTTCTTTATGGGCTTTGTACGAATCCGATTTGTTCGACGGTGCTGTCTGCTGTTCTTCTTCTCTCTGGTTTGAAAACTGGGATAATTTTTCGGCCTCTCATGAAATTAAAAAAACTGCAGACATCTACATGAGTCTTGGAAAACAGGAATCAAATACCCGGAATAAAATCATGTCGAAAGTCGGAAAACGGACAGAACAGCAAAAACTGATTCTGGACAAAAGTCCCATGGTAAAAAATCTTATTTTTGAATGGAACGAAGGCGGTCACTTTTCCCAGCCGCTTTTAAGAACCGCCAGAGGAATTGCCGCACTTTTGAATTTTTCCACTCCTGACTAAAAATTACTTCCGTTCCAGCCCCAGTTACTGGTTCCAAAATACGCTGCATACACAGCATTCCCTGGAATTCCAAGCTGAGCATTCAGAATCTCGCAAAGCTTTGCTGTCATTTTATCACTCTGACCTGCATCAACTGAACCAAGAACTTTGATTTCAACAAATGCCCCTTTGTCCAGCTTTTTACCGCCAAAGTACAAATCCTGATTATCAACAAGATTGATCATAAGATAACTTTCTGGTTTTCCCATGATGCTGATTGCTTTTCCAAGTTCATCTTTCAACACATTTCTTTTTTCTTCTGGTAGACTGACTGTAGTCTCTACTTTAATCATTGGCATAGCGATTTTATCCTCCTAAATAAAAATCGATAAACGGACATGTCATAGGCTTTAAGATAGCCGAAGGCGTACGTGCCTTGACGTGGACGTATAGAAACATGATGAATTCCTTTAATCATTCTCTAACACCCGCACACTTCATGCTGGCTTCTCATTGCCAGAATACAATCCTGAATCAAATCGTTCAGTTCAACGCCCATCATTTCGGCACCCTGACGAATTACATCGCGACTACATCCAGCAGCAAAAGCTTTATCCTTGAACTTTTTTGTTACCGATTTTAATTCCATATCCATTACCGACTTCGATGGACGAGCCATAGCACAGGCAAAAATCAGACCTGTCAATTCATCTACTGCAAACAAAACTTTTTCCATTTTGTGAGCAGGTACAACATCGCAGCAAAGTCCAAATCCATGACTCTGAACTGCATGCACAATCTGGTCCTCAATCTCAGGAAAATTTGCTTTTTCTTCATTAAAAATATCTACGCAAGCCACACAATGATTATCTGGATGCTGCTCAAAATCGATATCGTGCAAAATGCCAACGCTCTGCCAGTAATCTGCATCCTCACCAAACTTTTCCGCAAAATAACGCATTGCAACGCCTACAATTTTGCAGTGACGAAGCAAAGTTTCTCCTTTTACATATTTCGATAATAATTCAACCGCTGTATCTGGTTTCATGACGATTTTACCTCTTTTGATTTTTTTTCCCTTTACTCTACCTTAAACTCTGTCCATTCAATTTTATTATACTGCATAACATCAGTCGAAAGTTTCATTCCTAATTTTTCGTAAAATGGAATTGCCTGATCATTTGCTATCAAATATACAGCAATATCTTTTTCTCCACCGGCAATTGTGTGTGCCTGTTTCATTAGCTGACTTCCAATTCCTTGTTTTTCATAAGAGCGATCCACACCTAAATCAGTAACATAAAGCCAGTAACAAAAATCTGTGAGCCCAAAAAGAACTCCCACAATCTGATGATTATTGTCTTCGTCTCT
>JAZUJH010000073.1:0-2879 GCA_045642665.1 Treponema sp.
CCATTTTTTTTCATCTTTTTCCATTTTTTTTCCCGCGCACCACCCTCACGGCCCTCCGCGCGAAAAAAAGGCCCCCGTCCGCGCCGTGCACGGAGAACATGGCATGAACCGCCGGCTTCCAGGCGTCCGTCCCGGCCCGCGCACCACCGGGGCATCCGGGATGCAACGCACGGACTCTTCTGCTCCTGGGCCCGGACCAGGGAACCACATGGAAATGACCCGCACCCGTTCACCGGTTCCTCTTCCAGAAAAATATGATCTATCAGGGATGCCATGCACAAAAACTTAGCACAGATTCCGGCCCAGCCCCGATTGCAGTGGCGCCTGCGTTCCGGAACGCAGTGGAGGAATGGAGCGGGAGATAATATAAAATTTAGAGACTCTTCATCCTCAAGAGAATCGTAATCGATAAGACCGGCTACAGAAAAACCGCAAATACATAACAGAGGAGGAGGCCCATGCTACAGACCGTGTAATATGGGCTCACGAAAAGCATGGAAAGGAAAACCTAAGAAAGGTGAGGAGAAGGACACGACTGCATCCATCACAAAGATATTGCCTGAAAGAAATCATAAAAACCTTGATAAAATTGCCGCAGAATAAAATTCAGAAAACATTGAAAGACCGGCTCCGGAAGTTTCGCATTCAAAGATTCCAGCAATCTATGAGATGCTGGAGAAAATTCGAAAACATTTCCAGGTAATTCCAGATACAACTAGTTATAAACTATCCATTGCGAGGATTAAAGCAGCGAACAACAAAACCGGACTTTCAATCCGAACGGCCCATGGATTCAGGAATTTCAACGGCATGCTTGATTTTATCATACTGAGATGTTCCGACATCCCTGTGAAACTTCGTGGAAGATGGTGGAAGATGATTACAAAGGTTCCGCACTTCTTGAAGAAGCTTCAATAATTTCATACAATGAAAGAATAAATGAATGTCGGCTTTACAAAACTATTCTGAATAATTCTCAAATGCTATTTGCAAAATTACACAGGCTAAACTGGAAAATCAGATTGCAAGTGAAGAGAAATAGACAGAAAAACAGAAAGTTTGGAAAAAATATGGAAAAAAAATGTATATCCCACAGTCAATTTTGCAGATTATAGATTCTCAAAAGTACAGCCTGGATGAAATTGGTAAGTCTGACTCAACTGTTCTTATGTTTCCGGATTATGTGTTGAAGATTCAAAAACAGTCTGCGGAAACTGATAACGAAGTAAAAATCATTTCCTGGTTGAAAAACAACATCCCTTGTCCGCAGATTTTGAAGTATGAGGTTGAAAAGGATACTTCTTATACTTTGGAATCTAGAATAAAAGGTAAAATGCTTTGTGATGAAGAATATTTAAATAACAAGGATTTGCTTTTGGATTTGATGGCAGAAGGTATAAAATCACTTTGGAAAGTTGATGTAAGCACTTGCTCTGTCACGGAAGTAAGCCCATTGAGTAAGCGATTGGAACAAGCCCGATATAATGTGGAACATAATCTTGTAGATATGGATTGTCTGGAAGAAGATACATTCGGTCCTCAGGTTTTTAAAGATTCTATGGATCTACTTATATGGCTTGAAAACAACAGACCAGAAGAAGATATAGTTTTGAGCCACGGAGACTTTTGTCTTCCAAACATTTTTTCAGATGGAAAACAGATTACAGGATTTATTGATCTGGGTAAAATGGGACCTGCTGACCGATGGCAAGATGTGGCAATCGCTATAAGAAGTCTTGAACACAATGCTTCTGGAGTTTATTCAAATGGGAAAAAATATTTTGATTTTGTCCCTGAAATACTTTTAGAACGCCTCGGAATAAAAATGGATTCCCATAAAAATAAATATTATAAACTGCTCGATGAGTTGTTTTAGACATAAAACTTAATTGGAGTGAAAAAAAATGATTTACCTAAAAGAAGCAAACTTTGAAGACATTGAAAAAGAATGGCCGTATATAGCCGCTATGCCGGAAGATGAAAATGGACTTACCAATCAGTGGGCTAATATTTCTCGCGAGGATTTTGAAAAGATTGCTCTACCTGATATCATTAAACATTCAAAAGGTATTGATATGCCAGATTGGATGGTTGCCGAAACTTTCCTGTTTCTTTGGGATGATGATACAATTGTTGGGCTCTTCAGATTACGCCAGTATTTGAACGATACTCTCCGGGAGGGAGCTGGACACATTGGTTATGGAATTGGTAAATCATATCGTGGGAAAGGCTACGGTACTAAAGGCCTGGCACTGACTCTTAAATATGGTAAAAATATTATCCCAGAAGATGAGTTTTTTCTGAGAGTTAACAAAGATAATCCCGCATCACTAAAAGTTATGACTAAAAATGGCGGCAGAATTGTTGACGAAAATGAAGAAAAATATTTTGTGAGGATTAAGAAATGATACGTACAGAAAATTACATTATCCAGATTATGGGCTCAGTATATTTCACTTCGTCAAAAAAAATATAACCTGAATCAGGAAATGAAAAAACAAGTTAAATTTATGAAGACAAATAAAGAAATGACAATAAAAAAGATATCTGACAACTTGGAAAAAGAAAATAAAATTGCCAAATTCTCAAGTTAAGTGGAGACTGTGAATTCTTTTCTGTAAATTCAGTAGACTGCGGTAAAAAAGATTAGTGCGAGTTTCTCGCTTGCAGCTGACAGATACTGTTTATACTTCGAATATAAAATACGATTTGATTTTTTTCAAGGGTCAAATGATTTAAGGACAACTTGCCCGTAAAAAGCAGGTTGTCTTTTTTTTATAATTAGTCTGCCTTCGTACATTATGCACATTTCACCAAATGCATGCCCCCATCCGTGGATAGGCTGAGTCCATTTTTTTGTAGCTTCGAATGTTGCCAGG
>JAZUJH010000074.1:0-3361 GCA_045642665.1 Treponema sp.
TTTATCAGGCCGTTTCCCATTCTGATCTGCAAATCATCACGATATTTCTGTCGAACTATATGCATAAAATCCTCACTGAAAAATAGTGGTAAACTTACCAGTTTGTTTCGGTGTAAAACTATTTGAGGTTTAGTTCAAGGGGAGAATTTTGGCCGGAGTGCCTGGGGGCATCGTGGCGGTTTTTTTGTCCAGATTGGCACTGTTTTCTATGGAACATTGCCAATTTGGCAATGTTGGTGCACGTTTTTCTAAAGGGAAATCTACTCTGTTTTTGAAAAATGTAATCATTGGTTTTTTGATGGTACTGTAGTTTTTAGGAAGTGACATAGTGACAATAGGAAGTGACAAGTGGTGACAGGGAAGTGACATTTTTACCAAATTATGGTATATTCTTTTATAAGGTATATTATGACAAAAGAAAAAATTGAAGAGTTACTTGCAAATCACGAAAAGATTACAGTTGAATATAAAGAAAGCAGAACGGCTATTCCTGCAAATGTATATGAAACTGTAGCTTCATTTTCTAATCGTTATGGTGGTTATATTATTCTTGGTGCAGATGATAATGGAAATCCCGTTGGAATAAATCCTAACTGTCTTCCAGATATGAAAAAAAATTTTGCAAATCAACTTAATAATCCTGATAAAATGTCTCCAACTTTGTATTTATCTCTGGAAGAATTTGAAATAGATGGAAAAATTCTTTTAACCTGTTTTGTTCCATCCTCTTCGACTGTCGTTAAATGCAATGGTCGTATTTATGACAGAAATGAAGATGGTGATATGGATATTACTGATTCACCGATTCAAGTTGAAAATTTATATGCCAGAAAGATTGGGGCTTTTAATGAACACAAGATATTCCCGTTTGTTGAAGAATCGGACCTACGAATGGATTTGCTTCCAGTTGTACGTCGTCTTATTGAGAATAAAAACTCAGAGCATGAATGGCTCAAAATGTCAGACAGAGATTTATTTATCAGTGCCGGCCTATATGAAAAAGATTTTGTTACAGGAGAAAAGGGATTTAATCTTGCAGCAGTAATGCTTTTTGGTAAGGACTCAACAATTCGTTCCTGTTGTCCAGGATATATTACTGATGCACTTTATCGTGTTGAAAATACGGACCGTTATGATGACAGATTAAGAGTTCAATCTAATTTAATTGAAAGTTATGATCAGTTGATGAAATTTATTCAGGTTCATACTTCCGATAAATTTTTCTTGATAAATAACAACAATACTTCAATCAGGGATATTATTGCCCGCGAAGTTGTTGCAAACATTCTTGTACATCGAGATTTCTCAAGTGCTTTTCCTGCAAAGCTGATAATTGAAAAAGACTGGTTAAAAACAGAAAACTGGTGTCGTCCAAGAAGACATGGAAACATTCTTCAAGACGAGTTTTCCCCATATCCCAAAAACCCGTTAGTAGCAAATTTCTTTACTGTTATGGGGCGGTCAGAAACAATAGGATCTGGCGTTAAGAATCTTTATCAATTTACCCCAATTTATTCAGACGGGGGAAAGCCTGTTTTATTTGAAGATGATATTTTTAAAATTGAAATTCCATTAAATAAGAATGCTGCTGACGAACAGAAGTCTGAAACAGAACTAACAGAACGAGAAACACGAATAAGGGACTTAATTTTGCAAAACAGAAAAATTTCTGTTGATACAATTGCTTCAGATTTGTCCGTAGACCGTAGAACGGTTTTGCGTGATGTTGCAAAAATGAAAAAAAAGATGAAGCTATCATATGACAAAAAAACAAGTTTATGGAGTTTTGATTAATTCAAGATAATGATTGATAAATCATATTACGCAGAAGAAAATGCAAACAGATTTAACCGTTTAGTTTATAAAGCTTTAAGTAATGAATTTATTTCAATCTCTAAGGCCGCAAATCTCCTTAATCAGAGTGTAGAACAGGTTAGAGGAGATTTGGTTCTTCTATGATTAAAAAGAATATTGTTATCAGCGATTCAAATATCTTTTTTGATTTGATTGATGTTGATTGATTGAATGAGTTTTCAAACTGCCTGTTACAATCTCTACAACTGATTTTGTCATTGGAGAAATCCTGAAACCTGATCAGCTTGCAAAAATTGATGTTTTTATAAAATCTGGTGAATTAGCCGTAGCTTCATTTAACTTTTCTGAATTAAAAACTATTGCCGGAATGCAGAATGGTTCTAATACAAATGTTTCCATGACAGACTGCTCCTGCTGGTATCCTGTAAAAAGTCAATCTGGCAGGCTTTTGACTGGAGATGGAAATTTAAGAAAAGAAGCTGAGAAAGATAATGTTGCTGTTTCAGGAATCTTATTTGTATTTGATAATCTTGTAGAATCTAAAATCATTACAGAAAAACAAGCTGCCGTAAAACTTTCTTTGCTGGTTTCGAAGAACCCAAGACTCCCTCATAAGGAATGCCAGACTCGAATAGATACATGGAATAAATAATTATGAAAATTAAGTTTTGATAAAACAGAATAAACATTCATATCTCTAGTCAATCAATCCTTCTTTTTTGATAAAAAAAGTTTCAGAATTTTAATTATCAATCGCAAGAAAAAAACAATAATTTCGCCATACTTTTTGTACAAATAAAAAACTAAACTACCTCCATGCCTCGTAACTACCGCGGGGTACGAACTAATCTGGAGGTAGAAGATGAAAAAAAATCTTTCAACAAAATTTTGTCTGACACAGAATGCAGTTTTGATCGACACTGTAAAAAGCCGACTTACGGATGCCGCAACTTCAACTGTGCCAGAGATTCTTTCAAGACTGGGTTCAAGGCTTACAGGTTTAAGCGAAAATGAAGTCCACCAACAACGCAGTCATTTTGGTAAAAATGCGATTACAAAAGGCAAAAAGAAATCTTTGGGTCGCCGTATTGCAGAAGCTTTCATAAATCCTTTTACGGCAATATTGATAGTTCTTGCTCTTGTTTCGGCTGCAACCGACATGATTTTCCCAGCCCTCAGCATGCTTGGTAATACACCAGAAGATTTTGATCCTCTCACAGTCATCATTATTCTGACAATGGTTCTGCTTTCCGGTACTTTGCGTTTTGTACAGGAATCAAGAAGTGGTAATGCTGCAGAAAAACTTCTGGCTATGATTACTACAACCTGTACAGTAACCCGCCGTAATCAGCCAAAAATGGAACTGTCTTTGGATGAAGTTGTTCCTGGGGACATCATACACCTTAGCTCTGGAGACATGATTCCCTGCGATGTTCGTATTCTTGAAGCAAAGGACTTTTTTGTAAGCGAATCAAGTCTTACCGGCGAAAGCGAAGGTGTTGAAAAAACTTCTGAAAAATCAGATGAAAAAGCACAGCTTACAGAT
>JAZUJH010000075.1:0-8367 GCA_045642665.1 Treponema sp.
CCTCAAAGCATGGAATACGGGTCATACAGGAAATGCCAGTACCATCCATGCCGACAGCTGTACTTCCATGGTGGCGAGAATCAAAGATCTTCTCCGAGAAGTCATTCCTGGAGAACTTCCTGATGTTTCCCAAAGCGTTCAATTGTTGGTTCATCTGAAGCCAACAGAACACGGTCCCATCGTTGATGAGATCGTTGAAACAAAATCACTGAGAGACAACGGAGTGATCTGATTCATTTGAGTGGGACCTCTCTCTTCCACTCTTTGATTTCAAATATTTTACAACAGGAGATTATGCATTATGAAATCTAATTTTTTTAAGTCTTTGAAAAAGACTGTAACTTCTAAGAAGTTTTTGGTAGGAGCAGTAGTATTTGCTCTTTGTATCGTTCCAACTTTCGCAGTTTCAAGTGGCGAATCAATCGTAGAACTCGACAACTGGGCAGACAAGATTCTTGAACTTTTCCAGTCATCCTGGGTTAAGGCAATTCTTTTGGTTGCTCTTATTGTAGAAGCAATCGGTATGGTTCTCGCAGGACAGCAGGGTGGCGGTGGTCAGATGATTAAAAAGTTTGCCCCATGGATTATTGGAACAATTATCCTTCTTTCCGCTTCAAGTATCTGTTCTTACTTCCTTGGCGATCTCAAATTCGAAGTCGCTATGATTCCACAGATTCAGAACACAATTGACATGGCAGGAACCGCACTCTCTGCAGCATGTGTCTAGTCGTAAAGGACAGTGATTCAGGTGAATTACTGTCCGGAGGAATATACAAGTATGAATCAGATAAACAGAGAAATAGAACTAATTAAATATGTTCTCGACTTTCATGGACTCAGACTTCTTGCTCCCATCCGTCTAACTGACTCTGGTTATGAGGTGATGATAAATCTTGATGAGAAAGCAATTGCAAAAAAAGAACTTAAGAAGATGTTGGAAATGTGTTCATTGAATGTAATTGAAATTGACACATTAAAAGACAGTCTTGGACTTTATGGATATGCAATGATTGGAAAGGATTCAAAATTCCTGAAACCAATTGATGCAAAGCAAAGTGATTTCAGCATCTGTCAGAATTTTGGAGAGGAACTTCTTCTTTGTGAACCATTAATAGACACTATCTTTTTTGACACAAAACTCAGTGGAGGTTCTGAAGTCTACAAACTGAATTTTTACGACGGTAAACTCACATCCATAAAGTATAGGGATACAGAACCCTGTTTCTGTCCATTTTGTGGTACTAAACTGCGTCTCAGTAAACCAAGTCCCACAGATGACTATGACGGATTCTTTGCAGAAGCTTCTGATCCATACATCGAGGACTAGGAGGCTGTAATGGAAGAATTAAGTGTTTATGACTATTCAACACCAGTACATCGTGTACTTCTTGAACCAAATCTGCTCGTCGGTATCGGTGTGATACCGGCAATGCTGATTTTAGTAATTACTATCGTGCTTATGAACGTAATAAGCATTTGGTGTGCAATCGTGGGAATCTTTTTATTTGTTGCGGCAAAAATGGTCTGTAAAAATGACCCATATGCACTGACAGTAATTTTTGACAGAATCCTTGCACCAGATATTTGGAGGGCTGACTAATGAAAATACCATTCTTAGATTTACTGAAATTTAAAGAACCTCAGAATGAACTCAAATATGTTTTGCCATGGAGTTTTATCATCCAACCTGGAGTTTGCTTGCTCAAGAATGGAGCAGTGATGGCAACATATCAGGTGGAATATCCTGACCTTGAATCTTCATCTGCTCCAGAAATAGCAAGCATGGCATCCTTATTCAACAGGTCAGCCATGACCCTTGCACAGAATGAAGGTTGGGCTCTTTTCTTTGACGTAAAAAGATATAAGACAAAGGACTATCCCGCAGGCGAATTTTCCAACCTCGCAGGATGGTTAATTGACCAGAGACGTGCTGAAAATTATCACAAGTTCGGAGAACATTTTACAACTGAATACTACATTACTTTTGTGTACCAGCTTCCAAGCGACATAGACTCAAAAGCAACGGGACTCTTCTTCAAATCAAATCAGAAGTCCAAAAACACTAAACCAAGATCGCTTTTCGGTAAGACTGAAAACCTTCAAAAAGTTCAGAAGGAAGTAGAAAACTTTCTCGATGAATGTGAAAAAGTAATGGGAACTTTAGGTGTAAAACTTTGGATCCATCGTCTCGACAATTCGGAACTTTTTTCTTACATAAAGAGTTCGGTTTCACTCCATAGGCAGAATCTTATCTACCCTGATGATACTTTCTTCTTCCTGGACAATTATCTCTGTGATATGGATGTTCGTAACAGCCAGCCATTAAAAATTGGTGAATACTATGTTCCTGTAATGGGAATCATGGATTTCCCAAACAAAACTTATCCTGCCATTTTTGATGGACTCAATAGGACCATGACTGAATTCCGATGGACTACAAGATTCATTCCGATGTCAAAGGAAAAATCTGCCAAGGAAGCTGAGAAATATCAGAACAGATTTTATTCAGCTCGTAAGTCGGGAATGACATTGTTCACAGAAATGGCAATGAATGTTGAAATCGACAAAGAGAATAAAGGTGCTCTTGAGATGGAAGCACAGGCCTCTGATATACAGGGAGATATTGCTCTTGGAGAATATGTTCTTGGTTATTACACAAGTAACCTGATGGTATGGGACAAAAAACTTGAAGTGGCAAAAGAGAAATCTCGTAAGCTGCAGCAGGTTGTACGAAGCTGTGGTTTTTCTGTGAAAGAAGAAACATTCAACAATGTTCAGGCATGGCTTGGGATGATGCCAGGTAATGTATATGCAAATATACGAAGACCACTTATTTCAACTAAGAATTTTTCAAACATCATTCCGTTAAGCTCCGCATGGCAGGGAATGCTCTATAACGATTTCACGGAAGAAACCTGTGGAAGTTCAATTCCTCTTTGTACTTGTTCAACAAGTTATGGAACTCCATTCTTTTTGAACCTTAATGTCAGAGATGTTGGCCACACTTTCGTTTTTGGTCCTACCGGTGCAGGTAAATCTACCCTACTCGCTCTGCTGATGGCTTCAGCTACAAAGTACAAAGATGCAAATATCATCTGTATCGATAAACAGCTCTCAAGCCGTGCATTCATGGTAGGAGGCGGTGGTGTCTATGTTGAACCTGGTAAGGACGCTGTAGCATTTCAGCCACTCTCAGAACTGAAAGGTCCTGATGAATGTACGGAAGCAGAATATACAGAAAGCCTGATGTGGTGTCAGCAGTTCATTGAAGGACTCCTAAGTCAGCAGAACATCGAGACAACTCCAGAGATGAGTAAGGTTATTTCTGAAACTCTACGTTTGATTTCTCTTAAGGAACCAAACAGAAGAACTCTCACAACTTTCCAGCAGTATGCAACTTACTCAGATCCAGAAAATGGCAGCAATACAATTCGTATTGGATTGGACCCATATTGTGCCGGAGGACAGTTCGGTTCCATCTTTGATGCAGACGAAACAAACCTTCCTCTTTCAAAGCTGGTAACAATTGAAATGGGAAGTCTCATGCGTCTGTCAGAAAAAGCCGTTGCCCCTGCCCTCATGTACATATTCCGCTATTTGGAAAAATTATGGAATGTGCCTTCAGGACAGAAACAGCCTCTGACATTTCTTTTCCTGGATGAAGCCTGGCTTTATCTTCAGCATCCGATTTTTGCTGGATTTCTTCAGGAATGGCTTAGAACTCTGCGTAAGAAAAAAGTGTTCTGTATTTTTGCAACTCAGGAAGTTGCAGCAGCAGCCAAATCATCATTGAGTGACACAATCGCACAGCAGTGTTTGACCAAGATTTATCTTGCTGATGAATCCGCTACTTCACCAGGCCTTGTAGACAGCTACAGATATTTTGGACTTACAGATTCTGAGATTCTTGCGTTAAGCAATGCAACAATGAAGAAGGATTATTATTTCAAGAATCCAAACGGCTGCAGAATGTTCACATTAGATTTGGATCCTTTCCAACTCGCTTTGATTTCTCCAGATCACGAAATACTGGACAAGATTGAAACAGAAAAAGGAAAGAACACTATGGAACCTCTGGCATTTGAAATTCTTGAAGCAACAAAAGAAAAGATAGCCGACTTGGGAAGAGACACAAGATGTCTCGACTATGAAAAATATAAAAACATGATTTCATAGATTTGGATGTGACAGGCAGATATATGTCACAGTTTATTTAAGCTCCATTGTTCTGCCAAATGGAGTCGGATTTTACAACATGAGGAACACATCAAATGAAAAAAAAAATTTTAGCAATTCTGTCAGGAGTATTTCTGACAGTAACAAACATTCATGCAACCGGCTACCCCGTATTCGATATTACAGGTTGGCTTACAGCAATCGATCAGCTTTACAGCCAGTACGATATGGTCATGAATACAATTACAACTATCGAAAACCAGTATCAGCAAATTCAGCAAGCCGTTGAAAGAGCAAAATCAATTGACTGGGAAAATATCCGTTTCGATGGAGACTTCGATATTCGTAACGACATCCGTGATGCCAACAAAAGAGTTAATGCACTCTTAACCCAGGCACGAAGAATCAAAGATACTCTGACAACACAAAGCATAGACTGTGGCAACGGGAACAGATATTCGATTGCAGATCTTTGTGGAATGGGTGAACAGGGAAAAAACTTTTTCACAGCCGTTACTGACTCCAGTGAGTTCATGACTTCAAACATGAAGAACACAATCAAGAATATTGAGGAAGGTCTTTCAGAAAAACAGAAAGAAGCAATCTGGCGTAAGTATGGAATAAGTCCACGCAACTACATCTTCGTTTCTCAGTCTGTTGCAAAGGTAAAAGATGCTTCTGCAAAAGTTCTTGCAAAAGCAACTGATGAAGCCGTTCAACTTAAACGAGAAGAACAGATTGCAAAATCAAATGCAATCATGCAGGCCGCTTATGCACAGACAGACTCTAACGGAAACATGACAGAAGCTGCAGCCAGTGAAGCAAACCTTCATCTTACACAGCAGGTTATCGAAGAACTTGGTGGTGTTCAAGAAGCAATAAATGATTTAGCAAATGTCACAGCTTCAAAGTTAATCGCAGATGAAAACGAAAAACAGGTTGAAGCTGATGAAATGAGAAAGGAACTCCAGAGACAGGAAGCTATCGATAATAGAGTTCCAGATTCATTTATACGATAGGAGTTGAACATGGATAGTTATACTTCTTGGATTGATATTCCTGTCGTTGAAGCCATCGAATATTTTGGTGGGTGTCTCAAATCGTTTTATGGATGGGCAAATCATTATGCAATTGCCATTGGAATTGTAGGACTCTGTTGGTCCGCTTTTAAGCTTGTAAACAGCAGATTCACCATCAGAGATTTCTGGTGGGACACAATGTACAAATGGCTTTTGTTTTTACTCATGATGTCAGCCTACCCTATTTTCACCATGGGACTCTCAGCTATTGGAAATAGAATTGGTATTAGTGCAGGTGGAGGAAAACAGGCTATAGTGGATGCCCTTGCTTCAATGAAAAAAACAATCGAAGCAGATCTTGCAACTCAACAGCGACTCGCAAATGAACTGCAAGGAGAATTACAAGCTCAAGTTGAAAACTTCACTTTTGAAACGCCTTTCACAAAAGCTGAAGATTACAACGACTTCCTTGATAAAGTCTCAAATCAGATTAACGTAACAAAGTTTGATTCTAAAAAAGCAAAGAAATCTGCTCAGGAAAAAATTGAAGTCTACAGGGATAAAAATAAATATCATTCTGTTTACGGTAGAAGGACACTGGAAGCTCTCAATGCAATTTTGATACCTAAGATGGTCGATGGCTCTGATGGAACGCCTATTATTGATTCCTATGTTGATTTGAATATCTGGCTCAAAAACTCAGATGGATCCGATTCTTATTATCTTTCACCAGCAGCCTTATTCCGAGTATCTTTGTTGGGATGTCAGGTATTATGGGAAAAAAACCAGATATCTTACAACATGGAAATGGACGAACTTGATGAGGAAGATGTCAACTTCATGAAAAAAGGTATGAATAAACTTGGTGCTTCCATCGCCCATATCCCTAGCATGATTATGACAATCCTCAGTTGTATTGCATTAATCTGCTGTACGATTTTTGCAGAAATTCAATACATCATGACAATTCTGGAATACACAATAATCATGGGGCTAGGTGCATTCTTCATTCCATTCATTCTTTTTGATGGAACAAAAGAAATGCCGAAGAAACTGATACCTGTATTCACTGGGTTCTTAGTAAAGATGATTGTCATCACAATCTGTATGTTCTATGTTTTCTATCTGTTCATTGAAACGGCCATAAATATTATGGGTGATAACGGAGGAATGAACTGGGTTACATTCGCTACCCTTCTCTTCAATGGGCTTATTTGTTTTGTACTTACACAGAACGCTCCAAAGATTGCACAGACATTACTTACAGGCCAGCCTCAGCTTTCAATGGGTGAATTTGTACAGGCACTTGGAACAACCGCCTTCGGTGCAAGAGCTATGGCAAAAGGAGTTGCAACAACTGGTAAGGTTGCAGCTAAAGCCGGTCATGTTGCAAAAGAGGTAACAAGAAAAGCGGCACAAGGATATGTTAATGCTCGTGGTGGAATTACAAAAATGGCTGGAGCTGCAAAAGCCACAAGCGATGGTGTTAAGGAACTTGGAGGAACTAATGCTCAGGCAAGAAAGGCCGCCGCTAAAGGAATGTTTGCGACATTCACTGGAAGTGTTGGGGACAAGATACAGAATGCGGGAAACAACTTCTTACACGGAGGTGGTAAAGGTTCTGGAAGCCATGGCGGAGGAAGTTCGGGAGGTGCACAAGCTCACCAGAGAAGCGGTCAGAACACAAGCCATAATTTAGGACCAGGAGATTCAAGAACATTGAATAACCACTCAAATCCTAACTTCCAGACAGCTACTAGATATGATGAAGCAACACAATCATTGACCAACATGCGACGATCTGAGTTCTATACGGAAAAATGGGATCAGGGAAAAAATATAGGTTCCGATGTAGCCTTAAAAATGATGAAATTAACTGAAAAAAATTCTTCTCGAAAAATTCAAAAAAACATACAAAATAAGCTGCCAGATAACCTAACTGGTAATGAAAGAAAAACATAAACCTTTATCCAATTGTCAGTTGGACCACCGATAATTCTTATATCAGTACCAAACTTATAGGCAATGCCATCTACTTACCCCTTTATCTTACCCCTTTAAGTAAAGGGGTAAGATGGGTGCAGATTTATACCCAAACATAGTAAAAGCCGTTAACAACTACATAGAAGAAACTGGCGATAAAAGGGTTTATTCACTCAAACTTCCAAATGCAACAGCTCTTGCTGCAGACTGGCATCCAGCCGAAAAAAGCCACGAAAATGCCGCAAATGTACTAGTAGCTGAATTAGAAAAAATAATGAGATAAAACGAGGTAATGTGTACACAAAAACATAACACCTCACAATGATTGTAGGGCCAATTAGGATCTAATAGAGTTGACTTGTTTTAAGGTTAATAGTAGACAGAATCCTTATATAACTAGTAATATGTATACTGTACATTATGTACATTCTGTCTGCCTGGAGAAGTGGAAAATTTCTGTTTTTTGGTTGGTAGAGTAGTACCAAAAAAGTTTTTGCATCTAATATTGTTAGTCTTATCATGCAAAAAAGAATTTTAGTCTATAAAATTTCGAAAAAATATGCTATATTATTATTGACATATAGAGGAGGTTTAATATGAGAACTATGACACAAATGCAGGCTCTTGATAAGTTGTCCGATAATGACATGGCAAAAAGAATTATTCTTACGATTTTAAACACTCCTAAACCAGATTATGAAGCAATGCGACAGCAGTCAAGGGAGTATGAAGCCGAATTAGTTGCAGAAATGTCTGAATCAGACAAATTGAAATTGATGGAGATAAATTCTGCTTTATGATTGAATTATCAACTTCGAGATTTCGTTATGAACATCTTTTAGCTTCTTCCAAAAATCTGGAAGCTATTCAGAATTTTATAGTCTCAAAAAAATCAGGAAAGGGGCTTGAATTATATTTAAAAGAAAATGCCGTTCAAGAAGAAAAGAATAAATCAAATAGAACTTATCTTGTAAAAGATAAAGTATCAGATGAAATAGCTGGATATTTTTCCTTGCGAACAGGATTATTTACCCTTGATACAAGTACTCCTGACGAAGCTTCTATGTATTCTGTTTCAGCTATTGAATTATCAAATTTTGCTGTAAATTCTGCATATAAAGATAAACATCCTGAACTAAATCGAATTGGACATATTATGTTCACTGAATTTATAATTCCAATTGTAAAA
>JAZUJH010000076.1:0-7507 GCA_045642665.1 Treponema sp.
TTATTACGGAGGACCATGAAATTACTCCTGCAGCACCTATAAAGGGTACAATCGTTCAGACCTCACGCCTTTTTGAAAACTTTCCTGGCCGAAGAGAATTTCTTAAGCGCCCCCAGTTTGAAGCCATCATGTGCCGCTCAACCTTTGAAGAGAAAGCTCTTCCCCGTCCGGACATCAGCTTCATATATATTTCAGACGGTGAACAGAAACTTAATCTTCCTGCAGGACAGTCACTGAAATCTCGATTCGTTCAAACACTGGAACTTTTTGAAAATGAAGAACTTTTCTATGAAGTGAGCCACAGAAACCCTTCCGAAGATTTTTCTTTTGACCTCATAATCGGTGAGCCTGCAGTCACGAGAAACAACCGCAAGAATATTTATATTTTCGTAAACGGCAGAAGAATCCAGGAATATTCTTTGGCACAGGCTATTGAATATGGCGGAGAAGGATTTTTTCCAAACGGACTGCATCCTGTTGCCTGTCTTTTTGTTAAGATTGACAGCTCTCTTGTGGACTTCAATATCCATCCCGCAAAAAAGGAAATACGTTTCCGCGATATTTCAAGTCTTCATCATGCTGTAAGCTCCACAACAAGGGACTTCTTCAAGCGGTTCACAACAAAAAATATGGTTGACGAACTTGTCAACGGGGAAAATATATTTTCTTTTGATGATTCTGATTCAGACGGAGCATATGAAAAGTCTGTAAATTCAGAAGAAAACAGGGAAAAAGATTTCAGCTTCGATCAAAAAATCCTGAATGTTTCTCAGTCTGAAAAAAAGTCTTCATATTTTACAGGTTCCTTTCCAAGAACTTCTTTACCTTCTTCGTATAACATCAACAACGGAAACAGGCGTTCAAGTTTCTTTGAAAAGACCTTCAATCCCGGTCCGTCAGATGAATACGTAAAAACTATCGCCAGCCTTGCGGAAAAAAATCTCTCTTTCCAGGACACAGAAAATCCTTCCGTCGACGGCCATGTAACGAAACCCAATTATCTTCCGAATCCGGATGCAAATGAAGACATTTATTCTGTTCAGGGAGAAAACAGTTTTCATTTTGTGGGAAGCACTTTGGGAACATTCATGATTGCTGAAAGAAATGATGTTCTGTATTTCATTGACCAGCATGCAGCTCATGAGCGATATCTTTACGATAAAATTCTGAAGGAATCAAGCCAGAAGCAGACTCTTCTAATTCCGTACATTCTTGAAACTTCTTCCCCGTCAGAAGACAAATTTCTTGAAGAAATTCAGGACAAGCTTCTGCAGTCAGGCTTCACTTGCAAAAACTGCGGTAACGGTAGATGGGAATTTACAACTGTCCCTATGAGATGGAAAGGGACTGAAGCGGACCTCTCCCATGATCTTCTTGATAAAAGGATAAATCCCCTTGACCTTATGAATTCCATTGCAGCAAGTACGGCATGCCGGTCAGCAGTAATGGACGGAGATATCCTGGACACAAAAATGGCCGCATGGTTAGCGGAACAGGCTTTACTCTTACCTGATCCGCACTGTCCACACGGCCGTCCGGTTTATACCAAAATAACTAAAAAACAGTTATTCACTTTAGTTAAGAGAATCTAACAGGCTCTGCACCTCAGACTTCCTGTAGGCAGCATTATTTGCCTGCAGGAACTGGAGATGCTTTCTTGCACTTTCCACGTCTCCAAGAGAAACACAAACCTTGGCAAGCTCAATATAAGCATCCCATCTCTTTGTATCCATAACAATAAGCTTCTCATATTCAGCCCGGGCTTCTTCATACTGTCCTTCTGAAGCATAAGCCTTTGCAAGATTTTCACGAACTGTAGGATCATCATTAGAATCAAGGGCAATCTTATAATACTTTGCAGCACTTTCCAAATCTCCGGATGCCCTGTATGCGTTTGCAAGATTATTGTTTGCAGCAAAATTCTTAGGTTCAACTGAGCATGCCTTCTTGAGATAAGTAATTGCCTGTTCAGTATTATTCTGACCAAGGTACAGCGCACCTATGTTAATCATAGAATTTACATGCTTCGAATCAGCCTCTATTGCTTCTTCATAAAGAGCAACCGCAGCAGATATATTTCCAGCAGCCTCATTTACAACACCGTAGTTATAAATGATGCTGACCCTGAGATCCTTTGATGCTGTTTCCTTAAGTTCATAAGACTGTTTTGCATACTGGATTGCTTCAGCATGTTTTTCCTGAGCACTCAGAACTGCAGAAAGATTATAATAAGTTGTTGCATCCTTCTTGCCCGGGTCCATATACTCCAAAGCCTTTCTGAAATTTGTTTCAGCAAGAGCATATTTTCCGGAGTTCGCATATACAGAACCAAGTTCCTGATAAGTCTGTGCATTAGCAGGATTAAGTCCAAGAGCCTCACCGAATGCAGCTGCTGCACCATTATAATCAGCCTTTGCCGACATAATTCTACCGGCTGCAAGATATGCACGTTCATACTTAGGGTCAACCTTGTATGCGTTCTTATACGATGTAAGAGCAGCATTGGATTTTCCGTTTCGTTCCTGAACGAATCCGAGGTTATACTGGGCCTGAGCAAAATTAGCGTTAAGCTTTACAGAATTCTGGAATGAAGTTTCTGCGGCCGTATACTTTCTCTGCTGGGCCTGGGCTCTACCAAGCTGATAATAATACATATAGTTATTCGGATTCTGTTTAATAGCCTTGCTGAATTCCTGTTCCGCCAGAGCATAATTCTTTCTCTCAAGAGCGTCCATACCAAGAACGTAATTTGCATCACCATTGTTAGAATCCTTTGCAACAGACTCATTTGCATAAGCAATAGCTTCAGCCTGAAGTTTTGCCTTCTTTGCAGTATCCTGCTCATTTTCCGCAGCGTCATACAGGGCCTTAGAAATTTCTCCGAGCTTTCCTGCACTATAATTATTATCTTCAGCAGGAAGCAAATTCTTTGCGTTCTCGAAGTGCTTCATTGCTTCTTCAATATTTCCGTTCCTGAGGGCTTCCATACCTTTTGCAATTTCAGCTTCTGCCTGATTCTTGGCCTTTGCAATGGCCTCAGCCTTTGCCTTTTCTTCTGCTGCCTTCTTTTCTGCTGCAACACGGGCAGCCTCTTCCTTTGCCTTACGTTCTGCTTCAGCCCTTGCTGCAGCTTCCTGTGCCTGTTTCTTCTGCTGGGCTTCATTGCGAAGAGACTTTGCCTGTGCATCGTTAGCATTCTCTGTCAAAAGCTTATTCATATCCGAAATAGCTTTGTCATAGTTAGCAGCGTCAATATCTTTTCTAGCCTGAGCAAGTTTTGCTTCACGTTCCTGAGCCTTACGGTCAGATTCAGCTTTTGCCTTTGCAGCAGCTTCAGCCTTTGCTTTCTCTTCTTCAGCTTTCTTTTCTGCGGCAGCTTTTTCAGCTTCCTGCTGGGCCTTAAGCTGAGCTTCCTGTCTTGCATTTTCAGCGGCTTCAGCTTTTGCTTTTTCATCAGCAGCCTTCTTCTCTGCTGCAGCTCTCATCGCTTCCTGCTGGGCCTTTTCTTCTGCAGCCCTGCGTTCTTCTTCAGCTTTCTTCGCTTTTGCTTCATCCAGAAGACGCTTTACTTCAGCATTATCAGGGTCCTGAGCAAGAAGAGCTTCCAGCTGGGCAATTGCATCATCATATTTTCCGTTAGCCAATGCTTCTCTTGCATTTGCTTTATCTTCAGCAGCTTTTTTCTGGACAGCAGCCTTGGCAGCTTCTTCAGCCTTTGCCTTTTCCTCTGCATCCTTCTTTGCCTTAGCTTCATCCAGGAGATGCTTTACGTCTGCATTGTTAGGATCCTTGGCAAGAAGAGCTTCCAGCTGGGCAATTGCATCATCATAGTTTCCGCCGGACAATGCCTTTTCAGCTTTTGCCATGTCTTCAGAGGCCTTTTTTTCTGCAGCCCTGCGCTCTTCTTCAGCTTTCCTAGCCTTTGCTTCATCCAGAAGACGCTTTGCTTCTACATTATTAGGGTTTTTTGCAAGAAGAGCTTCCAGCTGGGTAATCGCATCATCATAATTTCCGCTGGACAATGCCTTTTCAGCTTTTGCCATGTCTTCAGAGGCCTTCTTTTCAGCAGCAGCTTTTTCTTCAGCAGCCTTGGCAGCTTCTGTCTGGCGCCTGCGTTCAATTTCCGCCTGAAGCATTGCCTGTGCAGCTTTCTGGTCCTGCAAAGTCTTAGAGGCACCTTCCTTCTCTGCTTTCATCTGCATTGCTTCACTCAAAAGACGACGAATTTCTTCATTGTTCGGGTCCTGGGCCAGAAGTGCTTCCAGCTGGGCAATCGCATCATCATAGTTTCCGTTAGCCAATGCTTCTCTTGCACCTGCAGTCTTGCGCTGAGTATATGCACTGCTTGCACTGTCAGTCCTGTTCTTTCCACGAATTGCATCATTCATTATTTCACGAGCTTCCGCATCGTTAGGATAATAAGAAAGAACTTCTTTCATCAGATTTATTGCTTCATCATACTGACCGTTCTGAACAAATCTTCTGCCGTATTCAATGGCCTGGTCACGGGTAATTCCGTTCGTGCTGACAGTCCCTCTTCCAGCAGAAGGATTTCTGCTGGAACCTGCAGAGACCCCGGAATTTGTACCGGAAGAAGAAATTGCTGCAGAATTATTTCTGCCTGCACTAGCTTCCGCAAATTTCTTCGCATCAGCATCCTTCTTCAAGGAGCATGCCCTTTCAAGAAGATTTCTTGCATCCTGGTCATTAGGATTTTCAGAAACAAGTCTGTTGAGAACATTAATTGCATTATCAAAATCTTTTGAATCAATATAACTTTTAGCCTGATCCAGATAAGTCTGCCGTGTTTTTGCATTCATGGCAGCTTCAAGAACTTTCTTGGCCTCTTCATCAGAAGGATTTACTGTAAGAATTCTGTTGGCCAAGGAAATTGCATCATCAAACCGTCCGTCCTGCAAAGCTTTCTTTGCATCCTTAAGGAGAGACTCATTATTCTTAAGATCCTGAGCAAGTCTCAGTAGATTCTTGATTTCCTCATTTTCAGGATTCTCTTTGAGAATGGAATTAAGCTGTTCAATTGCCAGATCAAAATTTCCTTTAGAAATATTATCTTTTGCCTGCACAAGAAGATCCTGCATTTCAGGAGTCAATGAATTCTTCTCCTCACGGGCTTCCTTTTCGTCCTTAAGTTTCTTTGCCCTGTCAATGAGCCCCTGAACATAAGTATCATCAGGATACTGTGCGATTACCTGTTCAAGAAGGACCAGAGCTTCATCATATTTTTCCTCATTTATGTAGTTCAGCGAACGTTCAATAACTTTTGTCTTTTCAACGCGACCTTCTCCGTCAATATCCACATAAAGAACATTTTCTTCTATATTATTGGCAGAATTTTTATCTGCACTCTCAGAAAAGCCTTTCTTCGAAAGTCCGATTCCTAATCCGACTCCACCGCCGACTAAAACCAAAAGAACAAGAAGAAGTATAAGAAGCTTTCCGTTCTTTTTTCCGTCGACCTCATTCTTTCTTCCAGAACCATTATCCAGGTTACCTGTATAGGAAGATTTTACAGGCTTGGAATCTTCAGAAACAGGGGAAAAGGCCTTGGAAGAAAGAGGATCACCATTTTCATTGGCAGCCTCATTATATTCAGGCTCAAAAGTCGTTATACTTGACACAAGATTTTCTTTTGTAGAGAAGATATCTTTTTTCTCTTCCTTTTCTTCAGTCGTACCTAATACATTGTCAAAAGAATACTTGCTGGAGAAAGAGCCTGCTGATTCCGCAACATTTGTTTTTGCAGGTGCAGTTTCATTATCCTTCTCAAATTCAAAGATGTTATCAAACTTGGAAGTTCCAGAAGACATGATATCTGACTTTACTTCAGGCTCTTTCTTGGCATCAGAATCAAGAGAAGCAAAAATATTTGAAGAGATCTTAGGTTCTGCAGAACTTGATTCTGTCTTTCCAGATTCTAGTTCTGAAAAAATATTTTCAGAAGCTGAAACAACAGATTCTTCAGAAACTGATGTCTCTTCTGACGCTGAAACATCTTCGGACGGGACCTTTATTTCAATTTCATCAATTCCGTCAAAAAGTGACTTCTTTTCTTCTTCATAATCAAGAGTCTTGTTCTCAGCAGCAACAAGTATCGGATCTGTAACAGTTCTCGTTGTTCTTGCAGCCGAAACACGGGTCCTTGTTGCATTAGTTACCGAGTTTCTTGAAGCTGCAGTTGCAGAAGACTTTGTTGCACGAGGCTTCCTCTCTTCGGCTGAAGCAGTTGCCGTTGCAGTCGTACGAGTTCTTCTTACCTTAGGTACCTCTTCAGAAGTTTCCTTGGAGGAAGCTGCTGTGCGCTTACGAACTGTTGTCGTCTTTACATCATCATCCTTTTTAGCAGCCGTACGGATTGTACGTGGGCGATTTGATGTTGCTGCAGAGCCTTCTTTTTCCTTTGCGGCCGCTGTTTTAGCTGCAGATGTCGTACGCTTAGCTGCAGCAGTCTTTGCCGCCGTGGACTTAGCTGCTGAGGTCTTAGCACTTCCTGCCGCTGTTGTTCTAGTTGTCGTTTTTTTAACTGTATCGTTGCTATTCGAGTTCTGATTCGTAGCCATAATCTACTGTTCCTTCCGCTCCCGCTGTCATATTTTGTGATTCTGCATCCTGCAAAGATGAAGCTACATCTTCCAGAAGTTTTCTTTTTCGTTCCGCCTCTTCAGCTTCCCTTCTAGCCTGTTCCATGGCTCTAAGTTCTTCTGCAGTAGGTACACGTCCGCTGCCATAACCGCCGGACCCGTCTCCTGTTCCATAACCGCCGGACCCGCCGTAACCTGTGCCTCCGCCTGATACATTTTCACCGTTAACTATTGCAGTTCCGGCGTTGATGTATATGATATCAGCAGGTTTGCTTGCCTCTCCCTGGGCAATACGTTCAATTTCTCCGTCAAGCAGAGCAAGAAGAGCATCTATCTGCTCTTTCTGATAATTATCAGGCTCAAGCTCCTGATATCTGACATAATCTTCCTTGCATTCCCTGAACTTCCCCTGCTTAAGCCTGGCGTTCGCCCTGTTCAGCAACGGAGGAACATAAGTCGCATCAGCTTCAAGGGACTTTGTATACCAAATTTCTGCATCAGAATAATCTCCGAGATTATACGAAACATTACCGGCATTATAAGCTATGACAGTCTTATTGGTACCAGAAATATTCATCGCAATCTTACAGATGTCAAGTGATTCCGTATACCTGCCCAACTGGTAATAGGACAAAGCCAAATAAGTATAGGCAGCAGGATTCCCACCTTCAATGATAGTATCCTTCAGGAAAGGTACAGCCTGTTCCGGCTGATTCAATTTAAATAATTCCTCTCCCTTGGAAAAGCTATCTTCCTGAGCATAAGAAAATATACAAACAAAAAAAGGAATAAAAAGTAAAGAAGATAATTTTTTAAAATTTAATAACTTCACTAAATTCTCCCCCAAGTTCCATTTGACACACTCTGATAAAAAAGATAATCTTTTATGCGGTTGTAAAGCATCTAAG
>JAZUJH010000077.1:0-2234 GCA_045642665.1 Treponema sp.
GACTTTTATAAATTCTTCATCAGATTTTCCAGTAGGATCTTCAAGTCCCCAATCTTCACGGTGTTTGCAAGGAAGGAACGGACAGTTTACGTTGCACCCCATCGTAATTACCACATCAATCGGTGGCAATTCGCCAAGCAGCTTGCTCCTCTGCCCGTTTTCTTCCATGTCGATTCCATCAGACCGGCACAAAATAACTAATCCTTTTTTTCTGAAGCTTTATTCTCAAATCTTTTCTTCAGAACTTCATAATGGTTCCTGTTGCTCTTATCCCCATTGTTATCAGGAAACAAACAGTATGGAAGACTGTCTGTTTCTCTGTGTTTGATGACGCATTTACAGCAGTTACCATGATTGGGACATGTATCTTTTGGACACATACATTCTTTTACATTAGGACAGTTCATCTTTATAAATCCCCCTCAATATCGATAGTAATTATTTATAGCAGAACCAGTCTTTTGTTTTATTTGCAAACCAGCATAACAAAAGCATCACCGGTACTTCGGTTAGAACACCTACCGTTGTAGCAAGGGCTGCCGGACTTGATGAACCGAATAATGCAATGGCAACTGCAACAGCCAGCTCAAAGAAATTGGATGCACCAATCATTTCTGCAGGAGCAGCAATATCATATGGAAGTTTAAACAACCTGCATAATCCATAAGCTACTGCAAATATGAATACAGTTTGAATTGTAAGAGGGAGTGCTATCAATAAAATATGAAGAGGATTCTTTAATATGATTTCTGTCTGTGATGAGAATATCAAAACTAAAGTCAGTAAAAGTCCGATAGTTGTAATACCGTCAAACTTCCTGCAGAAAATATTTTCAAAATAATCATTTCCCTTCTTTTTTGTAATGATGAGTCTTGTAAGTATTCCACCAGCCAGAGGGATAACAACAAAAAGTAATATGCTTAAGAAAAGAATATCATAAGGAACCTGAACATCTCCAATTCCCAGTAATAATTTTACAATTGGAACAAAGGCTATCAAAATAAGCAGGTCATTTGTAGCAACCTGAACTACAGTATAGGCAGGATTTCCTTTGGTTAATGAACTCCATACAAAAACCATGGCTGTACATGGTGCTGCTCCAAGTAAAACTGCTCCGGCCAAATATTGAGTAGCAATTTCCTGTGCAATAAAATGCTTGAAAATCACAAAAAGGAACAGACTTGAAATTGCGTACATAGAGAACGGCTTTACTATCCAGTTTATAAACCATGTTACAAAAAGCCCTTTTGGATTCTGGCCCACTTTTTTTATGCTGGAAAAATCAACTTTCAGCATCATAGGATAAATCATAATCCAGATAAGAACAGCCATTGGAATTGAAATTCCGTGAACTGTCCACTTATCAAGGAACGCAGAAACAGAAGGCAGAAAATGACCGACACCAATTCCCACCGCCATACAAAGAAAGACCCAGACTGTAAGATATTTCTGAAAAAAATTAATTTCACCCTTCTGTTCCATATTAGGTCTCCATTTTTAGTTTGATAAAAGCTTTTTAACTTCATCAACTTTAAGAACTTTTCCGTAGGAAACTACCTTGCCGTTTACCATTAAGGCTGGCATGCTCATTACCCCTGCTTCCATAATTTTCTGCATATCCGTTACATATTCCAGATCAACTGCAAGATTCATTTCTGCAAGTGCATCAATTACATTCTGGTGAAGTGTATGACAATTCTTACATCCGCTTCCAAGAACCTTTACAGATTCAACCTTACCGTTTACTTCCTTTGTAGCTGATTCACAGCTACCGCCACAACAACAATCGCTCATTTAAAGCCTCCTGTTTATTTTTTTATATTCCAAGACTGAACATATAAATGCCCAGTGCAAGAATTACTAAAGCCATTATGATTTTCAAAATCATACTTACTTTCTGATACTTTTCATTTCCACTCACTTTCTGTACAAAAGCAATGGAAGTTCCTGCAATGATTACAAGAATGCTGTGCCCTACTGCATAAAGGAACATCAGGATAATGCCGAATGCCATCTTTCCTTCAGCACCTACCACGGCAAGCAATGCAATCAGAACTGGTGTTGAGCATGGGGAAGAAAATATTCCGCCAAGAATACCTGCTACAACAGCTCCTATTGAACCTCTCAGTCTGCTTTTTCCTATAAGATTCACAGAAGGAATGAAACTGAAGATTCCCATAACCTGAATGGCCATCAGTATCATCAAAATTCCAAGAATGAAATACCATATTCTT
>JAZUJH010000078.1:0-11424 GCA_045642665.1 Treponema sp.
ATATCCTTTACTTCAAAACCCAAAAATCCATGACTAAGATAATTCGTTGTTACATATAAACCTACAAACAATCATAAACAAAGTCTCTTCAGACAAGTGTAGTTATTTCCAAAACACTTTTGAAGTGTAGCTATTTCCATGACCTGCCGTACTATGTATAACTTAGTTTATTTCTTTAAAAAAAAAGAAATTATACTTTTCCACAGGAATTAAACATGTAGTGATTCCCAAAATTCCGTCAATGGACTCAGCTACACCTTTAACTGGACTCAGCTACACCTGAAACTGGGCATACATACACTTCAAGTTGGACCCAACTACACCTGACATCATCTTTCTCTTTGCATTACTTAAAATTATAGCACCCCAATATATAAAATATAAATAAATTTAAAAAGTACATTTCTTTCTTGAATTTATTTCTGAATTCATCCTATAATATGCATGAAGAACATTTCTTCAAAAACCAGATCCCAGGATATAAAAATGTCTGTCTCACCTTTAAAGAAAAAACCTACCATAATCAAGGCCCCAATCCTTACGATCCCAAATTCTTTTCTGAGAGCCCAGTACAAACTTTCACTGACATCACAGAAACTTTTTTATTATACCCTGTTCAAATATCTCAAGGAAGACCCCAAGGATTTTACTGTAGAATTTGACTACACAGAATTCTTCAAGGACCTTGACCACAGTGACGGTTCAAAATCCAGGGAAATGGTTTTCAAATGCGCGCAGGAAGTACAGGACCTGAAAGTAAGCGTCCCGATTGATAACGGAGATGTGAGAACCTATTCTCTTTTTTCTTACAACGACTGCAAATTTTCCAGCAAGAAGCTTGCATTCAAATTCAATTCGGACCTGAGTGATTTTCTTGATTCTCTCCGTAACGAAGGTTTCTCAAAGATAAACCTGAAACAGCTTGGGGACCTTAAGTCCGTCTACAGTTTCAGACTGTTTCTGATAGCGATTTCCTTCAAGGGCTTCATGGGCAGGAACGGAAACAAAGACGGCTGCTGGTTCTTTGACTATTCAGTTGATGAGCTGAAAAAACTTTTCGTTCTTGACGACGACTATCCTACCAAGGAAATTACAAGGCTTGTGATTTCAAATCCTCTCAGGGAAATCAATTCAAAGGACCTTCCCTTCAACATAAACTACACCGCAAAGAGATCAGGTAAATTTATTTCAGGCTACCATTTTGATTGTGAACTTAAGGATTCTCTTCCTGCAGGGGAGGATGATGCAAGTAATGACAAGACCGAGCTTGAACTTTCCGTGCTCAAGCAGAAGTACAGCGGAAAATACATAGAGCTTCTTTCTGCGGAGCTTGCGAAGAAGAACCTCAAGACCAGTCCGGAGGAGAGGGCGGAGGCGAAGCTTCTTAAATATGTTGATGAACTGAACAGGGAACCTGATGTTGATGAGCTCAAGTCCAGGTATCCTGAAAAGTATGTGGAATTTCTTCTGCAGGAGAGCAAGGTCACGGACAGCAGCAGGGCTCTCCTTTCATTTGAGCGCCGTGCGGAAATTGCTCTTGCTGAATGGTATAAGAATTCCGGGCATCTCTAAAAAGCATTTCCTGGCGATAATTTTTCTGCCGTGTGACTTAACAAACAAGGAAGATATTAAAAGCATATCTTCCCGGGGTGGCGGTTCATGATCGGTACTGTATGCCGGACTTGGACATTGTCAGTCTGCCGTTGTCCACTTCCTTTACAATGAAATCCGCAGCCATGTAGAGCCCGTCCGTAAAGGATAGCCCGTGAGCCCTGAAGAATTCCTGGAACTTCTCCTTGTCTGACTTCAGCAGTCGCAGAGAAATCATGGTCTTTATTGTCTCGTTTACCTTAAGCTCCCTTCCCTTAAGGGCGCGCTCTGTTTTTTCTTCCGAATAGGTCATTTCCCTTCTGCATTCGGTTTCCTGCAAAGGCTCTGCCGCATGAAATGTGCTCCCGTTCTCGGCGGTCCGGACCCGTACCGGAACTGCAGCGTTTTTTTCTTCATCCATAACGCTCACTGCTGATGACGGTTCCTCTCTCGGTACCTGGGTTACAATGGAAGTGGTCGCCGCCGTATTCAGTGATGAAAGGGTTTCCAGCATGTTTGTAGGAATTGTTGCGGAGGGTATTTTTTTTGCTACAGCCATTTCAGCATTCCTTTTTATTTTGTTATATCGGAAACGATTTTCCTGATTGTCTCAAGGGTCTCGTCCTTTGTGTCTCTGAATTCCTGGATAGGAATGTTTGCCGCACGGCTCTTGGAGAATGCCTGGTCCACAGGAACCTTGTAAATCTGGTAGTTGCCGGAAAGGGATTCCATAATCATGTTTGTATATGCCACGTGCTGGGAGATGCTCTTGTTGTGCATGTTGATTACAATCTTCTTGTACAGAGGTTTTTCCGTCATCATATCCTGCTTTGCCTGCTGCAGACGGCTTATGAAAATCTGGAGACCGTCAATTCCGTTGGGGTCAGGAATGATAGGAGTGATTGCCTCGTCACTTTCAATGAGGGCGTTGCGTTCGAATGTACCGAATGCAGGGCTCAGGTCGATTACCGCATGGTCGTATCCCATTCTGGAAAGTTCCAGGAGAAGTCTCCGGAAGCAGAGAGTGTCGCTCACACCTTTCGTCTCCGAATAAAATTTCAGTTCACCTCCTACTCCGGCTGTAGGTACAAGGTCAAGGTTCTCGACGTTAGTTCTGAGCACAATTTTTCCTGCGGGACACTTTCCGAAGAAGTAATCTGCAAGGTCAAATTCAAGTGCGGCAGGATTGAACCATGACGTTGTGGTTCCTTGTGGGTCGGCATCTATGATTACAGTTTTTCCGGCTTTTGCAAGTTCTGCAGCGAAACTTACTGAAAGTGAAGTTTTTCCGGTTCCGCCTTTTTGTATAGAAAGTGCAGTTGTATACATATTTTCTCCTGATATAAAATTTATATACAAATTATATCATATTGATATAATTTGTCAATTAAAAATATATTTTTTGTATATACTGTATATAAAATGTATATTTTTTTTCTATCTTTTCGATATATTTTGTATATCAAAAAGATATACGGTAAATCGGGCTGAATTTAAGCTTTTTTGAAGCATGTAGGGTAATTTCAGGTATGCATAAAAAAGTGACCGTCAGAAGACATTTTAGGATATGAAAATTTGATGATTGTGTATATACAAAAGATATATATAATATATACAAACTGAACTTGCAGGAGTCTTGATACGGACCGTATTTTTTGATTGTCTTTCCGGTATAACAGCTCCAGTCGAATAAAATTTTCTTGTGCGGAGGACTTTCCTGGGAAAAAATCCTGCAAGTGTTTCGGCAGTACGAAGTGACGGTGATATTTGTTTCCTGGCATCTGATTGCTGCTGATCTCTTTAGGGAAGTTTTTTTCAATCGGGATTCTGGGGCCGCCTGGAATGCTTCAGGGAAGGCCGGAACAGGACAGGGATTTTTTTATGGGACATGTTTATGACTCCAGTAGATGCTGGCGGAAGCTGGGGGGCCTGGACTTTTCTGATTTTTGTGACGGAGTTACTCATCCTGCCTGAAATGTTTGAAAGGTCGTTTCCTGTCTTCGGATCTCCCGTGCATAGGAACTGGTGGTCTGAATCGTCTTCAATTAAGCTGTCATCATTGCATGCCGTAAGCGAAGAACGTGCACCGGTTTCCGCTGGAAGTGGCTGGGGTATGCCGTTCAGCTGGTGGGGAAGAGTGAATGGTTTTGAGGTCATGCTTTGCGGAAATAAAAATTTCTGGAAAAAGCATTCTTTTCTTTGACATCCGCAGGAATCGGGTTACACTAGTTCAGTGCAGGTGGCAGCAGATTTATTACCTGCTTGAAAGGGCTGCCATTTTTTATCACCTATGCGAGGACTTTCTAAAGGGGTAGCCGGATGACTATATTCAACATTTCTTTTAAGTTTTCCGGGGGCTCCGGGTCGGGAGCCTGAAATTACCTGCTCAGGATGTTTTTTTTACGGGGACAATGTTTCCCATTGCACAGGACTGCTGTTCTCCCGGAAGAGTAAGCTCTGTGTTTTTCCCGGATGCTGTTCCCTGAAAGTGATTATGAAGAATATTAGCTAAGGAGGATTTTTCTTGAGGCCGTCAGAAATGTTCTTCCCGAACGTGATGCACGCATAGTGTACCTGTGCAGCGGACTTGGTGCACGGGTATATTCCATGGTTGAAGTGGGAAGACTGTACGGCATTTCAATGAGCCGGGTCAGCCAAATTTTGAATTAGCCACTGGAAAAAAATCCGCAGGCCAAAGTACGTTTTGATTCCTGGTGATTTCCGTTTCCTGCGGTATGCATAAAAAGTTTGGGCGTACTGTCCGTTCGGCCTGATATTATTGGTAATTTGCATCATATTAATGATGGCGGCTTGGGGAAATTTCAGGTTCCGCATGTCACTTCATGATGTGATGCATTTTTCTGGTGCGCTTATAAAAAAAATTGCAGGACTTTCTGCTCTGTCTGGTCAAAACGAATTCCTGCAGCAGTCCGGGAGGAGAGATAATGAAGTTCAGGGCTTTTTATTTTCTGCAAGCATTAATTTGCCTTATCATGTTCGCAGGATGCAGAACGGATGCCGACTTTGATGAGGCCTATAATGAGATGAAGTCTGCCGCAGCCGGAGGGAAGTTCATTTATCCTGACAGATATAATACCGGCTGCATTTCATGCGGTCTGAGAAGGGTGAAGGCAGGTGATGTAGTTTCCGGTGTTCCCTTTACCATTTCTTCGGGGGACAAGATTTCAGTGAATTTCTGGTCCCGGGGAAACGATACATTTTCTGACGGCGCCGTGGTGGAGAACTGTGACTTCACAGGTTACAGCGCGTTATGGTCTTCAAATTACGGAAAGCTTACGGAAAAGCGCACGCTTGTTTTCAGGAACTGTCTCTTCAACGGAGTGAGAAATGATGCAGGGACTGACGCTTCCCCGAACCTGTTCTACATTGTGTTCGAGAACTGTACCTTCAACGGAGGGGTAAATTCTTCCAACATCACAATGAAGAGATGCCTTGTCCGTGAAACCTATTCAGACGGATGCAATCCCTTAAAGAATTTTGTCTGCACGGATTCATATTTCGAGAACCTGCTGCCTTCTCTCAGGGGCGGCACCTGCCATGTTGACGGTCTCCAGATTTATGGCGACAGTCATGCCTATAATCTCGGTACCGAGACGTCTCCCGGAAGGCAGAGAGGAAAATCTCTTGCTGAGTGCAGGATGACGGGAGGTGAAATTCTGTTTGACGGTGTGCGCATGGAGATACCGTCCTTTAATTTTGCAGGGAGCGAGGCGCTTAAGTCCCGTGAGGGTGATTTGCACTATGTGAACGCCTGCATAATGTTCCAGCTGGAGTTCTATCATGTGAACAACGTGACCTTCAGGAACATGAAAATCAACGGAGGCGGATATACTGTTTACATACAGCCTCCGGTGAAGCAGGCGAAGAATACCGACCAGAGTATCGCCGTGACCCAGAGCAACATTGTCTTTGAAAATATTCAGGTGGGCTGCAACCATAAGTGGGGCAAGGAAACTAACCGTGACGGCTCTGAGAATCCGTACGGAATGATATATCCGACCTATCCTGATTCAGGGGCTGATGTTTCGGACATAAAGTGGCAGAAGAATCTTTACGTCACCTCGGTTTTCCATTACAACGGGAGGACCTGCATAGTTGTGACGAACGATACGGCCCGGGAGAGAAAGCTCACTGTGTCTACGGAGGAGGGAACCTTTGACTTTTTTGTTCCTGCCAACTGCAGTTCGGATGTTCTCAACGGAAACCGGAACCTGAAGTTTTCAATGCTTCCCGTTGACAGGGTCATTGAACTTGACGGGAGATTGAATTTTATAAAGTGTTTTGAAGGTGATGCGGTTCTTGCGGACGTGCAGCTTTAATTTTGTAACGGGAGAAGGCTTATGAATCGGGCTGCAAAAATTGGAGCGGAAATATCAGATGAAATAAAGAAGATGATAAGCCTCTGGTAAAGAAAAATCTGGCCGGGAGTTCATGTTCCTGGGCGCAAACTTTTATGCCGTTGCAGAGGCCTCACGTCCTGGCATGTCAGAGCACATGGCCGTATGATATGAATGTGATTCCGCCGGAACGGAAATTCTGTTGTCTTTCAGAAGCCGAAGGTGCCTTGAGGTACGGTACGGTGTCTTATTCACCGTCCGCATGGAAAAAGGAAATCAGTGAATCCCTGGACCTGAAATCCCTAAAATAGATTATATTATAGAAGACAATATCATTTCAGACTGTTATCCATGTCATCTCCAGAAATTGCAATTTTTGGGGTCCCAATAATTTTTTGTTCCCAGTCTGCGTTGTTACCCTCTGTGAACGGAAAAGGTCTCTGCGGTATAATTATCTGGCTCCGGTCATTCCGGTCTGCTGAAATTCAGCGGGAAGTGAATTCCGTATGGAATGCCCTGTCCTTGCAGGATAATGCTTAGAAGTTCCCGCTACACGGAGCGGAAAAATGAAAAAAGTATTCGCGCTGTTATTGTCCCTGCTTGCCGTCCGGATTTTTGCAAAGGAGCCTGAAGAATTCGTGTTTTATATGGACAGCTTCGGTTTCCGTAAATACACGGTCACTCCTTTGAAAATAATATTTGAAGATGAAGATGCACAGATTTCGGAAGAACATGACAGAAAAGAACTGGTTCTGGCTGATGATGGATTTTATTATCTGTCCGGGAAGTTAGTTGTCTTCAGTGTCGGCGGATTCTGTTTTTATCCGCAAACAGCCGGAAGAAGTCAGGATTACATGAAATTTATCAGCGCTCATAAAAAGCTTATTGAATAATACGATGCCTTTGCTACCTTCAGCATGTTTAAAACAAAATATGCGGCAAGTTCGGAGCTGTCGGAGAATGCGACAAGATATGCCGCAAAGAATTTGGGAACAGCTTTTCTGTCTCCTGACTGCAGGGAAGGTGAATCCATGTGGAATCCGGGACACAGACCCTGGGCGGAAGGTAAGTCCGGCTACGGAGAAAAGTAGTGTATCCATGTCAGCACGGAAAAATGTTTCAGCCGCCTGCAGATTCTGAACGGATATGTCGACCCGGACAGGACTGATCTGTATAAAAAGAATTCCCGCGTAAGGACTTTTACCGTAAGGAATCTGGATGATGGTCTTGAATTTGATGTTCCGGTTGATGACTGCGTCCGTCTGCAGAATATTTCTCTTGAAAAGCCCACAAAAAATATGGTCTTGTACATAAAGGATGTCTATAGGGGGCTGAATGGGATGACACCTGCATATCCAGTATTCTTCCGCTGACGGACTGGAAAAACGGGTCACGGAAAAATTAGGGTCAGTACGGGGTGTGGATGAAAGGGTTCATGAGGTACAGCATAGGGCAGATTGAATCTGATTCATTTCTGCACAGACTTATACGAATGTCAGCTTCCCTTCCGCAGTCGTTGGCGGCATTTTATTAATGGCAGAGGTCTCCAAGGAAAATCCGTATTCTGTTTTTTTTGGGGATGCCTGGCTGAACCCTGGACAGACTTCAGATTTTGGCAAGTATTCGTGCTGAGTTCGGGCTGACGGGAATTCTGCTTCCGTACTGGAGATTCAGTTCTTCGTATGTTACAAGATCCCTGTATCTTCCTTCGGGAGCCTTTCCGAAAACCGCTTCCTGCCGGAAGTCTTCACAGTTCATTGCCACAATTGTCTTTGACTCAAAGAATTCCCTCATGAAAACGAACAGGGTATTCGTGACTGAAATCTGTGTGTAGTTTCCTTTCCTTAGAGCAAGATTTTCTTTTCTTATTTCTGCGAAGCGTCTGATTGATTCTGAAAGGGAGGTTCCGTCTGTCATAGGTGATGCAAAGTCCGGGACTTCAGCAAAAGGCGGGAGAGCGGGCCTCAGTTCATAGTCCCCGCTTTCGTTCCGTCTTCCCCTTAAACCGTATTCACTTCCGTAGTAGATGCTCGGAATTCCTGGAACAGTGAAGAGCAGAGCGTAGAGCGGAATTAGATGGTCCTTGTTCGTAATGTTCGATGCAACCCTGTTCACGTCATGGTTGTCAAGGAAGTTGTAGAGCATCTTTCCGCGGAACTTTCCTTCGTCACCGAACATCTGGTTCAGGCTGTATGCCACCTCGAAGAAGTTTCTGTCGTGAAAGCTTGACCACATTCCCTTGTGCAGCTGATAGTTTGTTACGCTGTCCAGCATCCCTTCGTTCACCCACTGGTTGTAGTCACCGTGAACAACTTCTCCCATGAGCCAGAAATCCGGTTTGAGGGAAGTGCAGAAGCTTTTGAGATTTCTCATGAAGCCAAAGGAAATAACGTCCGCCGCGTCAAGTCTAAGTCCGTCAACATCAAATTCTGTTATCCACCTGCGGCTTGCCCCGAGGAGGTGGTCCTGCACCTGGGGGTTGTCAAGATTCAGTTTCACAAGATCATCGCATCCTGCCCAGTTGCTGTAGGTGAAGCAGTCCCCGCAGCTGCTTTTCCTTGTGAAGTCCAGTCCCATGTACCAGTCTGCGTAACTGCTGTTCCGTCCGTTCCTCTGCAGGTCCCTGAACGCAAAGAAGTCACGTCCCGTGTGGTTGTATACGGCATCAAGGATTACCTTCATTCCAAGAGAGTGGGCATGCCGTACAAATTCCTTGAAGTCCTCGTTAGTTCCGAGCCGCCTGTCAACCCAGAAATAATCAACGGTGTCGTAACCGTGGGCGGTGCTTTCAAGCAGTGGCCCCATGTAAACAGCATTCGCGCCGGTCCCCCTTATCCGTTCAAGTTCTTCTGAAAGTTTTCGGATTCCGTTACCGGCGCTCTGGCAGAAGTCGTTGTGCCTGGGACAGTTGCACAGTCCCAGAGGATAGATGTGATAGAAAATTGTTTCGTCGATTGATGATTTCATTCTGTTCTCCGGATGCTTCAGTTTGCCACTCCCCAGAGGAAGGCGTGTATGATTTTGTCAAGGCTGGCGGGTGTTATGGTTTTGTCCTCAATTTTTGAGCGGAACACAGAATAATTTATTGCCGACTGGAACAGCTGTGAGTAGAGGGTCTGGAAGTCCTTCATGTTTCCGAATATGTCAGTCGCCTTTATGAACAGCCTGTCAAATATGCTGTTGACCTGTTCCCTGAACTTCATGAAAGGTTCAAGGGTTTCCGTTCTTATGAGGTTTGAGGAAAGTGAATAGTAGATGCTGAAGAAGTTTGGGTTTTTCTTTTCAAAGCTGATCGTGGCCCTGAAAATGTTCGCAAGGGTTCCGGGAAAGTCTCCGCTGTACTTTGCTGCATCCTCCATTGCACAGACATATTCCTGTCCCGCTGTATCCAATATTCCCTGGAAGATTTCAATCTTTCCCGGAAAGTGATGATACAGTCCGCCCTTGCTGATTCCGCATGCAGAGCAGATGTCCTGTACGCTTACGCTTTCGTATCCTCGTTCGGAGAACAGCTTTGAGGCTGTTTTCAGTATGAGTGATCTTGTTCCTGTTTCCATAAGTTAAATATACCGACCAGTCGGTCTGTGTGTCAAGTGAAATTCCTTTTTCCGTCCTGAAATTACCATGGAAAATGAATTTTGTTATAGGGTAGTGGAAAAGGGGGCTGAAGTTTCTTTGTTCGCTTCATGTCCATGAATGTCCAGTAAATGTCAGAAAGGTGCAGCAGGGCATGAGCGACACATGTTCCTGCCTGGCATTCTTTTTATTCTTTCGGCGGAAATTTTATTTTCGTTCAGCGGCAGCTGTGGGAATCGTTACCGCAGCGGTGGTTTCCGTCATGGCCGTGATGGCTGCACTTTACGGCCGGGTCATAGATGAGCTTTCCTGCAAGCAGGGATTCAACTGCACTGTCTGCATTTCCGCTTGCACCCCCGTAGAGCCTGATTCCTGCTTCAGAGAGAGCATTCTGTGCACCGCCGCCTATTCCTCCGCAGATTAGGATATCAGTCCCCTCGTTCCTGAGGAAACCTGCAAGGGCTCCGTGTCCATGTCCGTTTGTGTCCACAACCCGGGTGGCTACAATCTTTCCGTCTTCAGCATCATATAGCTTGAACTGCTGTGAATGTCCGAAGTGCTGAAAGATGTTCCCGTTGTCATAAGTTACTGCGATTCTCAATTGGCTTTCTGCTACCAAAAGTATGGACAAAAATACCCAATACTTAGAATCTTACTGCTTCATCCTGTATGCTTTTGAAAAACCGAAGTTTATCTACTCACAAGTTCTTGTACAGTCCGCAGTCGTAAATTCCCGACTAGCCATCGGTACACAGCTTACCTTGCGTTATGATGCAGTTTCGTAAACTTTCAAATCCCTAAGATTCAGGCTTGCATTAAAGTCTCTGTCATTTTCATATCCACAATCGCATTTGTACCAACGGTCTTTTAGTTTCAAATCGAACTTAATAGCACCGCATTTATGACACATTTTGCGATGGGAAGAATCTGTCAGCAATTCTAATTTCAAATCCTTGTAATCTCGCTTTTGCAGTAAGTTTTTCTCTGAATGTGTAAAAATTTATTTCACTTACAGCCTTAGAAAGATGTCTGTTTTTCATCATTCCTTTTATGTTAAGATTTTCAAGTGTTACAAACTCTGTCTTGGTTTTCGCTATTTCATTTACACACTTGTTAACATAATCAGTTCTGATGTCATTCAGTTTCTTATGGATTTTCTGTACTGTAACCAGTTGTTTCTGGATATTTTGTCTTGTAGCTTCTCCGTTTTTGTTACGCTTTTTTAGCCTTTCGTACTTTCTCGAAAGTTTGCGTTGCTCTCGTTTCAACTTCTTCTGAAGCTGTCTGACACGATGAGTTTTATTGATATTCTTGAAAGTTCTTCCGTTACTCAGAACAGCGAAAGATTTCAAGCCTAAATCTATTCCGATACCTGCTCCAGTCTGCTTTACTTTCTGAAAGTCAGATTGTTCAACTGAGGGTGAAACAAAATATCTACCAGCCTTTGCAGATACGGTTCCACTTTTGATTACAAAGTTTTCAGAATCAGCTGGAATGTATCACTTTTCTTTGATTCTTACCCGGCCTAGAATAGGTATCTTTATCCGATGTCTTTCGCAAGGGATGATTGTTTTTGAATCGTGGGAATTCAGCCTGTTTTTTGAAAAACTTCTTAATGCAGTTTCAGCATCCATAATTGTTTTTTTTGCAGACTTTGAACTGACTTCCTTTATCCAGGAAAATTCTTCGTGAGAGGGCAAATATTCTTTGTTAAGCTATTTTGAGAAATCCATTCCAGAAACGAACTTGTTTTCCGATTCATAAACTTCCTTATTGTGAGCAATGCAGAAATTGTAAATATATCTGCAAGTACCAATCGTTTTGTTTATCAGAATTTTCTGTTCTTCTGTCGGATTTATTTCCGTCTTGTATGCTCTTAACAATTTCTTTGTCCCCCTTA
>JAZUJH010000079.1:0-10221 GCA_045642665.1 Treponema sp.
CATAAACTTCCTTATTGTGAGCAATGCAGAAATTGTAAATATATCTGCAAGTACCAATCGTTTTGTTTATCAGAATTTTCTGTTCTTCTGTCGGATTTATTTCCGTCTTGTATGCTCTTAACAATTTCTTTGTCCCCCTTAACTTTCCTTCATTGTCCCACCTTTGTAATGTTTTTACAGAAACACCTAACATTTCAGCAAATTCATTTGGTCCATGAATTTTCATATCTGCAATTTAGTATATATTTGTCTGTTTATTTAATGATCAGTCCTCTGCTCCTCTGGAATGAATTCCGTGTTTGCCGCATCAGTGAAGTGCCAGTGCCTGATTCCCCTGAACTTCTGGTTTGCGCAGGACAGTTACTTTGCGCGGAGGGGATGATGCATCGAATGATCCAGGCTGTACTGCGTTTTCCTGGTTCCGGCATGGGGTTGAGTATAAAATAATTTCCGGCATATGTCAAATATTCTCACAAGGTTTGACAATTTCTGCTCCCGGTATTAATCTGAAGATATCCGGGGAGGCATAAATGAAACACCATATAATAGTAAAGTTCAGGAATGATGCACCGTCCGTTGAAGAGATGATGCCCAGGATTGACGCCATATTTTCCGGTGTGCTGGAAGTTCCGGGAGTGAGGGGCTATGAAATTTTGGAGAACTGCGTTGACCGTTCCAACAGGTACAATCTTATGATCGTCATCACAATGGACAGGGATGCACTTGGGACGTATGACAAATGTGAGGCGCATCATGCATGGAAAAATGAATTCTCCGGGTACATTGAGTCCAAGGCTATATTTGATTCCCTGTAGAAGGCTTCATTTTATAATCGGTTCCGGTTTTAGGTGTTATGCTCATCCGGCAGACCTTCTCCGGGGAGCATAAGTTTCCTGACGGAATGCGCGATCAGTTTGTGCATGAAACATGGGACCTTCTGTTCAATCCTTTGGTCTGAGGCTGAAAAAGTCTGGAGGCAAAAAACGGTTCCGCTTGTGGTTTATGCACAGGAAGGCGTCTCCAGGAATAATCTGCATGACACGGAAAATATGGTCATGAATATTCTCATTGGCACTGTCCGAAGATGCGGCAAGGAGGTCATATATGTTCAGCATGATGACGGAAAGTCTGGGGAGATACTCACCGGCAAAGCTGTCTCTGAAATTGATGATAGGCTGGTTCCCTGTGAAAACGGGAGGTGCGTTGTAAAGAAAGTGAACAGCTGCTTCATTGATTCCGGTTCTGACGGTTACTTCAGGTCCGGGGGAGAAAAGCTTGTGATGATTACCGGTATTCAGACTGATTACTGCACTGTGCCTGCGTGAATGGGCATTCGGGAGGGGGCTGTACGGTGACTGTTCCCGGAGGCATAAATTCTGCTGCAGGCAATGATTTCATGAGCACGGAGTCAGGCGGCAGGTTCCATGATCATGTCATTTGGGAGAACCGGTACGCTTTGTGTCTTCCGTTGGAGCATTACGTAAAGTCCATTGGGTTCTGCAGGAGGACTGAAGGTTCCGGTAAGCCTGATTCTGTTCCTGTTTCCCGCATGAGATGCCTTGAATTTTTTAACGGCTCTGCCAATGGTTCCGATACCTTCAAGAACATGAGCGTCTTCAGAGAATATGAGCATGACTTCCATCAGGTGAAGATTTTTTTTTGAACAGTATGATGAGGACAGGTCCGTGCTCTTCATTGAGCACGGGGGAAAGATTGCCGGTGAAATCAGTATCAGATATGTCGGCTGGAACAAGATGGAGTGTTCCCTCTGAATTAATCGTCAGAATGATTCCGTAAAGAACGGGGGCTGGGAACTGCCGCGGAAAAGCTTGCACTGTATTATGCGTTCACTGTTTGCGGGAAGGCCGGATTCATTTTTCTTAGGACAGAATGGGACTTCAATTATTATCATGACGAGAATCAGTATCTTGTCCTGAAAATTCCGCGGTGAAATTTCTCAGGCGTGATGCAGCATCCGGGACAGTTTTCAGGGTCAGATGTCCTGGTTATAAATTTTTTTGACCGCATTTCTTCCCGGAAGGAAAATTATTAGCGAGCAGAGCATGTTGCACATCATGAAGACGAATATGACGGTGCGTATGTCAGCGAAATCGCTTGCCGCTCCTGACGTAAGTCTTCCGAGAATCGCTCCAAGGCTGCAGAGCATGTTGAAGGTTCCGTTGTATCTTCCCTTCCTGTCATCAGGAACATAGTTCTGCGTGGAGGCTATGCGTATGTTGTAGCTGGTCATGCTGAGTACTCCCGATATGAAGTAGAATATGTACATGCACTTCAGGGGCATGAATAAAAGGGTTCCGTCTATTGCAGAAGTGATGCAGTAAACTGAAATGGCGATGATAAATTTTTTGTTTGCGGGAAGTCTGTACCTGTAATGAAGTCTTCCGCCTGCAATTCTTCCAAGTCCGAAGCATCCCCATACATACATGTAAAGAACTTCACCGTTCCTGAGATTTTCCTTGAAGTAGGGCAGGATGTTCACGTCCAGGGAGCTTGAGAAGAATGACGTGAACGTGAAATACAGCACTATCGCTAGAAGTCCCTTTTCTGCAGAAAGATATGACAGTCCATCCCTGAAAGTTTTTGTGTATTCCCTTATGCCGAAGACCTCGTCCTCATGCTTCATGAAAGTTTCTTCCTGCCTTATGAAAAGTTCGAAGACTGCAGCCGTAATGTAGCAGCCGAAGTTGATTGCATATAGGAATCCCAGTCCCACGGACCGGTACAGAATGAAGCTCAGAGGTGTGACGAAAGGTACCACGGATTCAATTGTGCTTGTTACGGCGTAGGCTTTTGAAAGGTTCTGCTTTTCCACGATAAGAGGATAGAAACTCTGGTAGGCGACGCTGTAGATGCATGAAATGGAACCCAGCAGAATGTTTCCCGCAGCGATTATGCAGTAGCCGAGGTGACCTGTAAAGTACATGGCCGCGTAGAAGGCGTAGATTCCGGCAGTAATGAAGTCCAGCGTGTATATTGTTTTCCTTCGGCTGAATTTATCGAGAGGATAGGTGACAGGAAGAATTATTCCCGGAAGGATTGCCAGAACTGAGAACAGGGCAAACAGGAACGTGGAGGATGTCTTGTCAAGGACAAAGAGACTTGATGCATAGCTTGTAAGATTAGCCCCCGTCATTGAGACAGCGGACCCCAGAGTCAGGATAGTGAAATTGCGGTTCCAGATGTTTTTTTTAGTTGTATTTGTCATAATGACTTCAAGTCTATCATATACGGAAGAATGTTATAAGGCATCTCTAAAAATTGTTATTCCGGAGGTTCCCACAGCGGAAACTTAAATCAGTGTAAACGATTTTTTTGTTGAGCCTAATATGTTATGGGCAGATGACCCTGCTGAAATTTGCATCGTCCGGATTTTAATTTGTGCAGGAAATTCCAGTCGGAAAATATTCACGGGACAGTTGGTTTGCCTGCTGATTGTTTGGAGGAAACAGCCTGTGGCAAATCAAATTTTATGGAAAGCATTTAACGTTCAGGCGGAAAGTGAAACAGATGTTACCGTAAACAATAACATCTATTCCTGCACGGGAAAATATGTGTCTGAGGTGAATGCTGCATGGTGGGACATGGATTTTTCAATGTCAGTTGAATCGAAGTTCTCGACCATGTCCGAGGTCTCCACATTATGTACATGGTTCCGGAGATTTATAATTCGGAAGACGTCGGCAGGTTCTGCGGGAAGGCGGAACTTCGTAGGAAAGAAAATCTGCCGGTACCGGCTTCCGTAAAACTTCTGCTGATGTGTCACAGGTGCTGGGGCCCCGGGACAGGAGATGTTTTGGTCTCGGAATTTTTGGGAAGCAGATGCGGCAGGATAACACCATTTTTATTTTATTTGGATGCATCCCTATGTATAATTGGTGTGAATTTTTTTCCGTAACCGGAGGTAAAATTATGCGGATATCATCTGGCCGTAAACTTGCATCCCTTGTACTGAAATGTGTTGTCCTTGTTTCTGCGGTACTTGGAACGATTCTGAGTGTCCATGCCGGCAGGAATTCTTTCATGGGAGGAGCATCAGTCTTCATGTATTTCACGATACAGTCCAACATCTGTCTTGCCGTTATTTGCGGTGCAGGATTTGTGCTGCTTGTATTCGGCAGGGATATACCCGGATGGTGGTATAAAATAAAATTCATCGGAACGGTTTCCATAACTCTGACCGGCATTGTGTTCTGCTTTGTACTGGCACCGGCAATGGGAAAGTTTGCGTGGAACCTCCAGAATATTCTTACTCATGTCATTGTTCCTGCGGCATGTGTGATTGATTTTTTTGTTGCATGTCTTGAAAGTGAAATCAGGGAACGTGATTTGGTCCTCGTTACCTTACCTCCGATAATCTATGCGGTCTACGCAGGGATAGGATATGCCTGTAACCGGCAGTTCGCTGATGGAATAAATTATCCGTACTTCTTCTTGAACTGGTGGAGTCCTGCCGGAGCATCCGGATTTACGGCTGAGTTTCCTTTCATGGGCTGCTCCTGGTGGATTCTTGTCTTGTTTATTTTTCTTGTTGCGGTGGGAGCCTTTATCTTCTGATTCTGAATCTTCTGAAGAAGAGGCGGTAAGTTTTTTCATTCCGGTTCTGCACGGATAATTTCAATCGTATTCGGGCAGCGGATTTTTTATTTCTCTGCATGTATTCTGATATCGCCTTCTGGATTTATCTGTTGCGTCAATATTTGTTCGCAGTTTCCCTGAAAAAAGTCATGCAGATAATGACGCTTCATGAGTTCCTTTTCCCATTCCATTTTCTGTTCACGGAGAACCTCTTCTGATATCCGTGTTCAATCGTTCCTGAGCGCTGGTGCCGCAAATCTTTCCGGAACCGATTCCTGAGAACCTGTAATACCGGACGGAATCTTCGAATCCTACTTCCGGATATTCAACTGCCCTGCCGTATTTGTCACCGTACTTTTGAGCAAGGACATCATTCAGTTTCATGGCATATTTCTTTGTTTCCGCCTTCCATATTTTTTTCAGTTCGGCTCCGAAAGATTCCTTCTGCATTCCAGGAACGGTCGTCATTATGTTCCGCATGAAAGAAGGAACACAGCTTGAACTTCGGAATCCGCAGGTTTAATGTCCCGGGGCAATTGTTATTGCGGACAAATAATCCTTTGACTCAGGATGCCGTTTACTTGCGGAGAGGAATAAGGGCATACACATTTGATGGAGCCGTCTATCTTGAACAGACCACAAGACCTGCAATTGTAAGGGCCGTACCGCACAAACCCATTGGGGTTATCTGCTCGTGCAGGACAATGACGGCGAATACGATTGTGACAATGGGAATCATATAGATGCCGAGGTTTGCACGGACGGTTCCGAGATAGATGCAGGCCTTGTTCCATGCAGCAAAACAGAAGGCGCTTGCACCGAGTCCCAGGAACGCAAGGTTCAGCCAGTTTGGCCAGCTGGAGAATCTCTGTCCGTTGAAGGCACCGGCAAAGCAGAAGGCCGTCTGTCCTGTGGAACCGGAAATTTCTTTCACGAAACCTCCGTTTGAGAATCTTCCCGCAAGTATCAGAGGAATCATGAAGATGACAGCCCAGAAAAAAGTTCTGCGGGTTTTCTGTAGAATTGAAACTTCCGTTCCGGAATTTATGAGGCTTGTGAAAATGGAATAGAATCCCCAGCTGAGTCCGGCTGCAAGCGCCAGAAGGTCTCCCTTTGGGTTCAATGAAAAATTCAGTGAACCGTTGAAGCTTACGAGAACTACCCCCGCAACTGCAAGGACGCATCCTGCAAGGAACTTCGCATTGAGATGCTTTTCCTTCAGGAATATCTGCGAGAAGACTGCTGTAAATATGGGGCATATTGAAACAATTATGCTGACATTTGAAGCGGTGGTATAGGAGATCGCAATGTTCTCCAGGAACTGGTAAAGAGTTACGCCTGTAAGTCCCGCGAAGACGAAGAGGAGTTCCTGCCTTATGCTTTTCGTCCTGAAGGGTTTCGGACAGAGAATCCATAGGGCGGTGAAGGCGATTATGTATCTGATTATAAGGATTTCCAGTGCACTGAAAGACTTGAGCAGATATTTTGTGCTCACGAATGTTATTCCCCATATAAAGATGCTTGCGGCCGCAAGAAAAATTCCGATTACAGTTTTGCCTGTCTGTGCATTGCTTTTCATGGGTGGCATTATAGCAAATTTTATTGCGAATGTGTATATGATGCTGATTGCATGGAATCGTAATAGGAAAGGGACTCCCCGGTGAGTCTGTGTCAGATGCAATCGTATCTGTATTGTCTCTCTCCATTCGGCGGGCCAGAATTTTTGGGAAGCGGTTTCTGGTAAATCCTTCCGGCGAGAAAAAAACTGGAGGACTTCTTTGGTTTACTGCGGAAAATGTTTTATAAAGTAACCTCCAAAAAACTGCAATCTTTTGAGGTTACTTTATAAATGCGGTGTTTACTGAAAGCATTTTCATGCTATAATGATTCCGCAGAAAGTTCCTGCACTCCTGATGAGCTCAGGCTCTGTCTGAACATCACTCCAGGAAGCGTGACGCATTTCTTCATAATATCTGATTCACAATGAAAGGTCTGCGTCATGTTCTGCGAGACATCGGCGGAAGGCAAAGTCATAGTCCATCCCCTAGGGAGCACAGCATCTGTAAGCATCAGCTTTTCAGACCAGTGCAGGTTTGTGGAGTATTTCGGGCACGGCCACATTTTTCCGGTGTCTGCAAAAAGAATTCAGAATGACAGGGGAACAGGATTTCCATTGTAGCCGGCGGACATTTTTTTAATCTGATGAGGAAGACAATAAAGAACTGAGGAGATACCAATTGAAACTTGTTACAGGAATTCTGGCTCACGTTGATGCCGGAAAAACAACTTTATCGGAGAGCCTGCTTTTTACTGCCGGTGCAATAAGAAGACTAGGAAGGGTTGACACAGGGGACGCTTTTCTTGATAACAATTCCATTGAACGTCAGAGAGGGATCACTGTCTTTGCAAAGCAGGCGTCACTCAGCGACAGGATAACTTTGATTGATACCCCGGGACACGTGGACTTCAGTGCCGAAATGGAAAGGACTCTTTCAGTTCTTGACGCGGCGGTTCTTCTTATAAATGCTTCCGACGGAATACAGAGTCATACAAAAACTTTGTGGTCGCTTCTGGCCCGCCATAAAATTCCTGCAGCAATTTTTGTAAACAAAATGGACATGCCTGACACAAACAGGTCGGAGATTCTCGGAAGACTTCAGAAAGGTCTTTCAGCTTCAGTAACAGATTTTTCACGGGACAATCTTTTTTCTGACTCATTCTGCGAACAGGTATGCGCACAGGATGATTTTCTTACGGAAAAATATCTTGAAGGAGGTAAGCCGGATTCTTCTGACATTTCACGTCTTGTTTCAGGAAGGTCCATTTTTCCCTGCATATTCGGTTCCGCCCTCAAGCTTGAAGGGGTTGAAGAGCTTCTTGAAATTCTCAACAACTATTTCGTTCCTCCAGAACCTGGTGCTTCTGATTTCGGTCCTGGCTGCGTGGTCTATAAAATTTCCCGCGACAGGCAGAACAACCGTCTGACCCATCTTAAGGTTACGGGAGGTGTCCTCAGGGTAAAGGATTTTCTTGGTGATGAAAAGATAAATGAAATCAGAATTTATTCGGGCGAGAAATATGAGCAGGTAAAGGGGATAGGCCCCGGGGAAGTTTGTACAGTCACCGGCCTGAAAAAGTCTTTCGCGGGAAAAGTTTATGGAAGCGCAGAACCTTTGGGCTGCTGCGAAACTGAGGGAGCCCTCATCTATTCTGTCATAGTTCCTGAGGGGGTCGACGCTGCCCGGATGCTTTTCATAATGAAGGAACTTGAGGAGGAGTTCCCTGAAATCAGGGTCGGATATTCTGAACAGTCCGAAGAAATTTCTGTAATGCTCATGGGACAGGTGCAGACGGAAGTCATAAGGCAGCTTCTTCTTGAACGCTACAAAATGGACATAGGTTTCGGTGAAGGCCGCATTGCTTACAGGGAAACGATTCTTGGGCCTGTTACCGGAGTAGGTCATTACGAACCCCTGAGACATTATGCGGAAGTTCATCTGCTCCTTAAACCTCTGCCCAGGGGAAGCGGCATGAAGTTTGTTTCAAATCTGAGCACGGATGTTCTTGACGCCAACTGGCAGAGGCTGATCCTTACCCATCTTGGAGAGAAAACTCATGCCGGCGTTCTCACCGGAAGTCCTGTTACTGATATTGAGATTGAAGTGACAGCGGGACGTGCTCATCTTAAGCACACGGAAGGAGGAGACTTCAGGCAGGCAACTTACAGGGCTGTACGTCACGGACTAATGTATTCAAAGTCAGTGCTGCTGGAACCTGTCTATGATTACGAGGCGTCTGTTCCTGAAAATTGTGTGGGAAGGTTCATGTGCGACATGGACAAGATGCACGGAACCTGTTCCCTTGATGAAAGCCTTGAAGGTTTTGCGGTGCTTCACGGAAAAGTTCCCGTATCTGAAATGAGGGATTATGTGAATGATCTGCGCTCATATTCAAAGGGGCAGGGAATCCTCAGCTTCCGTGTAAGCGGATACGAAAGGTGCCATAACGAAAGTGAAGTCATTGAGAAATCAGGCTACAATCCTGAAGAGGATCCGGCAAACCCTGCCTCAAGCGTCTTCTGTTCTCACGGCGCAGGTTTCGTGGTAAAATGGGATCAGGTCAATGACTACAGGCATCTGTGAGCGGAGAAATTAATTTTCTTTGGAAGAGGTTTCCGGAGCGGAAAGGAATGCAATCTTTCTGACTTACCGTTCCGGATTTTTTTGCATTGTCCGGATATTTTTCAATGGACCTGCCGTATTCCGTAAGGAAAGTTTTCATCTCCTGATTGCTTATCATCAGTGAGAGCATCCTGATGATGAGCATATTCTCTGCAGGATTGGGTGACGGGTCTGTAAATTATGTGAGTTCCTGTCTGTCCAGATAAGGAGCTGTATGAACAAACCTTATTTGTTGTTCAAATACCGCAAGTCTCCTTACTGGTATGCGCAGACCCGTCTTTCAGACGGAAGTCTTTCTAACAACAAAAGTACTGGAAAAGAATCCAAAGCCGAGGCTGAAAAAGTCGTTATGGAATGGGTTGTGGCCGGCGCTGTTCCAAAACGAGTTTCAAGAAAAGAAGAATCTTAAATCAGAACTTCTCTTGATACCCTTTCTATTTTGAATCAGCTTAAAACACATGATTTTTCTGATTCAGATATCAATCAGATCATAAATATTTTCAAAGAACGCAGCTACATAAAGTCCGCAATTCGTGTTGAGACTAAAGCTTCTGGGGATGCAATGGATTACCATCTTGAGTTCCGGGATTATGACGAATCGCCATATATTCGTGAACTGCATCTGGGAGGCAAATCATTCCACAAGAAACATTCCAATAGAATGACCCGTATCATAATCAATTATTGGAAGCCGATCGTTGAAGGAAAACTTCTCGGATAAATAACCCGTAACGACATCAACAAAATCTATGAAGTTGAATCAACTCAGAAACTTGCACCCAAAACCGTTAAACCAATCATTCATGCAATGACTGTTTCAATGAAATGGGTATTTCTTCATGGGCTTACTGAAATCAACTGCTAGGACGGAATCATCAAACCTTGCATGTCTTATTGCAAGTTACACAGGAATGCGTCAGGGAGAAATTGCTGCACTGAGAGTCCAGGACATCGGGGACGACAGAATCTGCATCCGCCATTCATGGGGAAAATATGATGGCCTTAAGTCTCCAAAAAACGGGGATGAAAGAGAAGTTTTAATTCCTCAGCAGCTACGCAATATGATAATCCAGCAGGTAATGAAAAATCCATGGAAGCAGGATCTGTCGGCATATGTATTCTTCAGTAAGAAAAAAGCTGACAGACCAATGGATGCCGAGGCCTGGACCAGATATATGCGACAAGCACTAAAATCAATCGGTTATTCGGAGCCTGAAAAGATTTGTTTCCATAGTTTCAGGCATGGATGGTGTACGGCAGCACTTTCAGAAATCGGCGACCAGAGAGTCTGTATGATTGGTTGCGGATATAAAAGTGACAAGATTTTTGTCCACTATGCAAATCACATTAAAAAGGAATCAGCATTGAAGACCATTGCTGAAACTTCTGAAAAACTTTATGCACCAATTTTTGAAGAACTGGCTGTCGATGAAGTTGAATATAC
>JAZUJH010000080.1:0-3934 GCA_045642665.1 Treponema sp.
TTCAGGCATCAGGCGTTGCGTCCGGTAAATAAGGTAAAGCTAAAAAATGCATGCTGCGTCGTTTGTAGCGAGGGGAAGACTTTCCCCTACAAATACGAATTGATTAAAATAGCGGGTTTTAGGGCGGCAGCCCTAGGAGAAGGGGTGGCGGACAAGCAACCAAGCGGAGAGAAGCGGCACTGCTTGCAGGGATGCTTCGTGAAGCGACTTGCTTGGGAGACAGGGGAAGGCTTTCCCCTACAAATACAAATTTATTTATATGGCGGGAAATAAAATGAAAAAGTATTAATTGTTCTTTATTTTTTCTTATTTTTCAATTTGCGCTTTTTGTCAGGCAAAGATTGAATTGTACAAAGATATGGTTACAACTGACAATTTGCGATTAAGAACGCCTCCATATGCAGGTAATAAAATCATAACTGTTATGGATAAGGGAACAAGAGTAAAAATAATAGAGATAGAAGAAAAAGAAGAAACCATCGACGGAATTACAAGCAATTGGGTTATGGTCGAAGTTCAGGATGGAGTGTTTTTTTGCAATAGAAAATCCAAGATTTTTGCAACAAAATTCCAATAAATTTGCAGCTGGAATTCCTTGGAATTTGCAACTGCAAATTTGATGATTTTATCGGTCATTCATCAGGGCATGTTCTAGTCTCCAGTCTTTGTTTCCAGTTTTTATTAAATGTCCATAATGAACAATCCTGTCTATCATAGCAGCTGCTAACTGCTCGTCCGTAAATAAAGGTCCCCATTCATTAAATGGCAAATTGGTTGTAATAATCAAAGAAAGTCTTTCATAGGCATTTGAAATTACAGAAAACAATAGCTGTCCGCTTTCAAGATCCAGAGGTAAATATCCCCACTCATCAATACAAATTAAATTCTGATTCATTAAAATCTTGTAAGCTCTATCTAAAGTCCCATTGTTCTTTGCATTTTTCAAATACATTACAAGAGAACTTAAAGTAAAGAATTTCACCTTGAAATCACTGTTGCAGGCATTTACTCCCAAAGCTATGGTTGCATGTGTCTTCCCAGAACCGCAGCCACCAAAGAAAACAATCGTATGCTTCTTTGTAATAAAATCCAAACTGAGCATTTCATCTTTTGAAAAATTGTTCGGAAACTTTACACCATCAAATTCATAATCTGCAAAACTTTTCATGGTTGGAAAATTTGCAGACTTAATATATCTGGCACGTCTAGATATTTTTCTTACCTCATTTTCATCTTCAAGAAGGTTGTTGATTTTTTCTAAATCTCTCTGTGTCGCATTTTCAATGTATCTTTCAATAACTGGAGCTGAAAAAAGCATTTTTTTCATTGAAGCTGCAACTTGTGTTTTCATATCATTGTTATTCATTTTTAATCCTCATAATCAAATTTCATAAAACTTCCGTATTTGTCCAAACTTACTCCCGTAGGATTAAAACTAAAATCAACAGGACAGGATTCTATTCTGGAACAATAAACAGAAACATTACTTCGACTTGTCAGGTCAAGATTCCTTGCTGCAAGTTCTGTAAATGCTTTAAGAACCGTACAGTACGGCCATTCATCCATTGCTTTATGGAACTCGTAAAATACTTTATGTTTTATATCTGCATCTGTTACAGAATCAAGATATTCTCTGAAAGGATTATCTGTTGCCAGATTTGACCTGAATACGCTGTTAGACCACATCCCGGGCTTTCTTACAAGAGATGCAATTCCTGTTCTTGCACTTACTGATTCTGTACTGTCCTGACCATATTCACGGTCATATTCCTCGATTTTTACGGCATTCATGTCATAAATTGCAACTTTCCAAGCCCATGTTTCTACTAAAACCTGCGTATTTCTGTATTCTGGAGGTAACGTATATCTGTGATTTCCATCCAGTGTTACATTTGCATAATTATCAGCCTTGCGTTCAAGAATTTGTTTGGCTTCAAATTTCTTAGGCGGATGAGGTAATAAAGCTTCCCTGTCTTTTTCGAATAAATCAAACACCGGAACTTTGTGTATGTAATGAATACGTTTTTCCATAAGCTTTTCGCAGTAACATAGCATGTCCGTAAGATTAAACTCTTCAATGTCCTCTGGAATTTTTATCATAGGAACAAAGATATTTCTTCTTAAATATCCCACATTAGATTCAACAGAACCTTTTTCATGACCAGAATTTGGATTACAGAATCGGCTTTCAAAACCATAATGGACACGGAATCTTTGGAATAAAGGATTCTCTTTAAGAATCTTTCCAAAACGATGTCCTATTCCTGTTGCATTATCAAAGACAATTACTTTAGGTACACCACCTATATATTCGAAAAGATTTATTAAAGCCTGACAGACGCATTCACAGTTTTCTCCACGGAACAGCTGGCAGTAAGCAACGTTCGAATACGGAAACGACAGGACAAAATATTTTAATCTGAGTTTTGTTCCAAGCCATATAAAATCTGCTTCCCCAAAATCAGCTTGAGCCTCTCCAGGATACCATTTTAAATGACTAAATCCTGCCTCATTTTTTTTGATGTTTTCAATTTTCCACGTCTTAACAAATCTGTTTACTGAGTAATAGGAAATCTCAGCTTCGGGATGTTTTTCCTTAAGAATATCGAAAACTCTCTGGGATGTGAGTCTCTGTTTATGCCAGTTTTTTTTATTTTCATTCAGAAGATTTGTCAGTTCTTCAACATAAGGGTCAATTATTTTTGCTTTCTGTGTTCTGACATAATCCTCAATATTCTGGCTGAAATCTTCCATGTCGATATACTTTCTAACAGTTTTATAATCAACATTTTCTTCTTTAGCAATTTGTGTAATGGGTACACCTTCTTGGTACTTTCGGCGTATACTCTCTATAAGGGGCATTGTTAGCATCTCCTTGACTTCCTCCTAGTGTTTTTTTTCCGTTACTAGAAGTTCGTCATAAAACAGGGATGTTCTCAATGTCCCTGTTTTTCATTTGCAAATTCCAAGGAATTCCTATTTAAAAATGTTGGAATTTTATCTGCAAATTTCTTGGATGCTTTAGTTTAAATTAATAATGGAGCAAAAGACAAGGACGGAAAGTTCATCAAATATGCTGTTGTGGGAAGATGTTTTGGAGGATATTTGAGAGAAGCAAAACCTATCTCTCATAACTCGAACTATGATAATGGAAACGGAACAATAATCGAAAATACAGAAAACGACAATTTCTATATTACAAGAAAAAAACACCAGCAGAAACTGAAGATTGGTGAAATGGCTAATGATAGGACTATTTACAAAGCTATAGACAAGAAAGAAGTCTTGGTTACTGTAAACCTTAATGATTATGTAAATGTAGAAGAATTCTGGATAGTGCAGTCTAAAACAGATTTTCTCCATTATACATGGATGAAAGTTTCTTATAACGGAAATTCAGGCTTCATGTATTATGGTGGGGCCTATTACAATAACTACTACGAAAAAACTATAGATTATATTGCAGACCCGTACAAAAACAATCAGTGGGAAATTCTTGAAACAATTCAAAACAATGGTAAAAACTGGACAGTAAGAAAGATTTGTCAGACTCTTTCAGTTTTTTCGACGGATGATTATGTAAATGTTTATGAAAAGCCGGGCGATACAACTTCCTCTATTGTGGCAAAACTTCCCTCAAGTTATACGAATGGGAATGGACAGACAAACATCGTTACCGAAGCAATAACAGAAGAATATGAAACTTCATATAGAGATCGTTGGGTCAGAATTTCAGTAGAAGGAAATAGCGGATGGATTTCTGGAAAATATCTTTCTGCAGAACGTGGCGGCCCAACATATCAGATTCCAGAAGATTGTATTGCCTTTGAGTATGGTGATGCACCCTAATTTGTTAAAATTTTTCCCCCTATAAACAGGAATTGATGTAAATAGCGTATTCGGTGATAAAATAAAAAGTTGTTTATTCAAATCA
>JAZUJH010000081.1:0-25330 GCA_045642665.1 Treponema sp.
CCTATTAAATTTCTACTGTTGTAGATGTCGTATAAACCAAATAAAGCGCGAGAGTTCAGAATTCCTATTAAATTTCTACTGTTGTAGATTCCGTCGTTTCCCCTAACATATATCCGGTTCAGAATTCCTATTAAATTTCTACTGTTGTAGATTTGGCGTGAGTATTTGTGCAACTACATGTTCAGAATTCCTATTAAATTTCTACTGTTGTAGATGAAACTAGAGACCATCTGTACAACAAGCGTTCAGAATTCCTATTAAATTTCTACTGTTGTAGATTGTTGGAATCGCTAGAATGTACGGACGGTTCAGAATTCCTATTAAATTTCTTGCAACGAAAGACACTAGCTAAGCACAACAACGCTGGGCGGCGGGGAAGTTCTTACGGATTTTGTTTCCACATAATAGTTTCTGTCCTGCCCTGTAAGTTTCATGAATTCATTTTTTATATAAGAATTTTTAATTTTCTCGGAATCTATTTTGTAACCGCAGACCAGCTTTGAAAGCAGAAGATTTTCTTCTTCCATGAGGTTCATGTATGTTGAAGGGGAAAAAGTTTTCTTGGTGCCTACATTTTCTGCAAACATGAAATGATCTTCAAAAGATTTTGTGTTCATGCAAAGCGACTGCATCTTAGGAAAAGTGTTTCTCATGTTGGAAAGAAGACTAAGACTATATTCATCCATGTCGCCCAGATAAAATATGTTCACATTTTTCAGCCAGTCACATAATTTAAGAAGATTCAGGATATAGTCATTTCCAAGTATGCAAAGAACATTTTCCCTTGCACCGGAAAAGTCCAGAGTAAGATAAACGTTTTCATTTTTTACCACTACCACGTTCCTGATTTCACTTGAAAAGGAACCTCTGCCTAAAGCACAGAAATCTTCGGTTGTAAGAGAAACTTCTGAAACACATAGGCCGTTCAAAATTATTTTTGAATTCCTGTAAGGTTTACGGAAGCGGATGAAACTTGGACGGCTGCGTAATCCATGGTCACTTTCAAAGGAAATCCTGATCGGCTCCTCACTCAGAAGCGAATGAATTATATTTTTGTTTTCCAGAATGAAGTTAGAATCAAATTCCTCGGGAAGTTCACGCAAGTATAAATTGCTTTTCGGATTTTCACGGAACCACTTTGCGCACAGGCAAATGCGTTTCCAGAATTTTTCATCACCGAATGCAGAACTTGTTGCAGAAGTTTTTTCTATGAGATAAATATTTTTTAAGAGCCATTCCAGAAATAATTTTTTTTCATTCTGATTCTTGAATTCATCTGCAAAGATTTTTATAATCTTCTTCAGAATTTCACATTCCGATTTTTTTCCGACGAATTCAAGATAATCATTTTCTGATGCAAAATAAATTTTCTTAACGAGATTACGTTTTCCGCTGCTCCGGGAATTTATTACATCAACATCAACTGTGTAGCCGTGCCCTGTAATATTTTTGCTTCCTGAATAAATTTCATCATGAAATTTCACTCCGTCAGCATACCCAATGCAATCACTCTGGGTAAAAAGTGAAACACGCAAAAGCAGAGGAAAATAGGAAACATATTCTGCAACAGGATAAAGCCCCAGCATTTCTTCCGCAACATTTTTGATGTAGTCACGGTAAAGCCTCTGGGACTCTTTCCTGATTACGTTCAGGGCATCAGAATTATTCATATTTTAGTTCAGTTTAAGCCACGGCCAGAAATCAGCGTCCTCCTGACCTATACGCCAGAATGCAATTCTTCTTACACCCTTATTCTCATAAAGACGGCAGCGAGTTACCAGGGAATATGTATCCTCAAAATAACAGGTAACATTTATATCAGTTGTAAATTTGAAGTACGGAACACCCTTCTCACGCTCAATTGTCTGAACTTCATTTTCATTGATTATTCTGTTTACGCTGTTATAAATCCATGCAGTACCGTATGAATCAGACTGCCATGAACGTCCGTAGAAAGGAAGTCCCATAACGATTTTCTTTGCAGGCAGAACTTCCTGGCAGTAGTCAACAATCTTTTCACACCAGTCCATGCTTGCAACAGAACCAGGCTTGCTTCCGCTCCAGTGTTCATCGTATGCCATGATTATTATACGGTCTACGAGAGGTGCAATTTTCTGATAATCATAAATATCATCCTTGAGAGTCCTGATTCTTGCAGGAAGAGCAACTGTAAGCCACTTAGGTTCCCCGATTCTTGTTCTGATATCCTTGAGGAAGGTCCTAAAATTTGCAGCATCGCGTGCAGGAATTACTTCAAAGTCAATCTGAATACCGTCATAAATTTTTGAAGCCTGCTCAATCTTATCGAGGACATCTTTTCTTACTCCGTATTTCGGATCAAGAACAAAGTGTGTAAGGGAACGGCTCTGACAGGTAATTACAAGATGCTTTCTTCCCTTGTAGCCAGTAAATTTATTTGGATCAGGAATATGACTAAGTTCTCCGTAACTGTTAATGTCCGCACTAAAATAACACAAATCTGTAACCGGCATAGTATTCTTGAACTGATATTCACGTTCTTCCATTACATAGCCCCAAACCTCATGGAACTGCACAGGATCTCCTTCCGGCATTTCATGCTGGTACCCTGACTTCTTGACATCCGATTCCTGAGCAACTGCAGCTGAACAAATCAAAGCAGCTCCTGCAACAAATGCTGCAATCACTTTTACAATTTTCTTCATTTTATCCTCCTACCGAATTACAGGCGTTAAAATGATAAAGCCTGAATTTTATTCCGGAAATTCCAAACTTAATTTTTTGAATATTCCTTCTCCCTATTTTTTCAACTGCAACAAATTACGGAATATGAATAACTTCGCGAGGTTTGCTTCCGTTTGCAGGACCAACAATACCTCTTTCTTCCATTTCCTCAACAAGACGAGCAGCTCTGTTGTAACCTATCTTCAATCTTCGCTGAATATAACTTGCACTTGCCTTTCCGGCCTGGACTACAATATCCAGGGCCTTCTCGTACAGAGGATCCTCAACATCAGGATTAAAAAGTGAAACTCCCTCATCTCCATCATCGTCTTCGTCATCAACAAATATCTCTTCGTCAATGTATTCAGGTTCACCCCAGCACTTTACTTCCGCAACAACATCTTCAACTTCCTGGTCACTTACAAACGTACCCTGAATTCGTACTGGGAACGGAGCCGTTGCACTTACATAAAGCATGTCACCTTTTCCAAGTAGCTGTTCAGCGCCCATCTTGTCAAGAATAATGCGGCTGTCTGTTTTACTTGCAACCATGAAAGCAATTCGGCTTGGAATGTTTGCCTTAATGAGACCTGTAATGACATCAATGGAAGGTCGCTGTGTTGCAAGTACAAGATGAATACCAACAGCACGGCTCATGGCAGCGAGACGGGCCAGAATTCCTTCAAGATTCTTTCCTGCAGTAGCCATAAGGTCTGCAAACTCGTCAATAATTACAATCAAGTACGGAAGCTTTTCCGTGCAGTAATGCTTTTCATCAATACGCTTATTGTAACTGGAAATATCACGGACACCGAATCCATCAAGCAAAGCGTAACGTCTTTCCATTTCGCACAGACAATACTGCAATGCCTGCATGGCCTTCTTAGGTTCCGTAATTACAGGTGTAAGCAGATGAGGAATATCGTTGTAAAGTTTAAGCTCAACAATCTTAGGGTCAACAAGAATCATCTTTACTTCTTCAGGACTCCTCTTGAACAGAATGCTGAGAATAATACTATTAACACACACAGATTTACCTGCACCGGTTGCACCTGCAATAAGAAGATGAGGAGTCTTTACAAGATCCATGATCTGTGTTTCACCCTGAATGTCTTTTCCAAGAACAACAGGAACTCCCATCTTCTTCCATTCAGGTCTTTCCTGCTCAAGACATTCGCGGATAGAAATTATTGCCCTTTCCTTGTTTGGAATTTCAATACCCACTGCATGCTTTCCTGGAATAGGTGCAACAATTCGCACTGAAGTTGCAGCAAGCCTGAGGGCAATGTTGTCCTGCAGAGCAACAATCTTATTCAGCCTGACGCCTGGGGCAGGAAGAACTTCAAACATTGTCACGACAGGACCTTTAATAATTCCCGTAACCTCCGCATCTATCTTAAATTCTGCCAGAGTTTCCTTCAGGTTTTGCGCAGCCTCTTCCGTATCTTTATCAATTATCCAGTAAGGATTATCTTCGTAAGCGGTCAGCAGATTTGTTGAAATATTATACGGACCGTGGGTCTTCTTCGGAACAATTTCAACGGGCTTTGTAACACCATTTTCATCTGTAATTACCGCAACAGGTTTTGCAATCTCTTCATCATTAACTTCATCCGCAAAACTTTCATCCTCATCAAGTTCTTCTTCAACATCAAGGGCATCATCCGAATCTTCATCCTGCAAATTTTCATCTGCATCAAAATTATTTTCAAAAGACTGAGTCTCGCCTATCACACCAAAAATATCAGGTTCGTCAGTGCCATCATCTTCAGCAGATTCTTCATCCATTTCTTCAAGTTCTTCAAGGTCAAAGACATCATCGGAAACCTCTTCAAGTATCTCAAGATCTTCACCGGCATCAGCTATTTCTTCAAGACCAATGTTTCCGTTTTCATTGACAATGCTTTCTTCCTTTACCCGTTCCTTTTCTTCAAGGCGGCGCAAAAGCTCTTCCTCTTCCTTTTCAGATTTCTTCTGCTCAGCAAGAAGCTGTTCAACAATATCAAATGACTCTTCCTCTTTTTCAGCACCGTCATACAAATCGACATTAATTTCTGATTCATTGTTCTGATTCAGACGAGCAATTTCAGCACGAATAAGTTCATCCTGAATGCGTTCCTGCTCACGGAGTCTTTCTTCATCAAGAGGATTAAATTCATTTTCAAATTCATCATCCGCAGCTTCAAGCTCCTGAATTTCTTCAACATTTTCAGAATCATCGTCAGGACCTGCAAGCTCCTCCACATCTTCTTCAAGTTCAGGCACAAAATCATCAGCAATGTTTTTCTTTGCAGCATCAGCCTGTTCTTCGGAAGTTTCAGCCTCCTCAAAGCCGTCTGATTCTTCTTCAAGTTCCCTGTCGAATGCCGCAAAGTCTTCTATCGCTGCATCAAGTTCAGCATCTTCATCTTCGGCTGCAGACAAAACATCACTTCTAGCATCCTCATCCATCTTCGCAAAAACACCGTCCAAAGCGGACTTAATTGAAGGTTTGTCACCGTCATATTTTTTTGCGGAAGGTTTAGAAATTTCAGCAACAGGTTCCCGGACAGCAGGACAAGAATCATGAACCTTCGCAGGTTCTTCAAACTTTTCAATCGTCGGTGCTGAAGGCTTAAATTCTTCAGCATAAGAATCAACCGGCAGTTCCTTTTCCTGAACATTTTCTTCGGATTCTTCAGGTTCATCTTCCTCAATAACCTGGTTTGCAAAATCGTACGCCCTGTCCTTCAAGTCAGAAACATCTTCGTACCACGGATTACGGACTTTATATTCACCTTCACGGTCCTGTGAAACAACATCATAATTTTTTTCTTCAGGAACAGATATCTCAAGAGGAGCCTGAGTATCATCTATTGAATTTGATGAATTTGAATTTTCATCTGAATTTGAACTTTCATCAACGGCACCAAAATTTTCAGAAGATTCCGCAGACTGTTCCCCAGAATTTTCAGTTGCAGTTTCATTTTCTTTTTCATCAGCATAAATCAGATGGTCCGTATAGAAATCATTTATATCAACAGCCTCCTTTTCGCCTTCATATTTTTCAGGAACATCAACATTGTCCGCATAGGAGAATGCACGGTGGATTCTGTTCTTTCCAACACGCACAGCCTTGTCCAGAGAGCCGAACATCTTCTGAGCAGAAGTTTTTTCTTTTTCCGCATAAGGGTCTTCTTCAATAATTTCTTCCTCAAAAAAGTTTTCACTGATTTCCGGTTCAAAAAAATTTTCTTCGTCAGTTGTAAGTTCAGAAACAGGTTTATCTTCTTCCTGAGTTTTGTCCTCCCTTTTATTTTTTTTCTGTACCCCGGATTCTGCAGATTCTTTTTTAGCTTTACCCTTCTCTGATTTTGCTTCAGATTTTTTCCAGCTCTTTTCTGCATTCTCATCAGAATCTTTCCAGAGATCGTCTGTTTCAGACTTAGTCTTCTGCCCCGCATTGAAACACAAAGCATATGTGAGCAAATATTCAGCAACAACAAGTCCGATTGCAGATAAAGCGTACATCACAACCTTTGCAATTGCAAAAAGAGAAGCATCATTTGCCAGAGCCATGCGAATGAGTTTTTCTGCCGCAACTACGGTGAAGAAAGGGATGAAACTTAAAAGAAGACTCATGGCCTTAGCCAACGACCATCTTGAGTCAATGCAGAATACTCCAGCCGTAATAAAAAAAACCGGAACAAGCAGACAGGAAAATCCGTAGGAATTTACCAGAAGTGAGCCGAGTTTATATAAAAAATTACCGTCAGCAGCTCCGATACCAAAGTCCAGAACCTTAACCAAAATTGAAATTGCAAAAAAGGCAGCAACGGCAAACATTGCCACGCCAGAAAAAACCGCACCTGGCTTCACTACATCCGGATTATCTTTTGTAGTCTCTGAATTCATAAAAAAAATACCCCAATTTATTAAATTATCCCCAAAAAAATTGCCCCTAATATTATCGGAATTTTACAAAAAATCTCAATAGATGAAGTTCCTAAAACTGAACCCAAAACTCAGATACAATATTGAAAAAATTACCTATAAGCAATATACTGAAAGAGTGTCAGAATTATATATCGTTGGAACACCAATTGGAAATTTGGGAGACATTACATACCGCGCACTTGAAACATTCAGATCAGCAGATGTAATTGCAGCAGAAGATACACGACATACCCTTGAGCTTCTTACACACTTTGAAATTCATAAGCCAATGGTAAGCTGCCGTGCTCAGAACGAAGAATTCGCTTCTGAAAAAATAATAAAACTTCTTGACGAAGGTCAGACTGTGGCTTTCGCAAGTGATGCAGGAACACCTGGAATAAGTGACCCAGGTTCCGTGCTTGTTCAGCAGGTCAGAAAAGCAGGCCACAAAGTGATTCCGATACCAGGAGCAAGTGCATTTGCAACCTTGACAAGTGTTGCAGGCCCCGGCGGAAAAACAATCATCTTTGAAGGTTTCCTTTCTCCAAAACCAGGAAGAAGAAGAAGCCGGCTCAGAGAGCTTATGGAAACTGAAGCCGCGATCGTTATTTACGAAAGCCCCTTCAGAATTCTCAAACTTCTTGAAGACATAAGCAACATTGATCCTGAACGACGCATAGTTGTTGGCCGTGAACTTACTAAGCTTCACGAAGAAATAAATGACGGAACAGCAAAGGAAATTTTTGAAGATTACGGTGCCAGACCAAAAATTCAAGGTGAATTTGCAGTATTTATTTCCGGTCCAAAAAAAGTTAAAAAGGATAACGAAAATTCGGAAATTTAATTTCCTGAAAGTTAAACTTTTAGGCTCTTTAGCCGATAAATTTAGGGAGGAAGGTTACTATGATGATAGACAAGATTTCGAGAGTAAATGCTCTTAACAGCTTGCAGAATACAAAGCGCACAACTGCTTCTGAAAATACACTTTCAGGTACAGACGAAATCTCTGTTTCTCAGGAAGCAAAAGAACTTGCAGAAACATACTATCTTGACCAGGTCGCCGCAGAAACACCTGACATCCGTTCCGATTTGGTGGAGCAGGTTAAGATTAAAATGCAGAATCCGAACTATTTTGATGAAGCTATCGATTCAACAGCAGATCGTATTCTGAGTGCATTTGGTCTGTAATTTGGAATCATTATTCAGTAAGCATTCACTTAAAAAAGGCGGAGCCCATAGGGTTTCGTCTTTTTTTTTAAAAAAAAATCAAAAAATTCCGTTAATAAAAGCATACAGGTAAAAGCAGAGGTAAAGAAATGTCCGACTTTATATTCAGAATACAGCCAAACATTGTATTAGGTTCATATACTACAAGCCGCCTGGGCCAGTACATCAGGGAATTCGGCACGAAATTCATGCTCATTATTGACCCTATTCTTAAACAGGTTGGAAATGCCGACAAGATTATTCAGCCGCTTGAAGAACGCAAAATTGATTTCTTTACCTTCGATGAGATTACCGACTCCTGCGATACACAGGTCATACGCAACGTCCTTAACCTTGCAAGGGAAGCCCATGTGCACGGAATTATAGCTGTAGGTGGCGGAAAAATACTGAATCTTGCAAAAGCCGTATGTGCACTCTACAACGAGACCCGTGAAATTTACGACTTCATTGACGGAACTGACGGGATTGTACCTTCCGCTGAAGCTCTTCCACTTATTGCGGTGCCTACAACAATCCGCGACTCTTTTATCTTTACGGACAAAATTCCTATGACGGATGCACGCTCATCAAAGATTCGTGTTCTTAAATCCCAGGGCTGCCTTGCAAGGCTTACGCTTTTTGACCCTAACTCCACATCCACATTAACAGAAAACCAGTCACGCTCAATGGCAATAGAATCTCTCTGTCTTGCAACGGAAGCATTTCTTAGCCAGAAATCGACATTCTTCAGCGACATGATTGCAGAAAAGGCTGTGGAACTTATAGGTTACGCATTCGACGGAAGCAATACGCTTACAATTACAAGTCCTCAGGAAGTTCTTCTTTCACAGGCAGGATGCATGGCTTCCCTGGCTTCAGCTTCAAGTTCCATCGGTGCTACAACCCTCATCTCACTGTGTGTGAACGCACGCTATAATGTTTCAAGAGCACTGGTTTCGTCAATACTCTTCCCGCACATCATTGAAGATGCTTCAAAGTTCCGTGCAGACCGTCTCGCACACCTTTCAAAGTTAATCAGGGCCTGCCCTCAGGATGCAAGCAACGAGGACGCAGCAAAAGCATTCGCGGAATACGTCAGACAGCACAGCGCAAGTTCAAATCTGCCTTCACGCCTGAAAGACGTCAACCTTACAATGGAACAGCTGGCACTTTCTGCAGAAGATGCAGGTGACCTGGACCTTATAAACTGTCTCCAGAGAAGCATGACTAGTGATGACCTCTTTGAATTGATTAAATTGGCATATTAGTTTAGCATACTTGCATGATTACACCAGATAAACTCCATGAACTTGCTCCCGGCCAGAAGCGACGCAAACTCGCCCTGACTTTCGGAGAACTTGAACGTGACATTGCAGGTATTGCTGAAAAAGGAACGGCATACAATTTTAAATCCTTAAGCCGCCAGGACTACACTAAAGAAATAGTAAAAATTCTCATACAGGATCCCCAGCTGCCGGAAGATACAATAAATCAGCTGGAAGCTCTTCTCAGGCAGGAGCCCTTTGATGAACGCAGAACCTGTAATCTTGCAAGAAACGCACTTCTTGCACTTATAGGAACCTTCCCTGCTGAGTGGGACCTGATTATTGCTCCGCACAGCCAGGAGAAACTTTCCGTTGAACAGAGAAACTTCTTCAAAGGTGTTGCAGTCTATGCAGAAGACATACGCTCCCCCTTTAACGTGGGATCCATCTTCAGAACCGCAGAAGCAATGGGGTGCGAAAAAGTTTATATTTCGCCACGGTGCACGGACCCTGAACAGAGCAAGGCCGTAAGAAGCGGAATGGGATGCATAGAAACAATGGGATACGCAAGATGTTCCCTTGACGAACTGCCGCAGGACGCTAACGTATTTGTTCTTGAAACAGGCGGAACACCTATACAGGAATTTGAATTCCCGGAAAACGGCATAGTCATAATCGGTTCGGAGGAACTTGGAGTAAGCCCTGAAGCACTTAAAAGAGCAAACTGCGGCTGTGTTTCAATTCCAATGACAGGACTCAAAGCCTCCCTTAATGTTGGTGTCGCCTTCGGAATACTTATGCAGGCATGGGTAGACTATATTCAAAAAAATAAAGGGCATCGCTGAAAATTAAAAATAAAAACCTTTACTTCCTGCCATACAATTAAAATTTTATCAGACAGAAATCTTGTTTCAGCAGGAAGTTTTTTCTTAAACGGGCAGGACTGAAATCCCAGTCACATATTTTCTGGCAGTCCTGTTATTTGTCCTGGCTTCTAAGAAAAGCTCTGCTTAACTTATTGTTCAGAGCCATGAGATCTTCCTTTGTTTCAAGATTAAACATCTGTAAGACAGAAAAATCAAACTGCGAACAATCAACGGAACCTTCGCTGAAGTGGGCAAGCAGGTCTGCAAAGTAAACTATTGTTGAAAGCTTGCGTATTTCATTAGGAGCACATTCCGGGTCATGATGATAGCGGATGACATCTGAAATAGTTGAAGGGAAATTCCACTTCTCCGCAATGAGAGCTCCAATTTCACCGTGATTGACACCGGCAATGAGACGCTCAAGAAGATCAGCAGACATTCCGCGTTCACCGCTCATCTTGTAGAGGACCTCAAGAACATCTGCTCTTGCCGTTTCAAAGACAATCTTTCCCATGTCATGCAGAAGTCCGCAGACATAACTGTCATCAATGCAAATTCTGTCGCCGGCAGCATAATTTCTTGCAAGATTATACGAGTAGAAAGCAACTTTATAGGAATGACGCCACAGAGCCTTTGCCGCAGCATCAGAATTTGAAGAAAGAACTGAAACGGAGCCTATCGAGATAAGCATGTTACGTATACCACGCAAACCTGCCATCTTAACGGCATCACCGATTGTATGACAAGTTGAAGGCATTGCGAATGCAGCTGAATTTACCATCCTGAGAAGTTCCGCAGTAAGAGAAACATCGTTGGAAATCTGTTTGGCAATATCACTCATACGGCTGTCAGGATTTTCAATGAGCCTCTTTATTTCAACAATGTTTTCCGGAAGCTCAGGAAGACCTTCAATATATTTTACGAATTCATTTGAAATTTCAGAAATATTCTTCTGGGTAAGTGCATCGAAAGGCAGAATGAGACGGGTAATGGTTTCTCCGCGCTCACTGAATACCTGATAATTCTCTTCCGTAAGACCGATTTTCTTTAGAACAAGAATCAGAATAACAAGTCCGAGACCAGCACCCTCTGCATCATCAAGAACATGGGACATACAGTCTTCAACATTCTTGTACTGCTGTGCACGAGTAATCTTGTCGTGGATACGCTTATATTCAAAATAGGAAAGCTCTACCTTGTTACGGACTTCAACTTTTACCTTATTGTTCTTTGTCTGAAGAACAACCTTAATGTAAAGTCCGTTCTTCTTCTGCAGATCAAGATAATGATGAATATTAGAAAGAGTATCTTCCTTGAAAGAGCTCATACCCTTTTCGTAGTCGGCCATATCATGAATATTCAGGCCTTTTTCAGCAAAATAGACACGCTTTGTGTTAGCCTTCTTTGCATTATTGATAAGTTCTTTAAGACAATATGAAAGACTATCCACCATATGAGTCTGATTTACTTCGGCAAGAAAAGCCTTAAGAACATCAGCCATATATTCTTCCATCTCATGAGGCAGTGTATATGAGGTGATTGTAAGCGGAACACCCGACTGAATTGCAGTTCGAATCTTTGCTACGTCAACTTTGATTCTGTTCGACATCTAACATCCTGGTCATCAAAAATCAGTTGCGCAGAAGCCAGCGCATACAGTATATTTTAACCCATTCACAATATCTTTATCAACTGAATTTGAACTCTTTAGCAAATTTAAGTAAAAGAATTCCTTAAACTGCAAAGAATTAAATCTCCAATACATCTAATATATTAAAATTCTTTAATTTTCTATAGGCTTTATGATACTAGAAGAAGAATGAGTTTTAATGTAAAATATGCCCATGCCATTAAAAACATTGATAGAGATTCTCGCTCTTCTTATTTCAGTTGTCTGCTGCGGAAGAGTTTTATTTATAAAATCTGTTCACTATGATTCACTTGCAGTCATGACTCCTGTTGCATTTATTATTTCAATATTGAATTTCTTTGCCTACGGTGTAAGTTTCTTGGGAATTATAGTTTCAGTATTGACCTTCTTTATTTTCATCCTGAACATCAAAGCCCTCAGGAATCGCATGAATGAAGTTGTAATTGACGGATTCGGAATTTTTCATACACTGATTTCAATTATCAACATGCTGATTGCCATTGCCCTTCTTTTTGTTGAAGTATGGTACTTTCCTTTGCCAAACAATCTGGCCAAAATGAAAATCCAGAAAACCCAGGTTCACCTTGCAGGAAATTTTGAGAAAGGGTTTACGGAACCCAGCAACAAAAAAATATTTGAACCTAAACCATGCACGGTAACTGTTTACCAGAATCTTGTGAAGGATTCAGATGAAATTGCCTTCAACAAAAAAAAATCCGCAGAAACTTCCGAAGAACCTGATGACAGCCCTGACCTTTTTGATGCAGACGGAATGCTGGAAAAAGAAAGGAAGATACCTGCAGAAGCAGAAGCCGAACCAAAAAAAATAATACTTTTCATACCCAACGAATGTTCCAGCGTGTATAACTATGAAGCAGTGCTTGCCTCAATGGTCACAGAAGGTTATACGGTTTACGCCGCTGAAATCTACTCAAAGGATTTAGCCTACTTCGGAAACCTGAACGATACGAAACCTTTGCGCTCCTTCAGATTCTATACAGCAAAGAAATTTAATACCACCAAATATTCAGAACTTCTCCGCTACAAGAAGCTGAATCTTTCAAAGGAATTTGAAGCACTTCTTTCCTACGCTTCACCTTCCGAAGAAGACCTGGTATTTCTCTGCAGTGACGGAGACTGTTATTCAACACTAAAGGACGTCCAGAAAAATCACAAGAAACTTGTAGACAGTTTCTATGACCTTTCTGACATAGCCGGATACAATACACCGGGACTGGGACCTGTTGAGCAGACTTACCCTCTACTTGCAAGGCTCTACGGATTTGAAAGAGACAGAAGCGGTAAGGCAGCTGCTGTTCTAACTGATGCAATGAAAAAACAGTTTTCTTTTTTTGAGAAATAACGTTATATTTGTTATAGAAAAACAAATAAATATGGAAATCTCTGAAAAATATTTTTAAGGATTCCCATAAACAGGAAGCAATTACGTTTCCAATATACATAAAGGAAAAAATTATGAACGAAAACAAAAAATCCTTTGCAATTACAAAGCTTCTTCCACTTTCACTGGGAGTGCTTGTAATTCTTCTTGACCAGATTACAAAAGGTCTGGTTGTTAAGAATATTCCACGCCTTACTTCATTCTCCGATGCAGATGAATGTATTATCCCTATTCTTGGAAAATATCTCCGTTTCATACACGTAAGAAATAATGCAGTCGCTTTCAGCATGGGCTCAAACCTTTCTGACAGTGCACGTCACATTCTTTTTGCAATTATTCCGGTTATTGTAATTATTGCCGTACTGGTAATTTATTTCAGAAGCAGGGATCTTTCTCTGCTCCAGTGCTGGGCAATAAGCGGTATTATCGGAGGCGGAATCGGTAATCTCATTGACCGCTTCTTCAGACCGGAAGGAGTTGTTGACTTCATTGACTGCTACTTCTTTGGAATATTCGGATGGGAACGCTGGCCGACATTCAATGTTGCAGACATGGGCGTTGTAATCTGTGGTATATTATTCATAGCAACTTTCTGCGCTCAGGCTATTCAGGAGAGAAAACTTAGTAAGTCTGACGAAGAAAATCAAAAAAAGAAAGGAAAATAAAATGAACAAGAAACAGACTTCCATTTTGTTTACAATCGGCGCTACAATTTACAGCGTTTTTCTTACACTCGCAATTATCTGCGTACTTGTTGTTACCGGTGCTCTTTTCGTAAAGCTCATTCACGCAAGCGACAATGCTATTGTTGTTCTGTTCATAATGATGATCGGATTCCTGGGCGGAATGATTTTAAGTATGTGGCTCTACGCAAAGACAGTTACATGGTTCATCCACAAATTTCATCTGGAAGACAAGCTGGATTCAAGGCTCTTCGGCAGAAAGAAAGGCTCTTCAAACGAAGAACCAAAGAAAAAAACTGTCATGCCGAATTCAGTTCTTCCAAAGGAAAGTGATGAAGACACATGGGCAGAAGAGATTGAAAACTCAAACTTTTCATACCCGACTTCCTTCGGCCGTGAACAGCTGGGCGAAGAAACAAAATCTGAATAATGACTTGAAAACTTGAAATGGCTATCAATAAATTTTGGTAGCCATTTTTTTTATATCCTACAGAGATTTGAATATCTTTACCAGTCTTTGCAGCCGCAATGCGCAGCAAGGATATTATTTTAAACTGAGGGCAGCTATGGACTGCTTCTCCCAAATTAGGCAATCAACATAACATTGTTTTAAACTGCAGCGTCCACCGAGCCGCTGTCGGAGTTTGAAATGCGTGTCAGATTTTATTTCTCTTCTTTTTGTTCCATACCTGATAGTACAATTTTTTCACAGGCATCTTTCTTATCATTCGGATGTGGTTCCAGTCCGATAATTATTATATCTTCCCTATCGGGACCGTATACCCAAAATATTCTCATTGCACCTGCAGTTTTATTTTCAAGATATGATTCCCATACTTTCATTCCATATCTATTTGTCAATGAATCTATTTCATGGAATTTCAATCCTGGATATCTCGGGTCGGCAGAAAATTTTCTTAAACAGTTGCCAAGATTTTTGAACAGCAACCTCTCATCCTTATTTGCAGCGTTCTCGATATTTTTATTGAACAGGTCATCCCACAATGCCTCCATTTCGGGAATCCCCATTCAGATCTTGAACATCATTCGTTTCCAAATGCAGATAAATCAATCGGATCAGAAACAAGTCCATTCTTATAATTTTCAACAGATGAATCCATCATTGATAAAGTGTTTTTTGATACTTCAAAAGGTTTAACTAAAATTCTGGCTCAAGCAAAATCCTTCCATCTTCATATTCTTCAATGTGAAAATATTCATACAAAGCGTTTCTAAGTGTTATTCTTTTCTTTGAGTCGATTTTTGCATCACAGCTTTTTACGGTGACAGCCTGCATAATATGCCTCCTATTATTTAGTAGGATTTCCCACTAAATAATTATACCACTACCATAAAAAAAAGCGGATTACCGCTTGTTTTTTACTCTATTTTTAAATGAATATCATTATTTTAATTATCATCTCCGCCAACATATTTCTTTTCTAATTTGTCGGCAACTCTAGCAAATCTACGAAACGAGACACCAATTCCTTTTTCTTCTATATCTTCATAACGAACTGTATCTCTAACATAAAGCTCTCCCCAACGACAAATTACTCCACCACAAAGTTCATCTGAAATATCTTCAAGAAGATCAAAAACATCATTTTTTTTACAGTACCTATACATGAAGATATTTCAACCCATGAAGTTTCAGTAATTCTAGTAATTTCAACATATCAAGTTCTACCCCCTATTTACATCTAGAAGAGCATTAGCAGTATTAGTATCGATGTAATAGGTACCATCAAAATTCTCAATAATAAAATCTCTAACTTCCTTCCAACTTTCCATAAAAATCCTCCAATGATTTTATTTTTTAATAAATCAATCAACGAATAACCCGAAAATATGCTGGAGACTTTACTTTCAACGAAAGTGGCGCAGTGCTCCATCAACCTGACATATATTCCACGTATCCCATATATTGATTTTGTTCCGTCAATTTAGCACAATCTACATTTCTTCTCTAATAATTCAAAATTCCTGCACATAAATTTCCTTTAGCCGTATACCATATTGGCTTGACTGTCTCATTCATTTCCGCGGATTCTCTGTTTCCGGTACTTTCCGATTTTTTCGCAAAATAAAAAGGCGGCATCAGAAGACACCGCCTAAGACATTTTAGAAGTTTTATATGAAAAAACGATAGAGAAATCTATTAACCCTTTACAGCACCTGCCGTCATACCGCTGATAAAGTATCTCTGGAATGCAAAGAACACTACAAGAAGCGGAACGATAGAGAAACATGAACCTGCAATCATAAGATCGTAGTTGTTTCCATAAGGTGTCATAAGAGTGTTAAGACCAATAGGAAGCGTAAACTTGCCTGCATCACGGTATACGAGCATCGGCCAGAGCATATCATTCCATGCGCCCATGGAAGAAAGAATTGCCATTGCAGCGAATGCAGGTTTTGTTAATGGAAGCATGATTGAAACACATATACGATATTCATTTGCACCGTCAATGCGTCCTGCATCAAGAAGCTCCTTAGGCAAGCCCATCATGAACTGTCGGAAGAAGAAAATTGTTCCCGCGCCACAAATCCCAGGCAGAATAACACCTGCAGTTGTGTTGATAAGCTTAAAGTTAATGATTTCCTGGTACATAGGAAGCATTAGAATTACACCCGGTACCATCATTGTTGCAATGACAATAAAGAACAGAACATTTCTGAGCTTAAAATCATACATGGAAAGACCGTAGGCAACAAAATAACAGAAAATCAGCTGAAGAACAACACTAAGGATTGTTACCTTGAAGCTGTTCATGTACCAGATAAAATATCTGTGAGGAATTTTAACCCACTGACCATCCTTGAGAGCCTTCTGCGTGAACAGATAAATGTAGTTGTGCAGTGAAAGCCCCTTCGGATCAATGTTAAAGCTTAAGCCGTAGCGAACAAGTTCCTGTCCAGGACGGAATGATGCAAGGAGAGCTGCAACAAGCGGATAAAGAATCAGCAGGGAAATAACAGTGAACAACAAAATTGAAAGTACTGTCATGACCATGCTCTGGGTTCTCATGCTGTGAAGCTTACGTTTAGTAGCAATTTCATTAGCCATGATTATTTCTCCTTCTTGAATGTACCGTTCAAGGCAAGCTGGATTACATTAATGAAAAGTGCAATTACAAGAAGAACGATACCAACTGCACTTGCGTAGCCCATCTGGTTCTTTTCAATACCGCGGCGATAAAGATAACCGACAATTGTAAGACCTATGTTCTTTGGAGACCCGTTTCCGCCCCAGACCATGTAACTTTCCAGGAACATTGCAAGGCCTGCATAGATACTGATTGTAAGAACATAAATTGTAGTAGGCTTCAAAAGCGGAAGCGTAATCTTTGTAAACTTCTGCCATCTTGAAGCACCGTCTATGTCTGCGGATTCATACAATGCTGTATCAATTCCCTGCAAACCTGAAAGGAAGTAAAGCATGTTTACACCTGTCCACCTCCAGCAGCAGAGCATGACCATACAAAGCCAGCCTGTTCCCTTCATCTTAAGCCATTTAATAGAAGGATAGCCAAAGAAATGAAGAAGCTGGTTCATTGTAGAACCGTCAAGTTCACTGAACATAAAACCAAAAATCATACCGGCAACAGCAACAGATGTAAGTGCCGGTATGTAAAGAACTGCTTTATAAACAGTCTTAGCCTCCATGAAAGCGCTGTTCATGATTGTAGCAAAAAACATTGGGAAAGGAATAAGCAGAGCACAGGTAAGAACCATGTACATGAAGCTGTTTCCCACAGCCGTATAGAAAGTCTTGTCCTTCAAGAGCTTTGTATAATTCTTGAGGCCAACCCAGGTAATCTGTCCGGGAAGAATTTCCTGAAAGCTCATCATAACTGAACTACAGAAAGGATAAATCCAGAAAACAAGAAAAGTAATAATAAATGGTAAAACAAATACGTACGGAGCAACTTTCCATGAATATAAGAAACTCGTAAAACCGTTTTTTTTCATAAGAAAACCTCTCACAGTCACAAAAAGCGACTCGGTTGGTAAAAGAAATCCGGGAAAGCAGGAAAGTTGTCAGAGCATTTCCTCAGCTCCCCGGATTATTAATTTAGTCCTGAATAATTTTTAACTTTACGTGCTGCCTAAAATTAAGGAACATGACGCTTCCCTAATTATTGTTCAAGGTCAATTTCAGCCTGTGCAGCTTCAAGCTCTGAATCAACGTCAGCACCCTGCTCGAAACAGTTGTTAAGAACGTTAAGGTTAATCTGTTCGTTGATTGTTGAGCTGATAGGAACAGCCTTGATACCCATGATTTCTGAATCAATTTCATTAAGAACATCGAACGGGTTGGTGCGGAAGAACTGAACGTACTTGTTGTCCTGGTTATGTGTAATGGACTTGTCCTTCCAGAGTTCCTTGTTTACAGGATCGAAACCAAGGATTTCCCAGATGCGCTGTTCTGCTTCCATAGAAAGCTTTGCGTATACAAGGAATTCAGCAGCAAGTTCCTGGTGCTTAGACTGAAGTGAAACAATTGTTCCTGTACCACCGATACCAACTGAACGTGGCTGACCTGCCTTATAAACTGGACAAGGAGCGATTGCCCACTTTCCTGCCTGTTCCGGCATATAGTTAAGGAAGCGGCTCATGTACCAGAGAGCCTTAGGGAATGCTGCAAGGTTACCATCACCAACTGCTGCGAAACCAGCTTCCGTATCAATCTGTCCGCCCCAAGTAGGGTATGCAATGCCTTCATTAATCCATCTCTGCTGCATCTTGATCATATCAGACACACCATTGATCTGAATGTTTGCGCGACCGTTTGCATCTGTCCAGTCCTGCCTGTTTTCTGCCATAGAAAGCCAAAGCCAGTCTGTTCCGCCTGTATCACAACCTGTCATGTAAACTTTTCCGCCGGAAGCTTCCTTAAGCTTAAGACCAGCTGCTTCAAAATCATCCCAAGTTTTGATTGTCTTGTAATCAATTCCGTAAGATGAAAGAAGTTCATCATTATAATACATTACAGTTGCACCTACATGGAAAGGAATACCATAGTGCTTTCCCTTTGTTCCGTAAATATCAAGACGTGAGTTAACAACGTTTCCTGCATAAGGAGCAATATATTTATCCATATCCACGAACTGAACGTTTCCGAGCATGAAGTTAGGGAACTGCCCAATTTCAATATCACAAATATCAGGAGCACCAGTTCCTGTCTGGTTTGCCATGATAAGCTTATTGTGCATATCTCCATAAGGATATGTTGTAAATGTCATCTTAATTTTCTTGTCAGGATGTTCTGCATTCCACTTTTCAAGCATTGCAGCATAATGCTGGCTATGAAGTTCAACGAATGTCCACAATTCAAGCGGAGTTCCGTCTTCCGGTCCGACTGTTGAAATAGCATCAGCTACGATTTCTGATTCTGCAGGTGCAGCATCACTTTTTGCCGGTGCAGAAGATGCTGAAGAAGAATTATTCTTTCCGCAACCTGTAAATGCTGAAAGCAACAGTGCACTCATTCCAAGAGCTGTTGCAACAGATCTCAAACCTTTTTTCATGTATTCCTCCTAGTTTTGGCTCTTTATATATTATCAAATATTGATATAAATCATAAAAAGTTTTACTAATTTACATTTTCATAGAGATTCAACGTATGAAAAACCATTTTATCCCAACAAAATATAAATTTTATGGGGATATTCTGCATAAAACTTATAATAATAATAAAGCCACTTTTTCATATTGTCAAATAAAAAAATTGATAAATAACTAAAAAAATTGATACATAATACTACATTTCACTGGATATCGTCTAAAAGAACAAAAAAAAAGGGTAAATATCTAAATTCACCCTTTCATAGCAGATTTTATTGATTAATACTTAATATTCAACATTTTTTAGAGACTTAAGTTTTTTTAGTTCAACGAAAATCGATACAAAAACAATCAATAACCGTCACTCATGCTGCGATTAATGTCTCTCTGGTAAAGCTCCTGGTAAACCATGCTGCGCTTCTTGAGATCATCCTTGCGCTCCTGCGGGAACGGAAGATATCGCCAGAAAATACCGCGGACTTCCTTTTCAAGTTTCTGGGTTCCCATAGACTCCTTGGTTATCCAAAGAATATAGTCGTTTATAAAGAACTGCTTTACATCTCCCTTGAGCTTCTTGCCTTCTATGTACTGATAGTACTGACCTGTAAGCCCCTCAGACATCCAGTCAACAGAAGCCTTTTCCTTTGCAACCTGCCATCTTAAATCAGCAACTGCCATGAGACAGGAAATCTTCAGGGAACGAGGATACATAGGCACAATAACACGGCCGCGGCTTGTTACACGGTTATAACGGTCAAAAGGTTCCCAGCAGAAACCAATGTCACCGTAAGTCGGAACAAGAAGAACATAAGGAACAATTCTGTTAGGAACGTTTCTGTGAATACGAACAAAACAGCCGGGATCAATTGATTCAATCCATGCAAGTTCACGGAGCACATTTTCCCTGAAACCTGTTTCCTTATCAAGACAGTGGAAGAATTCCCGTGTAAGAAGAGGAAACTGGTTACCCTGACGGCCGCAAGTCATCTTTGCCATCTGGCGGATCGTCGTAAGTTCAGAAAGAATATCTTCCTTTGCAACTGTAATTGCATCATCAGGAAGTTCGGCAGCCTTTGCGTCAAGACTGTAGCCTATTTCCTTTGCTTCCTGAAGCTCGTTGTAATAACCGCTGAGGTCCTTATCAACTTTCAGAAGCTGACGGAAAATAGTATTCACTTCAGTGAAAAGTTTGCGCTGCTGTTCCGTATAAGGTGCGCGATGAGGATCAAGTCCAAGCAGAGATTCATGTGTAAAAATCTCATTTATCTTATCCTGAACTAAAATTTCAAGGCGCTCACGTTCATTTTCACGGGAAGCTGCAAGATTTTCTGCATTCTGGAGCTTACCGTTGTTTTTGGACTGAAGCTGAAGAATTCGCTGGTGATCAGCACCGGGACCTGCAGCTTTCTTAGAAGGAAGTTCATCTGTAACACTGCGGGACAGACGTCCGGCTGTTATTTCCTTAATCCATTCATCCACATAGAGAATCGGTTCTCCCGTAAGATTATTAAGGATTGCCCTTGAAAAGAAATCTTTCTGTTCCGGTGCAAGAAGTGAAGGCAGAACTGCACCGTAACGCATTGCAAGTCTCTTGCACAGAGGAGTCTTGCTGCTTCCCATCTTTGTAGAAAGTGAGCGCAGGAAGTTCCAGTAGGCGGAAACCACCTGCTGTCTATAAACTGCACGATCCTTTTTGTCTTCACACTTCAAGTATTTTGAAAGAAGCTGATGAAGACGTGCTGCACTTTCATCCTCTCCAGAAAAAACTGTCTTATAATAAGCCTTGTCATCAAAGACCGGATTTGGTGAATCTTCAAAATATTTCTCTACAGGCCTGAACTGAGTTACACTAAGATCAACTTCAGGAACACCTTCCGCAACGTCAGATGAATTCGGTGCCTTATCATCAAAAAAATTACCAAAATCTGCACCAACATCAGCACCTGAGGAATTCTGCAAAATAGCAGCAATGTCTGGGGAAATATCTTCATCATCGTCAAGCATTCAAACTTCTCCATTAAATTTATTAACATAAATTATAACATACGAATTTCAATGTATCAACGTATTATGCAGGGAACGTCTAAAAACCCCATAAATTATAGGCTTCCAGCTCCATCTTGAATGGGGACCTAATGATACATTAATTTTTTTTATTGTCAGAACTTCGTAAAATGCAAGGAAACTTCACCTGAATGAAGAACCTTTAACTCACCGTCACCAGTTTTTACTACAAGTCCAAAGTCCCGGCTTATGTCCTGGGCGACTGCCGAATATACATTCTCAGAATTTTCGTCCAGAAGAAGAGGACTTACCATTATTTCTTTGCCTATAAGCAGGGAACGTCTTTTATACTCACAGAAAATGTCTTCCTTTTCAAGAAGAATCTTGCGGATTTCATAGACACAGCGGGCAAGAAGTTCCATCGGCGTTACGAAAGTTTTTTCACCGGACCCAAGGATTCCGCCTGCCTTACGGCTCAAGTCTTTCTGAAAACTTTCGGCTCCGTCCTCGTCCATGATAATATTTATACCGATTCCGATTATTGCACCCGAAAGCTCCGTGCCAGAAGGATTCGTGAAACCTTCCGTAAGAATACCGCAGACCTTGCGCCCTTCTATATAAATATCATTCACCCACTTTATCTGGCATTCCTTTGAGTAAAGATAACTGATAGCACGGCAGACACCAACAACTGCACTTACCGTAAAAGCCGGAGGGTCAATTATTCCGTCCGAAGGTTTGTGTGCAAGAGAAAAATAGATTCCTGAATTCCTGGGAGAATAAAAACTTCTGCCGCTTCTGCCTCTCCCGGCAGTCTGACATAATGCAGCCGCAAGAGTTCCGTCAGCCTTGATGAAATTTTCCTTGGAACTTACGAAACTCTTGAGCCAGGTATTAGTGGAATCCACAGTCTCAAAAATATATATTCTTTCCGGGTCCAGTGGATTCCTGCCGTATGAATTGTAATGATTTATAAATTCTTCTTTAAGGGACATATCAGTCTGCGTAGCACTTGTATCCTTTCTCTTCGATGCCCTTGACCCACTTTGCAGCCCATTCCTTAGCTTCATCAAGGTTATGGTCCTTATAGTTACCGCATTCAATTTCTGTTGTAGCAGGAACACTCTTGTCCCATACAGCAACTTTCTTGAGAACATTTACAAGATGCTCAGCAATGTAAGATTCTTCGTGGTCACCCCATACTGTAAAATAAAAACCTGTACGGCATCCCATAGGACTGAAGTCAATTACAATTTTGGGAAGTTCGTCACGGATGTATTCAGCGACAAGATGTTCCAGAGTATGAATTGCACCTGTAGACATAAATTCTTTGTTCGGCTGACAAAAGCGGATATCATATTTGCTTACAACGTCACCTTTTCTTCCTGTTTTTTCAGAAGCAAGACGAACGAAAGGTGCAACAACCTTTGTATGATCCAAGTTAAAACTGTCAACATTATATTTCTTTTCTGCCATAAGATTCCTCTATTGAAATTAGATGAATACATTGTAATGTTTTTTACGAGAAGTTGAAAGATGGTGAATGAAAATGAGGTTCAAAAAGTTGATAGATTCTGGCCGGACAAAGAAATTTTACTGACGAAAAGACTTAGCATAAATTAACGGAGGACAGAAATCATAAGTAACTGAATATCTGACGGTGAAGCTAAAATATCAGAACCTTGCGGCAAACAGCAGGACCGCAAGGCTTAAACACTTCAGAATAACTTTTTTTGTATCATCAGATCCGTATTCCCAGAACTAGCGCAGCATCAGTTTTTTCCATCCTGGAAAATCATATTTATGATGACTTACAAGCAGGACAGTTGAATCCATGTCACCTAAAATTTTCATCAGTGCATTCTCATTGTGTTCATCCATGGCAGAAAACGGTTCGTCCAGCAAAACAAAAGGCTTGTTCTGGACATACATTCTGCAGAACTTAAGAATCTGCTGTTCTCCTCCGCTAAGCTGAGTACAATCTTCACATTCAGTTATCTTCCTGAACCCGATTACCTCTGAAAAAATATTTTCCAGTTCCGCAACATCAAATCCATATGAACCATAAAGCGAAACATTATTATAGAAGCTGTCCTTCAGTACATGCTGATGCTGGGAAAGATAATAGACTTTTTCCGTATCCATCAGGCCCTGCTCATCATCAATTAGAATTTCTCCGCTATAATCCTGATAACCCATCAGAACATTAAAGAATGTTGTTTTTCCGCTGCCGTTTGAATCGTTTATTATATATTTATTTCCGGAATCCGCCCTGACATTATAGAAAAGTTCCCTGGAATCAAAATCAACTTTAACATTCCTGAGTTCAAGAGAATCATCAAAACTCTTCTGTGGGTCAGCTTCAGTATCAGCTGCGAACGAAAGATATTCATCCACTTCGTCCAGTATATCCTTTGTTGAATTGATTGTATTAATGCAGTAAAGCAGATCTTCTATAGGATCAGAAAAAGAATTTGCGTATGTAAGGCCTGCAATCACAACTCCAAGAGTTATGTTGCCTCTCAGACAAAAATATCCTAAGGCAATGAACATGACAGCCTGAATTATATAAAAACTTCCTCCGGAAATGATCAGACTGTCGACCTTCACTTTTCCAAATTTCCACTGCCTTTTTGCTACGGCATCTGTAATATTTTCATATCTCAAAAGAAAATTCTTATGAACTTTTTTGTTTGCCAGTTCATGAACACAAAGAAGGTCTTCCGTAACCGAATTATATTTTCCAAGTCCATCCGTATAATCTTTTCTTCTCTTCTTCAAAATATTTTTATATATTTCAGGAGACAGAGCAGAAAGCACGGAACCAAGAACAAGAAGAACGCATACATAAATGTTTGTTGTATAAATAATAAGCCCCAGATATACTGCTATCCATAATATATCCTTGACCATTGCAACACGCGGCACAAGATAATCATCTGCAAGGGCATTGATATTGTTCGTCAGAAAAGAAATATATTCTCCGTTCTCCTTTTGCCTGAACTTCTTGTAGGGAAAATCCAGAATCTTATTGAAGCATTCATTTTTGAGTTCAGTTGTGAACATAATATTTTTTTTCCAGCTAAAGCGCTCAGAAAGTCGCGTGAAAAAAAGGTACAGCAGATATGCACCGACATAGGCAGCACACAGCAGAACAAACCCATTACCGGCTGATACCAGAACATTGTCCACAAGATATTTATTAAAATACGGAATCATTCCCATAAATACATAGGAAATAACAGCAAACAAAACTTCTGCCGCTATTACGGCTCTCATTTTTTTCATAAGATCAGTTGTCTTCATTTTTACCTCGAACCTGCAACTTTACATGCATAATCATATTTTTTTAAAATACTTCCAGTCTCAGTATAAGCTGCACCCGGACATCTTATACATTTAAAAGCATTTTTACATCCGGCGCAATCCTCTAAATCCTTATATTTCAGATTTCTTATCGCAGTCATTTCATGGCCTGACCATACCTTTGAAACATCATCAGTTAAAATATTCCCGCATGATATGAACAGCGAATTGCAGGCAAAAATATTTCCCTGTGAATCAATACCAAATGAATGCCTCATTGAAGGACATAAAAAATCATTTCCATTATGATGCATTTCTTCGAATCCGACAATACTGTTTACAAGCGGCATAATATTTTTAAGCTCGTCATCATTAATTCTATATCTTAACGGGCTTCCGTCTCCATCCTCTTTTGAAAAGATAAACGGGGAGGCAGAATATTTTAATTTATTTTTTAAGCAAAACGCATGCAAACCAGCAATATCATTAATGTTATCCTTAAAAATCATTGATTTTATTTCAACCGGTATTCCGATTTGCTTTGCATATATTATATTTTTTAAAGCACGTTTCAGACTTCCTCGGACACCTGTTATCAGATCATGAACTTCTTCATTCAATGAATATATGGACGTTGAAATCGTATTGATATACAGATTCTTTAATTTATCAATCTTATCTTCATCCAATAAAGTCATATTTGTAAAAAGAACTACATCAAATCCTAACTTCCTTGCATATTCTATGATTTCAAAAAT
>JAZUJH010000082.1:0-5293 GCA_045642665.1 Treponema sp.
AGTATTCCATCCAGTAATCTGAAATCTCCTTTACTCCGTCTCCAAATTTCATAGGAATTGTTTTAAATACCGGTATTAATTTTGTGATATACTGAGAGCAATAAAGACCTTCTGATTCAGGATAAAAACCTGCATTATACGGTAGCCCGATATATTTTTCTGCTTCTGTTTTTACCTTTTGTGCATCTATATCTGCATAACGATAGACAGATACAAGTTTAGATTCTTCTTTTAGATATGATCGTAATGGTTGTTTATTAACTCCAAGTTTGGGTGTTGCATGATAAATCAATCCATCAAAATAAATTCCAACATGACTATAAATACTATCCTGCTTTATTTCAGTTATGGCTTTGGAAATATCTGAAGAATCCATCATAAAGAGAAGATCGCCTTGCTGTAATTCATTTATAGTTAAAGTAATTTTTAATTTATTCATACTTAAATAATATATTGTAATTTGGTGACAACACCGCACAGGTGCAGTGATGATTTCAATTTTATCATCTGTAATGGAATAATCTTTGGGCTCATGAGTCCAGTTCAATTTAGTTGAATCAATTTTTATATTTTCTTTACTTCAAACACAAAACAATATCAGTCTTACCCTTTCCTGCTGCAAGGAAAGTTTTTATTTCTTTTATATCAGTAATGTTAAGTTTTCCGAGCTTTGTGTAACTCCAGTTGTTATTGTTATAGAAAAAGCTGATTGAATTTCCCTGATAAAGAACGATGTCTCCTGGAACTGTTTCAATCTGGGAATTGTCAGCTGGAAGTCGTGTTCCGAAAGTTCCTACTTTTTCAAATCCGCCGTAATCATCGGTTTTAACAGTTACATTCCCTTTTGCAAGAAGTTCAAGAAGAGCCTTTGTTGCAGCATTATCAACCAGAGTTGCAGTTTTTGTTACGCCGTTTACAGTTATGTTTATTGTTGTTCCCATAGTTTTGTCACCTGTAGATTTTGATGATTGTGCACATGCTGAAAATGTAAGGAAGCACAGTGCCAGGATTGTAAGGAGTGATTTTTTCATAATTAGTTAACCTCATAAACTGTATAAGCATGATCGAATTCATAGCCAAGTTTTTCTGCAAGTTTTACTGAATTCATATTCTGTGCATCCCAACTTGGATAAAGTCCTTCTTCAAGGCAATTTAAAATTAAAGCGGAACACGCTACGGTCGCAAAATGTTTTCTACGTTCCGATTCAACTGTGTCAACTTCGATTTCAATTCCTTCCAGGTATCTTGTGTACGAAGATGCTCCGGCAACAATTTTTCCGTTTTTCAAAATAACAATTCCCCGTCCCATTTTAAGAAAATAATCTTTGTCCTTGAATGAGGAAACAAAATCTTTTGTCAAAGAATCCTGAAGGCATTTGTCATAAAGTTCAGAATCTATTTTCTTTAATTCATATCCCGACGGAAGAAGTGATAGATTGCGCTTTAGTTTTTCACGATTAAAATTTGTGTCTTTTTTAATTGCGTATCGTTCACGCTTGTTTGCGAAAGGAAAACAGTCTTCAATTATTTTTGCCCATTCCTGATTCTGAGGCACCATAATCACAAAACCTTCTGGCTTTGTGACTACAAGTTCTTTGTTTGGGACACCAGCGAAAAAAGCAAAGCACCCGACAAATGCCATTGCTGATTTTGGGTTTTCCAAATCTGTAACAAAAATTTTCCCCATCACTTTCTGTAAACAAGAGTATATTAAAGTTTCTTTCCATCCTTCAAAAAGTTTCTCAACCTTAGAGGTATCAGTCAGCACATATATCATTAGAAAATTCCTTTATCAGTTTACTCAACTCATTTTTTTAACCGGATAAAGAATTACAGGCTCCCACCCAAATCCATAAGTTCTTTTACGACTTCCGCATTATTCTTGATTTCATCTTTTCCTGTTGCAAAGAATGGCTTATAGAAAATCATGTTCCAGTCAAGATATGAAGCCATACAATCAAACTGTTTCTTAATGAGTTCATACTGGGTTGCATCAACTGGAGAACCGCCTGGAACGAGAACACCGATTTTCTTACCTTTAATCTGTGCACCGCGGCAATAACATTTATCGATTACAAGTTGTGTCTGGGCTGTCATTCCGCACCAGTAAACAGGAGTTGCAACTACAATCATGTCTGCTTACACAAGTTTGTCGATAGTCGGATTTGTATCGTCCTTATCTACACAGCCTTTGTGACATTCACAGGCTTCGCATCCTTTGCAAAAACCGATGTTAAGTTTATCAGCCTGAATGATTTCAATTTCATTCTTTGCTTTTGCACCTTCTGAAAAAGCTTCAATTGCGGCCAGTGTGTTTCCTTTTCTGGCACTTCCGTTTACGATTACGATTTTCATGTTTGCTCCATGTTATAGTTTTTCATTATATCACTATATTAAAAAAATTTCGATTATTTATATTGTTTCAATTTCCCCCTTCCTAATCCAAACTATCAAACCAGAATTCCGTCTTATCATCCTCTTCTTCTCGTGTCTTTTGTCCCTCAGGCCAAGGTAAATTATAAGGCAGGAAAAAATCGATTTCTTTTCTGGAATCAAATCCATAATCGTTGCAGAATTTCCTGCATATTTTTTCCAATTCTTCTAAACCTATAAACGGAGCTTTAACCTGTACTCTAATCCATGTTCCTCTGTAATAAAGACTTCCCTGTTCTATTTTTATTTTTACGCCATACTTTTGTGCAATGTCATCTTTTACATCCCAGTCAATTGTTTCGGCAGACCATCTTTCTTCAGGTGGTTTTATAAAGTAAGTTTTTGGATGATCTGTTCTTGGTACGGCTATCGTTTTAAGAAATTCAGTTGTCTTTTCATTCATCTTTTCTACTGGAATATAAGAACCGCCTGAAATATTTTTTCCGTCTGAGTCAACAAGCCCATTCTTTTCTTTAGGCTGGTTCCAGTCGATATCATCATAAATTATGGAAGCCGATACTGTGTGTGCAGCAATATCATTTTCTTTTATGATTGAAAGTACTTCGTGCCAGTCACCGTCAAAGTTAATGTTACGGTAAGCAGTTAGATCACCTTCTGAACATAACAGGTTTTCCGATTTTCTTGAGATAGAAGTCCAGGTATCAGACAAATCTGCATAGCGGGTTGGATAATCATTACAGGTAAAAGCATAATCAAAGGTTGAATCAAGCCATTCAAGAATTTCATTTTTTTCTGGAACATCACAAAGGAATAATTCATATCCCATTTGCCCAAAAGCATTGAAAACTTCTACCACTCCTGCAGCAAGTGTGGTTTCATTTTGTTCCCAGTTTCCTTCAAATAAACAGTCAAAATCAATAAGTAATTTACTTAAAGTTCCATTTCCAAAAAAATTGAATTCGTTATCATCTGCAAAATAGGATTTTCGATCTTTTGTCATATTTTTGCCACCAGTTATGATATTAGTACAACCAGGCAGCTTTTGCACCAAAGTTAAACTTTAGTGCTTTATGTGAATTTATGTGCTATATTAGAAATATGGAAAAAGCAGATACATTCATTAACTATATGATTGATATGAAAGCAACCGGCAGGAATATCCGTAACATCATGAAAATTACCGGATACACAGCTCGTGAGCTTGAACGTCTGATCGGTTGTACGCAAATGACTTTTTTTAACTGGCAGGAAGGAAAAAATCTTCCAAGCTTTGACAATTTACTTCGCCTTTCCGGGATACTTAAAACTCCGATGGAAAAAATTGTTGTATTCAAGAAATTTCAGGTTGAAGATTTACCGCTGAAAGAAACTAATTCTGGTTTTATCAGAAACAATGTTTTCTTTACATATAACAAAGCTACTGAATGTGTAATCAGAGACTGTATGACTTTTAAGAAAAAATTCGGATCTTATCCGGATAAAATTATTTTGAACTCAAAAACTCTTGAAAACTGGCAGACTCGGGAATCTGAAGAACTTATCGAAAATTATCCTTCAAACGAAAATTATATAGAAGCTGTTCCAGGAAAACTTTTGGTGCAACCTGATGATACAAAAATTATCACAGATCTTTTTACGCTTAATTTTGTTTTTGATGAGACTATTCCAGAAGATTATTACAGACTTATAAAATCGGATATGTGTAAAATCTAGGTGAATATAATGTGACTCATAAGCTATTTTGTATAAACAACCGCAAATGATTTTCGTTTTACAATTTCTGTAATTTCAATATTTTTAAATCCTGCCTGCTTTCCAAGTTCAATAAGTTCTTGCGGTTCAAACTTTTTAAATCCTTTGTCTACCATTTTTGTTCTTGAAAGCCATTCTTTTGTATAGACTGCATTGATAAAGCATCCGCCTGGAACAAGACAGCGGCGAATTTCTGAAAGTCCTTTTACTGTATCCGACCAGAAGTAGACTGTATTAATAGAAGAAACTGCATCAAAAGTATTATCCGCAAACTGAAGGTTACAGCAGTCGCCGACTTCAAGATTCAAACGGTTATCACCCAAAGCCTTACGATTACGTTTTTCAGCAAGAGTTTTCATATCTCCAGAAATATCAATTCCATAAAGATTGCATCCAAAAGACTTATCGGAAAGTTTAAGGAGGTATCCGTTGCCGTAACCGATATCCAGAAGTTTCTGTGATTTATCAAGTGTCAGCAATGATACGGTTTTCTTATACATTTTTTTGTTGATAATATTCATGCATTTGCAGCAGATAAAACCAACAATACCGCGAGGATTCCCGAACTGACTTCCAATGTATTCTGTAAGTTTACTCATTTTTATTAACCCTCTTAATTATTTTTTATACTAAGAAAAACAGACCTAAATACATTACAGCACCGGCAATGTTTCCCTTTGCCGGAAGCTTTGTAGGAAGCAAAACAATCATCAGTGGCAATGTATTGAACACACATGTCCATCGTGGAAGAGGAGTTTTTCCTGTCACAATCATGATAAGCAGTGTGATTAAAAAAGCTGCCAGACCTAAATACCCAACTATCATTGTAGCAATTGTCTTAAATTGAAATTCAAGTGCAACCGTTCTAGCCTCATCTGTTCTCCCAAGTCTGACATATAGCCATTCTACAAGACCGCAGATAATATGATGAACAACAATTGGAATCAGAAAGATAACTGCTGATACGTACATGATTACAGATGCTGTTTTAGAAAATTCTTCCATCCATTTGCTCAGTTCTAAATATCCGAAACCAAAGGCTGTAATTGAAAATACTCCTAACATAATTGAAATCATTGGCCATTTCAGAGGCAGGCCTTCAAACTCTTTGTTCATCAAGCTGGCATCTTTTAAAACACCTTTTAAA
>JAZUJH010000083.1:0-72011 GCA_045642665.1 Treponema sp.
TTCATGGGAATGGGAAACAACCCAATGGTAGGCTGTACAGTAGCATGTGCTGTGGAAGTAGCTTCAGCTCTTAACAAATAATTTTTTGTAGCTTAAAAATTTTGTAGTAACAATTAATGTCCGGAGCCTGTTTTTTCAGAATCCGGGCATCTTATTTTTACATCTGTCCTGCAGGAACTATGAATTCGGAAAAACAATTTCAGTTTTCATTTTACCCATATTATTATACAACCTTACCGCTGCTCCATGAAGATCATCCGGAGTAAGTGAATAATTTCTTTTCTGTTCCAGGATACTGAATTCCGTTGTGGTTCCGTCAAAGACTGCCCTGAGAGAACCGAAGGCATCATTATATTCGCAGTCATTGAATGAGCTTCCCTTGTAAACGCTGAAAAGAGTTGCCTGTATTTCATCTTCCGTCCAGACCTTATCTTTTGTCCGGGTAACAATGTCATGAATGATTTCAACACTTTTCTTCGGATCGGGATCCTGGTTTGTCATGAAAATCATGTATCCCAGATTACAGTTGTATGAATCTGCAGAATAACATCCGTGAACATCCCTGAGAAGAGGAACCATTTCGTTAATTGAAATCCATGAACACAGTAAATCTTCTGCAAGATTTTCAACAGAATTCAGAGTTGACGGCAATGGAACCGCTATACGGCACACACCTACCCCTGTTTTTTCTTCAACAAATTCCCTGACGTGCTTATCAGCTGCATAGACATAGGGCATATAATCTTCTATGCTTCTATTAATTTTTTTCCTGAGAGACTTCAGTCCGAATACTTCTACAGTTTCAGCAATCTTCTTTTCTATGGTGTCCGAATATTTTTTGCATGCCTGCACAGATATAAGACATCCGCCGTCAAGAAGATTTCCATAGAGCTCTGAAAGTTTTTCAAAATGCTTGTCATTTTTCTTTCCGATCCAGTCCCGGCCCAGAGGAATGCGGGAATAGCCTGACAAGAGTTCATCGACTGTATCATTCAGGGACAATCCCATATACAGCCTGGTGAATGCAAACAAATTGTATCTGCCTTTGATTTCATTGTCCGAGTAGACCTTTATCTTATCAAAACATTTTTTCTTCTGCTCCTCCGTAAATTCAAGTCCGCTTATAAAATTTTCTTCCTTGAATTTACTGAAGACCTTTTCCGTTTTATCTCCGCTGAATTCCATTTCAAAAACAAAAAAATTTCGGTTGGAAATTTCAAGGTCATCCCATCTGAAATCATAGGAATCATCATGCATTTCCTTGAAATTCTTTTCATACATAAACTTCATGTAACCTTCATACAGATATTCGTTTCTACCGAAAAGCTCCACATAGGCGCTAGCAAGAAGATCCATGTACGGCATAAGTTCAGGCTTTATTCTGTCAGCAGGAAACATAAATCGTACGGTATTCCTATAGACATCATCGTTCCAGGTAACACCTATGCACGGAACATTATTTTTTGTCCTCCAAGTTTTTACAGGATGCTGATACTTCTTTATGACCGTATCGTTCAGAGAAATCCGTTTATAAAGTTTCTGCAGATCACCGCTGAAATCCTTTGAGCACCATATCCTGTACTCTTCCATTTTCTTCATGCAGGAAGGCAAATCAGTTTTACGTAGAACACTTAGTGTTACGTTCCCGAATTTCTCAACCTGTTCTTCCAAAAACTTTTTCGGATCATAATAAGTGTAGCTTATGAAATATTCCGAAGGCCTGTTCTCAAGAAATTTTTCCGAAAGAATTTTATGGACATAGGATTTCTTAAAAATTTTTGACTTAAGCTTTGAATAGGACTTGTCTTCATAAGTGAAATCAGATTCCAGGCCCAGCTCCCACCTTATGAGTTTTACTGTAAGCGAATCTTCAGAAACAATCTGGATATCCTTAAATCTTTTTGGCTTACAGTCATTAAAGAAATCACAAATGTATTCATCAAAATCTTTTCCGTTTATGCACTGAGAAAGAATCTCATGAATCTTTTTCTGGATCACCCTTTTATGGGTCCTCCTGACATTTCCGATTGCCATTATGATTCTTACGTCAGCTGTTTTTTCAAGCGAGTATATTGAAAAAATAATTTTATCGTCAACAGCCTTAAATACTTTCTCCATCCGCGAATGCATCTTTATGAAGAAGTATGATGCTATTGAATTCATAACATCAAAATCACCCAGAGTCCATTCAAGAACAAAATCACACAGACTTTCTTTTGTTTTGTCCGAAGTTCTGAAAACGTAGTTCTTCTTTAAATTTTCAGAACCGTTTTTCTTGAACAGATCCTTTCTGATATCATCACTGATATAAGGCGTCCTACTTTTCCACCATCCCAAAGTTTCTCCCGAAGAAAAACTTTCTGAAAGTCCAGGAATATATTTATCAGAAAACATATCAACAAAGGAAGTAACGCTCATGCCGCCGCGGTAATAAATTGCACAGTTATCAGGACGGTAATATTTTTTGTGAGCCTGCAGAAGCTTTCCGTACGTCAGCTTAGGAATATCATTCGGATTTCCTCCCGCCATAAAATTTTCTGTAGGTCTTCCGTAGAGGTCACTATAAAATTTCAGACACCCTTCAAGAGCAAAATCATTTTCATCAAACCGCATCTCGTTTAAAACTGTACCGTTTAGCCTGAATCCGCCGTCCCTGCCTTCTTCAATTCGCCACCCTTCTCTCATGAAAACATTTTCCGTAAGGTTCGGGAAAAATACACAGTTCATGAAGGCATCAAAAAATTTCAGTGCCTCAGACTGAATGTAGCTGGAAGCAAAAAAATTTGTACTTATCCTTGTGGTACGGGCATTCATGTAATCATACAGAGCATTGCTGCAGAGATAGCTGAATGTATTTGAATATGGAAATTTCCTTGAAGCATCCAGCACCGAATGTTCAAGCACATGGAACACTCCGGAATTATCAGTGGCAGGAGTCCTGAAGGAAATTACAAAAGCATTCTGAACCGTCCCGTATTCTGCATAATGAATCTCAAGACCTGTCGTCCTATGTCTCAGCTGATAAAGCCAGGCATTCTTGTACATTCTGATTCTTTCAGCCCTGATTACATAAAAATCTTTATACACATCACCAGTTTTTAACATGCAAATAACCTCTTTTTTTGAAACCACTCTGAAGTCCATTCATGAACCTGCTTCCATGTAACTGCATAAGTCCGCAACTTATAATTTGTGAAAGACATCCAAAACAGTTAATTCTTCGGCCCCCTACATTATTTTAACACAAAAAAAAGAGACTCCACATAAAAGGAATCTCTTGAAGGAACCTGCGAAAGCTTCAGCATTCCGAAAGAAACTGTTTCTCAGGTTCCATTTAAAATATGATATTCTAAGTCATCACATCTTTGCGGTCCATCTCCGGATAAAAAAACATTGCAGAAAATTCAGACCACAATTTCACAGGAACATTCTATTTCCTTTCCGGACCTTATATTCTCCTCAAGGACAGAAAGAATCTTCACACTTATGACGGTTCCCTGGGAAATGTTCTTCTGGCTTCTGAATTCAGCATGAAGAAAATTATCTGTCACGGCATGATATACATTTTCTCCTGCAGTACCTAATCTAATGGAACGGCTCTTCTCCACTATTGCGCTAACAGTCTGTCCCTCAAACATTCTGACATACTGAATCTTTCCGTCAACAGCAAGTTCCCCGAGTTTTTTTGCCCTGAGAGTTTTTATACCGTCACCAACCTGGTTCTTCATCGCATAGGCCTCGGTTCCCGGACGCGGACTGAAAGGGAAAGCATGGATCCATGAGAACTTTGAATTCTCACAAAGTCTAACCGTGTCTGAAAAATTTTCATCAGTCTCACCAGGAAAACCTGCAATGATGTCACAGGATATAAAAGGATTGTCCTTATATTCACGAAGGAGCTCGACGGCTCGTTCAACATGGGAAACTTTATACGGCCTGTGCATTGCCGAAAGTATGCTGTCACTTCCGGACTGTATGCTCAGATGGAAGAAAGGCTGTACTCGCGGATTCTGAAGAACTTTGCAGAGATCTTCTGTAATATGCTGCGGATAGAAACTTGATACACGGAATTTTACTTTACCAGTATTGTCCAGAAGGTATTCGAGAAGATCCCTGAAGGAATAAATTTTTCCTTCACCGCTGATTCCTGCATACTGGCTGAGATTAACACCTGTCAGTACAATTTCCTTTGCACCGAAGGACTCCTGTTCCCTGACACGGCGCAAAACTTCTTCCGGTTCAAGGGAAACAGCCTTGCCTCTTGCAAGACGTATCCTGCAGTAGGTGCAGGCATTGTTGCATCCGTCCTGAATTTTCAGAGAAGCTCTGCTGTGCTTTTCAAAGACCGGTGTATACAGAGAAAAAAGATTAAGCTTCCTGTCAGAATTCAGGCTGCTTTGGCCGGCTGCAAAATATTTTGTCTGACGGTTCTCAAGGAAATCCTTCAGAAGAGTGACGGAAATATAAAAATCAGAGCCCTCCCCATAAAGTTTGCCCTGCCTGAGGGCTTCAGGCAAAAGGGAAAGCAGAAATTTCCCGGAACCCCTGAGACAGACAATATGTTCCGGATCAATTGAACGAATAAGTTCAGCATCAAGTTCCGCATAGCAGCCTGTAACAATGATGCATGATTCAGGATACTTTGAAAGCATGAGACGAATTATACGTCGCGCCTTCTGCTCAGCTTTACCGGTTACAGTACAAGTGTTTATGATACAAAGAATTACACTGCTATCAACTTCTGTTTTGGCAGTAACGCTTTCCATGTGGCAATTAAAATTCTGCAACGAAAAAGCCCTGGCAACGCCTTCCGTTTCATCCTGATTCAGACGGCAGCCCAGGGTTTCAAAATGTATAACCTGTTCCATATAAAATCAAACAAAACTACATGAGCTTAACCTGACAGTTCTTCTTTCCGTTAAGCGCATCCTGGAAGGTAGGATTCAGCTTGAGAGCTTTTTCATAGGCAACAAGGGCGTTTGAATAATCCCCCACCTTTTCCCTGGAGTACCCGAGCCTGGTATACCAGTAATAATTCTGCTCATACTGTGTAGCCATGGAAAAAGAAATGTCCGCATGCTGGTACTTTCCCTGACGCACATAGATTTCACCCATAAAATAGTAAACTTTTCCTGCACGCTCCGCATTCTGGGAAGTAAGCTCAATGTAGCGCTGAAAAAGTTTAAGAGACTCATCATTCTTGTCAAGATAAAATTTGGACTCTGCAAGAACCTCTATGATACGTACATCATTCGCATAAATCTTTCTTGCCTGGGTTGCCCTCTGCTCGCATTCCCTGTACTGCTTGTTCGCAAGAAGCGCCCAGCACAAGACTGTATAGGAGTCCATGTTCTGTGGAGTACGTACAAGCTCCTGCTCACAGATCTTTATTGACTCAGCATAGTTCCCGTTTCTGTATTCCTTGAGAGCATCCGGCTTAGCCTGTGCAAATGCAGAAAATGCAAGGACGAAGCTCAATGCAAGAACAAAATTTTTTTTTGAAATCTTCATCATAGACTGTCATTTCCTGTCATCATACATTTTCCGTTGAATTTTCCGCCCGGTTCGTGAACAAATTCACCGCAGGCAATATCTCCGTCAACGAAACCTGTGGATGTAATGTAAACCATCTTGTAGCTCTTAATATTTCCCTTAACCTTACCGCGAACCAGGACGTTGTCCGCAACGATATCAGCATTCACTTCCGCCATTGAATCAATGAGAAGATTGCTGGTCGCTTCAATTGTTCCGTTCATGCGCCCCTTAATCATGAAAGGCTTCGTAAACTTAATATTTCCGTTAAACGCAATGTCTGTTGCCATTACTGTGTCAAAATCATCTTCATCAGTTTCAAAAGGTACTGTATTTTTTTCATCAAACATGGAAACCATTATAATATTTACATATAAAAATGTCAATTTTCAAAGCACCGGACCAGTTCAAAAACACCCGCTTCACTGAAATTTAAGGGAACAGCTAAAAATTAAAATTCTTAGAGGTAAGTTTACAAACCTTTCAGCATCTCTAAGAAGTAATTTTCAGAGATGCACTTAATTAACATGACACCTGTCTTGTCACATGTAAAACAAAATGCTATACTCTGTCTCATTATGGAAAACCAAATGAGTTTCAGCGAAACAAAAAAATATATCGAACAGCTAAAGAAAGAAAAAAACGCAGTCATACTTGCGCACTATTACACTCCCGAAGAGATTCAGGCTTGTGCTGACTTTACGGGGGATTCATTTTATCTTGCGCAGAAAGCAAAGGAAACTGACTGTACGACAATTATTTTCGCGGGCGTAAACTTCATGGGCGAAAGCGCCAAAATGCTTAACCCGAAGAAAAAAGTTCTCATGCCAGACCCGAGCGCAGACTGTCCTATGGCTCACATGGTCATAAAGAAAACAGTGGATGAAGCCAGAAGCAAATATGAAGACCTTGCAGTTGTATGCTACATCAACTCAACTGCGGAAATAAAATCCTGGTCAGATGTATGCGTCACTTCAGCAAATGCCGTGAAGGTTGTCAGAAGCCTTCCGCAGAAAAACATCCTGTTCATTCCGGACAAGAACCTTGCACGCTATGTCGCTGAAAAATGTCCTGAAAAGAATTTCATCTTGAACAACGGATACTGCCCTCGCCACGAATTCATTGACGCAGCGGAAATTCAGGAACTCAAAAGTGAACATCCGGAGGCCCTTGTACTCGCCCATCCTGAATGCAATGAAAAAGTTCTTGAACTTGCAGACTATATAGGATCCACAAGCGGTATCATAAAATATTCTGCTGAAAGCGCATGCAAGGAATTCATTATCGCAACAGAAGTGGGCGTAAAATATGAGCTCACAGAAAAACGTGATGATGCGGAATTCTACTTCCCGAGGACAAGGCCAGTCTGTGTCAACATGAAAAAAAACACGCTTCAGAAACTTGTTGAAGTTCTTGAAAACGAGGACAACGAAATTTTTCTTCCGCCGGAAGAAATTGTAGAAAAAGCGACAGGTACCCTGGAAAAAATGCTGGAGGCATGCAAATGAACGGAACTGAAACATTAAGTGAGAACACCTGCTGTGACATTGCAATAGCAGGCTGCGGTGTTGCAGGCCTTTATACAGCCCTAAACCTTCCTGATGAGAAGGAAATAATAATCATCTGCAAGGAAGATGTTGAAAGCTGTGACTCAATGCTTGCGCAGGGCGGAATATGTGTTCTTCATGATGAAAATGATTATGATGCATTCTTTGATGACACAATGAAGGCCGGTCATTATGAAAACAGAAAGGAAAGCGTTGACACGATGATAAGAAACAGCCGGAGCGTTATAAACGACCTGATTTCTTACGGCGTTGACTTTGAAAGAAACTCTGAAGGGGAACTTCTTTACACAAGAGAAGGTGCCCATTCACGTCCAAGAATCTGTTACCACAAGGACATTACGGGAAAAGAAATTACAACCAAACTTCTTGCCGCAGTAAGAAAACTTTCCAACGTAAAAATTTTTGAGTACACGGAAATGACGGACATAATCACATCAAACAGCGGATGCAACGGTTTCATCGTAAAGACAAAGGACAGCAGGACATGCAGAATATATGCACGGGACACTGTAATGGCAACAGGAGGAATCGGAGGACTCTACGAACACTCCACAAACTTTCCGAGCCTTACGGGAGACGGATGCAGAATCTGCAGGGAACATGACATCGAGCTGGAACATATGGACTATGTACAGATACATCCTACAAGCCTCTTTGTAAAATCAGAGAGCGGAAAAAAGGAGCGCAGTTTCCTTATCAGCGAATCCTGCAGAGGTGAAGGTGCAGTTCTCTTGAACCATAAGGGAGAACGGTTTGTAAATGAGCTTCTTCCCCGCGATGTTGTAAGCAGCGCAATATTTGAGGAAATGAAAAAGGAACATGCTGAACACGAATTCCTGTCATTCCAGAACATTGCGCCTGAAGAAATAAAGAAGCACTTCCCTAACATCTATAAAAGATGCGCAGAAGAAGGATACGATATTCTGATGGAACCTATCCCCGTTGTACCTGCACAGCACTACTTCATGGGAGGCATTCATGTTGACTCAGCAAGCAGGACGACAATGAATCATCTCTATGCTGTAGGAGAAACAAGCTGTAACGGTGTACACGGCAAGAACAGACTTGCAAGCAACAGTCTTCTTGAAAGTCTTGTATTCGCAAAGATTGCTGCCAGAGATATAACAGAAAACCAGAAAACAAAAACGGAAGCAGAAAAAACATCTGCTTAAGAAGAACAAAGGAAAAAGGAACCTGACATGAACGACATTACAATGGAACTTGTTGCAGACAAATTCATTCGCCTTGCACTTGAAGAAGATATCAACGGAGAAGATGTTTCAACTAACGCAGTTATGCCTTGCCGCAGGAACGGTACGGTTGAACTTATATGCAAGGAGGACGGCATAATTGCAGGACTCAAGGTTTTTGAACGAGTATTCAAGATTCTTGACCCCTCAACCGAAATTGAATTCCTGACGGAAGACGGAAAAGCAGTGAAGAAAGGTGACCTTCTTGCAAACATCAGGGGAGATGTACGCGTACTTTTGAGCGGAGAACGAACAGCCCTTAACTATCTCCAGCGCATGAGCGGAATCGCAACTTATACATCAAAGGTTGTTGAACTGCTTGAAGGTACGAGGACAAAGCTTCTTGATACAAGGAAAACAGGACCATGCATGAGAGTATTTGAAAAGTATGCAGTAAAGGTCGGAGGCGGAAATAATCACCGCTACAATCTTTCTGACGGCGTACTTCTTAAGGACAACCATATTGATGCTGCAGGCGGTGTAAGACAGGCAGTTCTCATGGCAAAGGAATATGCTCCCTTCGTCCGTAAAATCGAAGTTGAAGTTGAAACCATTGAACAGGTAAAGGAAGCCGTTGAAGCCGGAGCAGATATAATCATGCTTGACAACATGACGGTCGAACAGATGCAGGAAGCTATCAGGATTATTGACGGTAAAGCACAGACTGAATGTTCCGGAAACATTACGAAAGAAAACATTGAAAAGATCACATCTTTGGGTGTGGACTTTGTTTCAAGCGGAGCCCTAACACATTCTGCTCCGATTCTTGACCTCAGTTTGAAGCATCTGAGAGTTGTCGACTGATTCCGCAGAAAATTAATTTCACAAAAACCTACCAATTTACTAAAGGCAGATTATTTATGGAAAAAATTTTGAGCGGAGACAGAAGAAGACAAAAAATAATTTCTCTCATAAGCGGATCAGGGAAACCCCTTTCCGGAACCGAACTTGGAAGGCTCTGCGGTGTCAGCAGACAGGTCATTGTCCAGGACATTGCCCTAATAAGAAGCGCAGGAACTGATATTGTTTCCACGGCAAGAGGTTATATTGTCAGTGAAAACAAAAAATCGGTACGACTTTTTAAGGTATGCCACACTGATGATCAGATTGAAGAGGAACTTGACATAATCGTCGACCTTGGAGGGACTGTGGTTGATGTTTTTGTAAACCACAGGACCTACGGGAAGATGAGCGGTGAGCTTAACATAAAATGCAGAAAAGATGTGAAGGCATTTCTTTCTCAAATTGAAAGCGGAAAATCATCACCGCTTCTGAATGTAACTTCAGGTTATCATTTCCATCACATTGCGGCAGAAAGCGAAAAGACCCTCGATGAAATTCAGCAGGCCCTTGAAGAAAAAAAATTTCTTGCACAGGTACTGCCTTATGAAGAAGAACTAAGCAACTGAAAACAGCCTCCAAAATCATAAAGATTCTGGAGGTACGGTTCATATTTCAGCAGCTTCTGCAAAGCCTGAAACCGAAGCTGTGAGTCTTCTTGAACTCCGGGACATTTCCTCCACGGCATGAGACTTTGCAGAACCTCATTGAACCTGCATAACCTCCGCCACGGGCTACCCTGCCTGTACCCCAATTAGGTCCGCAAGGGTTTATCTGATCAGCAGAAGGATATCTTCCTGCCCAGTCCCAGCACCATTCCCAGACGTTTCCGCTCATATCATAAAGTCCCAGAGAATTTGGCCTGTGCATTTTTACGGATTCAGTCTGAGGATCCGCACCAATGAATCCTCCACCCATGTAACTCGAGATTTCGTAAATAACATCCCCGCCAGAATAGATAAACGGGTCATGATTGACACCGCCGCGGGCTGCATATTCCCATTCAGCCTCTGTCGGAAGCCTGTAACCGTCAGCCCTGAAGTCACATTGAACTCTGTTCCATGTCCGGTAGTCTTCTGCTATGTTAACATGCTCACGGTCCCTGTGAGGAATTTGTCCCCAGAAATCAGGATTGGATGTATTTCTTATTTTATAGCAGGGGGTAAACCCTTTCAGCAAACTCAGTCTGTTACAGAAAACGATGGCCTCAAACCATGAAACTGTTTCAACAGGTCTCGGCTCAAGTGAAAGAACCGGATGAGAAAAATCAATTTCACCTATATCACAGCTGGACAAATATTCCTTCGCCTGTTCAGGATGCTTGTAAACTCTGAAATGAGACGGATTTGATCCTGTAACAAACTTATATTCCTGCTGGGTTACAGGATTTTCACCTAAATAAAAGGAATCAACGGAAACCTTATGTATCGGAAGTGCATGATCCCCCTCATCACTGCTTCCCATCATAAAACTGCCGCCTTCAATCTTAATCATTGAAAAATCAACCATAATATCCCACCAAAAATTATTTACTTTACAACAGTTTATATTTTATCGGAAATTTCTGATGAAATTGTAAAGGTTACTTCTAAAAATTGCAATTTTTAGAAGTAACTTTAAAAACGCGATGCTTTAGTTCCTGTAATTTCAGGGATCAAAACTCGTCGGCATCTATAAAAGGTAACTAAAAAGTAATTTTCAGAGCTGCCCTAAATCAAATCCGTGAAACATGCCTGCCGAAAATAAAATACACAGAACCTTTACAAAAATTTTCGTTCTGAAAGAAATAACAGATTTTCATGCAAGACCATTCACTGAATTCAGTCCGAATTTTCAGGGAACTTTAATGAAACAGTATCAACAGCTCCAGTCACTCTCATTGCTGTCAGCGTATTTCACGAGCACGGGCAAAGGTTCCGAGCACAAGCTCCTCTTTTCCGGAATCTGCCAAACCGTCAATCATAATGGCATCTGGTTCAATCATTTCAGGCTGACTGGCCATTGCGACAACACTTTGCGGTTCCCGTCCGTAAAACTGTCCGGGCTCATACCCCGGCATCATTGGAAACAACCGTAACAACATTATCATCTTTTTCACCGGAATATCTTTCACAACAATTCCGGCTGCATGCACCTGTCCTGCGTCCGCATTATGACCTGCACCAGTTATCATTACCATAAACTTTTATCCGTGGTCCGCCCGAAGATATCTTTCCCGGACAGAACTGATTTCTTCTGGAGGCTCACAAAAATATTTTTCCTCAGGAAAATAAGTTTCACTGAAACATAAAATTTATTTTTACGGCAGCCGTCCAAAAAAAAATCGTATTGCCTCAAAAAATTCTGCAGCAAAAAAAAAGCTGCAAAGAATTTTTAAGAAATTAAGAAACATTGAAGGCATATCTAAAATTCACAAATTTTAAGGATGCTCTTGATTAATAATTTTTTTTATATTAAACTACCACCGCACAGAGGGAGCTGACGTATAAAGCCGGCTGAGAGGAGCATGAACTGCTCGACCTTACCTGATTTGGATAATGCCAACGTAGGGACTGTACTTCACCTGAATATTTTTCTGTTTTTCAGATCTAATTTTTTTGGCGGATATATCTTCTACGGTATGTCCGCTTTTTTATTTCAAAATTTCAGGAACCGAAAATTCAAGGACCAAAGAAAATGGAAAGAAACTTTACAACACAGATGGATGCAGCAAAAAAAGGAATAATCACGGATGAAATGAAGATTGTTGCAAGGAAAGAATACATGGATGAAGAAAAACTTCGTTCCCTTGTGGCCGAAGGAAAAATTGCAATTCCTTCGAACAAGAATCACAAATGCCTTAACCCAGAAGGAATCGGTTCCATGCTCCGTACAAAAATAAACGTGAACCTTGGAGTTTCAAGGGACTGCAAGGATTACGAAATAGAAATGCGGAAAGTTAATGCAGCTGTAAGCATGGGTGCTGAAGCGATTATGGATTTAAGCAGCCACGGAAACACCGAACCGTTCAGACAGAAACTTTGCCGGGAATGCACAGCAATGATAGGAACTGTTCCTGTCTACGACTCCGTAATCCACTACCAGAAAGACCTGAAGGAACTTACAGCAAAGGATTTTATTGATGTGGTTAGACTCCACGCACAGAACGGAGTTGACTTCATTACCATTCATTCAGGAATCACAAGAAAAACAATTGACCAGATCAAAAATCATAAACGCAAAATGAATATTGTAAGCCGCGGAGGCAGCCTGATTTTTGCATGGATGACTATGACAGGAAATGAAAATCCTTTCTATGAACACTACGACGAAATTCTTGATATATGCCGCGAATACGATGTGACTGTTTCCCTGGGAGACGCCTGCAGACCGGGATGCATTGATGATGCCGGAGATGTATGCCAGATAGAAGAACTTGTAAGGCTCGGGGAACTTACAAAGAGAGCATGGGCAAAGGATGTCCAGGTTATGGTTGAAGGACCGGGGCACATGAGCCTTGACCAGATTGCCGCAAACATGAAGATCCAGCAGACCGTCTGCATGGGTGCACCTTTCTATGTGCTGGGCCCTCTTGTTACAGACATTGCACCAGGCTACGACCACATTACATCTGCAATAGGAGGAGCCGTTGCAGCAATGAGCGGAGCCGCATTCCTGTGTTATGTTACTCCTGCAGAACATCTTGCTCTTCCGAATGTTGATGACGTTAAGCAGGGAATAATTGCAAGCAAGATTGCAGCCCATGCAGCAGACATAGCGAAGGGTATTCCCCATGCACGTGACATTGACAGCAGGATGGGTGATGCAAGACGCAAGCTTGACTGGGAAGCCCAGTGGGAATGTGCTCTAGATCCTGAGACTGCAAAAGCAATAAGGGATTCAAGAAGCCCGGAACACGATGACACCTGTTCAATGTGCGGAAAATTCTGTGCAGTAAGAAGCATGAACAAGGCACTGAATGATGAATACATCGATATTCTGTAAGAGCTTTCAGAATATCCAGTAACCAGAACAAGAAAATCCTGGGAATCCTGAAAAATTGTATTCCCGGAGATTTAAATTTATAAAACAAGGAAATCAAAAATGACAGAATCAGAAATCAGAAGCTGCATGAAAAAAGCTTTGGAAAATGTCAGGAACACAACACCGCTTGCACCTTCAATCACAAACACTGTTACAATAAATTTTGTAGCGAATGCCCAGCTTGCAGCAGGAGGTTCCGCTGCATGCGTTTATCTTGCCGATGAAGGAAAAGCTCTTGCTCAGGCAAGCAAATCAATTTACATAAACATGGGAACACAGTTTCCGTTCTATGCCGCAAGCATCAGGACAACTGCAAAGCAGGCGCACGAATGCGGCAACAAATGGGTTCTAGACCCTGTTGCAATCGGAATCGGAAAGCTTAGGACAAGGCTCCTCAAGCAGATGAAAAATTATAAGCCGCAGATTATCCGCGCAAACGCATCAGAAGCCATCGCACTTGCAAATCTCTGGAAACTCAGTGATGCAGTAAGCAACGTCAAAGGTGTTGACAGCTTTGACTCAACAGAAAGTGCTGTTCCGTCTGCAAAAGCTCTCGCCTCCTTCACAGGCGGTGCGGTGTCTGTTTCAGGAAAAGAGGACATTGTAACTGACGGAACGGTAGCAGTAAAATGTTCCGGGGGTTCACGCTTCATGCCCATGGTAACCGGAGCAGGCTGTTCACTTGGAGGCGTTCATTCAGTCTTCGCCTGTGTTGCAGAACCATTCATTGCATCACTTGCAGCGACCTGCCTGTACAACATTACAGGAAAACGTGCGGAAGAAAAAAGCACGGGGCCAGGAGACTTTCAGGTAAATTTCCTCAATGAACTTTACAGGGCTACTCCGGAAGATCTTTTCAATGCGGAGATTGAAATCATCTGAACAGTTCCGGAAAAATAAAGGAACAAATACGATGCAAATTCAAAACAGATGAACCATCTCGATTCTGGACATCACATTCTAAAACGGAAGAAAAACTAAAATGAAAAAAGATGAACTGATTCAGTCTCTGAAACTTTATGCAGTAACAGACAGAAGCTGGCTTTCAAATGAAAATTATCCTACAGTTGCGCTGCAGGTTGAGCAGACAATAAAGGGAGGCGCAACATTTATCCAGCTCCGAGAAAAGGACCTGGAAGAAGAAGAATTCTTTGAAGAAGGAAAAGAAATTCAGGAAGTCTGCAGAAAATATCACGTGCCATTCGTAATCAATGACAATGTTGAACTTGCCGTAAGACTTGGAGCAGACGGAGTTCATGTCGGTCAGAGCGATATGAATGCAAAAGATGTACGGCAACTTATTGGAGAAGATAAAATCTTAGGTGTTTCCGTACAGACAGTTGGACAGGCAGCCGCAGCTGAAAAAGCGGGGGCAGATTATCTTGGAGTCGGCGCAATATTTACGACATACACAAAGGACTCCGCAGAAAGGGTCTCAATCCAGACCTTGAAGGAAATCTGTTCCGCAGTAAGCATTCCCGTAGTTGCAATCGGAGGTATCTGCAGGAACAATATAAAGGAACTAGAAGGTTCCGGAATTGCGGGAATTTCTGTAATAAGCGCGATTTTCTCTGCAAAGGATATCCAGAGCGCCACAGAAAATCTTTTGATGGAAACGGAGAAATATTTCTGATGAAGACGGTTCTTTCCATTGCAGGTTCAGACTCATCGGGAGGAGCCGGCATCCAGGCTGACATAAAAACCTGCTGCGCCCATAAAGTCTTTGGACTAACAGCGGTCACAGCAATAACTGCCCAGAACACTTTGGGAATCCAGAATATTAAAACCGTAGACGCAAAGCTTCTGAGGGCCCAGCTTGAAAGTATTTTCTCCGACATAAAAATTGATGCAGTCAAAATCGGAATGATTTACACTGCGGCCCAGATAAAAGTTGTTGCAGAACTTCTGAAAAAATATGACGCAAAAAATGTTGTACTGGACACAGTTCTTTTTTCGACAAGCGGTACAAGACTAATGAAGAAATCCGCCTGCCGTGCACTGGAAAAATATCTTCTGCCGGCCGTCACGTTATGTACTCCGAACAGAATGGAACTTGAGTTCTTTTCGAAAAAAAAAATATCTTCCCCGGGGGAAATAAAAAGTGCTGCAGCAGGTCTTGCAGAAAAATACGGGACGTCGGTTCTCGCTAAGGGCGGTCACAACATAGGCAATGCCGACGACCTTCTGATAATTTCCCGCAAAAAAACTGCCGGGAACATGAGAAGTGAGCAAAAAGTAAAATCAATTCTGCTGGAGGGAAAACGGTTCGAAAATCCCAACACCCACGGGACCGGCTGCACATTGTCCAGCGCAATCGCCTGCAACCTGGCATCAGGAATGGGACTTGAAGATTCCGTCAGAAATGCAAAGTCCTATGTATATAAACTCATTTCCTCACCAATAAAAATCGGTCACGGAAGAGGTCCCATGAACCATATGGCCTGCTCCTGAAGAACAGAGTTCTGTATATTTATTCAAATTCCGCTAAGCATAGAGTTTTTTTAAAACTACTTGAGAAAAAACGCAATATATAGTAAATTTGTACATAAAACGTCAAAGAAATCCAAACACTTACTAGAGGAATTTTAATGGACAACAGAAAAACCAAAATCGTATGCTCTATAGGACCTTCATGTGACAATGATGAAACACTACGCAGCATGATCCTTGCCGGCATGAACATCGCACGCTTCAACTTTTCACACGGAAGCTACGAATGGCACAAGCAGGCTATGGACCGAGTTAAAAAAATTTCTGAAGAACTGAATATTCCTGTTGCAATTCTGCTGGACACAAAGGGACCTGAAATTCGTACGGGTCTGACAAAAGACAATGAAACAATCTGCATAAACACAGGAGACAGCGTGGAACTTGTTTCCGACGACTCAATATGTACAGCACAAACAGAATCTGCTCCTGCACATATTTCCCTTTCATGGAAGGAAGCGGCCGCAAAACTTAGAAAGGACGTGAAAGTTCTCATAGCAGACGGCCTAATCTCCCTAAACGTTGAAGAAATCTGCGGCGATTTAATCAAATGCAGGGCCCTGAATTCAGGCAAAATTTCCAGCCGAAAAAATGTAAACCTCCTCGGAGTTCACGCAGGACTTCCCATCATGAGCGAAAAGGACCGCGAAGACCTTAAGTTCGGAGCCGGACAGGACATTGACTTTGTGGCAGCAAGTTTCGTAAGTTTCGCTGACGAAGTTGTGGAGATCAAAGAATATCTTCAGACACTGGGAAGTGAGGCAAAAGTTATTGCAAAAATTGAAAACGAAGAAGGCCTCAACAATATTGAAGAAATCATCAAGGAAGCAGACGGCGTAATGGTTGCCCGCGGTGATCTTGGTGTACAGCTTCCTATCGAAAAGATTCCTCTTGCCCAGAAAAAAATCATCTCAAGCTGCCGCAAGGCCGCGAAACCTGTAATCACTGCAACACAGATGCTTGATTCCATGATCATCAATCCTCGCCCTACCCGTGCTGAACTTACCGATGTTTCCAACGCCGTATTCGACGGAACTGACGCTGTAATGCTTTCAGGAGAAACTGCAAGCGGAAAATATCCCGTTGAATCAGTGCAGACCATGGCTCTCATTACAACGACAGCAGAAAATTCCCCTGAATACCGCCAGAGAATGAAAATCCTTGACAGCTCATACGTTCCGAGCCATGAAGTAGGACATGTCGTAATGCACAGTGCATACAAAATTGCCCGTAACCTTGGTGCAAATGCAATAATTACTCCGACTCTTCACGGAAACACTGCAAGAATGGTTGCCGCCTACAGACCGGAGCAGACAGTCATTGCAGTTACACCGGAAAAACGTGTCCGCCGTCAGCTCATGATTCACTGGGGAGTACTTCCGTACCTTTGCGACCTTGCAGACGATTCTGAAACAATGATGCAGAATGCAATAAAACTTGCCCTCGATAACGGAGCAGTTAAACTTTCTGACAAAGTTGTTCTCTGTGCGGGCATACCTCTTACAAGTCCTCTCATGGCAAACACAATCAAGGTGCTTGTAGTAGGAAGCGTAATTGCACGCGGAAGCACATCTGGTTATGCTAACGGGAAGACTGTAAAAGCATCAGGAAGAATTGTCCATGCGGACAGATTCCTCAGCTACGGAGACAGAATGCATCTTCACAGCAAAACGATTCTTGTTCTCCATAGAATTACCCACAATTCTCTTCCGCTTCTCAGAATTGCAGACGGTGTAATTTCAGAAACAGGAAGCGATCTTTCAGACGAAGAACTTTCCATGATAAACAAAAATCTTGTATGGGTACTCAATGTTCCTAATGCCCAGAGAATCGAGAATGATTTCTCTGTAACAGTTGACGGTGAGCAGGGACTTGTTTACGAAGGAGTTATCTGATGTACGAAGTTCGAGTTGAAGCAGATTTCGCTGCAGCACATTTTCTAAGGGACTACCACGGTAAATGCGAGAACCTTCACGGCCATAACTACAAAGTTTATGCACACATCCGCGGAAGGAAGCTTGATGAAGGAGGAATGCTTTTTGACTTTTCCATCCTCAAGAAATGTCTTCGCCATGTATGCGGAGAACTTGACCACACGAATCTCAACGACATTGAATTCTTTGAACAGAATCCAAGTGCCGAAAGAATTGCGTTCTACATCTACACAAAGATGACCGAATATTTTGAAGGCCTGAAAATCAATAACGAAGGTCTGCCTTATCTTTACGCAGTCGATGTTTTTGAAACAGAAACAAGCCGTGCAAGATACATTGCCGACTGAAAAAAAAGGAAACCAAACATGAAGCATAAAAAAAATATCATGACAAAGAACGACCTCAAAATTTATTTCATTTTTCTGATTCTGTTTGCTGTTTCCTCCTACATATTTTCTTCATGCATTTCAACTAGGCAGGCATCAGAAACTGCTGGTTCACCAAAAGAAATAACGGAAGAAGAAAAAATTGCAAAGAAAATTGCAGAAGGCTATTACGACACACACTTTGCAGACGGAAGCCCCATCGTTACAAGGGCTACAGAATTTGCAAACATGGATAACCTTCTCATTACCTTTGCAGGAGACATCATGGCCCACAATTCAAACTGGGCGAAAGGCAACTTCAACCTGATTTATGAGGACATTGAAGAATATCTTCAGGAAAGCGATTTTGCCTTCGCAAACCTTGAGACACCTGTCTGTGACGACAGACCGTTCTCAAGCTATCCGAATTTTAATGTACATTCAACTTATGCACAGGCAGCCATTGATGCAGGGTTCAACGTATTCTCTCTCGCAAACAACCACACAAATGACCAGAACCTTAGCGGCATAAACAACACAAAAAAATATTTCGACAACAAAAGAACTGAGACAGCAGATTCTGAACGTCCTGTATACGCTGCGGGCCTGAAGGAAACTGCAAACGGACCTCTCTCTTATGAAGTAATTAAAAAAAACGGATGGACAATTCTCTATGCTTCAATAACAGAAATCCTCAACACGGGGGCGTATTCTGCATACATTGATTATTTCTATCCATCAAAAAACCAGAGAAACCTGCTGAAGGACCAGATCAGACAGCTCCGCGAAGACCACGACTGTAACATGTTCGTTCTTGGAATTCACTGCGGTGAAACTGAATATATTCTTTCAATCGATGAAAAATGGAGAAGCTTTTATTTCGAGCTTCTGGAACTTGGAGTAGATGTTGTCTGGGTAAATCATCCGCATGTTTCAAAAGGCTGGGAGGTAATCGCAGACTCCGAAGGTATTCCACGTAAAATGATTTTTCATTCCATGGGAAACACTATCAGCGGACAGAGAACTAATCCCAGCTTCACAAGACCGGAAACAAACCGCGACTACACGGGAGAAGGTTACATGACGCAGGTAAGATTCGTTAAGGATGAGAAGGGAATAAGAATCGCCAATATAAATCCGCTTATTCTTACAACTTACATTACGCCAGAAAAAATGTATGTTATCAAAGTTCTTGACGATAATTTTATAGAAGAATTAATAAAAAATAATATCAAATCTTGGCCTGATTATCTGAAGGCAAGAAAAACTTTAATGGAAAAAATCCAGGGAACCACTACTATATGGGAATAAACTATAAGAGTCTTCCTGTTTATGAACAGAAGGACCGCATACTTGAAACACTGAAAACAAATCAGGTGATCGTTGTTCAGAGTCCGACCGGAAGCGGAAAAACTACCCAGCTTCCTGTAATTCTTCACGAGGCAGGATATTCTGAAAACGGAATGATTGCCGTTACCCAGCCAAGACGAATTGCAGCACTCAGTGTAAGTGAATTCATTTCAAAGCAGCTGCACACAAAGTATCCGGGACTTGTCGGATACAAGATGCGCTTTGAGGACAAGACTGACTATTCAACAAAAATAAAGATCATGACAGACGGAATCCTGCTTCAGGAAATGAAGCTTGATCCATGGATGAGCAAATATTCTGTCATCATGGTAGACGAGGCTCATGAAAGAAGCCTGAACATTGACTTTGTACTGGGACTTCTCAAAAGAATTCTTGCTGTAAGAAAAGATTTTAAGGTGATCATCAGTTCCGCAACAATGAACGCTGAGGCATTCAGCAAATACTTCGGCGGCTGCCCCATTGTTACAATCGAAACCCAGATTTTCCCTGTGGCAATGGTTTACGATCCCCCTGCTGCAAAAACAACAACAACTTCTGAAAGCGGATGCGAAGCGCTCATCAATAAAATTGAAACAACAATTGACCGCGTACTTGATAACGGAGAAAAGGGAGATATTCTTGTATTCCTTCCCGGTGAGAAGATTATCAAGGATACAATGATCCGTCTGAACCAGTCCGCATTCAGAAACAAAATTCATATCGTTCCTCTGTACGGACGACTTTCAAAGGAAGAACAGGAAAAAGTTTTTGACAACGCTCCATTCGGAAAAAAGAAGGTTGTACTCAGCACAAACATTGCAGAAACTTCTGTAACAATTAACGGAATCACGACAGTCATTGATTCAGGTCTTGCAAAGCTTAACTATTACAGCCCGAGAACCTTTACGTCAAGTCTTGTTGAGACACCTGTAAGCAAGGCAAGCTGTAACCAGAGACGGGGCCGTGCAGGTAGAACCTGCCCGGGAACCTGTTACAGACTTTATTCCCGCCAGGACTTTGATTCCCGCGAAGAATATACGACAGAAGAAATTTACAGAACCGACTTGAGTGAAGTCGTACTCAGAATGTCCGAGCTTGGGATTACAGATTTTGATCAGTTCGACTTCATTTCTTCTCCCGGAAAGGAAGGCCTCATCGGAGCCGTGAGCACTCTGAATATGCTCAAGGCTTTGGAAAAAGACGGAACCTTAAGCAAGATCGGTAAACTCATGGTTGAGTTTCCGCTTGAACCTAGAGTCAGCCGCATAATCGTGGAAAGCATTCTGTACTACCCTGACGTGCTTGAAGAAGTTATTATTGCATCAGCATTCCTTAGTGCACAAAGTCCGTTCGTACTTCCTGTTGGAGAAGAAATGAATGCACGCAAAGCACATCATGAATTCCGCGACATGCAGGGAGACTTTGTAAGTTATGTCAAGATGTACAGAACCTACATGGATGTGGGCAACAAGGAAAGGTTCTGCAAGAACAACTATCTTGACCCGAAAGTCATGGCTGAAATTCAGAATATAAAGTCCCAGCTTGAAGATATTGTTTCCGCAAAACTTCAGATGCCGATTACAGGCGGCGGAAGCATGGACAATTATTTGTGCTGCATAGCAAGCGGAATGATCCAGTTTGTATGTATCCGTGAAGGAAAAGAAAGCTACAGAAGCCTTACGACTGATCATATTTCAATTCACCCGGGCTCATCAATGTTCAGAACAAATCCTCTCTACATTGTGGCAGGTGAAATAGTAAGAACCAGCAGGATGTTCGCAATGAGCGTTTCTCCTCTTACAAAAAATCTCATCAGCAAAATTTCTCCTGACCTTGATGGCCAGCTTAATTCTCTGAGAAAGGGAAAGCGTGTCATGGCATCGAACTTTGAATATTCCGGCACAACATTCAAGGAAAACAGGGAAAAGCTTGGCAGAGATGATTCCCGGTTCGGCGGAAAGCTCAGCAGGAATTCAAAAGAAAAGAAACAGACCTTTGAAAATTCTGTCAGTTTCGGCGGACAGGAATTTGAATACAAGAAAATCAGGGGAAAGAAAACAGTTCTTCTTCCCTGGAACAGATTCCGTGATGCAGTTGCAGCTGAAAAAAATGAAAATCTTCTTGCAACAATCGGACCTATGCAAGGAATTTTACAGATGAAAGGCGGCTGGACTCTTATGGCAAGGGAAAAGCTGGAACTTATAATGAAGGCGGCAAAACGTCTTGACCTTACACCGCTTCCTGAAGATTCATGGATGCGCAAAATGAATATAAACATCCGAGAATCCGGAAAATCTGAAGAACTTATCAGGAGTCTTGAAAATGTGATGAGAGTTGCACCTTCAAAATCTTCATCAAAGGAATACGGATTTATCTGTCTCTTCACGGACGGCAACGGAACTTACTGGTTCAAAGTATCAAGAGGATTCATAACCGCGTTAAATGAAAGTCTTTCTTCACTTGAAAAGCTTGTTGACGACAGCAATGAACTTGAGCTGAACATCGTGCAGAAAGAAAAAATAAACATTGTCTACAGAATGCTCAACGGCATGTACGAATAGCAGACAAAAAACAAAAACCGCCGATACTGATTAATTTCAGTGCCGGCGTTTTTTTTTCTTGGACTGCCAAATCAGATGCAACGTTTTTGAATGAGAGAGCCGGAAAGGTGTTTTGCAGCCAATGCATTTTCCTGGTCCCCTGTTTATTTTGTCAGTAACACGGTCTATAATCAGTGTAACATGAAATATCCTGTTTCCTTGGGAAATGCTCTCCGGCTATCTTTTATAAACAGCAATTGTCTTTGCGGTTTTGCCATGCAGGGACTGCTTTTTGAAAATAGGAAGCAGCAGATAAAATCCGATATAAAAAATACATTCATTCTTAGACGTTATGTTCCTGAAAAAAATGAATCCGGTGTAATACTTCAGATGTATGTCCGCTGAATCAGCAAAACAAATGCGGACAGCAATCAGGCAGATGAAACCGTAAAGAAAAAAACAATGTTAACAAGTCACCTCTTAAAGACCTGCCTGAAAGTAAAAGAAGAATTTTCCGTGCCGGTGATCCTGATTCTAAAAATCAGCTTTCCAGATCCGCATCAAAAAAAATTTCACAAGCATATGTAAGTATGACACACAGAACATTCAGAAGCAAATATATATAACTGTCCGCCAGGCTTAACGACCTGTGCAATTTAGTAAATGACAAACTATAGAAATCATTATAAGCGTATCCAGGGAATAAGCTCCAAAACGTTAACCGGATTATGCGTATGTGTTACCAAACATCTGTTCCTCAAATTTGAGTCGATCTTTTTACTGATCCATTTTTTCACTTATCTTGTTTCTAGTTTTTGCAAAATTTCGTCCATTAATGTTTATGAATTCTGGCAACATTCATTCCACAAAATCTTATAAAATAAAATCCTTTACCCCAGAGATTCCAATTAAGTGGAAAGCAAAAAAAGGTCCTCTTGAATAATTAATCGCCTCATGACTTTTACTTTCCCGTGACATTTTCTGACGAACATTCCGGAACTAAAATTAAAGCCAGATCTGATGGCAAAAAGTTTTTTCATCATTGTAAAGGTTCCGTAAAACACATTCCTTCTCTTCCTGCTTTACATTTTCTGGCAGAATAAGTTTTTTATAAACGTTATCAGAAACCATTACAGAACATGCATCTTCATCAGATTTCAGAAGTCCCTGCAAACGGGTCGCAGCATTAATTGCTTCCCCCATAAATTCATGCTGCCCCAAAAGATACATGGGGATAAGCTCTCCCCTGTCTATGCCATAGCAAAATCCAAATCTTTTTGGCCTAATATCATATTCATCTAAAACTTCTTTTAAGATTTTACAGCTTATTTTATTTAATTCAGACATGAACTGATAAAGGGAGGCACTGTACTGATGCCGATAAAGAATAATGAAACCATCACCAATAAATTTGTAGGGCCTGCATCTGGCAGAAAATCCAATTCTTCTTGTAAGATAATTAAAAATCTTTTTCCAAAGTTTTCGCCATACTCTGATTTTTCCTGCCGACTGAAGTTTTTCAAGGATTACAGAAGATGAACACAAATCCATTACAATTATATAATAATGATTTTTCAGATCTTCAATTCTTTTTTCTATTTCATCAAGGAATTCTTTTTTTCCTTCAATTTGAATATTTTGATTCTCTTTCATATTAATTACCGTAGGCTTGCAAAAGCAAGAGCAAAATAATTTACGCCTTCTTGATTATACCGAAATTCAGATTCATTCCACAGAATTTTACAGAATGTAATTTCAATATCCCAGTATCTTCCTTTTGTTTTCAGATTTCCTGTTCCCTTAGATATCCAAAAAATTGTTCAACAAAAATTTTCTTCCGTCTCTCATAGTCTTCATAGGAATCAATGTGCTGCCTGTAAAGATTCTTCATCATATTTTCATAATCCAAAGGAAGCTTGTCCAAATCAAAGGAATAATACAAAGCCCTTTCTTCAGGAGCGGAATATTTTCCGTTAATATAATAAAGACATTTCACGGCATTCCTGATTGCAGAATTCAGATTTTCATGAAGCTGCTGAGGACAGTCCCTGCCATAAAATTTCTGCTCCTTGTAATTGCTTATCAGCTCCCCGATATAAGACAGGGATCTGTTCATCAGCTGACAAAGATTATTTCCCATAACTTCATTTATCTTCAGGAGTTCCCTACCGAACAATTCATTTTCATCATACAGGATTTCACTTTCAAGATGTGCCCAGCGGCGGTTTTCATCCAGGGTTTCAAAATATCCAAGGGACTCAAAAGGTCTTTTCTCAATCTGGAAACCTATTTTCCGTCCGCATATTTCCTTGCGCACACAATGAAAAATATAAAATTCTTCTTCAGCCTTGCCAAAAATTTTCTCCCAGTCAAAAGATTTTTCATCCTTAACCATTACAACCAGATCCACATAGCCGCCTAAATTCTGTGTGCAAAAATCTCCTCTCACAACACTACCGTTCAGAAGAATCGTCTGGATTCCCGTCTTGTCAACAGAAGAAACATACTGTTTTGCAGCAAGAATAAGACTTCCAATGAAACTGGACTGAGCAGTCTCCGAAGCAAATTGTTTTCTAGTTTTCATCCCCCCTTCCTTTTTTATAAAACATAAAATCTTAATCTATTTCACCAAAAATGATCCGTCAATAAAATTTACCTTCAAAAAAAATACGCCCACAAATTTTATGTTACACAGTTATGTATTCATGCAAAAAAACGCACAGAAGTACAAATATTTTTAAGACTTCCCCATATTATTTTTCTACCTGGGCATTACTGATTGTGGCACCTTCATCAGAAGTTTTTGCAGGAGAAAGCTTGCCGTAAAGATTTTCATATATCCGTTTGGCTTTCACCGCATTCACATTATTCGCTTTCTTGAAAGCAGTCTTCTTCGCATCTTTTTCATCAGTCTCTTCAGGTACAAGACGGGCAAGACTTTCCACAGAAGATTTCAGGTCCGAATATTTTCCTTTTGCAAATATGTCAAGACCTATACCCTGAGTTGAAACATCCTTGCTGGAAAGATATGCTCCGCAAATCTGATTGTATTCAGTACGGCCGTACTTTGCAAATTCCTTTCCAAGTGCATAGCGCAAAGACTTAAGCTTATCATCAGCGACAGTTTCCTTTGCAAGTGCGATTATTTCTTCGGAACCTGCATTGTTATATTCAAGAAGTGCCGCCGCAACATTTGCTCTTACAGTGTCACCCGCCTTCTTATCTTTTATGACGCTTACAAGATACTCATTTCCCTTTGAAGTATTCATTTTTGCAAGGACCTTATAAATTTTCTGTTTGACGACAGTTTCTTCCTTATTCTTGCAGTGATAAATCAAAGCTGAATCTGCAGCTGTATAATTATGTTCAGCTACTGCATCGATTGCAGCAAGACGCACCCTGTAATTATCATCACGCAGAGCCTGTACAAGAACTTTATTTGTCCTGTCATCATTAAAATGGGAAAGCCCTTTCACAACATATTCACGGAGGACAGGTTCCTCTGCCTCATACAGATCAATGAGAATATCTTCCGCGGAACCTACCTCCATTGAACCTATTGCCTCTGCAGCATAACTTCTTACATAAGTATTCTCGTCTTCATTTTCTGCAATCTCAACAAGAGCATCATAAGTTTCGACTGCCTTTATTTTTCCCAGTACCTTCATCAAGGACTGACGCTGCATTGTTGAAAGATCATCACGCTTTAAATACTGGGCAACATACAAAGCTTCATCACTTCCACCGATATCACCCAGACATGAAAGTGCACCATTAAAATAATCCTCATCTTCCTTGTCAAGAATTTCCATTACACCAGGAACAGCATCCCTGCATTTTACTTCCGAAACATAAGTGAAACATAAATTGACGGTCGTCTTTTTAGAATCATAGGGATCATTAATGACTTCAACGGCATAATCTTCAAGACAGGGGTCCTTCAGTTTTGTAAAGTAAGTCAAAATTTTCTGCTTAAGGACAACGCTCTTCGTTTCCTGAAAAAGGTCATAAAGTTCATCAGCAAAACGAACGTCTTCGTCAACAGTTAATGAATCAAGAATCTCAGAAATTTCATCGGTACGTCCATACAGAAAAGTTTCCCTTGTCTTTTCCATATAATTTTCCGTTGCGTGCTCCTCATTTTTTTCTGCAGATTTTTTTACAGCCTCCGCATCAGGTTTTCTTGGTCTCTTAGGGGAAGGATAAATTTTATCTTTCTTTGGATAAACATACTCTTCTTCATCCTCATCATCCAGTTCTCCAGCAAGAAGCTCCCTTGCAGCGGAAACAGTTTTTGCATCAACTGAATTATTTGACTTTGAAGAAGTCTGAGCCGAAACCTCAAAAACAAAAAACAAGCCAAAGCAAATTAAAAATACAGTCTGTAAAACAAGTGATCTCTTCATAAGAAACTCCCTCCTGATACTCATCAATCAAACAATTTCCCCGTGGAATTGTTTCATGAAATCTTCCTTGTACTGAACAAATCTGTCCTCATTGATTGAACCACGAATTTCATGAATCATTTTGTTCAGGAAATAAAGATTATGATAGCTTGCAAGCATTGACGAAAGAATTTCCTGTTCCCTGAAGATATGACGCAGATAGGCACGTGAATAAGTTCTGCAGACCTTGCAGTCGCACAGAGGATCAAGAGGCCCAAAGTCCTTCTCATAACGTTTCTGCTTGATTGAAAGCATACCGAAGTGTGTCACATAAAGTCCGTGACGTGCAACACGTGTAGGCTGAACGCAGTCAAACATATCAATTCCGTCTTCCACTGCCTCAAAAATATAATCAGGTGTACCGATTCCCATTACATATCGCGGCTTGCTTCTTGTAATATACTGGACCGTATAGCGAAGCTTTTCTGCAAAAACATCTGCAGGTTCTCCGACACTTAGTCCTCCGATTGCCAGTCCAGGGGTATCCAGGGAACTGACAAATTCTGCGCTCTGTTTTCTGAGGTCATCAAAGAAATTTCCCTGTACAATCGGAAAAAGAATTCCCTTGTATCCCTTGTCACGCTGGATATTCCATTCATTAATTGCACGTCTGGTCCAGTCAGTTGTAATCTTCAGAGCCTTCTCTGCTTCCTTGCGGTCAACTCCATATCCTGTGCAAACATCAAGCTGCATCTGGATATCACTGTTAAGTTTAACCTGTGTCTGAACAACATTTTCAGGTGTAAAAAGATGCTTGCTTCCGTCAATATCAGAACGGAATTCGACACCGTTGTTTGTTATCTTCCTGAGAGAAGAAAGAGAAAATACCTGGAAACCTCCTGAGTCAGTCAGAAAATTCTTTTTCCATTGAGTGAACCCGTGCAATCCACCGGCTTCCTGCACAAGATCAGCACCAGGACGCATGTACATGTGATATGTATTTGCAAGAATAATTTCAAATCCAATTTCCTCAAGAAAATCTTTTGAAACAGCCTTAACTGTTCCCTTTGTTCCGACCGGCATGAAAACAGGAGTCTGAACATCTCCATGAGGAAGATGCATTACACCAGTGCGTGCAAGAGAATTTTTGTCTTCATGATGAACTTCAAAAAAGTTTTCTACCATAACCATTCCTTAAAAAATTATTAGCAGCAAATTAAAAATCCATTTTAAATTTATGTTCTCGCGAACCGCAAAAGAATTGCGCTCACGACAATAAAAAATATTACAGGAAACCATGCACCCATGAAAGGTCCTATGACTTCATATTTGGCCATGATCATTGTAATCATCTGCATTACATAAAACAGTACTACCGCAGCTATGCACAAAGCCAGACTGATAATAAGAACATTTTTACGTGTCTTACCGCTCAGACCGATTGCAAGGAAAACTACAATGAACACGACAAACGGAAATGCAAATTTTTTATGATACTGGGATTCCTCCTCTGCACTCGGAAAGCCAGCCTTCTTCAAATGGTCTATATATTCCCTTGCCTCCCGCGTATTAACTTCTTCGACAGAAACCGTATTGTTTCTGAAAGTTGACGGCTCTTCATTTATTCGCAGAAGATGTTCCTCATCAAGATGTGTAATCCGTACATCACCGTCCTCATCTATTCCGTAAACAACTTCCCCGCTAAGTTCCCAGCATTTTCTTTCATCATCCCACAATGCAGAGTCTGCATAAGCTATTCTGTCCAAAGAATTATCCTCATTCCTGAAGATAATGTAGACTGTATATAGACGTACCAGCTCATTATCATAATATCCGGCCTTATAAACAATCCGACCTTCCTCACTCATGACAACAATGTCCTGGCTGTTCAAAGATTTTGTCCTCATGAGTGCCGACTGCTGCATTGACATTTTCTTTGCATAAGTGTCAACAACAACATTGTCTTCAAAAAAGAAAAGACCGAAGCTCATCAGGATACTGACAATAAGAAGAGGAAATGTAAATCTAAGCAAAGAAATTCCGGAAGCAAAAATTGCAAGAAGTTCATTCTTTGCATAAAGATCACTGAGCATATATGAAGTTGAAAACAGGACAGCAATAGGAACTGCGTACCACATGGACTTCGGAATATAATACAGAAGAATTTTTCCTACTGTCTTAGCGTCAACACCCTTTGAAATATAATTCCAAAGGTTAATGAACAGGTCCGTAAGTCCGAGAATGAGAACAAAAAAAATCATTGAAGCAAAAAAAGTTCCGAAAAATTTTTTATACATGTAAACAACAAGCTTCATTTTTTCTTTAACCGCAGATATAAAATAAAACCAAGAATTCCTATCAGAATATTTGGTCCCCACATCATCAGAAAACTGTTCATTCCGCTTCTAAGGCCGAACATCTGTCCCATAAGTGTGGCTGCCCAATATAAAACAGAAATCACTATACCAAAAACCAGTCCCAAAGTTTGTCCGTCCTTCCTGCCGAATATAAGTGCCAGCGGGAAAGCCAGGATTGAAAAGAAGATTGAACCGAAGGGAATCGAAAACTTCTTGTTCAGTTCCAGCTCATAATTATTTATGAAACGCTTGCTGCTGTTATTCGACTTCTTCATGTCCTGTATTTTCTTATAAAGATCAAAGGATGTCATTTCCCTTGGACCAGAAGAAGATACTGTTGAGACAAAGGAGGAATCGAATATGTTCATCTGAAGGGTGTCCGCCTTTATCATATCAAAATCAGTTTTATCATTCTGCTGTATCATGAAAACCTGTGCGCCATTCATCTTAAGTTCCATGAGGACACCTGCTTCCCCGGACTTACAGATTTCACTGTCACGTGCAATAATAATTTTCTGCTCTCCGTTTCCTGAATTGTCAAAAAGTACAAGGGAATCAACTTTTTCCTTGTCAGCATTACCAATCACCAAAGTTGAATTCTCCATCCGCTTTACAGACTGGGACTCTATTTCAACAGCAGGATTCGATGCAATTATCTCCCTATAAAGTTTATTGTAATTCAAAGTTCCGAGAGGCAGAAAATAATCATTCATTACAAAACTGAAAAGAGAAATAAGTACCCCCATTATGATTACAGGCAAAAAAATTATACTGTAACGCTGGCCGCTTGCCCTGAGAATAAGAATCTCATTATCAGTTACCATTCTTCCAAGGCACATGAGAAACCCTACAAGAGTTGCGAAAGGTGCCGACTGTGCAATGATAGCAGGAAGACAATATAAAATAATTCTGAGAACTGCACCAACGGGAACATGTTTCTTCAGAATCGTTTCAGCCAGAAGAAGTATCTGGTTAACAAAAAAGACGACAAAGAAAAATGAAAAGCATACAAGAAAATATAAAAACAGTTCCTTTGCAATATAATGCAGAAGAACATTTGACTTGAGTCTGCCTCTATATTCTCTCAACCTTTCCCAAAATACTTTTAAAGTATTTTTATTTTCCCGTGCTACCAAATCCGCCTACCCCGCGCTGCGTTTCAGAAATTGTCTCCGCCCTAACGAACACGCCCTGAGTTACCGGAGCAACAACAATCTGTGCAATGCGTTCACCGTTGTTCACAACAAATTTTTCCTCACCAAGATTTATGAGGATTACCTTAAGCTCTCCGCGATAATCACTGTCGATTGTTCCCGGAGTATTGAGAACTGTTACACCGTTCTTGAAAGCGAGACCGCTTCTTGGTCTGACCTGGATTTCAAATCCATCAGGGATTTCAAAGAAAAGACCTGTAGGAATCAGAGCTCTTTTTCCCGGGTCAAGTACAACAGGCTCTTCCACAAAAGCACATACATCAGCTCCGGCAGCACCGGAAGTTTTATATTCAGGAAGAATTCCGCTTTCTGAAATTACTTTAAGTTCACAGTTCATTGTACACCTCTTTTATTTTTTTAGTTTTTTTTAATCCCTTTCCGTAAACAACACAAGCTGCATTCGTGTTTACAAGAAACCTTTTCACAAAATCAATTATATCATCTTTCTGCACTGAACGTATACAATCAAGACTATGTTCCGTAGTATAAGGTGAGAATCCCAGGGAATAATTTCTCTGAAGATTCTTCATTATAAATTCAGTATCACAGGAATTGATTTTCTCTTCCCCAAGGAGATGCTCCTTCGCATTCAGAACTTCAGAATCCGAAAGCTCCTTCCCAAAAAATCCGAGAACCTCTTCACGCAGGGCCTCAAGAGTTTTGTTCACATTTTCACTTGAACATCCAGCGCAGGCATACCACATGCAGGTATCTTCATATATGCTGAAGAAACTGTACACACTGTAGCAAAGGCCAAGCCTTTCCCTCAGACTGTCAAAAAGACGGGAAGTCATTGAATCTCCCATTATTGTATTGAACACAGAGGCAACGTAATAATCCCTCTCAGAAATCTTACCTGCATAAGGAAAGGCATAATAAATCTGGCACTGCTGGAAGTTTGATTTCAAATTGTAGAAACCGGGAACAAAGTCACATTCATTTTTGAAATGTAGTTCTTCAGGATATCTCCTAACTTTTCTGTGCTCACCCAGTTCCATAAGTTTTTTTTCAGCGAAGTCACAAACATTAAATTCTTTTTCCCCAAAAAAACTTTCAGGTGCACTTACAACTACAACCAGCTCACCTTTCACAAAATAGTTCTCATACCATCTGACTATCTGTTCCCGTTTCAGATTTTCCACATCTGCAACAGAACCTGCAATGGCTCTTCCCAGCCCAGAATCGGGCCATATTTTCGAGACAAGAACTTCAAGTCCTGAATCTTCAGGATCATCCTGCCCCATAATAATTTCATTTTCTACGACAAGCCTTTCCTTTTCAAGTTCTCCGGAATCAAAAATACAGTTGCTGCTCATGTCACAGAGAATATCAAAAGCAGACTTCACTTTCTCTTCTTCAGCCGGAACAGTACAGTAAAGACAAACGTCCTCCATTTCTGTAAAAGCATTACAGTAACCGCCCATTCTGTCAAAGGCTGATAAAATTTCTCTCGGACTGCGATTTTTTGTTCCCTTGAAAAGCAGATGCTCTACAAAATGTGTTATACCGTACTCACCTTTCTTTTCAAGCCTGCTGCCAGTAATAAAATAAAAACCTACTGTAACGGCTGCTGTAGAGGCACATGGGGAAGCAATAAGAACCACATTGTTCTGTAAAATTTTACTCATTGTAACGTGCATTATATCAGAAAACACCGTCTTTTTCCATTGCTTTTTAATAAATTGCGTAATCTGCGGACAATACAATTCATGATCCACCGGAATGCCGCATATGGAGACTCAGAAATTCAGTAGTCCCGGATTCTGCAGTGGAGTTTCTCATAAAGAATAAAAATTACAAGCCCCCCACTTCAGGCAAAGACACTTCTACTGATATCGCCCCAAAGAATAACGGCAGCAGAAGCCGTTCCGTCAAAATAAAACTGCCGGAACATACATCTACAGCTCCGAACGGTAAAGTCGTGCAGCCATGGGAAACCTATCTACAAGCACCTGTTCGTCCGTACAACAGAAGCCCCTTGTTTAAAAACTATAAACCTGATGAGAAATCTTTCTTTCCGGAAAAATTGAATAATGATGATTTTTTATACCCCTATTCCAATACCAAAAATACAAAAAAAATCCGCCGGCACAAAACCAGCGGACCTTCTCTGCAATCCTCCTCAGGTTCATGAAAAAATTATTTCACCGGTGTAACCTGATCCGGAGTGCGGAAAATTATTTTGACTGTTCTTCAATAGCGTCAATGTATGAAAGATTGAGACGTCCCATCTTGTCAACTTCAAGAAGCTTGACAGGAATTACCTGCCCTTCCTTGAGCACGTCTGTAACTTTTTCTACGCGTGTCTTGGAAAGCTTTGAAATATGACAAAGACCTTCCTTTCCCGGAAGAATTTCCACGAATGCACCGAAGTCCATGATACGCTTAACAGTTCCCTGATAGATTGTACCTGCTTCAGGATCTTCACAGATTCCCTTGACAGCAGCCTTTGCAGCGTCTGTAGATTTTCCGTTCTTTCCGTAGATCGTAACCGTACCGTCATCATCTGTATTGATTGTAACATTGTATTGAGTGCAGAGAGACTTGACATTCTTTCCGCCCGGTCCGATGAGAGCACCGATTTTGTCTACAGGAATCTTAAGACTTTCAATCTTCGGTGCGAATGCAGAAACTGGCTGAGGCTTGTCAATACATTTTTCCATGATGTCAAGAATATGATTACGTCCACGCTTAGCCTGTTCAAGTGCCTTACGCATAATGTCCATAGAAACACCAGCAATCTTGATATCCATCTGGAAACCTGTAATACCGTCACGTGTACCTGCTACCTTGAAGTCCATGTCCCCAAGATGATCTTCTTCACCAAGAATATCGCTGAGGATTGCATACTTTGTATAGTTCTCGTCACTTGTGATAAGACCCATTGCAATACCTGCAACCATCTTCTTCATTGGAACACCTGCTGCCAGGAGTGAAAGACAACCACCGCAAGTAGAAGCCTGGCTTGATGAACCGTTAGATTCCATGATTTCTGAAACAACACGGATTGTATAAGGAAATTCTTCGCGGCTAGGAATCATTGGAGCAAGGGAACGGCGTGCAAGGTTTCCGTGACCAATTTCACGGCGGCCCGTCGTAAGCTTACCGCATTCACCAACAGAATATGGAGGAAAGTTGTAGTGAAGAATGAAGTTTTCACTTCTGTCACCTTCAATATCATCATAAACCTGTTCATCCATTGCCGTACCAAGAGTTGTTACAGCAAGAGACTGTGTTTCACCGCGAGTAAAAAGAGCTGATCCGTGCGGACGTGGCAGTACATTCACTTCACAGGTGATTGGACGAATATCTTCTGTTCCGCGGCCGTCAATACGCAAACCTTTTTCAAGGATGCTTGAACGGAGCAGATCGTACTGGATGTCATCAAAGAGAGCATTGAAAAGCTTCTTCTGGGTTTCATCCTCAAGCTGTTCCGCATACTTTTCAGCAACCTGCCTCTTAACATTCTTAACAGCTTCCGAGCGTGCCATCTTTCCCTTAAGGAAGCATGCTTCCTGCATAAGAGGAACAGCGTCAGCCTTAATTGCATCCGCATTTTCAAGAACAACTGTAGAAGGTGCCAACGGAAGCTTTTCTTTTCCGCACATCTTAACAAGTTCTTCCTGAAGAAGACACATATCTGTAATGAAGCCCTGGGCCTTTTCAAGAGCACCCAGCATAACTTCTTCGCTTACTTCGTTAGCACCGCCTTCAACCATTGTGAAACCGTCCTTTGTACCGGCAACAACAATCTCAAGCTGAACTTTTTCCATCTGTTCGTATGTAGGATTCAATACATATTCACCATCAAGGAATCCTACGCGTACTGCTGCAACAGGACCATGAAACGGAATGTCCGAAATTGAAACTGCAGCAGATGCAGCAAGAACTGCAAGAATATCAGGAGTATGGACACCGTCAATCGAAACACAGGTTGGAACAATCTGAATTTCACGACCGAAAGCTGTTTCAAAAAGAGGACGCATTGGACGGTCAATGAGACGGCTTACAAGAATTTCCTTATCTTTCGGACGACCTTCTCTCTTTACGAATCCTCCAGGAATCTTACCTGCGGCATAAAATTTTTCATTGTACTCAACTGTTACCGGAACGAAATCCAATCCTTCCTTTGCTTCGCTAGATGCACATACTGTTGCAATTACTACTGTTCCGCCAAGCTGGGCATATACACAACCATTTGCCTGCTTACCGATTTTTCCTGTTTCGAGGATGAGCTCGTCATCACCGATTTTTCTTGTTACTCTTTGTACCATTGTTTCCTTCTAATATTTTCTTCTTTATACTACAACAGACCGTTTGAACAGCCGGCCTGCTTCCTAACTATAAATAACGGCAGCCCAAACCTTCCATAGGAAAGGAATAAGGCTGCCGTCATATATAAACTACTTACGGATTCCAAGTTCCTTAATGAGTGCACGGTATCCTTCGAGGTCAGTACGCTGCATGTACTTGAGCATCTTACGGCGAGCACCTACAACCTTGAGAAGGCTGCGTGAAGCTGTCGTATCCTTAGGAAACTGCTTGCAGTGTGCTGTGAGCTGCTTGATGCGCTCTGTAAGAAGAGCAATCTGAACTCTTGTGTTACCGGTGTCATTTGCATTTGCACCGAACTTGCTAACTACAGATGTAGTTGTTTCTTTTGTAAGTGCCATAACTTACTCCTTTATAATTTTTATTACCATGTTACAGAGTGAAATTATCGCCCCATAACATTAGCTATTGAAAACAAATAAAATTTCGCGAACCCTTCCAGCAATTTCATCCGAATCAAGAAGAAGTTCAATAGATTTTCCGGAAACCATGCATGATGTTTCCAGCACAGAATCATCTTCGCCTTTTCCTGATTTTAACCTTGCACTGACATTATAAAGTCCGTCCTTCGGAAGAATCTGACCTGACGAAGACTCAAGCCTGTATCTTCCTGAACTAATCTTAGTGAATTCCTGTGCCGTGCAGTCAAAAGCGAAAGCTCTTCCAAGCTTAATTCTTGCCCCGCTGAAATCTCCCTGCAGAACCGCTGACCTGATGCCGCTGGAACTTATTTTCTCGCCGCCAAGAATCACGTCTGTAACAGTGTTAAGTGCAAAGCCCATCTCACTTCCCGCAAGAGAAAGAGCCCTCATATCCATTGAACCCCTGAATCCACATTTAAAATCCTTACCCTCAGATAAAAATTTCACACCGCACTTGGACGTCAGGACAGTCATAAAATCCCTTCCATCCATTTTACTGAAATCTTCAGAAAAGTCAATAACAATAATGAAATCCAGACCGCAGTTACGTAAAATTTTCATCTTTTGGCCAAAAGAAATTACGTCCCCAGGATAAGAATCATCCAGAGCCCTGTAAGATTTTCTGAAAGTAACTATCCCCCTAGCATAATCCTTCCGGCAAACAACTGAATCAATAAGCACCCGGTGTCCCAGATGTATACCGTCAAAGCTTCCCACGGAAATTGCCGAACCTTTGTGCTTCCATTCCAGGGGAAATGAATTTCCAATTATATCTTCCCAGGAAAAAATTTTTGTTTCCTTTTCCTTACGGGGAACAACAAAACCGTATGAAAGTTTTCCCCCGGCACGCTGAACAATTCCTGCAAAAGTCATGTCACTGTAGAAAACAGCAAATTCATTTTTATTTCCGTAGAGCCTTCTGTTTTCTTCATTAAGCTTGGGAAGCCAGTCAAACATTGAACCGGAAAGAGGCCGCCCGTTAAGATAGGCCTTCTCATATTCAGGCTTAACTACATCAGCGTCAAATCCGCAGAAACAGGCAAGCTCAGGAGTGAACGTAAGGAAATGACTTCTTATATCATTTACCTTTTCAGCGGAATCATATTTTCTTTCACCAGAAGTCTTCTTTGAAAGATTCTCCGCGGCAGGAGCAAACTTTATGTCGTTTGCAATACCCTTGTCTATTGTAAATTCATCAAGGCCAGAAAAGCATGCGGCATCTTCAAGCCTGAAAGGTCCAACCTGAGTTCTGCGAAGGGCACTTACATGAGCGACTGTCCCAAGACGTTCCGCAATATCCCTTGCGAGAGCACGGATATATGTTCCCTTTGAGCAGGTTATTTCAAGAAGCGCGTAGGAACATTCATCAGTTTCAGACGCTTCCCTGAAATCAACCAGACGGTTCTCATAGACAAAGACCTGGCGTGGTTCAAGCTTAATTTCCTTTCCGCTTCTAACAAGATCCGACGCACGGTTTCCGTCAACATGAACGGCACTGTAGACAGGCGGCACCTGAAGCAATGCTCCCGAGAATTCTCCGAGAACCGCCTGCAGCTGCTCTCGGTCCGGAGCTTTTCCTGCAGAAGTAACAGGTCCGCAAGGATCAAGAGAATCTGTTCCCCTACCGAAACAGACAACAGCCTGATACTTCTTTGTAAAACCTGTAATATGAGGCACAAGATGTGTCAGATACCCTGTAAGCACAACCAAAAGCCCGTCAGCAAAAGAATCGAGAGTACCTGTATGACCAACCTTATCAGTACCGAGAGCATTCTTTATGCTCCAGAGAGAAGAAAAACTTGTAAGACCGGAATCTTTTGCATAAAGCATTATTCCAGATAAATCCCTGTTCCTACTCTTCCTTGCCATCATCTTCTTCTGATTTTGCTGAACCTTCAGAAACTTCTGACTCTTCCTTTTCAAGGGCATTAAGTTTCTGAACCATCTTGTATCCTTCCTTCATGCTGAAGTCTGCAACGAACTTGAGCTTCGGGAACTTGTAGATAGATAGTTTCTTTGCAATTGAAGACTGGATAAAGCCGGCCGCACTCTGGAGTCCTTCAACTCCAACTTTAACAGAATTATCATCCATGAAAGAAGAAACATAAACCTTAGCATAAGCAAGGTCACCTGCAACTTCAACCTTATTTATAGAAAGAAATTCATTTACACGAGGATCCTTGACCTGATGTCTGAGGATCATGTTCGCAATTTCCTGTCTAAGCTGTTCGCCAAGACGCAGAAGTCTATACTGTCCCATAATTTTCCCTAAAAATAAATTTTAAAAAAGGGAATGAGATTCTTCCCATTCCCCTTTCTTAATAGGCCGGAATTCAGAAAAACAAATTCCGGAATTCCCTGAACATAATGCCACCCCAGAAAACTGTAAGCACTGTTCCTGACCTGGCCTGCAACACTTCCACCAGTAAATATACAAGCTAGAAGATATTACTTTGGAGGTAATACATCCGGAAAATCAGATTCCGGAAGCTTTCCATATAACACCGAAATTACAAAAATTACTGCTGATTCTTCTCTTCAGCGGCACGCTTTGCAGCCTTTGCAGCTTCCTTCGCAGCTTTTTCTTCAAGCTGGCGTTCAGCGAGTTCCTGAGCTTCCTTTGCGGCAGCCTGAGCTTCCCTCTGGGCAACAGCCTTTTCCATTTCAGCCCTTTCGTCTACAAGAGTCTGTCCAAGCTTACGGCGAACTTCAATGAATTCAAACACTTCAATCTGGTCACCCACCTGGAGATCCTGATAGTTTTCAATACCTAGACCGCATTCATATCCGGCCTTAACTTCCTTGGCATCTTCCTTGAAGCGCTTAAGAGATCCGACCTTACCTGTAAACTTAACAACACCGTCACGGATAATGTTTACGCTGCTTGTTCTCTTGATGACACCTTCCGTAACGTAACATCCTGCAATGACACCAATCTTTGGTACCTTGAATGTGTTACGAACTTCAACCATACCGGTAACTTCTTCCTTTGTATCCGGCTGTAGCATACCTTCCATAGCCTGCTGAATTTCTTCAACGCACTTGTAGATGATATTATACTTACGGATTTCAACATTTTCCTTGTCGGCAAGAGTCTTTGCCTTTGGTGTAGGACGAACATTAAATCCGATGATGATTGCATTGTCATCAGAAGCCGCAAGAGAGACATCGCTTTCATTGATTGCACCGGCACTCGAATGGATAACAACCAGACGAATATCCTTTGTTGAAAGACGTTCAAGGGATGTCTTGAGAGCTTCTGCGGAACCCTGGAGGTCTGCCTTGATGATGACCTTAAGTTCCTTGACTTCCCTCTGCTCAATATCATTGTAGATAGTGTCCAGAGTTGTACGTTTAACAGCCTTTGCAGCTTCAAAGCGCTTAAGCTCCTGACGCTTAGCAGCAAACGCACGGGCATCACGTTCAGTTTCTGTTACCTGGAACGGATCACCTGCGTTAGGCATGCTCTCAATACCAAGAACTTCAACAGGCATTGAAGGACCGGCCTCCTTGATTTTCTGGCCGCGGTCGTTAAATATTGCACGTACACGTCCTGAATATATACCAGCAACAAACGGATCTCCAGTTCTGAGTGTACCGCGCTCAACAACAACTGTTGCAACAACACCGCGTCCCTGGTCTATGCGGCTTTCAATGACCTTACCTTCTGCACGGCAGTCATACTGTGTCTTAAGTTCGAGCATTTCAGCCTGAATAAGAATTGCATCAAGAAGATCGTCAATACCTTCCCTCTTCAGGGCAGAAATATTAACATACTGTGTGTCACCGCCCCATGCTTCAGGTGTAAGTCCCTGTTCTGAAAGCTGGGTCATAACACGGTCAGGATTTGCTTCCGGCTTATCCATCTTGTTAACAGCAACAATGATAGGAACCTTTGCATCCTTTGCATGGCTGATTGCTTCAAGTGTCTGAGGCATAACACCATCATCAGCTGCAACAACCAGAACAACAATATCTGTAATCTGGGCACCGCGTGCACGCATCATAGTAAATGCTTCATGACCCGGTGTATCAAGGAATGTAATTACTCCCTTTGGAGTTGTAACCTGGTAAGCACCAATCTTCTGTGTAATACCACCAGCTTCACCTGCAACAACATTCGTGTTTCTGATGGCATCAAGAGTCTTTGTCTTACCGTGGTCAACGTGACCCATTACTGTAACGATAGGTGAACGAACCTGTACAGTTTCTTCATTTCCTTCGTCACTTTCAATGACTGTTTCATCATAAAGACTTACAAGATGAACCTGACAGTTATATTCTTCAGCAATAATTGTAGCTGTGTCACTGTCAATTGACTGATTAATTGTCACCATCATGCCTTCTTTCATAAGCTTGCCGATGATTTCACTTGCCTTAAGGTTCATCTTTCTTGCAAGATCAGAAACAGTGATTGATTCCATAATATCAATTCTTTCAGGAACTACGCTGGCAGGAGTTGAATCCTTTTTCTTGTTCTGATAGAGTTCATCTTCATCAAAAGCCTGTTCCTGGTCTTTGCGGTTATAAACCTGCTTCTTACCTTTGAAAGTTTTCTTTGCAGCTTTGTTTCCTGCAAGCTGTGAAGCGTCTCCGTAGCTTGGAGCTCCGCCAGGACCACCGAAACCTGGTCTTCCGCTGTTTCCGTTATTGTATCCCGGTCTTCCGCCGTTGCCGCCGAAACCTGGTCTTCCGCCGTTTCCGTTATTGTATCCCGGTCTTCCGCCGTTGCCGTTGTAACCGCCAGTACGTTCCCCGTTGTTATTATTATAACCTCCGCGGTTTCCGTTATAGCCGCCACCGTTACGGTTTTCACGGTTCTGATACCCCTCACGGGCCTGTGCGCCAGTAAATCCGCCTTCACGACGATTATTATTGTAACCGCCGTTATTATAGCGTCTCGGACCGCCGCTCAAATTTCCTGCCTTCACATTAGGGCGTGCACTGTTAATTTCAAGAGCAGTAACACCTCTTGACTGGGGCTTTGCTTCTGAAGATTCTGTTTTTGCAGGAGCATTTTCTTTTGCAGGAGCTGTTCTAGCTTCCGTCTTAACTTCTGATGCTTCAGCTGCATTTGAAGAAGGTACGCTAGGCTTTTCTTCTACCTTAGCGGATGTTTCAGTAGCCTTTTTTGTTACTACATGAACTTCCTTTTTCTGAGTTTTTAATTCAGCAGGCTTTGTCCTTTTTACAACCATCTTCCTCTTTACAGGCTGTGCTGACTGAGATTCACTCTGTTTTGTTTCCTTCTTATGCAATACAGTTTCAAGCTTTTTTTCTGATTCATCCGCCATAAAATCTAATTACCTAGTCCTCTTCAAATTCGAATTCAACGCCACAATTAGGGCATTTATGCATACTAAGATCAATCTTTGCTCCACATTCAGGGCATCTGTATTCATCTTCTTCACTTTCTTCGGAGACATCTTCATCTGCATCAGCAAATTCAACGTTCTCTTCGATAATACCATAGATTTCTTCAACCTGTTCACGGGTGATGCCGTCTACGTCGTTTATCTTTCCGGAATCATAAACTTCCATAAACTTTTCGATATCATCCAGACCAGCTTCCTTAAGAACATTTGCAGCATCAGCATTTACTCCAGGAAGCTGGCATACTGAAGTAATCTCTTCGTACTCTTCTTCAGCCGTACCTTCATCATTGTTAAAGAGCTGTTCAGCAGCCTTAAGATGTGAATCATCTTCAACAATATCCATCTCAGCGAACTGAGCCTTATTCTTTACATCAATCGTCCAATCACAAAGCCTGTTTGCAAGACGAACATTGAGACCCTGCTTACCGATGGCGAGAGAAAACTGTGTTTCATCTACAACTGCGAGAGCTTCCTTTCTGTTTGCATCAAGAATATAAACAGCCTCAACCTTTGCAGGAGAAAGAGAATTTGCAATGAAAACCTTCGGATCTTCAGAATATTCAAGAACGTCTACCTTTTCGCCTTCAAGCTCATGGATGACATTTGTAATACGCGTACCGTTCTTACCGACACAAGAACCAACAGCATCAACTCCGTCCTTGTTGCTCTTGACTGCAACCTTTACACGATAACCGGCTTCACGAACAACCCTGTGAACAGAAATTGTGTTGTCAGCGATTTCAGGAACTTCAAGTTCAAGAATCTTCTCTACAAAGCGAGGGTCAACGCGGCTGAGGATCGGCTGGATTCCGCTATTAGTCTTCTTGATATCCTGGACATATACGCGAATATTTTCACCGATCTCATAATGTTCAATAGGGCTCTGCTGCTTAGCAGGAATGATGCCTTCAATCTTCCCGTTTCCGAGGCTCACAATGTAGTTTCTCTTATACTCACGCTGGAACCTGCCGTTCATTATCTGGCCGATCTTATCCTTGTATTCATTGAAAAGATTGTCCTTGAAGCTTTCATTAAGAGACTGATGTGCCGACTGCTTACCTGTTGTAACAGATGAACGGGCGAAAGTTTTTGGGTCAATCTGAATATCAAGCTCATCACCAACTTCACATTCCGGATTCAGGCTCCTGGCTTCTTCAAGCTCAATTTCCTGGGAAGGATCCCACACACCGTCAAGAACAATCTTACGAGAAAAAACCTTCACATCACAAATGATGCCCTGAATATCTTTATCAAACTTTACGATACAATTTTCAGCAGTGCCATAAGTCTTCTTGTATGCAGCCTTAATTGTATTCTCGATTGTTTGCTTGATTGACTCCTCGCCTAGCCCTTTTTCTGTAATAAGAGCGCGAATAGCATCCGCCATTTCTGACATATCAAGCCTCCCTATAAATGTATAAATTTTGCTTTAGCAATATTCTCGTAGGCAAAGGATCTTTCTTCCCCGCCTTCAACTTTCAATGTAACCTGGTTTTCATCAGAGCTTACAATCACTCCCCTTACCCAGTCAGAAATTTCCTTGTCCCATACACGGATGTCCCTTCCGACAAAGAAACTGAATTCCGCCGCATTCTTGAAATTTCTTTCCATTCCTGGAGAGCAAACCTCCATGTAAACCCTGTCCTCATCAAAGCCCAGCAAAGAAATAAGCTTAGGCTGAAGTGCATGATGAGCTCTAGAACAGTCCGCCACCCCTATATCTTTTTTAGGATCCTTTGAAGCAATAACTGCCGTAATATGCATGTTCCCGTTCCGGGGAACAACCTGCAGCTCCACAAGCTGATATCCTGCTGCATCCACAACAGGCGCGCTTTCCTTGAAGTAAGGAATACTGTTAGTCGAAATATAATCCAATATTAAAAAACCTCTGCGATATTTCGCTTTAGATTAACAAAAAAGGAGCCTTAATCTGGGCTCCATCTTAAAGGTATTAAAATGTAACCTTATTGTAATAAAATAAAAGCCTTTTGTCAATTAATTTTAAAAATTGAATCTCCAAAAACTAAAATTTTTCAAAGAAAATCATCGCATGAAACTATCTGCCGCCAGAAAGATTCATGTGTCCGGGAAGTGGAATCTCAAAAGTTCTTCTGTCTTTTCCCAGAGGAACAGTCAGTTTTACGGCTGCAAGGCAAAGCTTCTTCATGCCCACCCTCCGAAGTTTTTTATTTGCCTTAAAGTCTCCGTGCTGATCATCTGCGACAATCGGGCATCCGCTTTTTGCCATCTGTATTCTGATCTGATGCATGCGACCCGTTCCAAGAACAATGCGTATTCTTGAAACCTCAATCTTCTCGGGCCCAGAATTTTCATCCCCTTCCTTCCGCGGAATTTCAACTAAAAATTTTTCCTCAACCTTAAAATGGAGCACAGCCTTCTGATGCCTTCCGTGAGCCTCAACAATATCCTCAAGAGTCCCGGAATCACATTTCTTTCCACCAACAGCAGGTGTACCCACGCACAGTGCAACATATTCTTTACGGACATCCTTTTCACCGATAAGCCTGGTCCACTTTGAAGCAGCGGCAGAATTCTTTGCGACGACCAGAATTCCTGAAGTCTCCTTGTCCAGCCGGTGCACAAGATGAATTCTATATCCCAGGCTCTCAGAAAGTTCCTGATCGAGAGGATGAAAAATTCCTTTTCCACCTTGTACCGCAACGCCACTTTCTTTGTTTATAAGAATGATTTCTTCATTTTCAAATAATACGGGAAATGTTTTCATACCGATATAGTATACGGAAATCCATAAAAATTGCAATTTTGCTTCGGGGAGAAAAATCAAATGAGAAATGCAAAAAAAATCTTTCAAATAATCATCGCGCAAATTATTTTCCTGTCAGGAAGACAGATTTACGCTGAGCGGACAGCTTTTTACGGAAACATTGGAGCCGACCTTCCTGAAAACTTCGCTGTAACTTCAAAAAGTGCAGACGGAATGTCGTGGCAGCTTGCAAACACAACGGCTCCTGTAAATGCAGTAGTAAGGATATACGCAAAGGACCGCTACAGGAACGCCGATGAGGCTGTCAGAAACACCCTCAAGGTTCTGAACCTTCAAAACGAATGCGAAAATTTCAGATGGAGGAACACCGGCTGCACCATAGCAAGCTTCAAAGGAAGCATCTCCGGAAAAAACACTATGGGCTATGCGCTCGGAATAACAGTTCCGTCCTCAGAAGAGAAAGCCGTCTTCCTTTCCTGGTACGATTTAAAGTACAACGGAAAATACGATTCCCTTGTAACAAGCTTCCTTGATTCCGTACTTGTTGACGAGGGTTCATACTTTGAGGCAGGCCCCATAACACAATATCTTTTCCCGGAAGAGAAAAAGAATCTTAACGTTGAACTTGAGATTGAAGGCAGAAAAATAACTTCACAGATTTCATCCAACGACAAAGAAGCTTCCTCTTATCTGATAGACAGGGAATATGAAGTCCTATGCATGTACTACAACAAACAGAACTGGCAGGAAGCATGGAAGCGCTACTACAGAATGATTTTCAAGGATTCATACGGAAGGCTGCAGAAAGTTTCCTTCGACATCTACAACGAAATATCACCTCTGTGCACGGACGACACTGACCTTGCGCAGAAACTGCTCAGCTGGGTGCAGGACTTCAGATATGAGAGAGAAAAGAATTCCAGCGACTTTGCTCCGTTACCGGCAATGATTCTTGGAGACGGAAGCGACTGTGACAGCCGGTCAATGCTTCTGTGCGTGCTACTCACTTCCATGAACCAGGACGCGGTGATGATGGTAAGCGCAAAATATGTTCACGCCATGGCCGCAATCACAAGCGACCACAGTGGACACAGCTTCAAGTACAACAAAAAGAATTACCTTATGGGAGAGACAACAGCAAAGGGGCTTACATGGGGAAAGATTACCCAGGAACAGGACAACAGCTCGAACTGGATTTTCATTGACTTCGCAGAATAGTTCCTGCAAAAACCAGGGAATCTCTAAGAGCTGAATCTTTTTAGGGACTCCCATCAAAAAAAAGGATGCCTGAAATTTAATGTCATTCATGCAAGTCCAAAATGACATCAGATTTCAGGCATCCTGTATAATAAACGTTTCCGCCTACAAACTACTTTACAAGAAGATTATAAACATCCATAGGAGATTCTGCCCTGAGCAATGAATCACGGAGCTCCTGGCTCTTAAGCTTCGAGCTGAAGAACGAAAGAGTCTGCAGATAATAACTGTGCTGGTTATATGCAGCCGCAATCATGATAAGAATACGAACAGGAGTGTCATCAATCGGCTGGAAATCAATAATATCAGTCTTAGAAATTCCTACAGCCATTACAAGATCCGTAACGCTTGAAAGTCTTACATGAGGAATTGCAATTCCGCATCCCAAAGCCGTTGACATAAGATCTTCACGCTTAAGGATTTCTTCCTGAAGCTCACGTCCGTTCTTAATCTGAGGAGCGGTTGCAAGCACATCAGAAAGCTGGACAAGTGCATCATGTTTTGTAGCATGATTAAGGAATACAATTCTTTCCGGCGAAAGGATATTCTTTACAAGAACAGACATGTCAGCAGGAGCCGCTTTTGATGATGAAAGACGTTCGTTAACCCATTTTACAATCTCGGACTTCTTGAATCTCCAAACAGTACCGATTTTTCCGCTAGGGATTTCACCTTTCTGTGCCCAATCATAAACAGTGCGTTCACTAACGCGCAAATATTTAGCTACTTCTTCAAGAGTCAAAATATCGTCTTCCACAAAAACCTCGTCTTAAAACTACAAATAAAGTGTTTGACATATTTTGCATCCTTTAACATTCTTTGTCAATACTTGCAGTATGAAATAACCAAATATAAAACACAAATTAAGTTTAAATTTAACTTTCTGCCATTGATAAACAGGCCATATTTTACTATCATATGTAAATCATGAATAACAACGGCAAAAAAACTTCAAAAAGAAAAATAATAATCGTTTGTACAATCGTTCTTTCGGTGCTCTACATTTTTCTGGCACAGAATTATCTTGGAGAGGAACTCCATTTTACTCCTGAATGGACTGAAGACATTTCCCACGTCCAACAGGTTTCCGGGGATGAGGAGCTTATTTCCTACAAGCTGGGACAGAACATAGGCTACTTCACTCCGGACGGAAAAATTGCCAGCCAGATAACATTCCCTTTCAAGGCTTCAATTTCTGACTCTTATTACACGACCTACTACGCGAACAGTTCTTCCATAACCCTGTTCAGCAAAACCGGGGAAGAAACCGCAAAGCTTAATGCCTACGGTTTCCCATATTTCCAGGATGACAGAATCTTCATGATGCTGCCGGGAGGCTCCTCTTTCGCAGTATTCAACAAGTTCGGCGACAAGAAGTGGCAATATGAAAGCTATGCACCGATTACGGCTTTCTCTTCAAGCCCAAAAGGAACTGTCGCTGGCTATGCGGACGGTACACTCATTGCCTTTAACGAAAAAGGCTCGATAACACAGAAATTCCAGCCCGGAGGAAGCAGCATCTCTGTAATAAACGGGGCCGCAATTTCAAAGGACGGAAGCACCGTCGCCTGTGTAAGCGGACAGAATCCTCAGCGCTTCGTAATTGCAAAGGACGATACCGGTCACAGCAAAATTGTTTTCCACGAATATCTTGAAAAGGACTTCCTGCAGCAGTGCCTCGTTCAGTTCAGCAGAAATGATTCACTGGTTTTCTATAACTACAACGGAGGACTCGGAATCGCTGACCTTGAAAAGCTCAGGAGCTCGCACATAAAAATTCCAGGAACGATCGTACAGATTCAGGAATCGGACACCAACAACCTTATTTTCGTTCTCAGCAAAGACAAAAAACAGTATACGGTTACAGTAATCGAACCTTTTGACCACCCCAGCGCACACTTCTCCTTTACAGCAGACTCAGCATTCCTTCAGGCCAAGGGCAATTCCGTTTTTGTCGGACGCGATAACAAGATTTCACGTCTTACAGTTTCCATTCGCTAAATAAAAGGGGTTAAAAGATTATGAAAAAATTATCCTTCGTAAAAAAATTCATTTTATCTGCCGCAGCCATCGCTGCCTTGCTAGGAATAAACGTCGCCTCTGCCTTCGACTGGCCGCAGAATGAAACAAGCTCAGACTCTTTCTTCTCATATTTCGGACAGCTCAGAGGAGGTACGATTGAACCTTCCATTGTCTTCTCCGAGAACTCAGAAGTAAAGGCCGCTGAAAAAGGAAACGTAGCAATCATCCTAACAGAACACGACAAGGACTACGGATGGTTTGAATCAACATTGGGCAACAGTGTAATCATTGCCCACGCGGACCAGATGGATACAATCTATGCGAACCTTGATGAAGACGACTTCGCGGCAAAAGATTTTACCAAAACAGAAGTACGTCAGGGCGAATACCTCGGGACAAGCGGAAACTCCGGCTGGCAGATGGGGGAAAACTGCCTGGAATTTCAGGTAATTGATACAAAAACTTCATCAGCAGTCAATCCCAGGGAACTTATGCCAAGAATCGGCAACGAGCTTCCGCTTGTAATGGGACGCATATATCTTGAAGATGAAGCAGGAGTTCTGCACAACCTTCTTAACGAACACGTGCTTGCTCCCGGAATGTACAAGGTTTACCACACGCGACAGGAAGTTGCAGTTCCGAAGAGAACCTCCGTTGCATTGAACGGAGTTACAATAGAGACCATCTACTATGACACTCTCAAAGAAGTAGACGGACATCTGTGTGCCATTGGAAACAAGAACTACACAGTTGAACAGCTTTACCCGGACCCGTCACGTCAGCTACTGGGATGCGTGCAGCTTACAACAGGAAAAGCTGCGCTTAAGCTTGCACTTGTTGACATTCTTGAGACAGCCCAGACCATTACCTATAATCTTGAAATAAAATAAAAAAACTGCCTGCAAGGTTAGCACTGAAACTTTCTTCAGTATGACGAATCCTTTCAGGCAGTCTTTTTTTATCAGCGGATCTTATTATACGCTGAACACCAGGATCAGACTTTCAGGGCAGAATGAATGATTCCGCCGCCGCAAATAATTCCATCCCTATAGAAAACAACGGACTGACCGGGAGCAACGGCTCTCTGATTTTCAGCGAAACTTATTTTATAAGGTCGTCCTGTAAAAGTTTCACCTTCCTTTACTTCATAAGGTTCTACAAGAGCCTCAACAGGTTTTGATGCAAGCCTGATTTTCACCATCGCATTGAAACTGCACCCAGGGTCATAGTTTCCGGGCCACACAATGTCATCAGCTATAAGACCTCCGCAGAACAGGTCACTATCCTTTCCAAGAACAACATAATTATTTGCGCTGTCTATTTCCGCAACATACAGCGGTTCCGCTGCACTTACGCCCAGCCCCCTTCTCTGGCCTATGGTATAATGTTCAATACCTCTGTGACGGCCAAGAACTTTTCCGTCCATATCAATGATGTCTCCGGGAACCGAAGGTTTGTCAGAGAAGAGCATGTCCTTATATTCCTCGGGCACAAAATCCTGGCTCTCACTTCTGTCAGCGGCACTCAGATTGAATGACCTTGCAAGCTCAAACACTTCCTTCTTCGTATACTTTGACAAAGGAAACCTAACCTTTTCAAGAATTTCAGTCGGAATCCTGTAAAGAAAATAGGCCTGATCCTTTGAGACATCCATTGCACAGGCAATCTGAGGAGGCATAGAGTTTCCTTCCCCGGCACAGGACACTCCATCCCCGTAAAGGGAAGAAATACTTTCGGTCCCCCTCACAAGTTTCGCATAATGGCCCGTACAGAAATAATCATAATCAACTCCAAGCTTCCGCAGACCTGAAAGCAGTGCCCCGAACTTTACATACCTGTTACATCTTATGCAAGGATTCGGTGTACGGCCGGCCCTGTATTCAGATTTAAAATATTCAAGAACCTCCCGGGCATAATCTTCTTTCACGTCAACAACATAATATGGTATATTCTGTTCCTCACAAAATTTTTTGCAGTCCGCAATATTCTTTTCTTCGGCAGGACCGTAGCAGCTGTCCCTAAGCTTCTTGCCTTCAGCCATTTCAGGAATTTTCCCGTCCCACAAAGACATTGTTGCACCAATGACATTGCAGCCGATATTCTTGAGAAGCATTGCAGTAATTGTAGAATCAACACCGCCTGACATTCCCACTACAACAGTATCACCCTTTTCGGGCATTTCCAAATCTTCATAAACCATAAGGACAATATATTACAAAAAAACGACAGGTGCAATATTCAGACGACATCTTAAGAACAGGGTGCCCGGATTCTGGAACAGGCGTAATTTTTTTCAGCAGAAAATGCAAGTAACTCAAAATTAGTCAAAGAAATATTGATGATTTCTTGCAATAAATTAATATTGGAATTATACTTTCACTATATGGAACATAACATGATACTTTCAGCTTCGGGCTGGAGAAAAATATTTGCCGCTTCGGAAGAAGAACAGGATAAGACTCAGGATATTGGCGAAACGAACAGGGCTTTATGTGCTCTTATTGCCGAAACATTTGCAGAATACATAGTAAAGGCATCAGGCAAAGAAACTCCTATTGTTGCAGTAGGAACAGACACGCGTCCTACCGGCAAACAGATAGCCGACGCTGTAATACGTGTTCTCCTATACAAAAACATCGGAGTCCAGTTTCTTGGAGTCACCGCGGCCCCGGAAATCATGGCCTACTCAAAATCAATTGACGGTTTCCTTTACATTTCTGCAAGCCATAACCCTGTCGGCCATAACGGAATCAAATTCGGTCTCAATGACGGCGGAGTTCTTAACGGAACGGAAAATGCAAAGCTCATTGAAGTGTTCAAGGAAAAATGCGCAGACCCGGATGCAATGTCCTATGCGGAAGCACTTCTTACAGCAGAAACCCAGCAGAATGTTGACCTAGTCTATGCACTCTCCGACCAGCACAAGAAGGAAGCTCTCTGGGCTTATGAAGATTTCATACGAATTGTTATCACAGGAACAAACAATACCCACTCCCAGGACAAAATACTCGATAGAATCAGAAACGGAATTGACAGGTCACCTCTTTCAATTGTATGCGACATGAACGGTTCAGCAAGAACACGGTCAATTGACAGCCAGTTCCTTTCACGGACGGGGATAAACTTCCTTCCTTTCAACAATGAAGCCGGCCACATTGCCCATGCGATCATTCCTGAACCGGAAAACCTTATATACTGTGCAGAAGTTATGGAAGAACTCCGCAAGGACGGTGAACAGAATGTTGACCTTGCCTACATGCCGGACTGCGACGGTGACAGAGGAAATCTCGTCTACTGGGACGAAGAAATAAATTCTGCCAAACCTATTCCCGCACAGGAAGTTTTTGCTCTTTGCGTAATTGCCGAATCAACCTTCGACATATGGAAAGAAAATATGGTTTCCCAGAAAAGTCTCCTCATGAAGGCGGAAAGAATCGTCAACAAGAATGCCGTGGCTGTAAACTGCCCGACTTCCATGAGAATAGATGAAATCTGTGAAAAGCTTGGAAGAAAACTTTTCAGGGCTGAGGTCGGTGAAGCCAACGTCGTAAACCTCGCAAGAGAAAAACGTGAGGAAGGTTACACGGTACGAATTCTCGGTGAAGGAAGCAACGGCGGAAACATTACGTACCCTTCCAGCGTAAGGGATCCTTTGGCAACGGTAATGGCAATGGTAAAGCTTCTTACAATACGTGACGAATTTGATGAGGCAGCACAGACAACATCGAAAGGACTCTTCCATATCTGGTGCGAAAGATCTAAGCAGGAATACAAATACAGAGACGATTTCACACTCTGCGATATACTGGACACGCTTCCAAAATATACGACGACAGGCGTAAGCGAAGACCGTGCGATTCTGAACGTAAGGACACAGGACAAGGGCGAACTCAAGGAATGTTTCAAAAAAATCTTCATTGATGAATGGGCAAAGAACTGGGAAGAGATGAAGGCAATCTACGGAATCTTCTCCTACAGGGTCTTCCTTACAAACGGAACGAAGGAAACTTTAGTTTCTGATTACGACAGCTGGAACAACAAGAACGGAGGTCTCAAAGTTCAGTTCCTTGATAAAGACGGAATTCCTACTGCATTTATCTGGATGCGTCCTAGCGGGACGGAACCTGTTTTCCGGGTCATGTGCGACACAAAGAAAGGTGGCGACAGTGCGGAACGAAGTCTTCTGAGATGGGAAACATCCATGATAAAGAAGGCGGATTCCATGCTTTCCCCTGAAGAGTGAAGTCTTCATATCATTTGAATTTTTTAAGAAAATTTTATATAATGGACCATGTCTAAATACTGCAAATTTTAGACATAACTTTAAAAAAGCGATGTTTTAAGTCTTGTAATTTCAAGGATTGAAACTCGTCGGCATCTCTAAAAAAAATTTTAGAGATGCCCAATACAAATACAGGAAATACAGGAACAATCGTCAGAATATTCACAGCAAACCATTCTGGCTGTTCCATAGAAGGGGATTAAATATGGAAGAAAAAGAAATTCTTGCTAGAGCACGGCAATACATTTCTGAAGAAAAGGATGAAACATTCCGCAAACAGGTAGAAGACCTTGTGGCAAACAAAGACATGAAGGAACTCGAGGACCGTTTCTATCAGAGCCTTGAATTCGGAACAGGCGGCCTTCGCGGTATAATGGGCGGCGGAACCAACCGCATGAACACACTCAACATCGGTAAGGCTACACAGGGTCTTGCAAACTATATCATCAAGGCATTTCCTGAAGACGCAAAGAACGGAACTCTCAGTGCATGTATCGCTTATGACAGCCGCAACAACCACGACAAGTTCAGTGACATTACAGCACGCGTATTTGCAGCAAACGGAATTAAGGCATATCTTTTTACAAGTCTCCGGCCTACTCCTGAACTTTCGTATGCAATCCGTGAACTCGGATGCAAAACTGGTGTCGTAGTTACTGCCAGCCATAACCCTGCAGAATATAACGGTTACAAGGCATACTGGGCAGACGGTGCCCAGGTTACAGAACCTCATGACAAGCTTATTATTGACGAAGTAAACGCTGTAAAAGAAGCAAAAATCATGGATAAGGACCAGGCTGTCAAGGAAGGTAAAATTGTTCTCATTGACAAAGAAATTGATGACAAGTTCCAGTCAATGATCAAGGCCAACCTTTACCGTCCTGAACTTATCAAAGAAAAGGCTTCAAGCGTTAAAGTCGTTTACACACCTCTCCACGGGACAGGTGCAATGCACGTAGAAAAAGTTCTCGGAGATCTCGGACTTAATGTTATTACAGTTCCTGAACAGCGCGAAGGAAACGGAGACTTCCCGACAGTTGCAAAGCCTAATCCAGAAGAAGCACCGGCTCTTACAATGGCCATCGAACTTGCAAAGAAGGAAAAGGCTGATGTTGTTATGGCAACAGACCCAGATGCAGACCGCTTCGGTACAGCCTTCCCTGACAAGGACGGAAACTTTGTTCTCGTAACAGGTAACCAGATGGGTGCCCTCCTTGCAGACTATGTGCTCCTTTCGAAGAATGAATTCAACAAGATGCCTAAGGACGCTGTTCTTATCCGCTCAATCGTTACTTCACCATTCGTTGATGAAGTTGCAAAGGCTTACGGAGTAAAGACAGAGGAAGTTCTCACAGGATTCAAGTGGATTGCAGCAGCTGAAACAGAAATGGAAAAGGCTGGCTACAACTCTTACGCATTCGGTCTTGAAGAAAGCTACGGTTACCTTGTTGAAACAGAAGTTCGCGACAAGGACGGTGTAAGTGCAGCAGCAATGTGTGCAGAAATGACACTCTACTGGGCAAGCAAAGGAAAGAGCCTTCTTGACCGGCTCAACGAAATGTACAAGGAATACGGATACTTCCAGGACGGAGCCATCAGCAAGTACTTCCCAGGAATAGAAGGTCCTGGAATCATGGGACGCATCATGACAAAGCTCCGCACAGAAGGTCTCACAACTCTCGGCGGAAAGAAAGTTGTAAAGATCCGTGACATCCAGGAACAGGTTGCGTTCGACCCGGCAAATCCTTCTACAAAGGAAAGCCTTCCATGGCCGAAGAGCAATGTTCTTCAGTTTATTCTTGAGGACGGTACAATAGTAAGCGCCCGTCCGTCAGGAACGGAACCGAAGATCAAGTTCTACATCAACTGCAAAGTCATCGTAGGCGGTGCAAAGTGTGACGGTTGTCTTGCAGCTGCTAAGAAAGAAGCGGATGAACTTGTTAAGAAAATCTCTGCAGAAATCAATGCAATTCTTGACGCAGCAAAATAATCTTCACAAAACACAAAAGTGCGAAAACCTAGGATGCACATGATAAGGGATTACAAGCAGCTTCCCAATCTTCTTGAAGAAGGAAGACTGTTTGTTTCCCTTGACGTTGAAACCACTGGGCTGAATCCCAAAGAAAACAGCCTTGTGGAACTTGGGGCAATCAAATTTACAAAAGACGGAACACAGCAAACTTTCTCAGAACTTATCAAACCTTTCGAACCTATTCCACAGGAAATTGCAAATCTGACGCACATAACTAATTCCATGACGGAAAACGGAAAAACTGCCGAGGAAGCGGTAAACAGCTTCATGAACTTTTTAGGAGGAAAGGAAACTATAATAATCGGACACAACATACCCTTTGATATAAGGTTCCTGAACGCACAGCTTGAACGCAACGGAAGACTCCCTGTTTCAAACCTGATTATGGATACTCTTCAGATTTCAAGAATCACTTATCCCGAATTCAATGGAATGGAAGAGCCTTACAGACTTCATTCACTGGCAAGAAGACTGGGAATAAAAATAGAATCCGCCCACAGAGCCTATGATGATGCCAGAATTACCATGGAACTGTTATTTCTTCTCGCAGAAAGAATTAAAGAAAGAGGAAAGGGAAAACAAAAGCCTGCAGACTGTTAACCATCAATAAATTGGCAAATAAAAAATCCCCGGAACAAATCCGGGGTTCTTCAACTGAAAGAACCAAAAGTTAATTCTTTTTCTGGAAATGGCTGAACTTCATGCTGAAACTTGCTCTGCCCTGTGTAACAGAACGAAGTTTTGTAGTAAATCCGAACATTTTGGCCATCGGAGCCTGGGCATGAACTATATTACCGCCAGTCTTTTCATCCATGCTGGTAATGATTCCGCCGTTCTGTGTAACCTGACTCATTGCATCACCAACGAATTCTGACGGACTTTCAATATCCACAGCCATGACTGGTTCAAGAAGTTCAGGATTTGCCATGGAACAAACCTGATCAAATGCTTCGGCTGCAGCAGCTTCAAAAGCAAACACAGTAGAAGTAAGCGGATCAAATGTAATCTCAGAAACTGTAATTCCAATATCTGTACAAGGATACCCCATTTTTATTCCTGAACCGAAGCAGTTATTGACACTATGCTCAATGGCTTCATAAATTTCACCAGGAACATCAGAAGAACGCTTACCTGTAAATGTATAAAGATTACCCTGTCCCTGTTCGCGAGGCTCTACATGCATCCTGAGCCCTGCTGTATTTTCCTTTCCGGCAAGCATACGGGAGAAATTTTCCGTATAGTCGCAGGAACTTGTAACAGATTCACGGTAAGTTACCTGAGGTGCACCGACTCTGCACTGAACCTTAAAGTCATCACGTATACGGGTAACCAGAACATCAAGATGAAGTTCACCCATTCCGCTGATAACAAGCTGCCCTGTTTCAGCATCATCGCGGTATGTAAAGGTCGGGTCTTCGCGGCTAAGGATTTCAAGAGTTTCATTAAGTTTATCCCTGTCGCTCATAGATTCCGGCTCTATTGCAATGGAAATAACAGGTTCTGGGAACTGAACGCTTTCAAGAAGAATAGGCATTCCTTCGCTTCCCAAAGTGTCACCTGTCTGAGAAAGCTTAAGTCCCACGAAAACTGCAATATCACCTGCTGAAACACTGTCCATCTGTTCCATACGGTTTGCATTTACTCGAAGGATTCTGTTAATTCTTTCGCGCTTCTTTTTTCCAACATTATAAACCTGAGTGCCGCTGGAAATTTTACCCGAATACATTCTGACGAAACACAGCGTACCTGCTTCACGGTCATGCTGAATCTTAAAGACAAGACCGATAGGAATTTTTCCGTTAGGATCACAAGGGACTTCAACTTCTTCAGTTTCATCATGCTTCTTAAGCTGAAGAGCCTTTGCAGGAGGTACTTCATCAGGAGCAGGAAGATAATCAATTACAGCATCCATAAGAACCTGTACACCAATGTTCTTTCTGCTTGAACCGCAGAGGAAAGGAACAAGTGTCCTGCTTATTGTACCCTTCCTGATTGCAGACTTAAGTTCTTCAATTGAAATTTCAAGTCCTTCAAGATACTTTTCCGCAAGATCATCATCCGCACCGCAAACTGTATCAACAAGCTTTTCATGCCATTCTCCGGCGATAGCTTTATATGAATCAGAAATTTCAGAAACAGTAAACTTCTCGCCATCAGTAGATTCATCCCAGTGAATTTCCTTCATGTTAAGAAGATCAATTACACCTTCAAAATCCTGGCCTGCACCTACCGGTATAGTAAGTGCCACTGTTTCACAACCGAATTTTGACTTAACGTCATTCATTGCACCAAAGAAATCTGCTCCTACACGGTCCATCTTGTTTACGAAACAAATTCTAGGAACATTGAATTCATCAGCCTGTCTCCAAACTGTCTCTGTCTGAGGCTGAACCCAACCTACAGCACAGATAACTGCGACAGCACCGTCAAGAACACGAAGAGAACGTTCAACTTCTGCTGTAAAGTCTACATGACCCGGTGTGTCAATAATATTAATCTGATGATTTCTCCATTCCGTAGTTATTGCAGCAGAAGCGATTGTAATGCCGCGTTCCTGTTCCTGCTGCATAAAGTCCATTGTTGCGGCTCCGTCATCAATTTCGCCAATCTTATGAATTTTGCCTGAATAAAAAAGAATTCTTTCTGTAGTTGTGGTTTTTCCGGCATCAATATGAGCCATAATACCAATGTTACGCATTTTGTCTAACATCATTCATCCCCAATATTTGGATTCTTAGTCTCGAATTCCAATAATTATAATGAATAAAGTTTTTTTAATCAATAAATTCCGGTTTTACCTTTTTATCTAAAAAAAATGAAATACAATAAAGGAATGAAGAAGATTAAAATCACTTTTCCAGACAACTCAACTATTGAAGTTGAAAACGAAATACGACCGATTACTCTCCTGAACCGATTTGAAGATACAGGCAGCACTGTTCTTGCAGTGAAAGTCAACAATGAAATCTGTTCCCTGGACAGCGTAATCAACATCAATGCGACTATTGAACCGGTATATATAAACTCCATGGAAGGAGCAGCTATTTACCGGCGTTCCCTGTGCTACGTGCTTGCTGTTGCAGCTCATAAACTGTTCCCGAAGAGCCGTCTCCTTGTAGGACACAGCCTTGGTTACGGATACTACTACACTATTGACGGAACAACTTCTCCTACAACGGAACAGCTTATCCAGATCAAGAAGGAGATGAAGTGCATCATAGACTCGGACCGGGTAATTGAAACAGAATTCATTGCCTACCAGGATGCATGCACTCACTTTGAAGAACTGGGACTCATTGAGACACGTAAGCAGCTTAACTACAGAAGTCCTGCAAGAATCCAGGTAAACAAGCTTGAAGGTTTCATGGACCTGTACTTCGGGCCTCTTGTTTCAAGCACAGGTATTCTCAAAGTATTTGACATCATGCCCTACCATCAGGGATTCCTCCTAAGATTCCCAAGCCATCAAACTCCGGATATTCTTCCGGACTTTGAAGACCAGCCCAAGCTCTTTGAAATCTACAAGAAATATAAGGACTGGGGAAAACGTCTCAGCGTAACTTCCGCAGCAGGTGTCAATCAGCTTATCCACGAACGAAAGACAAAGGACTTCATTAACATAACCGAAACTTTGCAGACGAAGTGCATTGCCGATATTGCAGACCAGATACAGGAAACGGGAACTGCAAAGGTTGTATTAATTGCAGGCCCCTCATCATCAGGGAAAACAACGACAAGCAAAAAACTTGCACTCCAGCTTCAGGCAATCGGATACCAGCCGAAAGTTATAAGCCTTGATTCCTATTACGTCGGAAGAGATGTCACCCCTAAGGATGAATTCGGAAACTATGACTATGAATGTCTCGAAGCTCTTGACGTTAAACTCATAAACGAAAATCTGCTTGATCTGTTCGACGGAAAAGAAATTGATGTTCCCTGCTACGACTTCCATGAAGGAAAGCGTTACTTCAAAGGTGACAAAATGATTCTCGGACCGAATGATATTCTTATCATGGAAGGAATTCACGGTCTCAATGACAAGCTTACACATCTTGTTCCTGCTGAAAAGAAATTCAAAATCTATCTTTCAGCCCTCACACAGCTGAATCTGGACGACCACAACAGAATTTCTACAAGCGACAACAGACTTATCCGCAGAATCGTAAGGGATTCCCGTTACAGAGGCAAGAGTGCTGCAGATACAATATCCATGTGGGACAATGTCCAGAAAGGAGAGCGCCTGCATATCTTCCCTTTCCAGAACAATGCAAATGCAATGCTCAATACAGCTCTTGACTACGAACTTCCTGTTCTGAAAGTTTACGCCGACCCTTTGCTGAGATGTGTTACACCTTTGCAGAAAGAATATGCCGAAGCCAACAGGCTTCTTGCGTTCCTGAACAACTTCTCAACAATTCCTGCAACGGATGTTCCTACCCAATCAATTATCAGAGAATTTATTGGCGGTTCAGCCTTTAAATATTAAAATCAGTTAAGACTTTAATACGCCTAAAAAAAGGTTCCCGTTTTCATCTTTGCAGAATGTTAAACGGGAACCCTTTTTCACCTGTAGTTATTCGGTTCTGTAAGAACGAGCAGTTACAACATCATCAAGAATTACTTCCTCCTCATGAAGAACATCCTTTTCCCATTCCTCTTTTTTGTGCTCCCTGATTTTTTCAAGGGCCTTCACTTTTTTCATTGCGTCACGGACAATATCTCTTTTCTCTTCGGCAATCACTTCAAGCCGAGCAAGCTCATTCAGAAACTGTTCCTTCTTCTGGTCAAGCAGCATGAAATAAGCCTGAGCCTGGGAAGCCAGATAAAAATCTCCGGAAGAATCCGTTGCATTACTGACTTTAAGCCTCTGTGAAGCTATAGCATGCAGCTGCATATTAACCTGCGCTATCTGAGAATTTATTTTACCTAGCTCCACTTCCGCAGCATCAAGTTCAAAATTACGCAGGTCAAGAATCTTCTGCAGAGAAAAAACAAATTTTTTCATAGGCCAGCTACTTTGCAAGAATGTCCAGCTGCTTTCTTACGCCGGCAGGACATTCCACATATTCTTCCTTCGGTATATCAATTTCGGAAAGCCTTGAAAGCAAATCAAGTGTCTCATCCATACTGATATGATCACTTGATGCCTGGCACAGGAATTCCTCAATAGCCTCATGCTTTTCAATTGCCTGATCAACCTGAGGAGAATTTCCCTTCTGATATACACCAGCAATAATCATATCTTCCTGCTGAGCATAATCTGCAATCCATCTGCGGACTTTCTGCACAGCCTTCAGGGTTTCAGGTCCCGTAACCTTTGTCTGGGAACGGCTGATACTCTGAAGAATATCAATTGCAGGATAATGCTGACGGTTGGCAAGAGACCTGCTCAATACAATATGACCGTCAAGGGTACCGCGAACCTTATCGGTAATAGGTTCATTCATATCATCACCGTCAACGACAACTGTATAGAAGGCTGTAATGCTTCCCCTGGCATTATTGCCAGTACGCTCAAGAAGTTTAGGAAGCATATCAAATACACTTGGAGGATAACCTCTCTGTGCAGGAGGCTCTCCGGTTGCAAGACCAATTTCACGCTGTGCATGAGCAAAGCGGGTTACGCTGTCAAAAAGAAGCATTACATCCTTGCCCTGGTCCCTGAAATATTCAGCAACAGCTGTACAAACATAGGCGGCTCTCAGTCGGGCAATTGAAGGCTGGTCACTAGTTGCTGCGATTACAACAGAACGCTTAAGACCTTCCCTGCCCAAGTCATTTTCTATGAACTCACGGACTTCCCTTCCTCGTTCACCTATAAGCCCTATAACATTTATATCAGCATTCGTATTTCTTGCTATCGTAGAAAGAAGAGTACTTTTACCTACACCTGTTCCGGCCTGAATACCAATACGCTGCCCCTTTCCAACTGTCAGAAGAGAATCGATTGCACGGACTCCAGTTGTAATTCTCTTTTTAATTACAGGACGCTCCAAAGGATTAGGAGGTGCAGCAAGAGCTGGATAATAAGCACTAGGCGCAATATCCCCTTTACCGTCAATAGGATGACAGGTTGCATCAATCACACGGCCAAGCAGACGCTCTCCAACAGGAACTTCAAGCATTGATCCGCTTGCCGTAACAACGGATCCGACTTCTATTCCGCTTGTATCAGCATAAGCCATCAGACGTACAATAGAGCCTTCAAGACCAACAACTTCTGCGACAATGGATTCCCTCTTCTTGGGAACCTCTATTTTACAAATTTCACCGATGACACAGCGCGGACCGTTACTCTCTATCATAAGACCTTTTACGGCAGCAACCTGTCCTGTATACTTTATTGTATCAGTTCGTTCGATAGTTTCTATATATTTATTGAAAAATGATTCCATAAATCACCGTTCTTTTTATAAATCAGGATTAATGACTTCAGACTTTTGGACAGTCTTGATTGGTGAAATCTCAAGAATCTTGGTTTCAAGTTCACCAAGCTGGCTTGCGATACGGGCATCAATTGCACCGAAGTCAGTTTCAACAATACATCCGCCGCGATCAACAGAACTGTCTTCAACTACAGAAATATTTTTAATATTTTCAACCTGTCCGATGAAATCTTTTATATGCTGTGTAGTGAGCTTGACATCAGAAAGATTAACACGCAAAGTAACATCGCCCCTGCCCTTAACCTTTTTAAGAGCCTGCACAACGTTTGCCATGATTACGCTCTTCTGATTCTCACTCATAATCTTTACAACTTTGCGGGTCATAAGAAGAACGAGATCAACAATCTGCTGCTCAGTTCCGTCAAGAATTTCCTGTCTCTTGTCCTGAACAGATTCTATTATCTTGTGAAGCCTTTCGATAAGACGCTCCGCTTCCTGGTTTCCAAGCTGGTATCCCTCTTCATGCCCCTTATCATAACCTTCCTGTCGGGCCTTATCAATAATACGCTGCTCCTCGTCATGGGCAGAACGGATTATCATGTCCGCTTCAGCCTTAGCTTTTGCGACAACATCACCTGCATCTTTTTCAGCTGTATTCTTGATTACGGCAGCCTGGTCACTCTGCTTCTTGACTTCATTGAAAGCAGCACCCTCCGCATCCTTTATAATTTTTTCCGCTTCAGAGTGGGCATCAGCAATCATCTGGGCCTTTTCTGCTTCCCAACTCTTCTTGAATTCCTCTGCCTCACGTCTAAGGTCATCTGCTGTTGGGCCAGTGTATTCAGGCACTTCTTCCACAACTTCTTCTACCGGTGGTGCAAATTCACGTGCTAATTTTAAAACTATTTCACCATCCTTATTATTTATTTGATTCGGTCTGAATACAGTCTGTGCCATATATAAACTCCATTGTCAAAACATTATTCTACTGATAAATTCGGCATTTTTTTTATTAAATTCAAGCATAAATACAAAATGGCACCTACAATATTATGCAGATGCCATCTCGCCATATGAAACCTCCAGCAGTTCAACTCAACGGAGGTCCCTTCAAAAAAGCGATATTTCAAGCCGATGCATATTAACAACTTAAAACTCGCAGTACAAGTCCGAAGACACTGTCAGAGACCTTCAGACCTTCCCCATATGCAAAATGCTATACGTATTCGTCTCCATCTCCACGGGCAATAACAATTTCTCCCGAATCCTCAAGGCGTCTGATAACTCCAACAATCTTCTGCTGTGCTTCTTCAACATCCTTAAGACGAACAGGTCCCATGAACTCCATATCTTCCTTAAGCATACTTGCAGCACGCTTGGACATATTCCTGAAGATTTTATCCTGAACCTCTGAATCAACTGACTTAAGGGCCTTTGCAAGTTCCTGCTGGTCAACATCACGCAGAACTTTCTGGATATCGCGGTCTGAAACCATAACAATATCTTCGAAAACGAACATACGCTTCTTAATTTCCTCTGCCAATTCAGGATCGTCTTCTTCGAGATTTTCGATGATAGACTTTTCAGATGCACGGTCAACAAGATTAAGAATTTCAACGATGCTTTCAACACCGCCAGCTGCAGTATAGTCTTCGCTGGAAAGTGTCGACAACTTCTTTTCAAGAACACGTTCAACTTCACGAAGGACATCAGGAGAAGTACGGTCCATCGTTGCCAAACGTTTAGAAACTTCAGGCTGAATATCATCAGGAAGATTCTGCAAAATTACAGCTGCCTTCTGAGGTTCAAGGTATGCAAGAATAAGTGCAATTGTCTGCGGATATTCCTGCTGAACGAAGTTGAGCAAATGAGCAGGATCCGTACGACGGATGAAGTCAAACGGGCGAACCTGAAGACTTGATGTAAGTCTGTTAATAATATCAACAGCTTTCTGGCTGCCCAATGACTTTTCCAAAAGTTCACGGGCATAATCAATACCGCCTGTTGAAATGAAGTTCTGTGCCTGCATCAGCTCCTGAAATTCTTCAAGAACCTGATCCTTAAAGTCCGCGTCAATCGTTTCAAGACGTGCAATTTCAAATGTAAGGGATTCAACTTCATCTTCACGCAAGTGCTTCATTACTTCCGAAGAAACGTCCGACCCCAAAGCTACCAAAAATATTGCGGCTTTCTGGCGGCCGTTAAGACTCTTATAATCCTTGGCACCGCCCTTCTTTTTACCGCCGCCCTGCTTGGACGACTGCTTGTCTTCTGACATAGACTACTCCTCCATAAGCCATGTGCGGATAAGCATTGCAACATCTTCAGGATGTTCTTTTGCCATTGCAATAGCATTTTCCTGAAGTTCTGCACGCTTGCGCTCTTCGACAGACAATGTAATTTCCATATTGTTTTCGTTTGCATCCCATATAGCTTTTTCACGTGCTGCCTGCTGCTGTCTGAGGAGTTCTTCCTGCTTGAGTCTTCTGCGGCGTTCAATTTCACGTGAAATGAATCTAAAGATAATGAAGAACACGAGGAGAGCTGCGACACCAATAAGGATGAGCATAACTGTTGTCTTAGTTCTCTGCTTTCTGAGATAATCATTCGTTGCATCACGGAGAGCCTCTGTCGGCGGAATTGAAAGATTTTCAACTACAACCGAGTCACCTCGTTTTGCATTAAAATTAATTGAACCCTTTACAAGATTTTCAACCTTCTTCAGATCATCATCACTAAGCTTCTCTTCCCTGTAAGCAAGCATTCCGTCTTCATCGAAACGAATCCTGTGATTCTCGTCATACAAAGGATATACGTAAAGACTCTTTATTGAAACAGAAACCGATCGTCGTTCCTTCTGAGGGCTTACAGTTTCTGTTGTAGTTTTCTTGTTAAGCGCATAATTTCTTGTGGCACCGTTCTCTGTTGACTGACCGATAAGGTTGTCCGAATCGCTGTAGACAGGAGGATTCTGACCTTCAACACCAGCTACACCTTCAGGATTAAAGCCCGTTCCTGTCCATTTCTTGTCAACAACCTGCTCAGAAATCACAAGGCTTTGTACAACCTCGGAATCATCATATGGTGTATCAGGATTGTCTTCCTTAATCGTAATACCACCATACTCTTCCGAAACGGAGCTCTTTTCAGACATATCCATTTCAATGCTTACGTTGACGGTAGCAACACGCTGTGAACCGAAGTCCGACTGAAGCTGCTTGAGAATCTTTGCTGCGTCTTCTGCCTCAAGTTTCTTTATAAGCTTCTGCTGGTTTGCGATAATAGTATTTCTCTCTGCAGCTTCAAGCCCTGCAAAGTCATTGATTTCTTCATTTGTGTCACCGTTGAAAATAGTAATGTTTTCTTCACGCAGATTTTCAACGCTGCGCATAATAAGATGCTGGATTCCCTTAACAGATTTCTTCGTATCAAGAACATCACTTCCTGCCTTCGGGAAAAGAATAACAGAAGCTTCAACAGGTGCCTGGTCATCAGAAAATGCTGTGGTTTCAGGAATTGCCAACGCAACATTAGCTGTACGAATTCCAGGAAGACTTTCAAGATGATTCTTAAGAGAATTTTCACGAGAACGAAGCCAGTTTACTCTGTCATCCATTGAATTACGTGAATAGCGTGTAACATCAAAAAGACTCCACGGGTCCTTCTCATCAGGTTCAAGCCCTTCCTTAACTAGCTGGGACTGCCATCTTCTTGCTGTTTCTGAATTTTCAACCAGAATATATCCTGAAGAGTCAACGGTATTCCATACATGCTCTTCATCAAGGCGGGTCTGAATTTCCGCTCTCCTGGCAGAATCTGTAACCGGAGAATTAAACAGACGAACGCTTGTCTGCTTTGATGACAATGTAAACAGAAGAACCAGTGCTACAACAATTACGGCACAAATACCGCACAGGATAGCCTTCTGTACAATTGACCACTTCCCCCATTTTTCTTTTATGGTTTGAAACGTTTTTTTAAACCATTCGTTCATTTTTCCCTCCCGTGAACGAACTTTCATAAGCCGCCAAAGTTCCCACAAACTTTAAGGCAGTCTTAACATTATATACTAATATTAAGGAATTGAAAAGTACGAACCCTAGATTATTTGTTAGGCGCCAAAGCTTATCTGGTTTGGGACAGTTCATTCCAGCCGGAAATTACTCTGTCAATGACAGTCTGCGCAAGATTCATGGACATCTTGGCCTTTGCCATTGCAATCGTTACGTCATGAATGTCAACACTGTCAGGATTCGTGATAATCTGTTCCTGAATTTTATTAACGTCAATCTGCTGACTGTTCATCCGTGACACAGCATCCATAAGGAAACCTTCAAAGCTGCCGCGTTCCGAAACCTCTCCTTCACTATTCCTTACAGTTTCTGAACGAGGAGACGTTCCTGCATGAAGCGGATTAGTTCTCACCATGTCAACATTTCCGATTGTAATATCCATAAATCCTCCAACTTTTTACTCCGATGAAATTTTACGAAAAGCTAAAATCAGCGACCAATGTCCAATGCGGAAGAGAACATTTCCTTGCTTCCCTGAATCACGCTGCTGTTTGCCTCATAGGCCCGGTTCGCGCTGATCATGTCCACCATTTCGTTTACGATGTTAACGTTAGGATATTCAACATACCCCTTGTTCGGACCTGACTGAATTGCATCAGGATGTGTCGGGTCATAAACCATACGGCCCTGTGCAGTATCCTTAACGATTTCACGTACACGCACCCCCTTTCCAGGACCGTTGTCATTTCCGTCATTAGCAAAAGGAAGCCTCCATACAGGATTTTCAGAAGCCACAGGTTCAACCACAACAGACTGCTTTCTATAGACGCCGCCTTCCTGGGTGCGAGTTGTTGTTGCGTTTGCAATATTATTACTGATTACATCAGTTCTGAGACGTTCAACGCTCATTCCTGTTGCAGCTATATTAATACTCGTATAAAGTCCCATAATTTTCTCCTATTTTAAATGTCCTCCGGCCTAACGGAATCATACCTTCTTCATCGCCGTATCAACCTGAGAGAATTCAAAGTTCTCAAGCTGAGTAAGAAGCCTGTACTGCATCTGAATCTGCACAAGGTTCATGGCTTCCTCTTCCGCATCAACATTATTTCCGTTTGCCTTGGAACTTGTAAGATAATCTGTTGTACGGCGGGGTTCAACATCACGCCAGTCTCTTACAGTTTCCAACCGGATATGCTTGTCATCTGTAGTTGCCAACTGAAATGAATTAGCCGCATTGTCTCTTGACTCAAAAGCTCTCTTAAGCTCGCTCTCAAAGTTAACACCCTGTCTTTTATAATTCGGAACTTCGCAGTTGGCAATATTATTTGCAGTAACCTGGTAACGCAAAGTTTCAACATCAAGAGCTCTGTGCAATAAATCTACTGAATTTGTAAAATCATTCATTCCCATATTCTCATTTTCGGAATTAACAGTCCATAGTTTACAGAATTTTTCTGCAAAAATATACCCTCGTTTGCGAATTCCATGATACAATTTCCCTATGAAAAAAATTATTTTTAACATCAGCTTAACAAGAAGAGCATTCATTGCCCTCACTTTTGGAATTGCCAGCTCCTTCGGACTTTTTGCCCAAAAAGCTGACTTTATTTTCACCCACGACATCCATGATTTCCTGGACAACCTGACACAGGCAAAAGTTATAATCGACCAAAAAAAATCAGAGAACCCTGAAACCTTCATAATTGATGCAGGCGACTTTTCAATGGGATCCCTTTACCAGACGGTCTTCAGTTCACAGGCACCTGAACTCAGGATTCTCGGTGCAATAGGAGTTGAAGCTACAACCCTGGGTAACCATGAATTCGACTACGGATCCAAGGGGCTTGCAACAATGTTTGACACTGCAAGAACCTCCGGCGAAAAGGTTCCCCGGATGATTGTCTCCAACGCAAACTGGAAGGATTCAAGGGGGGATTCCGCACTCATAAAAGATGCAATGGAACGTTACGGTGCAAAAGAATATACTATAATAGAACATTACGGCGTAAGGGCTGCGATATTCGGTCTCTTCGGAAAGGATTCTCTCTTCTGTGCACCACTCTGCGAAGTAGCATGGGAAGACCCTGTTGAAAATGCGAAGAAAATAGTTTCACAGATAAAGGCAAAAGAAACTGTTGACATGATAATCTGTCTCTCCCACAGCGGAACTTCAGAGAACCCGAAAAAATCGGAGGATGAAATTCTTGCAAAGGCAGTACCTGAAATTGACCTGATAATCAGCGGACATACTCATACGGTTCTTGAAAAACCTATAATCCACGGGAACACGGTAATTGCATCCTGCGGTGCATATTCTAAGTACCTTGGCACTCTATCAATGGAAAGAAACGATAACGGAAGATGGAGTCTTACAGCCTACGAACTTATTCCAATCACGAAGGATCTTCCGAAAGATGAAAAACTTGTTGCAAGGCTGGAAGATTTTGCGAAATATGTTGATGCAGAATACATGGACCTTTTCGGCTACAAGACAAACCAGGTTCTTGCGGAAAGCATGAACGATCTTTCAGTCCGGAATGAAGTCGGATATCTTATGGCAGAATCCTACATAAAATCCGTTGAGAAACTGGAAATTCCTTCAGCCCGAACAGACCCGAGGCTCATGGGCTACGGCGAACACATTGACATGGCGGTAGTACCTTCAGGATGTGTGCGCGGAACTTATGACAAGGGCCCCGTGACTGCAAAGGATGTGTTCACATCTTTCTCACTTGGAATCGGAGATGATGAACTTGCAGGCTACCCTCTTGTAAGTGTTTACCTTAAAGGTTCCGACATAATAAACGGATGTGAAGTAGATGCATCTCTTTCAGCTTCAATGGATACTGCCCACCTTTATATGGGAAACGTTTCATACGAATATAATCCAAGAAGACTTATTCTGAACAGAGTAACAAACGTCTACTACACGGACAAGGACGGAAACAGGCAGAAGGTGGAAAGGAAAAAACTTTACAGGGTTGTCTCTGATATCTATACGGGAAATATGCTTGGCGGAATTTCAGCTACAACATTCGGACTTATTTCCATTATTCCAAGGGACGCTGACGGTAATGTGATTACAAACCTTAACGACTTCATCATTTACACTGACAGAGGCGAACTTAAAGGATGGGAAGCAATTGCCCGTAACATTGAAGACATGAAAGTCATTGGAGACTGGTCAAAGGCGGCAGAAAAAACGGCATGTTCAAAGCCCAGCTCAGATCCATTCAAATGGTTGGCAAAACCTTCAAAGTTTGCAGGAATTGTCTACAGCATTGTACTCGGAATAATTTTCATTGTCGCAGGAACTATTGTAATTGTTAAATGCATCAGGAAGAACAAGAAAAAACAGTCCTGATTTTTTTTGCCAGCATTACATGGACTTCACTGACAGAATGACCTGAAAAGAGAGCTTCTGAAATAATAAGGTCCGGGAGGACATGCCGGTCCGTTATGGATGGACCTTATTATTTTTCAGGACAAAAATATTTTCACGGAAACAACAGGTTACGGGAATTCCTGGGAATTACAAATTCTGGAGCCCCCTTATTTCATTTCGTAGTGATAATCAAGATAAAATGAACGTCCTTCCCAGTCATAGAAACCTTGCTCATTGTCATCAAAACTAAGTACACCGTCATCTTTAATAATAACATGACGAACAGCACTTGGTGCATAAGGAATTTTTGTCATATCTTGCTCAAGCGAAGGACGTAACTCTTTTACCACAAGTTCTACGGACCCGCTTTCCAACGGGCTTCCTGTAAATTCGCCCTTACATACCACTCCTGTTTTACCATCTTTTCTCATTTTTATTTCAAAAGTATCATATCTTGAAAATTTTAATTCATAAGTTACTAAAAAATTTTTCCTTGTAGAATATTCCGCAACATAATATGACGGAACACCATCCATCCATGGACAGCCCGTAAAAATCATGCACACAAATACAAGTGCAGCAACCGCAAACAATTTTCCTGAAACACAAAATCTTTCTTTCTTCATAATATTTCTCCAGCCTCCAGCTAATCTTATATTCACCTGCAACTAATCTTCGCACTTGATGGAAGGTCCTGAAATTACTTCATTCCATGCAAGAAATACAGGTGAACTGCCATGCAAAGTTACAATATATCCTCCGCCGTCTGCATTTCCGTTGCGGATCAGAAGCCTGTCATAACATATTCTTCCAATCTCGTTGCCCTGCAAATCCTTTACAACCATCGTGCCCTTCATTGCCCCTGATGTATCCATCTTTGCATTGGTAAGCTGGTCTCCGCTTATAATAAACCCTCTTTCATCAGAATAATCTGTATAACGGATAAGCACCTGAGCACCAAGTCCCTTTATTTCAGCATGATAAAAAACTGTGCCACCATAATTTCCGTGAACAGTTTCCCTTCCAAGCTTGGCAATATTTTTTGGCCTGTTTATTAAAGTCATCTTCTTCTGACTGCTGATTATCGTCTGGTTAAAATGATTAAAAAACTTCACGGCCTCAGCCTTCTGAGCAAAAACAGAACCTGCCGAAACAAAAAACAGAAAAAATGCCAGCGAAAACAATTTCCTAGTCCTCAAAAATCAATCCCTCCGACTAAATAACTTCACTCCACGGAACAAAAACAGAACCCTTTCCAGCAAGTGTAACAACATATCAGCCTCCCGCTGCAGTTCCGTTCTTTATTACAAGCCTGTCACTGCAGTTCGTGTTAATCATCTTCATGTCCGCAGCAAAACCGATTACATCTGCATAATAAGAAGCAGTTCCGCTGACAGCACCCCTTGCGGCTTCTTTTCCAAGCTTCCGGAAATTCAGCCTTTTGAGCAAAAACACTTTCCGCACTGAAAATCAGCAGCACAAATAGCAATGCGAAACATCTTTCTATACAATCTCCTGCACAGGACTATACCACATAAACAATTTATTTTCGACCAGGAAACAAAAAATCCCTCCGAAAACAAAAAAATATTTATTTCCGGAGGGACCTAATTCATAACGGCAACTAAAAAGTTCAACAAATTCCAGCTTCAGCTGCCGGAAGTGCAATTACTACAGGATATAGCGCTCAAGGTTCTGGTTCTGAACAATTCCCTTGAGCCTCTCTTCAACGTATGCCTTGTCAATAACAATTTCTTCGCCGCAATGCTGGTCAGCAGAAAAATTTAGTTCTTCAAGAACTGTTTCCATAATCGTATGAAGACGGCGTGCACCAATATTTTCTGCATGAGAATTTACATCCTCCGCAACCTCTGCCATAAAGTCAATTGCTTCGTCCGCAAATGAAAGCTTAACACCTTCTGTTGCAAGGAGAGACTCATACTGCTTGATGAGAGCATTCTTAGGCTCAGTAAGAATACGCTTGAAATCATTCTTACTGAGAGCCTCAAGTTCAACACGGAGCGGGAAACGTCCCTGAAGTTCAGGAATAAGATCACTTGGAGCAGAAACACTGAAAGCACCGGCACCAATAAACAGTATGTGAGTTGTATTAACTACACCCCATTTTGTATTAACGTTCGAACCTTCAACAATAGGAAGAATATCACGCTGGACACCTTCACGGCTTACATCCTGATGATTTCCGCTTGAGCCTCCCTTGTTTGCAATCTTGTCAATCTCATCAATAAAAATAATTCCCGACTGCTCAACTCTTTCACGGGCCTCTTCTGCTACCTTGTCAGAATCTGTAATCTTGTCCAAAGTTTCTGTCATAAGAATCTGACGGGCTTCACGGATTGTAACGGCCTTGCGCTTGGAGCTTCCGCCCGAGAGCATTTCCTGAAAACTGCTTGTAAGTTCCTCCATATCTGCAGGAGCCCCCATGCTGAACATATCCATACCCTTAGGCTGACGGCGGATTGAAACTTCAACAACACGGTCCTCAAGCTTGCCATCACGAAGCATAGAGCGGAACTTTTCTCTTGTCGTATTTTCTGCTTCAGTGCGCTCCTTCTTTTCTTCAATCCCAGGTTCATCAAAAGAATTTACATTTCCCTTAGGAATATCAAGACGGATAACGCTTCCCTGGATTGGTGAATTGTTGCCGAAAATATTTCCCATCACCTGGACATTAGGCCTGGGAGCATCTTCAAAACTCTTATCAGCTTTGCTGCTTCCAGGCAGAAGAAGATCAAGAAGCTCCTCCTCAACCATAGGTTCAGCCTTTGCACGAAGTTTTTCCTGTGCCTCGGCCTTTACAAGATTATACCCTACTGCCATGAGGTCACGTACCATGCTTTCTACATCACGGCCAACATAGCCGACTTCCGTATATTTTGTAGCCTCAACCTTAAGGAAAGGTGCATTGCAAAGCTTAGCAAGACGGCGTGCTATCTCTGTTTTACCACAACCAGTCGGACCTATCATAAGAATATTCTTTGGGGCAACCTCTTCACGGATTTCTTCCGGAAGCTTGATACGGCGCTGGCGGTTTCTAAGGGCAACAGCAACAAAACGTTTTGCCTTGTTCTGACCGATAATATAACTGTCAAGACGGTTTACAACTTCCGTTGGAGTAAGTCCGTCTGGAATCCCCTGAAGATTCTGTGTTCCAGATTCAAGTTCTGCCATAGTTTTAGATCTCCTCAACTGTTACATGATTGTTTGTATAAATACAGATATCGCCTGCAATCTTCAAAGACTTTTCAGCAATTTCCTTTGCCGAATAATCACTTGCCTCAAGATATGCAAGGGCTGCTGAATATGCATAGTTTCCGCCTGAACCGATTGCAATTACATCGTTTTCAGGTTCAATAACATTTCCGTCACCAGAAATAAGAAAAATTTTATTTGAGTCCGCAACAAGAAGCATGGCTTCAAGCTTACTCATTGAACGTTCCGTACGCCACAGCTTTGCAAGTTCAACAGCCGAGCGTGTAAGGTCTCCGTTGTATTCCTTGAGCTTCTCCTCAAACTTGTCAAAAAGTGTAAAGGCATCAGCAACAGAACCTGCAAATCCAGTAAGAACTTTTCCGTCATAAATGCGGCGAACTTTACGTGCATTTCCCTTTACAACTGTATTCCCTGCAGTCACCTGACCGTCACCTGCCATAGCGACTTTTCCGTTACGCTTAACCGCAATAACTGTTGTACTTCGTATCTTTGTTTCTGATGTCATAAATATCTCCAACCAAAAATTATAGTGCATCTCTAAAAACTTTCATCGAAATGCCTGCAGAATTTAAGCCCCCTGAATCCAAACGGTCTTAAACATAAAATCTATAAAGTTACCTCTGAAAACAAAAGTTCTTAAAGGCTCCCTATATTCAAATTGCCAGGAACTGCACAAGTCGAAACTTCCCCGGATGTTTTCTAATTCAGTCCTTCTTTCCTGAATGAGGGAAAGCCTGGTTATAAACTTCCTTCAGCCGTTCCTTAGTAATATGTGTGTAGCGCTGAGTTGTACTGATACTTGAATGTCCGAGCATTTCCTGTACCATTCTTATGTCGGCCCCATTTCCGAGCAGTGCAGTAGCAAATGTATGTCTGAATGCATGAGGACTCATGTGTTTGTTAAGTCCATCAATTCCGGAATACCTTGAAACAATCATGTATATTCCGTTCACAGTGAGAGCATCTCCCCTCTGGTTCAGAAAAATGTTCTGCACATCCTGTGAAGAAGGAAACCTTGTCTTCCTATCCGCAAGATATCTGCTCAGGGCTTCAACCGCGTCATCCCCTAGAAATACCCGCCTGTCTTTCTTTCCCTTACCGGTTACCATTGCGCTTGAAAAATCTGACGAGAAATCAGTGAATTTCATTCCCGCAAGTTCGCTTACACGGCAGCCTGTTGAATACAGGACTTCAAAGATTGCATGATCACGGCTTTCCCAGAGAAGATCCTTTTCTTCCGGCATGGCACAAAGTTTATCAACCTCATTAGGTGTCATGAACCTGGGAAGAAGCTTAGGAGCCTTCAAAGTTTTCAGTTCCAGCGAGATATTGCTCTTTATGTAACCGGATTTCTTGCAGTAAGCAAAAAGTCCTCTGACTGCAGCAATGAACCTGTTGATTGATGTCGCCGAAAACTTTTCCCTGCTGAGCTTTCCCACACAGAATCTAAGGTCCTCAAGAGAAACAGATTCCAAAGGAGAATCGTCTCCCAAAAATACCGAAACTTTCTGCAGATCATTACGGTAACCCAGGACCGTATTCGCAGAAAGTCCCCTCACATTTTCAAGATACACAAGAAATTCCTCGGAGGCAAGTTTAAATGTAAGGGGAACTGCATTTTTTTGATTATTTTCTTCCATTCGCTTAAAACTGCTCAAACAAAATTACTTTTTTGCTGACTCCATTGCGTTTGCCTCAGCAAATTCACTGGCAGCTTCAGCAGTAATTCCTTCATCCGTTGAATGAAGATAATCACAATCAGGATTTATACAGCTCTTATATGAACCGTTCTTTTTATCATACTTTTCTACAAGAAACCATCCGCACTTCGGACAGCATGTCTCAAGAGGCTTGAAATGAGTAATGAAGTTACAGGTAGGATAATTCGTACATCCGTAGAATTCTTTACCGCGGCCCTTGGTCTTTCTTGCAACAATTTCCCCGTCACAGGATGGGCACTTTCCAAGAGGAATGCTCTTTGTGTTATGACATTCAGGAAATCCAGAACAGGCAAGGAAGTAACCGAAGCGGCCGAGCTTCTTTACCATAGGCTTTCCGCACTTGTCACAGACCTTATCCGTCTGCTCATCAAGAGACCCCTTAAGAGTTTCCTGATTTGACATCACAGCATCAAGACGTTCCTTGAAAGGTATGTAAATTTCCCCGATAAGATTGTTCCACACAAGTTCATTCTGCTCAACCTTATCAAGACTTGTTTCTACATCCGAAGTAAATTTTTCATTAATTATATCACTGAAAGATTCCTGGAGAATCTTGTTTATAGTCTTTCCCAGCTGGGTCGGGACAAGCTGCTTGTTACTTCTTGTAACATAGTAGCGGTCAAGGAGCACAGAAATAATCGTTGCATAAGTTGAAGGTCGTCCAATCCCCTTCTCTTCAAGAGTCTTGACTATTGATGCATCGTTATAGCGTGAAGGTCCTTGAGTAAAATGCTGTTCAGGATAGAATTTGTCGCTGGAAAGTTTTTCACCGATCTTAAGATTCGGAAGGCTTCCAGTAATTTCTTCCTTGGAAGAAAGAAGCTTAATTACATTATAGAAACCCTTCTCGGAAAGCTTTGAAGCACTTGCACGGAAAAGAGCATCATTAACTTTAATGTCAACGCTCACAGTCTTTGTCTTTGCGTTATTCATCTGGCTTGAAACAAAACGTTCCC
>JAZUJH010000084.1:0-3097 GCA_045642665.1 Treponema sp.
CTTATAAACCAGATTCTTTAAGCTGAATTATGTTCTTTTCTATCTCTGCAATAACAGCTTTGAAAACATCATCGCTTTGTCCGGTCGGATCCATAAGTCCCCAGTCATCATCAAATGGTCTGCCTATAAACGGACATCCAACATCACATCCCATTGAAACAGCGATATCCGGATCAGGGATTTCATTAATAAGTTTGCTGTGATGACCATTTGCATTCATGTCTATTCCATACAGTTCCTTTACAATTCGAACTGCATCCTGGTTAATCTGCTCTTTTAGTTCTGTTCCCGCTGAATAGAACTCTATACTGTCACCATACAAATGATTTCCTATAGCCTCTGCCATCTGACTTCTGCATGAATTATGCACACAGATAAATGCAACTTTCTTTTTCATTATTTAAACCATCCTTTCGTGCTGTTTGCTGCTTTCACAAGAGCAAGCATAACAGGAACCTCAGTAAGCACTCCAACTGTTGTTGCAAGTGCTGCGGGACTTGTTGTGCCGAATAATGCAATTGCCACTGCTACAGCAAGTTCAAAGAAATTTGATGCGCCTATCATTCCTGCCGGAGCAGCGATGTCGTGCTGCAGTCCGAATATTTTTGATGCAATATAAGCAATAAAGAAGACTAAAACCGTCTGGATTGTAAGAGGTACTGCTATCAGTACTATGTGCAGAGGATTTGATAAGATGACCTCTGTCTGAGACGCAAAAATAAGTACAAGTATCAGCAGTAAACCAATTGTTGTGGCATTGTCAAACTTGTGAACAAAGATTTTTTCAAAATATTCTGTGCCTTTGCTTTTTACCACAGCAATTCTTGTTAATATACCACCGGCAATTGGAATAACTACAAAAAGAATAATACTGATGAAAAGAGTACCATAAGGAACTGATACATTTGATACGCCAAGCAGAAACTTAACTATTGGTACAAATGCAACCAGGATAATAAGGTCGTTTGTCGCTACCTGTACTACAGTATATGCTGGATTTCCTTTTGTAAGCGTACTCCATACAAAAACCATTGCTGTACATGGAGCTGCTCCAAGCAGCACCGCTCCTGCAAGATACTGAGTTGCAAGTTCCGGTGTAATGAAACCTTTAAATATAGTAAAGAAAAACAATGATGAAATTCCATACATGGAAAATGGTTTAATAATCCAGTTTGTGATCCATGTAATGAATAATCCTTTTGGATTTTTTCCTACCTGCTTTACGCTCTGAAAGTCAACCTTTAACATCATCGGATATATCATAACCCATATAAGAACAGCGATGGGTATTGATATTCCTGATATTTCAAGTTTTCCAAGAGTATCCGGTATGACTGTAATGTATTTTCCAACAAACACTCCGATTATCATACATATGAATACCCATATTGTCAGATATCTTTGAAAGAAACTGATTCCAGCATTCTTTTTCATTAAAAACCCAGCTTCTCAAGCAGCTTAATTACTTCAGCGCTCTTTAAAACCTTGCCGTAAGCTACTACTTCTTCATTGACTACAATTGCCGGCATTGACATAACACCATATCCCATGACTACTTCCATATCTGTGATGTACTGAACGTCTGTTGCAATACCAAGTTCAGCAACAGCATCAATAACATACTGATACTGGTCATGGCACGACTTACATCCTGCGCCAAGAATTCTGATGCTTTTCAGTTCATTTTTGCAGCAGCAGTTTTCTGTCTGGGAACTGTCTCCTCCGCAGCAGCATGAAGATCCTGCTTCATAAGCAACTGCATCTCCGTTACAGGCACATGCAGGCTCTGATTTTACTTCTTCCACAGGTGCTCCTCCGCAGCAGCATCCTTTGTTTTCTGCATCTTCATTTTTCTTTCCAAACCCGAATAATGACATAATAAATACCTCCTGAAATTATAATTTATATACCAAGCCAGAACATATATAAACCTATAAGCAGAATTAAAATGCCCATTATGATTTTTATGATTGTTCCGACTTTGCTTAACTTTTCGTTTGTGCTGACTTTTTTTACAAATCCCATTGATGTTCCTGCTATTATGACAAGAGTACTGTGCCCAATGGAATAAAGTATCATCAGCAGAATTCCCCATAATAAATTACCTTTTCCTGCAACTACTGCAAGTAATGCAATAAGAACCGGAGTTGAACATGGTGATGAAAAGACTCCTGCAAGTATTCCGGCTATAAATGCTCCTGCAAAGCCTCTTTTTTTGTTTTTTGAAAGCAGATTTGAAGAGGGGATAAAATTATATATTCCCCATGTCTGCAATGCCATCAAAAGCATAAGTATACCAAGTATAATATACCATAATTTAGATGATGTACCCATAAGTCTGCCGGCTGATGTTGCAATAATACCGAGAACAACAAACGTAATTGCCGTACCAATTGAAAAGACTGCTGAATACTGGAATGCTTTTTTTGTATTCTTTTCGCCCGTCCCTCCAACATAACCTATTACAAGCGGAATGCTCGACAATGAACATGGAGTAAAGGAAGTCAGAACACCTGCCAGTAAAGCAAGAACCGGAGCAAGCCACATATTTGTTTTCATAAGTTCAGCAATTGATTCAAGCCATGTATCAATCATTTTCCGTTACTCCAAGGTCTTCAAGTATTGCCCACATCTCTTCCTCTGTTACACCGCCCTGATGAACAGTAAAAACGTGTTCATTGGTTTCTCTGTCAGAATAGAAAATAAACTCAATCTTTTCTGCTATTTCATCGCTTGGGACATACGGTGTTCCATCAGCGTTGAATATTATCTGTGTAGGAATCGTCTGAACCGGTACATCTTTTGCAGCATCCGGATAGTCCCATACATTTATAAATTTTACAAACGCTTTTCCTGCAAATGTTTCATTAGCCTTTTCAAGTACCGGTGCCATTGCTTTACATGGAATACAAGTATCGGCACCATAGTCAACTATTATTGGCAAACCATACTCAGAAAGCTTCTCAAAATCAATTGCTGTTTCAGATCTTAATGAAAAATCTGCATCTTTGAGATTCTCGGCGATTGAAACATCTGTCAGATTAATATCCTGTTTTGATTCTGAGTTATTCTTTACTGCCCATATTGTTCCAACTGC
>JAZUJH010000085.1:0-5134 GCA_045642665.1 Treponema sp.
GAGCTTTTACAGAGCCTGCACAGTTTGCATAGGACTTGGGTACCATCCTATGGTGTGATAACTAAAAGAACGTAGTGCCCGAAGCACTTAGTCTAGTCAACTAGGGACAAGCCCCCTGCCTTCAGGCAGTGGGTAGTTGACTTCCCATTAAATCCTCCTCAACACCTACACTGCGTTTCGGTCCCGTACTCCGCTTTCGCTTTGTACGGAGTGTGGTGTTATAAATCAATATGACTTACAAATTAGAAGCCCTTGGTACTCGGATTGACCTTTCCCAAAAGCTACTAAATGCAACTTCTCCAGTTACAATATCTAGGTATCGTATGTGCAGCCTAGACGAATACTCTCACACCACATAGTGCACTTGTCAGCGTGTCTTTTTTCAGCTCTACTGGAACCGTACCTTACATTCTGTTTCTGCTTATCTGAACTACTTTAAGTGTTGAGGAATTACACCTTATACACTGGCTTCTCTTCTCAGATTCGGCACAAACGTAAGTGTGACCTATTTACAAGGAGTCCTTCTTGGTCGTTGTTCAAATTACTCAGTTCGCTATGAAGTGTTGCTTGATGTAATCTCCTGCGTAGTTCACGAACCGGCGAGTATAGTCACTCTTCCTGACATAAAAAAAAAGACTCTTTAGGTTGCTGTCAATCTGTCATCCCTGACTGTTCCCCCACCTACAAAAAGGAACAATTAACAGCATTCTAAAAAGTCTTCTAAAAATTATTTGTAAGTGTTTTTTCAAGTGATTAAATGGAAGATTGGATAGGTCTTCCTCACATGATTGCAATTTTGCCACAAAACGGAGTTCGTAGTTAAAATCTCACTCTTTGACTCTAATACCAGTTTTTCTGAAATTGCATCCAATTCTCTAAAAAATATTTTTCTTTGCATATTACTCTCATATTCCTTATATTTTCTTATCTATCTGTCAGCTCCGTTGATGTCCCTTTTGGAAAATAAGTGCTAAGAGTTGCGGCACAGATAGTTACACAGAATACTGAAACAAACAGTATTATTAGCGAAAAGATTGCAACTTTAAGATTTTCAATTCTCTCAGAGTCAATTCCTATGAAAATGTTAATAATTGCAACAACAGCAAACGTGATAATAAGAATTAACGAAACAGTAACCCCGATAACTAATAATGTATGCATTTTTACCACCTTTTATTTGTTAAAATATCAATGCAGGAATCAGTCATTCTTTGGCACCTTTCTTCTGTTTCCCGCATCTCTACAGATGCAGAAAAATAATTAGACTCTGTAATTGCTACACGTTCCTCTAGTTCGTTGAGCTTTTGCCCTTGAAGCAGAAGAAGTCCGCCAAGCATTATTATTACAGCTAAAAATAAACAATTAACTCTCACGATTTACCCTCATATTTCTTATCACTGATTTTGAATATCCAAAAACCCTGGCAATTGATGCATCTGTAAATTTGTCCAGTTTAATCAGTTCAAGGATCATATCTTTTTCGTCTCCGTAGTGATTAACCTTTCTAGTAACCGCATTTTTTACGAAAGTTTTTTTGTATTCAATTTTCTTTTCAGTCAGTACTTTCCACACATACTTAGAATTCTTGCCAGTGTATTCAGCAATCTCATTGACAGTATGTTCTTTTGCAAAATCAATAAGTTCTGCTTTAGGTTTCCCCAGAATAAAATCTTTCAATCTCGGACCAAAGTGTCTTTTATTGGATTCGGAAAGTTTTAACCCATATCTATACATTGCAGAATAAAAACCACTTATCGACACTCCGAAATAATCAGCAAACTGTTTAGCACTCCAATCAGGGAATTGCTTAATAACCTGTTCATATTCTTCTTTTAGCGTCAGTAAGTTACTGTTCATAAAAGACCCCTTTTAGAAAAGTTGCAATCGTATCTTTACAGCACAAATCTTTACCAGAATCACTTTCACAGAATTCTCTTGCTATACAAACGTCGCAATCAATTCTTTCTGCCAGCTGATTGCTTACCTGTCTTAGTATTTCCAATTGTTTTTCCGTCATTTTCTATCTCCAACTTTTTAAAACACTCTTCTAATTCCTGCCAACACTTCTTACTTTCAGCTACCTGTTCTTCAGTGCAAGGTTTTCCACTGAACTTAGAATTAGGGGAAATTTTCTCTAGTTTTCCCTTATTCTCCGTACTCAAAAATATCCTCCAAACTGAAATAAGCAGCCCAGTGTAAATGGGCTCCAGTACTTTTTCCAGAACATCTACGATTGGCAACTCCGCCAGAAAGTGCAATTTCCTGTCCTTTTGTAACTCTGTCACCTTCGTTCACTTTTGTAAGTGATAAGTGAGCATATAATGTCTGAGTTCCATCATAATGTTGGATTATGATGCAAGAGCCATACTGCGGTTCACCTTTCCATTGTGGTCCGTTGTAATATCCTGGATAGCAGGTTTTTACGATTCCAGATTTACTTGCATATACAGGCGTTTTATCAGGAACAGCCCAGTCTATTGCGTTATGAAATAATCCAGTTGTTATAACTTCTCCACAGATTGCTTCTCTTAATCCTTGGTTACTAGATATGCAATCCTTATACTTTTCAGGAACTGGCAATCCAAACTTTCCGATTTCTAATCCGAATAGTGATGTATAACCAAGAAGTAACATTACAATAACTTTTTTCATACAACCCCAACAAAAAGGGATGAAACAACTGAATCCACCTGCAGTCATCTCATCCCCCTATAAGGAAATAAAAAATAATAGGAACAGAAAATGATTTTTTCTGTAAGTCACCTTGAAGGATTCGAACCTTCTATACCTAAAGGCAACAAAGCTGGACGAGGTGGATCGTCAGCTAATCAAGCCATATCCTAGAGAGTCTCTAAGATAATCTCCTCAAAAGAGGAAACTTAATCACACTTCGCTATGGACTTGAACCACAGATTGTACGTTCTACCGTTGAACTACGAAGTATCTCAGTCTTTCCTGAGAGCCAAAATTGGAGGTTAAAACTCATATGACCAAAAGAAATTGGAACTTTAGAGTACGCTCCGTGAAAGAGTTGAACTTCCATAACCAGATTAACAGTCTGGCGTTCTGCCGCTGAACTAACGGAGCAAAATGCCTGTCTTTCCAGGCTGCCATCCACAAGGAGATAAGGAGAGAGTTATATGACAAACAAACCAAATCAAGCCTCATCGAAGTAGACGCAAGATGGAGAGTTTAATCGTCTAAACACACTGCACGTTTTAGTCCATTCCTCACCCGCAGGATTGGTTGGATTCTCGTGCCTTTTACAAAAGATTTCGATGCCTTTGTAGGTCTCAATTTCTTTTGCATATTTACATTCTGAACAGAATCTTACTTCCATCCAGAACCACACATAAGTTTCAGAGTTGGAATACCACAAGCTTCAGCTACAAAAGCTTCAACTTTACAACCTTTAGAATCTTCTGCACCTTCAAGAAAGTAAATGCCGTCACAGTCAAGTAACAGGTGCAAATCTTCCTTTAAGTAATCTTCATAAGAAGGTTCTCTATATACGCTTTGTAATTTCTTTTCAACACTGAGAGGATTTCTTACTGAATAACCCAAAGCTTTAAGTTTTTCTTCAGCCTTTGCAAAATCGGCTTCGTAATTTGGATTATTTGTAATTGGTCCTGATAAATAAACTTTGTTCATAGCCTTATGTTAAATCTATAAAAAAGTAATTGCAATAGTTTTTTACGCATTTTTGTATTTTTATGCATATTTTAACGCAATTTTTAACTACGAATAGGCTTTTATAGAACACTTAGGATATGGCTATAAAAGAACCTCCAGCAAAATTTGGAAAGAAAGAAAAAGAAGTAAAAGCAAATAAGTCATTTTTAGGAGATGCACTTGAAGCAAAGATGCGTCAGATGCATTACGCAGATGATGGAAGACAGCTGACTGTTGCTCAGATGATAGCGGAGCGTCTTGCAAATATTGCCGTTTATGCAGAGAGCAATACAGATGCTATAGCCGCTTCTAAGCTTATTTATGAAAGAGTCCTCGGTAAGGCTGCCGTAATGAAGCAGGAAGAAACAAGACAAATGCCTAAAGTTGTCTTTTCTCTTACTGAAGAAGGACTTGAGAAAGTAAACCGTTCAGCTGCAGAGATTATCCAGGAAGCAGAAATAGAAGATGAAGATGGCGAAGGACTTGTAGTTGCTGAGATAGATGGCCGCACTTTTGTGGGGTAGTCGATGGCAGAAGCAACTGAAATTAAAAGATTTAAACTAACTCCTCCTCAGACAAAAATCTTTCTGTCAAAGAAAAAGAACGTAATTGTCAATGCAGGTCGTCGTTTTGGAAAGACATGGTTTGCAGGTGCAAAGATTATGGATAAATGTATTAACCATGACAAGAAGATTGTAATCTACATTGCTCCTACAAACGACATGGCACGTGACTTGATGTGGGATTCATGGATTAAAGAGCATATTCCACAGGAATATATAGCACATTCCAATGAACAGCGAATGGTTATGACATTTCTTAACGGTTCTAAATTTATGTGTTGTTCTGCTGACAATCCTGACCGTCTGGCAGGTAAAAAGGCAGATCTTCTCATCGTAGACGAATGTGCCCTTATCCGTAATGGTGATGAATTCTATAACATCCTTAAACCTATCGTAGCTGACCGTTATGTAGACGGCGAAACTTTGTTCATTTCGACACCCCGTGGTTATAACTGGTTTTATGACCTCTTCTGTAAAGCAAGAGAAAATCCACTTCTCTGGGACTGTTTTGAATATACAACTCTCGAAGGTGGAAACGTACTTCCTGAACGTATTGAAGAAGACCGCAAAACTATGTCTCCGAAGATGTTCGCACAGGAATATCTTGCTTCATTCGAATGTGTTGAAAATAGAATCTACTACGCATACGACCGTAAAGCTAACTTTTGTGAGCTTGATGAAGACTGGGGTAAATCAGGTGATATCCATGTCGGCATAGACTTTAACGTTAACCCTATGACTGCTGCAATTGCAGTATGGGAAAGAGGTTCACTTTATTTCTTTGACGAGATAGTGGACAAGGGCAGTAATACTCAGGAACTCTCTAACTCCCTCAATAAAAAGTTCCCTAACTGCACGATATTTGTTTACCCGGACCCTACTGGTAATAAACAGCAGGC
>JAZUJH010000086.1:0-20444 GCA_045642665.1 Treponema sp.
AAAAAAAGGTAATCTAATTGGCACAGATAAAAAAAGATACAAGTTTAAGAAAAGCCATTCTCCAGGCCGCAATCATGGGGAAATTGAAAGTTGAAAATGGAAAATTGAAAATTAATGAAAGCGGAAAACAGCTTTTGGATAGAATTATAGAAGAACGCAACAAAAAACTCCTTGCAGAATGGGAAGAAACACTCAAGAAAAATCCAAAAGCAAAAAAGCCTGCTCCAATTGTTGCTAGTGAAATTGATGAAGATGAGATTCCGTTTGAGATACCGGAGAATTGGTGCTGGTGTAGACTAAAAGATATATTTTTTATGCAAGCCGGCAAAAATATATCTAGCAGTAATATTATTGAAATACAATCGGATGAAAATCCTTATCCATGTTTTGGAGGAAATGGGTTACGCGGTTATGTTTCGAGTTTTAATAAAGATGGTGCATATCCAATCATTGGTAGACAAGGAGCTCTATGCGGTTGTATCAATATAGCAACTGGAAAATTTTATGCGACAGAACATGCTGTTGTTGTAGATACTTTTGGAATTTGTGATTATCAATGGGCATCCTGGTTTTTAATTGCATTAAACTTAAATCAATATGCAACAGCTACAGCACAACCTGGTTTAGCAGTAAATAAAATTGAAACAGTTTTAATTCCTCTCCCCCCATTATCCGTTCAAAATGCCATTGTTGCAAAACTTGAACAGGTATTGCCATTGGTGGACGCATACGAAAATGCAGTTCTTCAGAAAGAAGAATTAAAAAGCTCACTTTCCGACAAAGTAAAAAAAGCCATATTACAGGAAGCAATTACTGGAAAATTGAAAATTGAAAGAGGAAAATTGAAAATTAACGAAACTGGTAAAGAGCTGTTAGCTCGCATTATCAAAGAACGAAATGAAAAAGCCCTCGCTGAATGGGAAGAAAAAGTAAAGATCAACCCAAAAGCAAAGAAGCCAGTGCCAATTGTTGCAAGCGAGATTGATGAAGATGAGATTCCGTTTGAAATACCGGAGAGCTGGTGTTGGTGTAGATGGGGAGATTTATCAGAATTAATACAATATGGTTACAATGCACCTGCTAAAGAAAGTGGTAGAATAAAAATGGTTCGTATTACTGATATTCAGGATGGAAAAGTACAGTGGAATACAGTTCCATTTTGTGAAATATCTGATACAGATATACAAGTTTACCAATTAAGAAAGAATGATATTCTCTTTGCTCGTACAGGCGGAACAGTAGGGAAATCATTCCTTGTGGATGAAGAACCAGAAAATGCAGTGTTTGCAGGGTATTTGATTCGAACTCAGTACGACGATAAGAAACTAAATCCTAAGTACATGAAAATGTTTATGGAAAGTCAGATTTATTGGGATCAATTAAAAAATGGCACTATTGCTACCGCACAACCAAACTGTAATGGACAAACATTATCAAAAATGATTCTTCCATTACCACCATTGGAAGAACAAAATGAAATAGTAAAAAAAGTGGAAGAGTTAATGGAAGTGTGGAGATAAAAAAGGAGAATCAGATGCTGAATATTTATTTTGGACAGTTGCCGGACTCGGAAAACAAAAAATTTATTTATGACACGGCAATGTTTTTCGACAACTCATACAAAGAATCGTGGATCACTTCGGATTTTGGGCGAAAAATAATAAAAGATGTAGACAAATCAGAAGTGAAAGACGGAAATTTAATTGAAAGCCCTGTTTTAGGCGGAATTTCTCCGAAAGAACTTTCCGGAGGAGTGAAAACGCTGCTTCTGGTTGCAAATGATTCGTCTCATATTTTTAATTGTTCAACCTGCGGAGACAACTGTGCAAAATGGCTGTTAGAAATCGCAGAAAAAAAGAAAAAGCAGCATCAAAAAGTTGTGATAAATCTTCGGCACATTATGAAATTTGTAGAAGCTCCTTTTTCAATAAAAATTTTAAACAATGGAAAAATCGTAAAAACAATGCTTGACTTAGTTTTAGAAGCAGGACTTTTAGTTTAAGGGCACCTCTACAAACTCTAATTGAAGTGCACTGTCGAGTTTAAAACCGCTGAACTGGCACGGTTTTAAACATGGCAGTTCTGAAGTTACCTCTAAGACTGATGTTTTTAGAGGTAACTTTATCTTATTATTTTTTTTGCATTCCGTAAATCTGTATGCATTTGTAATAAGGATGAACGAAAGTTCCGAAGTTGCTGCCGTAGGTCTGCTTAAGGTTCTGCGGTGTAAGTACAGTCTGAGGTGTGCCTGTAATGCATTGCCGCTGCCTGGGAAGAAGAATCAATCTGTCCGCAAACCGTGACGCTGTGTTCAGGTCGTGAATGCTTACAAGTACGCCCATATTTTTGCTGCGGGATAAATGCTTTATCAGCTCCAGTAGTTCGTCCTGAAAAGCGAAGTCAAGATTTGCAACAGGTTCGTCAAGTATTAGAAAATCCGGTTCCTGGGTCAGGCATCTTGCAATTTTGATTTTCTGGAATTCTCCTCCGGACATGGAGAAAATATTTTTTTCAGCAAGTGATTCTATGTTAAGTTCTTCAATTATTTTTTCTGCAGTGTAATAATCATTTTCGGAATAGAATCCGCTTGACTTTGTGTACGGAAACCGTCCTGTCAAAATAATGTCGCGTCCTGTGTAGTCCCAGGAAGATGTTTCGTTTTGAGTAAGGTATGCAATTTTCTGTGCAACATGTTTTCGTTTCTGCTTAAAAATATTTTTTTCTTCAAGAAGAACTTCCCCCTGCATTTTTAGGTTCGGCAGCATCTGTCCTGACATTATCCCCAGAAGCGTGGATTTTCCTGCACCGTTGGGACCTGTAAGACAGACAAGTTCTGCAGGATTTATTTGTAATGAAATATCGTTAAGTATTAAAGAATTCCCCCACCAGGCATTTAAGTTTTTTACCTGCAGAGAATTTTTATTTTTGTTCATGGTCAGTAGTATATCATAAAATTTGTTTTGTTACATTATGAGTCCTTTTGAGGTAATATGTAAAAAGAATTGTTCATATTGAGCTGTAATTTTGTAATACTGATTCCTGATTTTTTTATCTGGTTCTTAATTGAAGGATAAAGTTGTAATCTCTATAACAGAAAATTATAAATGATTTAATTGTGTGTAATCTGACTTGACAATATCTTTTGTTTATGTTACTTTTTTTTTACTTGGAGAGAAAAAAAATGAGGTTAAAATGAAAAAAATTAGTGCAATGGTTTTCACCACTGTGTCTTTATTGTTTGCTTCCTGTAGTAGCAATATTGAATCTCCTTCATTAGATTTTACTGAAACGAAATCTACAAAATTTACAGCTCAGGAACTCAACACTGCAACTGAATCCCTGGAAAGTCTTGCACCTGTATTTGCAAAGGTTGTTTTAAATTCTGATGCAACATTAACATTTAGCTATGAGGAAAGATAAAATGAAATCACTGAAAAAAGTATTATTCGCATTAATGATTGCAGTTGTGGCACCAGTTTTCTTTTCATGTGAAGTTATGCCAGAAGCAAGTAACTTTACATCTGGTTTTACAACATCAAATGGATATATAGTAAAAGGAGAACCAACCACAATAGAATTCGATTATTCTGATTGGGGTGAAGAGGCTCCTATAAAATATGTTTTGCTCCTTCAAAAGGACAGTGAATTTTACTACAGTGAAACTCCAAAATTTGAAAATGTAGTTTTCAATCGCAGCGGAAAACAGGGCATTGTATTCTGGCCAGTTTATAACAAGCAGCGAAGAACTACCGACTACTATGCAAAGGTTCAGGTACTTGAGATTGCACCTGAATTAAATAGATAGTTTTCAGATAACATGATATCATAGTGTATTAATGAAAATGACCCGCAGTTTTTATAATGCATATAAAGGCTGCGGGTTTTTAATTTCTTGTGTCCCTTCTGAAATGTTTTTTTTTGCTGTGAGGCTGTTATTTTTTTTACAGTTATTCATGTGCATAAATGCTGTGGGGCTTCAGGAAGGTGTTTTTATACATCGCCCATTTTTTTGATTATTCCCATGCACTTGTAATGTAGCAGAACATGCTCTTCAACAGTCACATCCTTTTCTTCCGCAAGTCTTATTAAATGACTCAGCTGGGGAGAATTAATATATTTGGGGTCAATAATAATCTTCCATGGAACGCGCCTCAGGAGAACACGTGTTGCTTCACCGATTCCAGGTTTCACAAGATTAATGTCTTCTATGCCAAACTCTTCGGCAATGCTTATTACTTCATCTTTTCCGTTGCCCTGACTATTTTTTTCTTCAGGAGAATCATCCGGCATGAGCGTAAATTCTTTTTCGATGGAATGAATAAATGGATATGATAAATCCGCGTCCCGTAAGTTTTCATAATAAACTGCACCGTGAAAATCTTTTTCATTTATAATGTCGTCACGCAAAACTGTGCGGCTTATTAAACCTGATACAGTGCTGTTCAGACAGGAACTCGGAATTAAAATATCATCATGGGTTCCGCAAAGTTCAGTTACATTTGCCGGGTCAGCAATTACGGCAAGCTCCGGTGAAACGTTCTTGAAGTCCCTTAAATCTTTTTCCAGTTCTCCAAGTATTGCTCCTTTTCCAATCCATCCGTCAACAAACAGAAGCTGCTGGGGTGCATATTTTTCAAGAAGATAATTCATTGCGTTTTTATCAATTCCGCGTCCACGGATAATTGATATTGAATAATGCGGAACACTGATTTTGTATTTAAAATTTATGTAGCGCTTAACAAGAATTCCAACTGGTATGCCTGCTCTTGCAAGTGAAACAAGAACTACTTTATTTCCTTTTGCAGAAATTATTTTGTCACTAAGCCTGGCAACAGCATCTGCTACAGGTTTTGAAAAAGTTTTTAGTGCGTCTTCATAAACCTGCATATATTTTGGAGTAGGAACATATTCTATCGGAAGCATTTCGCTGTAATGTTTTCCGCTCTGGATCAGTCTTTCTCTTTCTTCTGTAGGCTGAGGTTCAATTAAGCCTGAAATATCTTTCAGCAGAAGAATTACATCATCTTCCTTGTAGGAACTTTTCATAAATCAGCACCACCTAAAAATTTCTATGTCAGTATTATTTTTTTCTGCGGCTGCAAGAAGTGTTTTTATTCCGCTTTTTTTATCTAACACTGCATCAGTTACAATTATAACTTTGTCATAAGATTTAATGTCATAAACAAAAGTCGTTCTGTCTTTATCATAAAGGCTTTCAAGTTCATAGCGGCAGTGAAGCGGATAGTTTTCCTCAGAACTTACGCATATCGGACTTCTCGTTGTGGCATGGAACTTCACATTTTTCCCGTGGTCTTCAAGAACTTTTGCGGTACGCATTGCCGGATACATAAACTCTTCGCTTCCGAGAACAAGAATATTCTGTTTGCAGGAAACTGAATTTTCTATTTCAGAATAAATATTCTCTCCAAGTTTCCTGCAGGATTCTTCATACAAAATGGAATCGAAAATGAGACGGCGGGCATTAATGTATCCGCTGATATTTTTGATTTTATATTCACGGCAAGTTTCTTCTGCAGTTAAATATTTTCCGTCTTCTGTATAGGAATCGGCAAGTTCGTCGTAGTTTTTATTGTCTATTTTCTGAAGGTAAAATAAATCAATATCACATTCCTTGTACCTTATAAGGTTTTCTTCTGACATACCGTTTAGAATGGACATAACAGAATACTGAATTTTTTTGCTGTAAGTTTTTTGGATTATGCTTATGATATTTAAAATAGTTTTTCCTGTTGTAACTTCATCTTCTGCAAAGATTATTCTGTCTGCAGAATTGATTATGGAATCAATGTCATTTTTTACAAGTTTCTGTTCAGTTGCATGACTGTGCTCTTCTGAAAAAAATAAATAGTCAGCATCTGGAATTATTTCCCGTGTAGTCTGTATATATGGCATTCCTAGATTAATTGCAACTCTTGCACCAATTGCTGTGGCTGTTTCTGCAAAACCGATGACGAGTATTTTTTCGCCAGCATATTTTCCGTCAATTGTGTGTGCAAGTGAATCAAAAACTTCAAGAGATGCTGAAGGTGAAACTGGAATATGTTTTCCCTGCAGAGGATTTACAATGAGAAATTTTCTTTTTGTATTGTTCTGACGTTTTGCTATTTTAATAAAATTGGAATTGTTCATAGGCTGTTTGTTTTTTTGGAAATGAATAAAAAGTCATTGCGTAAATTGATAAGCGGCTATCTGAAAAAAAAAGAATGCCTGTATGCATTAAAATCTTTTTGTTCTACGCAATGACACAAAGAAAAGGGAACAGCTAAAAAAAAATTAGATGTTCCCAAAAAATTAATAACTGTATTTCAATTATTTTCTGATTTCAGAAACTGCACTTACAATTCCTGCAAGGTTCTGGAAGTCTGCAGGAACGATAATCTTTGTTGCCTTTCCGTCTGATGCTTTTTCCATTGTCTCCAGGCTGCGGAGCTTAATTACTTTTTCATCAATTCCGACATCCTTAATCATTTTAAGACCTTCTGCTGTTGCTTTCTGCACTTCAAGAATTGCTTCAGCTTCACCCTGTGCTTTTTTGATGGCAGCTTCTTTTTCAGCTTCGGCTGCAAGAATTGTTGCCTGCTTCTGGGCTTCTGCATCAAGAATAGCTGACTGCTTTTTACCTTCAGCTACAAGAATTTCAGACTGCTTCTGTCCTTCAGCAATAAGAATTTTTTCACGGCGTTCACGTTCAGCGCGCATCTGTTTTTCCATTGCTTCTCGGATTGCTTCTGGTGGCATAATGTTTTTAACTTCAACACGGTTAACCTTAATGCCCCAAGGGTCTGTTGCTTCATCAAGAATGGAGCGCATCTTTGTGTTAATGACATCACGGCTTGTAAGTGTTCCGTCAAGGTCAAGTTCACCGATGATGTTGCGCAAAGTTGTTGCACTCAAGTTTTCAATCGCAAGAAGGGGATCTTCTACACCGTAAGTATACATCTTCGGGTCTGTAATCTGAAGGTAAACAACTGTATCAATTTTCATTGTAACATTGTCGCGTGTAATTACAGGCTGCGGTGGAAAGTCAAGAACTTTTTCCTTCTTTGAAATGTTCTTTGCAATTCGGTCAATGAACGGAATCTTTACATGAAGGCCTGTGTCCCATGTTCCTGCATAAGCTCCAAGACGTTCAATGACAAAGGCGCGTGACTGTGGAACAATTCTGATGTTTGAGATAACAAGAATCATAACAATAGCTATTGCAACGAATAAAATAATTGTACCTGTACTCATATTATTTCTCCATTTTTGTTTTATTATTCAGCAATTGTTTTGTTTGAAACATTGCCGGAATTCTTTTTTATAACGACTGTATTTCCTTCAACTCTAAGTATCTGACATTCTTCACCTGTTTTAATCTCAGTATTGTCTTCGGATTTTGCACTCCAGAAAAGTCCTTCAATTTTTACCTCGCCTTTCTGGTTGTGAGGAATATCCTTTGTAACTTCAACGGATTTTCCGATTATTCCGTCAACATTAGTTTTGAGTTCTTTTACTTTAAAGAACCTTAAGAAGATTGGCCTGGTAAAAATAAGCAGAGACAAAGAAATGACAGTAAAAATCAGAATCTGCACAATAAGGGGAATCGGCAGAAGTGAAAGGAAAATCATTACAAATGCACCGGCTGCAAACCAAATTGTTGTAAGAGAAAAAGTTGTAGCTTCAATTATAATGCAGAGAACCGTAATTCCAGTCCAAATCCACGGCAAAATATGAAAAACATTATTCATAATGTTTTCCTCCTGTAAAGTAAGGCTGTTCGGAGATTTTTTTAGATGCTCCCGATATTATATAACTTACTGTACTCTCCGCCAAAATTCAAGAGGAAATTATGAGTTCCCTGTTCGATAATTGATTTTTCTCCTACTACAGCAATGTTGTCTGCGTTCTTGATTGTGCTGAGTCTGTGTGCAATTATCAAAGTTGTGCGTCCCTTAGAAAGTTCGTCAAATGCACGCTGAATTTTAATTTCAGTTGTTGTATCAAGTGCGGAAGTTGCCTCGTCAAGAATTAAAATCGGAGGGTTCTTCAGAAAGCATCTGGCAATTGCAATTCTCTGTTTCTGGCCTCCTGAAAGTTTGATTCCACGTTCTCCGACAACACTGTCGTATCCGTCGCACATTTTCATTATGTCCTCATGAATTTCAGCTTTCTTAGCGCATTCAACAATCTCTTCAAAACTTGCATCAGGTTTTCCGTAGGCTATATTCTCTTTTATTGTTCCGGCAAAGAGGAAAACATCCTGCTGTACAACAGCAATATTTTTTCTGAGGTCAGAAAGTTTCAGTTTTTTAATATCCTTTCCGTCCAGTAAAATTGAACCGCTCTGGATTTCATAGAAGCGTGGAATCAGATTACAGATTGTTGTTTTTCCGCCTCCGCTCGCTCCTACAAGTGCAAACTTTTCTCCGGATTTTATATTGAGGTTAATGTTTTCAAGTACGTTTCCGTTTTTTTCTCCATAGCTGAATGAAACATTCCGGAACTCAATGTTGCCCTGCACCTGGCTGATGCTTTCCGTATTTTCAGATTCCTTTATTGAAGTGTCTGTTCTCATTATTTCAAGGAAGCGGTTGAATCCTGCCATGCCTGTTGTAAACTGTTCAAAGAAAGAGACGAGCCGTTTTACAGGTGCGCTGAAGGCTGCAACAAAAAGGTTTGCGGCAATAAGGTCACTGACATTCATCTTATCTTTCATGATAAGATATCCGCCTGTGAAGAGAACTGCTATTCCTAGAATGGATATATAAAATTCTATGGAGCTGTTCATTCCTGAAAAAGTTTTATAGAACACTTTCTTTGCAGAAAAAAATTCTTTGTTGGTTTCACTGAATTTTTTTTCTTCGTATTCTTCGTTTGTGAAAACCTGAGTCACACGGATTCCGGAAAGGCTTGACTCAAGAGAGGAATTTATTTCAGCAATTTTTTCTTTTACATTTGAGGAAGTCTTTTTCATTTCCCTCCGTTTGCTGACTATTACAAAAAGCATGAGAGGAATTGCAACTAAAACTACGATTGCCAGTTGCCAGCGAATTTTTAGGAGAAGTATAAATGATCCAAGCAAAGTCAATGTTGATATGAATACATCTTCAGGACCGTGGTGAGCAAGTTCCGTCACTTCAAAAAGATCATTGGTAACCCGGCTCATTATCTGACCTGTTCTGTGTGTGTCATAGAAAGAGAAGGACTGTTTTTCAAGATGCTCGAAGATATCTTTCCGCATATCCATTTCCACTCTTGTTCCGAAAACGTGTCCCCAGTAGTTTATGAAATGATATAGAGTTTTTCGGAGGATATAAACGATTACAAGAACAGCAATCATAATGAAAAATGTTTTTATTTGTTTTTCAGGAATTATTACGTTGACTGCATAACGGCTGACTATCGGAAAGACAATATCAATTAGGGAAATAAGAGCCGCACAGATCATGTCCCCAATGAACAGGGCAATGTGCGGCTTGTAGTAAGATAAAAATATTTTTAGTGCAGGTCTGTTAAAATTTTTCATGACTGAAGTTTAGTGCAATTTCTGCAGACTTGCAATATAGACCTCTTTGGCAGGTCATAATTAGTTGTTATGAGAAATGATTTTGAATCAGCTTCCTCAGACCTTGAACTTGTTGACCTCATGGAACAGCTTGCTTATGTTTTCCTTGCTTTTCTGTGCAGATTCGTTGATTAAGGAAATTGCAGTATTTATACTTGACGTTCCGTCTGCCATTTCGTTTATGTTAAAGTTAATGTCCTCTGTTAAACTCATAAGGCTTACCATGCTTTGGCTTGCAACAAATGCTGCCTCTTCCATTGCATTTCCGCTGTCCTTTACATTGTTTGTGATAGTATTAATCTGTCTCATTGCACTGAGAACTTGTCCGCCATCTTCTGACTGTTCTTCCATTGCGGTCATGATTACAGATTCCTGTTTGGAAACAGTTTCCGTAAGATCATAAATTTCATTGAACTTATTTTGTACCTGTGCGGCAGAATCTGCAATTTCGTGGATGCTTTTGAGAACATTCTTAAGATTCAAAGTTATTGATTTACCCTGCTTATCTGAATCTTCTGCAAGTTTACGAATTTCATCTGCAACTACAGAGAAACCTCGTCCTGCATCTCCTGCATGAGCGGCTTCAATAGCAGCGTTCATAGCAAGAAGATTTGTCTGGCTTGCAATATGCTGAATCATTGAACTTGCCTGGAGCAAAGTTTTAGACTGTTCTTCAATCTGGCTTGTAAGTGTAACTGTATCGGTAACATTTTTCTTGCCTTCATTGGATGAGTCTCCAAGATGTATAATGCTTTCACTGTTCTTTTTTAGAATTTCAGTTACCGAGCGGATATTGGCAACCATTTCTTCAATGGCTTCAGATGCCTGGGAAACGCTTGTGTTCTGATTTTCAATGTCATTCATGAGTGTAGAAACACTTGTGCTGATTGTATCAACAGAAGCACTTGTTGCTTTTACAGTATTATTCTGCTGCTGGACCTGTTCGTTGATGCTGTCAATATTAACTTTTATTTGAGTCACATTGGCTGCTGTATCGTTCATGTTGTCTGCAAGGGAACTGATTGTTTCATACATGGAATCAGATTCACGTTTGACATGGGAAATTGACCTTCGGATTTTTTTTATTGTTTTGTTAAAGTAATTAGAAACCTGACCGATTTCATTTTTCTGGTCAGACTGTATTTCTACTGTCAAATCGCCGTCACCTTGGGCAATATTTTTCATAGCTAAAGTAACTTTCTGGATTTGTCTTACAGTTCCGGATATTATGAACCAAATTAGCCCAAGAGTTATGAGCAGTGAGAATAAGAATATTCCTGCCGTGATGAGGGCTGTTGTCTTTATTGAATTTCGGATGTCTTTTTTTGTTGCCGCAAGGGAAAGATACCAGACTTGTCCGGTGGACTTAACTGTAAGCGGCTTTACATAGTAACTGCATTTTGCTTTTAATGTTTTTGACATTGCATCATATTCAAAAGGTTCGAGAGAATTTTTTGCGTTCATGAAAAGATTGTTTTTGTCCGTGAAGTGAGTTGACTTGCTTCCTACTGTTCCAGCTCCTGAACACAGAGCAACAGTTCCTTCCGGAGAAAGCAATGTTAGATAGCCTGTCGTGAATATTTTTTCGGATTTAAATTTTTCGAGAATAGAATCCATTGAGAATATAATTCCAACTACGCCGTATAGTTTTCCTTCTTTTGCAAAGATTGGGCTAACTACTCCTGTTGCATAAATATCTTTTCCGTTGGTATTGTAGACAGAAGGTTCAAGGAACATTCCGTTTTTTGCTGTTTTTGACTGCCTGTACCACGGATACGCTTCATAGTCATTTAATGTTTCCATTGAAAGTTTTCCGCCTGGAAGACTGTATTTTACAGCCATTCGTCCATTTTCGTCACAGCCTGGCTGGTTTTTGCAGTAATCATCAAGATTGTCGATTGCATTTGGTTCTGAAATAAAGAACACATCTACATATTCGTTGTTTGAATAGAGAGCATAAAGAATTGTTTTGTTCAGGTATGCCCGTCGAGACTGAACTGGGAGGTCTTCAATCTGGGCAATTGTTCTTGCGACAGCAAAACAGTCAGTATGTGCGTCAGAAAACAGGGTCCTGGCTTCCTCAACGTTTTTTGCGAGTATGGAATTTACATATGTCTCTGTAAGATTGGAGTATTTTGCACGAGTATAGAAAGTAACAAAGAGACCTCCGATAAGAAAGATTACGAGAAGTACAATTCCTATGAAACTTCCCATCTGAACTCTGAGGCTTATAATTTTTTCTGTAATCTCTTCTTTCTTTTCATTCAGCTCTGCCTTCGTTTCATTAAGAGTTTCTTTCAGTTCTTTTTTTATATCGTTCTTAAACTCTTTGAATTCTAAATCCATAAAATAAACTCCCTTAAAATTTTATTGTGAAAATCAAACTTTGAACTGGTTGATCTGGCTTCCGATTTTAGAAATACTGTCACGCATTTTTTTTGACATATCTGTAAGTGCAGTTCCTGTTTCATCAATTTTACGGGCACTGTCAGTCATGTTTTCCATGCTGTTTCTCATTATGCCTGTTGCATCCTGCAGATTTTGAATTTCTGCAAGGATAGCCTTATTTCCTGATGACATTTCGCGTCCTGCGGTTCTAACTTCAAGAGTGCTGTCATTCATAATGTGAAGTGTCTGAGAAATCTGTACACTACCTTGAGTCTGTTCTTTCATGGCGGATTTGATCTGCTGGACAACGTCATCAGTATTTTGAATTCTTTTTGCCATGCTGTCAAAGGCTTGGCTTGATTTACTACAGGCCTCAACGACACTCTGAATTGAATTCTGAATGCTTGTAAGCTGTTCGCCGATTGTCTTTGACTGTGCTCCTGACGTTTCTGAAAGTTTACGGATTTCATCTGCAACAACCGAGAAACCTTTACCAGCTTCTCCTGCGTGGGCGGCTTCAATTGCTGCGTTCATGGCAAGAAGGTTCGTCTGTTCAGCTATAGATGCAATAGCAATATTTGCTTCCTGCAAAGTTTCGCTCTGGTTAAGAATTTCTTCAATTCTCTGGTTCACTTCATGCTGTACGTCGCTACCCGATTTTGCATCAGAATTTAGCTCTGCAAAAGAACTTGCCATTTTGTCAACGGAGATGTTAACAGAGTTGATGTTTCCGATCATCTGTTCAACAGCACTGCTGGCATCGCTAACACCTGCGGACTGTTTTTCAATCATTTGTTCAAGGGAATCAATGTTTGAGGCAATTTCATTTACCGCACCTGCTGTCTGCTGTACACTTGATGCCTGCAGTTCAATTTGTTTGTGCACATCATTTATGTTTCCAAGAATCTGCTGTATGCTGTTGCTTGTATCTTCAGTGCTTGCGTCAAGATCTTCTCCAACTTCACTAAGATATGTATTGCTCTGCTGGATGTCTTTTATAATGTCCTGCATCTTTGCTGTGAAGGTATTGAAGCCTTCTACAAGTTCACCGATTTCATCATAGGAGGTCTGCCTGATTCTCTGGGTAAGGTCCGCATTTCCTTCTGCTACACCGATCATACTTTTTTTTACGTGATGCAGAGGTCCTACAATCATTTTGATGAGAAGGATAGAAAGAATGATAGCGAGAGCAATGGAACAGAAGATTGTGAAAACAATATTTGCATGGAGCTTATGCCACATTCCGCGATAAACATCTGCGGGTGCTGCACAGAATACTGTCCAGTTCGCATCACCTTCAATAGGCCTGTAACCTACGATCATTTTTGTTCCCGTATTAGGGTTCAGGAAAGTTTCGACTCCGGTTTTACCGGAAATGGCATTCTCTAAAGCCAGGGCAACATGGCTTGAAGATGTTTTAGAATCAAGGGTATTGTTTTTTTCGTCCCTGATTTCTGTATTTCCAACAATTTCTCCTGTGGAACGGTTTATCACAAGCGGATGCATGCCGTTGCCTACATCTATTTTGTTTGTAATTATTTCAAGATAATTGCCTTTTGTCATGGATATCAATACGCCAACGATTTTTCCGTCACTTGTAACCGGAACAGAGAAGTTCTGCAGAACCGTATTATCAACGGAATTAGGGGTAGGGTCTGCAACATAACGCTTTCCTTTTATGGCTTCAGAGAAGTATTCTCTTGCGGCAAGATTGATTTTAATTCCGCTGTCAGTATATGTATTTCCTTCTGTATCAAGGAATGCAATGTTCTGGTATTTGGAAGGATTTCTTTTTGCTATGCTTAAAAGAATCTGACATTTTTCCTGTATATCAATGTTTGGATTACAGATTGCAGGTATCGCAGCAAGGCCTTCCATGAATGTGAATTCTTTTTCATTTAAGTCCCTGAGCTGGTTTGCAACGTTTTCTGAAACATTGTTTAAAATTGTTACAGAACTCTTATTTATAACATTTGTTGCCGTCTTTAAGGCAATAATTCCTACCCCTATGTTCACAAAACAAACGATTGAAACTAAGATTGCGATGAATTTTCCGGAAACACTTAATCTGATTCTCATAGAATAGCCTCTACCTTTTATTCTATATCAAAATATGAAAATTTCCTTATATGTAATATATATATTTTGTTATTCAAAAAAATGTCATGGATGCATCCAGAATCAGTTGTATATGGTAAACGGATTGCAAAAATCAGTTCAGGGGCATGTTAAGTGTGAATCATTTTATTAATCCTTATTTGTTATGATATAATGAATTGTCTTGAAATCAGAATAAGGGCGGCAACGAAAATTAAAGTTCTTTAATTTTTCCGGATATAACATGTATTTTATATTGTCAATGGATATTATTTTGTATAAATTTATAAGGATGAAAAATCTTCATTTTAATTAACGGGAACCTCTGAAAATTGCAATTTTTGGAGATGCCCTGATTATGGAAAATAATTGGTCTTTGTATAGAGGATTTTATGGTAAAAACTTTAGCTAAACAAATTGGTCCCTACAAAAAGGAAACCATTGCTACTCCTGTTTTTACGGCAGGAGAAGTTGTTCTTGAAATTCTGATTCCCTATGTTACGGCTTCGCTGATTGACAAAGGTATTCAGATGCAGAGCATGTCCAATGTGCTTAAGTACGGAGGAATTATGCTTGTTCTGGCTTTTGCAAGTTTGGCTTGCGGAATTTTTTCAGGTGTTTTCGGTGCGGCAGCTTCCACAGGTTTTGCAAAGAATCTGAGAAACGCAATGTTCAGGAACATTCAGAAATATTCCTTCGCCAACATCGACAAGTTTTCTACAGCAGGTCTTGTTACACGTATGACAACTGATGTTACAAACTGCCAGAACTCTTTCCAGATGATTCTGCGTATTGCACTCAGAGCACCTCTCATGCTTATTTCAAGTATTGTTATGTGCTTTCTTATTAATGCCCGCCTGAGCTGGATCTTCCTTGCAGTTCTTGTGCTTCTTTCCTTTGCGCTGGGCTTTATTATGAAAAAGACTATGCCTGTTTTCCAGAAGGTTTTTGAAAGCTATGACGGTTTGAATGCAAGTGTCCAGGAAAATGTTACAAACATCCGTGTTGTAAAATCCTATGTGCGTGAAGATGAGGAAAATACAAAGTTTATGAAAGCTGCGGATTTGCTTTACAGACTTTCAGTTAAGGCGGAAAGTATTCTGGCATTCAACGGTCCGCTGATGATGCTTTCTGTTTACGGTTGTATTGTTGCACTTTCATGGCTGGGAGCTCATTTTATTGTAAGCGGGACAATGACAACAGGAAGTCTTACGTCAATGTTCAGTTATGTAATAAGCATGCTCATTTCTCTTATGATGCTTTCTTTTGTTTTTGTTATGCTTTCAATGAGCCTTGCAAGTGCAAAACGTATTGCTGAAGTCATAGAAGAGGAGCCGAGCATTAAGGACTGTGAAAATCCTTCAAAGCTTATTGAAGATGGTTCAATTGATTTCAATCACGTGAACTTTTCTTATAAAACTGATGCCGAAGAAGAAACTCTGCACGACATTGACATTCACATTAATTCCGGTGAAACAGTTGGAATTATTGGCGGAACAGGCTGCGGTAAATCAAGTTTAGTAAGTCTCATCAGCAGACTTTATGATGTAAAGGACGGTTCTGTTTGTGTAGGCAAAAAAGATGTACGCCAGATTGATACTGAGACTTTGCGAAATCAGGTTGCCGTTGTTCTTCAGAAAAATGTTCTGTTCTCCGGAACTATTCTGGAGAATCTTCGCTGGGGAAAAGAAGATGCAACCGAAGAAGAATGTAAAGTTGCTTGCGAACAGGCCTGCGCTGATGAGTTCATTGAACGCTTCCCTGATAAGTATAACACTTGGATTGAGCAGGGGGGAACTAATGTCTCTGGCGGACAGAAGCAGAGACTCTGTATTGCAAGAGCTTTGCTTAAGAAGCCTAAGGTTCTGATCCTTGATGATTCAACGAGCGCTGTTGATACTGCAACTGATGCAAAAATCCGTGAAGCATTTGCAAAGACAATTCCTGGAACAACTAAGCTCATTATTTCCCAGAGAATTTCAAGTATTCAGGATGCTGATAGAATTATTGTTCTTGAAGACGGAAAGGTAAATGGTTTTGATACTCATGAAAATCTGCTGAAGAACAATGCAATTTATCAGGAAATATATGACGCACAGATTAAAGCTGGCGGCGACTTCGATAAAAAATCAAACTAAAAAAGGAGGCATGAAATGGCAAGACGTCCGCCTATGGGCAATATGAAGCAGATGGCTTCAAAAGAAAATATGAGCGCACTGAAAAGAATTTTTTCTCTGATGCTCAAAGATTATAAATTTCCATGTTTCATCGTATTCATCAGCATTATTGTTTCATCAGTTGCAACTCTGATCGGAACACTGTTCCTTAAATCGCTTATTGATGATTACATTATACCGTTAATCGGCAGCACAGATCCTGATTTTTCATCTCTTGCGATTCAGCTTATCAAGCTTAGTTTTATTCTTGGTTTCGGAATTTTATGTTCATATCTTTCAAACAGGATTATGGTAAACGTCAGCCAGGGAACTCTCAAGAAGGTCAGGCTCAATCTGTTTACCAAAATGGAATCACTTCCGATTAAATACTTCGACACTCACTCTCATGGTGACATAATGTCTGTCTACACAAACGACGTTGATACTTTGCGTCAGGTAATGAGCCAGAGCGTTCCGCAGTTCATTAGTGCGACAATTACTTTTGTAACAACTTTTGTGAGCATGATTGCTTTGAACATTCCGCTTACACTTCTTTCAATTCTTATGGTTGTTCTCATGCTTGCTGTTACAGGAAAAATGGCAAAGCTTTCCGGTAAATATTTCGGAAAGCAGCAGCAGGATCTGGGGGCGATTAACGGTTTCATTGAGGAGATGATGCAGGGGCAGAAAGTTGTAAAAGTATTCTGCCATGAGGAAAAGAACATCCAGAAGTTTGAAGAACTTAACGATAACCTGCGCGGCAGTGCATATAATGCAAATAAGATTGCAAACATCATAATGCCTATAAACGGTAACATGTCAAACATCACTTATGTTCTGTGCGCTGCAGTTGGAGCTGCTTTTGCATTGAACGGAATTGGCGGGCTTACACTTGGTATGCTCGTAACGTTCCTTACGTTGAACCGTTCGTTTACCCAGCCAATTACTCAGATAAGTATGCAGCTTAATGCAATTGTAATGGCTGGTGCCGGTGCTGCCCGTATCTTTAACATAATTGATGCGACAGCGGAACAGGATGACGGTTATGTTGAACTTGTGAACGCAAGAATTGATGAAGTCGGAAACATTGCTGAAACTTCAGAGAAAACTGAAAGGTGGGCATGGAAGCATCCTCATCAGGCAGAAGGAACAATCACTTATACAAAGCAGAATGGTGACATTGTTTTTGACGGTGTTGATTTTGGTTATGACGAAAAGAAAATGGTTCTGCATGACATTAAGATGGATGTAAAGTCAGGACAGAAGATAGCATTCGTTGGAAGTACTGGTGCCGGAAAAACAACAATCACGAATCTTATTAACCGTTTCTATGATATTCAGGACGGAAAAATTCGTTATGACGGAATAAACATCAATAAAATCAGGAAGCCTGATTTAAGACGAAGTCTTGGAGTTGTTCTTCAGGACACTCATCTTTTTACGGGAAGCGTTATGGATAATATCCGTTACGGACGACTTGATGCAACAGATGAAGAATGTATTGCAGCTGCAAAACTTGCGAACGCACATACTTTCATTAAGCGTCTTCCTGAAGGTTATAATACTAAGCTTACAGGTGACGGATCAAATTTGAGTCAGGGGCAGAGACAGCTGATTTCAATTGCACGTGCAGCAGTTGCTGATCCTCCGGTTCTTATTCTTGATGAAGCAACTTCTTCAATTGATACACGTACGGAAGTTCTTGTACAGAAAGGAATGGATGCTCTTATGAACGGAAGAACTTCCTTTGTAATTGCTCACAGACTTTCCACGGTACGCAATGCTGATTGCATAATGGTTCTGGAACAGGGACGCATTATTGAACGCGGATCACATCAGGAACTTCTTGACCAGAAGGGAAAGTATTATCAGCTTTACACGGGAAATAATATTGGTGCGTAAATAAAGGTATCTCAGATAACCAGGAATGAGATGTCCGCCGAAATTGGAACTGCAGAATTTGTTCGGTAATTCCAGGATTCAGTTTGTTTAGGGTGACTGAGTTTTGCAGCCGCCCTAATTTTTTTCTGTGTCAGTTAAAATCAAAAAAATATTAGAGGAAAAACAATGGATAGTATAAACTTAAAGAACATTCCCTGCTTCGGAATTGCAGGAAATTTTACGGGACATCTGGAACAGGCGGGAGAGGCTGTAGATTTCAGGAACATTAGGACAGCTGAAGCTAATGCACCTAAAGCTCTTTTTCCGACATACATTCCCGGTGCAAAAAAAAATGTTCCTTCGTTTTTAGGAGAATTCCCGTTTGATGCTGAAAAGATAGTTTACCCGAAAGGTGAAGAGAAAATTCAGATTGAACCTGAATGTGCTGTAATTTTTGAATGTGAGAAAACTGAAGCAGACGGTAAAATAAAAATTTCAAAACTGAATGCAAAATATTTTATGGCATCAAATGACTGTTCAATCCGCAAGGAAGGAGTCCCAAAAATCAGTGTGAAAAAAAACTGGGGAAAGTGTTCAAAGGGTTATTCTGAAAAACTTATTGAAATGGATTCCTTTACGGAAAGCGGAAAAATAAACGGCTACAGGATTGCAAGTTTTCTGGTGCGTGGCGGAGAAGTTTTTGATTACGGAGAAGACAGTGCTGTAAAAGATTATTCTTATGTTTACGGAAAACTGGAAGACTGGATTCTGGATAAACTTAATGACCAGAAGGATGAAGGTCCCGCAGAAAATGTGAACGAATATCTGAGCAGCTGTGCTTCCTTTGATTTCATTGCAGTTTCAATCGGTGCAACCCGTTATACTGAGTACGGCAGAACAAATTTTCTGTCAGAGAATGATGACGCTGTAGTTGTACTTTATCCTGAAAACAGGTATTCCGTTGAAGAAATAAAACAGATGGTAGCAGAAAAAAAATCTGTGCCGGATGATGTTTCTCTCTTGCGGCAGACAATTGTTCTTGTATAGAAAATAGTTTTTTTCAGACAGAGTTTAAGGTCTATATATTTTTATATAGGTGCTTGAACAGGTGTAATTTGGTGTTATCAGAAAATGGTTGATATAGAATTTCAAAAGCGGAAACTAGGTAAATAAAAAATTATAAAATCATTGACAAGTTAATAATAAATAATTAGAATCTAAAGAAAAATTTTTTAATGGAGAAAATATATGATTTATGAAAGAACAAGTGTAAAAGTGATTGATTTATCGGGAATTGTCGTTAGCTCACCTATCTGTCAAAACGGATGCAATGGACGAATGCCTCCTCATACGATTCAGTGTCAGAACAGATAATTACAGAATTGGACTGTCCAAGAAGTTCTGTCATGCAGAATTTATTTCGGTAATTATACTGTAAGTGATATTTTTGGACAGTCTTTTTTGGGTAAACATTTATGCAGTTAAATAAAAATGTAAAAATAGATACATGTAATGATAATATATATATATGTCCTGATGGTTTGAAACAAGTTATTTGTTTAAATAAGAGTGCAGCACAAGTTATTGATTGGGAAAATAAAAAAATAAATTCGGTTGTTGAAAAAACTATGAGATATTTTTCTAACCATAATAAGGAAGTATCTGTAAGATCGACAGTATTAAAATCAGATTATAATAAAATACATAAAATGGTGTCGTATATATTTGATAATTATTCCTGTGTAACTACATATCATTTAGAGCCTCTTCAGTCTGTAGGTCGAGGTGAAAACATTTCTTGTATATATAAGAGTTTCTTAAATAGTTATTATAGGGCAAAAAATTATGTAAGAAGAAATTATAAAAATAAAAAACTGTATTGTTCATTGTTTGATTACCGACCGAAAAATGTTTTTTGTACATCAATGACAGGTGAAACTCCTGTTATTGATAATGAAGGAAAGGTGATGCCATGTTCGGATTTAATGGATTATGATAAATATGCACTAGGGGAAATAAAAGAAGGTGACTTTTCTTCAATCGGAAAAAACTTTTACAAAGATTTGTACATAAAAATATGTAACACGTCTTGCGGAGTGTGTAAATATTTTTATTTATGCGGAGGAGGGTGTCCTTCAACAATTAAAAGAAATATTAATGGTACAATTCAAAAAGAATCAATTTCTATTTGTAAACAGGTAAAGAAATTTTGGAATCACGAATTTCGCAATTTAAGTAAAAATAATTCATCAAATACAATGAAATTAAAAAAAATAGAAAGTACTGAACAGTTTAATTTATTCGAAATATCAAGGATGTAAAAATGAAGAAAAGAAAACTTGTAAAAATAATCA
>JAZUJH010000087.1:0-20880 GCA_045642665.1 Treponema sp.
CGTAGATATCCTCGATGGTGTCAGAAATCTGGCGGGTTGTCATTCCTTTTGCATACATTGAGATGATTTTATGGTCTGTGTCTGAAATATCTTTCTGACCTTTTTTTACAGCTTCTGGCTCAAAAGTTGATTTCCTGTCCCGGAGAACTTCAATTTCAACTTCCCCGATACCGGATTGCACTGTCTTTGACTTATATCCGTTACGGTAATCATCGCTGTCCGAACGTTTTGCGGGGTGGTGTTTTTTCTTTTGCCATAGTAGGCTCCTGTGTTTTTTATTCTACCACAGTTCTACTAAATTTTGAATTTACAGAAAGACTTTCATAGTCTCCGATTATTTTCTTTAGCTGCACTGCGTTTTTCAGTTTGCTTTTTCCAGCCAGACAGAAGCTGATCTGAATGTAGAACTGATGATTATTTCCTGAGACATACCCGGTGCTTTTTTTGTTGAAACGTCTATGCTTGTTCCTGAGTTTAATCCCATGCGCATATAAATTATTTTGAAGTTTATAAGTTTTTTTTTTAGAACAAGCCTTGGGACTTCTTTTTCCATGGCTCGTGCCAGTTCCGGTTTGCTTCTTCTTCCTGTGCAAGTGAAATCATTTCGCAGTATGCTTTCTTAACTTCTTCATCGTCCAGTGAATTTATGCTCGCCTTAATTTCTTCTTCCGTCATCGGTTCAGGTACAAGACGCTTTGTTTTTATCCAAAGCTTTTCGGTTCTTCCGGTTTTTTCCCGTGCCCATAAAAATCGCTCCGATTTTTTTGTTTACGATTTCTTATTCTTATCATTATAAAGCATATGCATAAGTTTAACTCTGAAAATTACTTTTTAGAGTTAAACTTAACAAAAAGAAAAATTTAAACCTCTGGAAGACTGATTCCGGGGTGGACAGTATGCACTGAATGAATATTAGTTGCCAGGTTGTGACGGAGTTTGCAGAGCGGACGGAAGGTGCATGATTTTTGATTTGATTCGTGCTCCGTAAATATGATAAAAGTATTAGTCATTATATTAAAAATTGTATTTCTGTGTAAAAAATATAATGAAATTTGTTTTTTTAATAAAAAAATAGCATAATAGTCATGTAAGCTGATCCTGCAATAGTTTTTCGGTACCTTGGATTTATATACTTGTATAAATATTAATAAAATTGTATAGTTAATGCATAAAATTACAAGTACATAGAGGATGTTATGGCAAAAGACAAGGTTGTTTTGGCTTATTCCGGTGGATTGGATACTACTGTTATCATTCCATGGCTTAAAGAGAACTACGACTACGATGTAATTGCAGTTTGTATTGATGTTGGTCAGGGGGACGACTGGGAAGCAATCAAAGGTCGTGCTTTAAGGACCGGCGCCTCAGCATGTTATGTTGTTGATGCTCGCGAAGAATATATTACTGAATACATCTGGCCTGCAGTCAAGGCTAATGCAGTATACGAGGATGAATATCTCCTCGGTACATCTACAGCACGCCCCCTCATCGGAAAGATTCTTGTTGAATATGCCCGCCAGGAAGGTGCTGTGGCTATCTGTCATGGTGCAACAGGTAAGGGTAATGACCAGGTTCGCTTTGAACTTGCCATCAAGGCTTTCGCTCCGGATCTCAAGGTTATTGCGGCATGGCGCGATGACAAATGGAATATGGACAGCCGTGAGGCAGAAATAAAGTATCTTGAGGACAGAGGACTTGAGGTTCCTATGAAGAAGGATCAGTCCTACAGCCGTGACGAGAACATCTGGCACTTGAGCCATGAAGGTCTTGAACTGGAAAAGACTGAGAATGAACCGAACTACAAGCACATGCTCAAGAATACAGTTGTTCCTGAAGAAGCGCCTGCAGAAGGCGAATATGTTAGGATTGAATTTGAGAAGGGAATTCCTGTTAGCGTGAACGGAAGGAAGATGGGTGCTCTTGAACTTCTTACAGAACTTAACAGGATTGGCGGAAGAAACGGAGTCGGTCTTGTGGACATCTGTGAAAACCGCTGCGTAGGTATGAAGAGCCGAGGGGTATATGAAACTCCTGGCGGAGCAGTTCTTTATTTTGCTCACCGCATGATGGATCATCTTACGCTTGACCGTGACACATATCATTATAAGCAGCAGCTTTCCATAAAGATCGGTGAACTTATATATGACGGAAAAGTTTTCACGACTCTTTATGATTCGCTCATGGCTTTTGTTGACAAGACAGAAGAAACTTGTACGGGCTGGGTAAACCTTAAGCTCTGCAAGGGAATGATCCGCGGAGCAGGTTCAGGCTCAAAGTACAGTCTCTACAACGAAAGCATCGCATCATTTACAACCGGTGAACTTTATGATCACAAGGATGCTCAGGGATTCATTACTCTCTTCGGTCTTCCTCTCAAGGTTCGTGCAATGATGGAACAGCAGGTTGGTGAAGGACAGGCTGTAATTGAAAGTGCATCTTTAAAAAAACGCCCGGTAGAATAATATGAAATGAGCCGGGCAGTCAGGAGATATATATGAACAAAAGAAACAGCGGTGTTCTGCTGCATATTACTTCTTTGCCCGGTTCTGCGGGTATCGGTACGTTGGGAAAGGAAGCTTACCGTTTTGCTGACTGGCTGCATGAAGCCGGACAGACTTTATGGCAGATGCTTCCCCTGGGACCTACTGGTTACGGTGACAGTCCCTATGCAAGTTTTTCTACCTTCGCAGGGAATCCGCTTCTCATTGACCTGGACAATCTTGTGGAAAGAGGCTGGGCCAGGGAAGAAGACATTGTACCTCCTGAATATATAAAAAGTGAAGGCAGTGTGGACTTCGGTTCCGTTGTCTGGTGGAAGATGCCTGTACTTTTTAAGTGCGCCGCAAACTTTCTTCAGAACTGTTCAGCTGATGACAGAATCAGGTACGAGGCCTTCAAGAATGACCAGTCGGTATGGCTCAATAATTATGCTGACTTTACGAGTATCAAAAATTATTATGACTCCGAAGCCGGCAGGCAGGGAGTTTCCGGTGCTGCAAGTATGTGGAACAGCTTCTGGCCTACGGATCTTGCATCCCATGACCCTGCTGCGGTTTCAAGGTGGGACGCAGAACACTCGGCAGACGTTGAACAGATCAAGGCAATCCAGTTCTTCTTTGCAGAACAGTGGGACGGGCTCAGGAAATATGTGAATTCCCTCGGAATAAAAATAATCGGTGACATTCCGATCTTCGTTGCAGCTGATTCCGCGGACGTCTGGGCAAACAGGAATTTTTTTCAGTATGACCAGGCATCACTTCAGCAGAAAACTTGTGCAGGTGTTCCTCCTGATTACTTCAGTGCAACAGGTCAGCTCTGGGGGAACCCTTTGTATGACTGGGACGCAATGAAGAATGACAATTATTCATGGTGGGTTCTGCGTATACAGAATATGCTTCGCCTTGTAGACATTGTACGCATTGACCACTTCCGGGGATTTGAAGCTTACTGGCAGATTCCCTACGGGGCGCCGAATGCAATTAACGGTCAGTGGGTCAAGGGACCGGGCAGGAATCTGTTTGATGAAATCAGGAACCGTCTTGGTGATCTTCCCATTATTGCAGAAGACCTGGGCGTTATTACTCCTGAAGTTGAAGCTCTCCGTGACGGATGTGCTTTCCCGGGAATGAAGATTCTCCAGTTCGCGTTCAATGACAATCCGTGGACGGAAGAGAGTGCTGAGAACAAGGATCTTCCTTCAAACTATATGAATAAAAATATAATTGTGTATACAGGCACGCATGACAATGATACGACAAAAGGGTTCTTTGATTCCTGTACGGAACAGCTCAAGGAAAATGTCATGAGCTATTTCAATCTTGTCAAGGACCTTGATTCTGATGGGCTTACGGACGCACTCATTGAGGAAGCTTTCGGGAGCGATGCGGATACATGTATTATTCCTCTCCAGGATATCTACCGCATCGGAAAGGAAGGCCGGATGAACACTCCTTCAACAACAGGAAGCAACTGGTCGTGGCGTATGGACAGGAATCTTCTTGACAAGGCTGGAAGTGAAAGGCTTCTTGAGCTCAGCAGAAAATATGACAGAAACTAGCGCATAAAAAGGTCTGAATATCATGGGACGTCTGAAAATTCACTTGGCTGGGTTTATGGACGTTCTTTTTTTTTGTATCCGGAATATTGCCGGAAAACTGTGCGTTCCTTTTAATTGAAAAGGCTGAACGTTCTGTATATAATTGAAGAATGTTCAAACTTTTATTAGATCTATACTTTACATTTTTCAAGATAGGTGCCGTAACTTTTGGCGGAGGCTATGCCATGCTTCCTATTCTGGAGCGTGAGCTTGTCAACAGGAAGGGCTGGGTAAAATCCGGAGACCTTGTGGATTATTATGCTATATCACAGGTTACTCCTGGAGTTATTGCTGTTAATGTTTCAACTTTTGTAGGCTACAAGCAGAAGAAAGTCCTGGGCGGAATTTTTGCTACGGCCGGTGTAGTAACTCCTTCCGTTATAATCATCAGTATAATTGCAGCTTTCATTTCAAATTTTGAGGACATTGTATGGGTCCAGAAGGCTCTGAAAGGAATCAACGTGGCTGTATGTGCTCTGCTAACGTTTGCGGTGGTTAATTTTGCAAGGAAGTCAGTGAAGAAGTGGTGGCACTGGATTTTTTATGGTTCGGCCTTTGTTTCCGTTTATTTCTTCAGGGTTCCTTCCGTCATAATTGTTCTTGCTTCAGCGGTACTTGGAATTTGTATTTTCGTTGTTTCTGGAAACAGATCGAAGGTCGGATCCGAAAAGTCAGAAGAATCCGGAGAGAATGAGGGGGAGGGAAAATAAATGTTTACAGGATTTCTCGGGCTTGTTCATCTTTTCTTTATATTCTTTTATGTAGGGCTTTTTGCTGTCGGCGGAGGTCTTGTTGCGGCAGGGTTCATGCAGCAGATTCTTGTTGACAGGTACCATATTATTTCTGCTGAAAAATTTTTTAATATGCTTGCCATCAGCGAAAGTACTCCAGGACCTATAGGCATTAATCTTGCCACCTACTGCGGAAATGAACTTTACGGTCCTCTGGGAGGCATAGTTACAACCTTGGGAGAAGTTCTTCCGTCCCTTGTCATAATTATGCTGGTCTCGCGGTTCTTTTTTAACGGTTTCCAGAAGAAGCCTCTCGTTCAGAGCGCCTTCGGCACTTTGAGGCCTGCAACGGGAGGGATTATTTTTGTTGCGCTGGTAAATGTTTTTATTATAGCTTTGCTGGATGTTCCTGCCTTCCGGGAGAGTTCAAGGATTACGGACCTTTTTGTCTGGAAGTCGATTATTTTTTACGGACTCTGCATGTGTGTTCTTTTCTTTGTAAAGAAGATCCATCCTGTGTTCCTTGTTCTTGCGGGAACGGTATTTGGAATTCTTTTTCTGTAGATGCAGTGGTATATTGTCCTCGCATTCTGTGCGGGGATTTTTTTGCTGGCGTGAAGTCCCTAAGAATTTCAGTTTTTGGGATTCTGCATAAAGTATCCGCCGGCAATTATATTTTCTGATTTCCGTACGTTCTGTGCTTTTTTATTCTTAACTAATGCTTTATAAATTTTAATGCGAGTAAATTCTTCACAAGTTCAGTTGATATTTTTGAATAAAAACGGTATAATTATGCAAAATTTTGTAAATACAGGGTGCTTTCGGAAAATATTTTTTAGAAATGCCTCCGAGTTTCAATCCTTGAAATTACAGGGACTGGGACATCGCGTTTTCAAAGTTATCTCTGGGATTGTAATTTTGGAGATTCCCTGTACAGAAGAATTCAAATATAAGAGGAATTATATGCTTACATTAAAATTCGGTGGAACAAGTATGGGTTCTGCTCGCCGTATTCTTAACAGCGTTGACATTATGCTGGGAAGAGCCGCAGAAGACCGCATTTCAGTTGTTGTAAGTGCTGTGGCCGGCATCTCAAACAAGCTTCAGGAAGCAATTGACGGGTGCATTGCAGGCGGCAGTGCCGAAACTTATGTAAGCCAGATTCGCAGTGTTCACAGTGATATCTGTGCAGAAATAAAGTCAACCATTGAGGAATTCAATTCTGATGCTGTCCTTGCAAAGATTGAATTTCAGCTCAGGGACCTGGAAAAATTTCTTAACGGTATTTCTTCTTTCGGTGAATGTCCTAAGGGAGTTTACTGCCGTGTAATGGGCATGGGTGAACTTATGAGTGCTCCTATTGTGGAGGCTGTCCTTCTTGCCAGGAAGCAGAGCGTACTTCTTCTTGATTCCCGCAAGTTTATTTTCACTACAGGTGACCAGGCTGAAGGTGATCCTGATTATGCACGCTGTGCTGAAGCTTTTGCACCTTACCGTGAAGGTGCCGGAAAGATGGCACAGATTCTCCTTTTCCCGGGATTCATTTGTTCATGGATCGGAGGAAAGTCTGAGAAACCTGTAATGGGGCTCATGGGAAGAAACGGTTCTGATTTTTCAGCTGCCGTCGTAGGAGCATCGCTCGGTGCAAAGAAAGTTGAATTCTGGACGGACGTGGACGGTATTTATACAGCGGATCCTAGGGTTGTAAAGGATGCGATCCTTGTTAAGGATATGACTTATGAAGAGGCAATGGAACTTTCATTCTTCGGTTCAAAGGTTCTTCATCCTAAGACACTTGCTCCTCTTGCCGCAAAAGACATTGAGGCATGGAGCCTTAATTCTCATAATCCTGCTTCCCGTGGTACAAGAATCGGTAGAGGTCCTTTCGAGGTTGAAAAATCTCATGGTCCTGTAAGAGGTATTTCCTGTCTCAAGGACTGCGCAATGATTTCTGTCAGCGGTTCCGGAATGAAGGGAAGAAAAGGTATGGCAGCCCGCGTCTTCTCAGTCGTGGGAAACGCAGGAATCTCGATTCTTCTTATCACACAGTCTTCTTCTGAATATACATTGTCTTTCTGTGTAAGAAAGGCCCATGCTGATGCGGTTCAGGAACTTCTCAGGAATGAATTCTCTCTTGAAATTTCATCAAAGCTTATTAATCAGATAGACGTGAGAACAGACTGCGCAATTGTTTCAATCATCGGTGACGGAATGAAGGCAAAGCGCGGTGTTGCGGGTACATTCTTTGATTCCCTTGCCAGCCGTGATGTTAATATTCTTGCAATCGCACAGGGGTCTTCAGAGCGTTCAATTTCTGCTGTAATCAATGCTTCTGACGGTGACATGGCGGTTCGTGTTGTGCATCAGTTCTTCTTCAATACAGTCCAGTCAATACAGGTGTTCGCATTCGGTGTCGGTACTATCGGCGGTACAATGGTTGACCAGATCCGTGACCAGCAGAAGGCTTTGCTTGAACAGGGAATTGATGTTCAGGTTATGGCGATCGCTAACATTGACGGCATGATTTTTGACGCGGAAGGTCTTGATCTTTCTGACTGGCGCAATGAAGTTAAGGCCAGTGGAAAGAAGACAAATCTTGACGAGATCATTGAATTCGTTAAGGAGACGAAGCCTCTTAATCCTATTTTCGTTGACTGTACTGCCAGCTATGATCTTCCTGAGCGTTATCTTGATGTATTCAAGGCAGGAATGTCCGTTGCGACACCTAACAAGCGTGCAAACTCCATGAGCATGGATTTTTATAGAAAGCTCCGTGAAACCGCAAACGAAATGCACGTGCGATTCCTTTATGAAACAAACGTAGGTGCAGGTCTTCCGATTATTGATACTCTCCAGAACCTTTTCAAGTCTGGTGACAAGCTTACAGCTTTCAACGGCATCATGTCAGGTTCTCTTTCATATATTTTCGGTAAGCTTGATGAGGGCAGGAAGTTCAGTGAAGCTGTTCTTGAAGCAAAGGAACTTCGCTATACGGAACCGGACCCTCGTGATGACCTTAAGGGAACTGACGTGGCACGCAAGGCTCTTATTATTGCTCGTGAAGCGGGTATGGAAATTGAACTTGAAAACATTCAGATGAATTCCATCTTCCCTGAGGATTTCAGTCTTGAAGGTACCACGGAAGAATTCCTTGCAAAGCTTCCTGAACTAGACTCCTATTTTGAAAGGAAAATCGAGGGACTCAAAAAGGAGAACAAGGTTCTGCGTATGGGTGCAAGCATCAAGGACGGTAAGGTCAGTGTAGGTATGCTTGAAGTAGGACCTGAGGATCCTCTTTATGGTGTACGCGGCGGTGAAAATGCCTTCGTATTTACTACGGCACGCTATACACCGATTCCGCTTACAGTACGCGGATACGGTGCAGGTGCAGGAGTAACTGCTGCCGGTGTGTTCGGTGATATTCTCCGTACAGTAAGCTGGAATGTTACAAAGTTCTAGTAATTGAAAACTTCTTCGGCGGTTAAAGATGGTAATTGTTCTTAAGAAAAATATTAGCGAAAAAGATAAATCAGATCTGAAGAATTTTCTTCTTGGAAAAGAATTCAAGTTGAATGAGGTTTCCGGTGAAGAGGATACCATTCTTGCTGCCGTTGGAAAACTTTCAATGAATGCTGATGAAATTGAAAAAATGAGTGGCGTGGAAAAGGTTATTCCTATTTCGCGTCCGTATAAAATGGCCAGCCGGGAATTCAGGCGTGAAAATACGGTAGTGGGAATCCCTACGAACCGTAACCAGATTATAAGGGTCGGAGGAAAGCGTATTGTTGCAATAGCCGGTCCGTGTGCAGTTGAAAGCCGTGAACAGATTATGGAAATCGCGGAGTCTGTTGCTTCCAGCGGTGCGGTAATGCTTTCGGGAAGGGCATTCAGACCAAGGACTTCTCCTTATGCTTTCCAGGGAACGGGAGAGGAAGGTCTCAGATATCTTAGGGAGGCCGGCGACAAGTTCGGGCTTCCTGTTGTTTCAGAAATTATTACGCCTGACCTTCTTCCTGTTCTCAATGACTATGTGGATGTTTTCCAGATAGGTTCAAGGAATATGCAGGACTTTGATCTGCTCAGGAAAGTCGGCGCAATGGGAAAGCCTGTTATTCTTAAGAGAGGATACACTTCAACTTTGGAAGAATTCCTCATGTCAGCTGAATATCTTCTGGCTTCCGGTACTGATGATGTCATTCTCTGTGAAAGAGGTATACGTACTTTTGAGCATGCCACCCGTAATACTCTTGACCTTTCTGCCATTCCTGTTCTGAGAGGCCTGACGCATCTTCCTGTTATTGTTGATCCGAGTCATGCTCTGGGACATCGTGAATTGGTTCAGACTATGGGGCTTGCTGCTATTGCTTCCGGGGCTGACGGTATAATGGTTGATGTTCATAATAATCCTTCAAAGGCTCTTGCAGGTGGAGCTGCGTCACTTTTGCCGGAGCAGTTCGACAAGATGATGCATGACATAGAAGCTCTTGCACCTGTTATGGGAAAAAGTGTTTCCCATATACGTAACGTTGCTCCTGTTAAGCTTACCTGCGCCTATAATGGAAAGAGGGGAGCCTATGCTGAGCAGGCGGTTGCAAGATATTTTGACGGTGAAAATGTTGAAGCCGTTGCAGTAAAATCCTTTGGTGAAATTTTTCAGAACGTTGTTGACGGAAAATGTGACTACGGGATGATTCCTATCGAAAATTCCTTGGCAGGTTCCGTTTACCAGAACTATGATAATTTTTCAAGGTTCGAGGATGTTACAATTGTTGGGGCTGTCACGCTGAACATAAGGCATACCCTGCTTTGTGTCAGGGGAACTTCCATTGATGATATCAGGACTGTCTATTCTCATCCGCAGGCTCTCGGCCAGTGCAAGAAATTTCTTGAAAGGCATAAGGATTGGGTTGTAGTTGATTCGACTTCAACTTCTGATGCCGCAAAATTTGTAAGCGAAACAGGATGCAGGTCCAACGCTGCGATCGCAAGTTCCGTGAATGCAGGTCTTTATGGTCTTGATATTCTTGCAGAGGATATTGAGAATGATCCGAGCAATTTTACAAGGTTTGTTGTGATACGTTCGGTTTCAAGGCAGGCTCCTTCCAGGGAAAGTAATGTCAGGGAAAACATGGCCAGCTTCATTATAAAGACAAAGAATGAACCCGGAGCCCTGTACAGGACCCTCGGTATTTTCAATGACTTCAGGGTCAATCTTACAAGGCTTGAGTCACGTCCTTTTGAAGGTGAGCCGTGGAATTACCGGTTTTATGCTGATGCGGAGCTTCCTTCGGACATTTCTGGTTGCTCTGCATCCGAATATGTGGGACGTCTCAGGGATATGCTCAGGGAAAATGCCGAGGATATAAGAGTTCTCGGTGTGTATTTTGAAAACAGAAACAGAATGAACAGTCTGTAGCTTTATAGATTTCTTAGGAGGAAAATTTTATGGAAAAATATGTACTTTCAGTGCTTGTAGAAAATCATGCGGGTGTTCTTAGTCGTGTGTCCGGTCTTTTCAGCCGCCGCGGTTATAACATTGACTCGCTCACTGTTTGCGAAACTGAACAGGAAGGACGATCAAGAATGACTATTGTCGTTCGTGGTGACGAATATATTCTTGAGCAGATTGAGAAGCAGCTTTCCAAGCTTGTTGAAGTTATTTCTATTGAACACTGTCTTCCTGATGTCACAACCCAGAGGGAAATGGCCCTCATCAAGGTAAAGGCAAGCGGTGAGAAGCGTGCCGTTATTATTGAAACCTGCAATATCTTCCGTGCGCACATTGTTGATGTTTCTGAAAATGCTCTTATCGTGGAAGCAACCGGCAGTGAAAATAAAATTTCTTCACTCATCAGACTCCTTGAGCCATACGGAATTCTTGAGCTTCTTAAGTCTGGTCTCGTTGCGATGGACCGCGGTGAAAAACTGATGTAACTGAACTGCTTGTGCAGGCAATGTCAGGATGCATCGGGAAGCTGGAAATTTTTAGTCGTTCACTTTGTTCAGCTTGTGCCACTTTTCGTTATAAAGCCGCCAGGAATTGTTATGCTGCTCAACAGTTCCTGTGCGGAAGACTCTTTGCCTGAGAGGAAAGTTCAAACTTTCTGCGTGTCCTGAAATCTCTTTAATCATTTCATTTTCTTCAGCGGGACCAAGGATTCTGGCAAACCTGAGTTTCTCTTTCATGAGCTTCAGTTCCCCGTTTTCCGTATACCTTATTTCCGCATGATAAAAAATATCCCTGCCGCTTATTCCTATTCCTGTAAGCCCGAATGAGATAATATCTTTCGGAATGCCTTGTTCCATAAAAATCCACAGCGGATACAGGGGACATAATTTTGTGCGGGATCCTGAAATTATTTTTTTTGTGAGGTTGTTCAGGGTAAGAAGAAAATCTTTGTTGGGAATAATTGCGTCCAATTTATGCCTCCGTCTGAAATTTGTTTACGGTTTCCGGTATCTGTCTGCTAGTATAGAATTTTCCGCTGTTTTTTTGTAGATGTCTTACTGGAAAAACGTATTTTTTCTGGAAGGGCCTTTACGTTTTTTAGCCATGGTTTTGTAAAACTTATCATGGGCTGCTCCAAAAATTGCAGTCAGAAGTTCCCCTGTAAATTTTCATGTGACCTAGAAGTGCTGCAGCCAGAACCGTTCAGGTTCATCGGTTCTGAATTTGGCAGGAACTTCTTCATAATTGTTGGGTATGTCCTTAAGTGTAGATTAAAATATGAAAAAAGTGTAGTATTATGGGTGCTATGAAAAAGTTAAAAAGAGTAATGACAACAATAATAGTTCTGCTATTTCTGCTCTGTGCAGGCAGCTTCGCTTTGTCTAAGGTTGCTGAAACATATAATCTTGATCTTGGGATGGACGGGGAAAATTTTATACCTCTCAACAGGGATGCCCGCAAGGGTTGTTCCAAGTCTTCGTCCAGAACTACATACATGTTCTATGAGTTTACGGAAAATCAGCGACAGACTTTGGTTGATACTGTAAAGAAATATAACGGTGCCTCCATTCAGGTGGACTTCATATGGGACCAGGAAGTTTTTCTTTCGGAAGATGCTGAATATGGTATGGGATTCCTGTATCCCAATGACTTTGATGAGGACGGCAAAATCAAGAAGCTCCTTGACACAAGGGAAACTAGTTCAGGAATTTTCTATAATCTCAAATACAAGGGCGTAAGCGTTTCCCAGTGCCTCAAACGAAATTTCGATATCCCGAGGGGTTTTTTTGTTTACGGGAAAATGAGTTATCACATTGCTGATGTCAGGTTTACGAATCCTAAGCTGGGTTTTGATATAAATAATCCTGAAAAGCCTGTTTATGCCCTGGGCTGTTCCGGAGGGAGAATCAATCTGAACAGCTTTACTTCGTTTGATTTTTCAGACGGACGAAATGTTTTTCCTAAGCGCAATTCAAAGAAGGCTCTTCTTCCCAAGATTACGCTTGATTTTACAGACCTTAACGGAGTCGGTACTGTTGATAACCAGACTGCAGTTCAGTTTGTGTACGGCAGCGAGGAACTGCTTGTGCGCAGAACCTTGCGCCAGAAGGATTTCATTATCCAGTCGGCAAGCGTAAAGAATCCTTATTCTACTGTAAGGGTAGAGTCAAACGCTTCACAGGTGCTCAGGATGATGATGGAGGAAAATCTTCAGCTTACAGCTCCTCTCCCTACAGACCTTGGCATGATTCCTGACTGGCCTAAACAGAATTGGCGTAACGAGAACTACGAGTACTATTCCTGGCAGAATTTCCCTCATGTTCTTTTCTTTGACTTCTCGGATTACAAGACTCAGGACAGATTCTTCTCTCGTCTTGCATTTTTTGTTGAAAAGATTGGATACATAGGTACTCTTGTTGATAATGATTTCATTGAAAGGACTCACGGCTATAACGCCCACGACTATAAGTCAGATGATCTTGCAGCTTTTTTTACCAAGGCTTATTCTGAAAACTTTGTGCTGAATGAAGAGGAGCTTGTCCTTAGGGATGCCCTTATTCAGAGCGGAATAATCCGTTTTGACGGACATACCTTCATTCCGGGAGAAGGTGCTGTCATTTCCATTGCACGGGAATCAGCTGACGCTTTGAGATGGCTCTTTTTGAATCATGAAAGCTGGCACGGAATTTATTTTGTTGATGAAGAGTTCAGGGAGTTTGTAAGGGAGCGGTATGATTCCTGTGATCCGCAGACAATTGAATTCCTGAAGCAGTACTGGCTCAGCCAGCCTAACCTTATGTATGACAGGAACAACCTGTATCTTATGCACAACGAATTCATGGCATATATTCTGCAGCAGTCCCTCTCTGAAGTTCGGGATTACTTTGTTTCAAGAACGGGAATGCCTTATGTAATGCAGAAACTTCCTGTTCTTGCCTGGTATATAAGAACCAACAGGGCTGAAGCTCTTTACCAGGCAGGCTCCCATTTTGATGAATACGTGTTTGACCGCTGGGGATTTGCCTGCGGCCGTGTAAGTCTTATCAGAAGATAGGAATCCTTGTAATCAGAATGAAATGTCCAGGTTATAGTTCTTTTCACTTCTGATTGTTGACGGAGGACCGTGACCTGGCATAAGAACCAGGTCATCTGTCTGGGAAAAGATTTTCTTTTCTATGTTTGACTTCAGGAATGACTTGAAATATTTTCCGGATGTATCACCTATCATTCCACCTAAAATTGTATCTCCTGTGAATATTGTGTTTCCTATCTTGAAAACCATGCTGTCGGCTGTATGTCCTGCAACTGAATAGTATTCAATGTCCAGTCCCGCAACATTTATTTTTCCGTCTCCATTGATAACGTAAGTCTTGAATCCGCATACCTCATAGTCTGCGGCGTAGATTTTTGGTGTATATATCTTAAGAAGCGTAGAGACTCCGCGCACATGGCTTTCGTGGTTATGGGTAATGAAAATTCCTGTAAGAGTGTATCCGCCGTTTTCTATCTGCTCGATTATCTGCGGGGTAATCTTTCCGGGGTCTATGATGATTGCTTCCATTACGTCCGGATTGTCATTGACAATCACGTAGGAGTTTGTGAATGCTTCAAAGGAAAGGTTAAAATATATTTTCATTCTGCTTCTTCCTGTGTACCGCCGTCAGTGAAAAACGAGTTGTTGAAGTCTCCCCTGAGCTTTGATTTGTCCCGTTCAGTGAGGGCGTCATTTGTGTTTGAATATTTGCAGCTTATTCCTTCTCTCATTGATTCGTAGAAGATTGCCTTCTTAAGGTTGCAGTCGTTCATTGAAGTGTTTATGAGAACCGCCTTTATGAAGCGGCTGTTGTAAAGGTTCGTACCATCAAATGAAGACTGGTATGCCATTATTCCGTTGAAATTGTTGTGCACAAGGTCGCTGCCTGTAAAATAGACATGCTCCAGCCTGCTTCCTGAGAGAGATGAAAACTGGATGTTGCTTTTTATGAATCCGCAGCTCGTGAACATTGAGAAATCGAACATGCACATTCTGACTCTCATGTTGGTTATATGGACATTATTGAATTTTGTGCGCAGGAACATGCATCCGTAGAATTTTTTGTCAGAAATGTCCTGGTTTTCTACAATTATTCCGTTTGCGTTAAGCCCTACGATTTTCTCGTTGGCGGAAATGTAGTTCAGTATATCCTGCTGGACAGATTCCTTGTTTTCCTGGTGGTCAAGGCAGAAGTCTCCGTCCTCAATTATATTTTTTTCCTTGTTTATCCGGGATATTGCGAACTTGTTGCACCCTGGATGCCTGCATAAACTGAAAGTGTACATACTATATACTTTATGCTATTGAAAACATTCTGTCAAATGGATAAAATCTATTTCATGTGTTGGAAGTGTAAATCGGAAGTAAAGGGTTTTGAAATTGTTACAAGAAGCGATGTTTGTCCTGACTGCGGAAAGGATTTGCATTCGTGCAGGAACTGTCAGTTCTATTCTCCGGGAAGCCATTATGATTGCTACGAATCTGTGGAGGAGCTTGTTGTGGATAAGGAACGTTCAAATTTCTGCGAAAACTTTAAGCTGAAAAGACTGTGGGGAGAATCCTCGGAAGATTCAGAATCCGCAGCCGCAAAGGCAAGACGGACGCTGGATTCTCTTTTCAGTATTTGATTTAGGAATATAGAATTTAAATGAAAGATATAATTGACTTTGCTTTTTTGGACAGCGGAACAGGCGGCATACCTTATATGCTTACATTGAAAGAAAAACAGCCTGATGCACGGTGTGTTTATCTTGGTGATACCGCCAATTTTCCGTACGGTGAGAAATCTTCGGAAGAAATTATTTCCTGCGTAAAGAGCGTGGTTTCACTTATCATCAGCAGGTGGAATCCACGTGCCATTGTAATTGCCTGCAACACAATGAGTGTTACGGCCCTTGATGCTCTCAGAAAGGAATTTCCCGGGACACCTATAGTTGGAACTGTTCCTGCCATAAAGCTTGCCACCAAGGTTACACGCAATAAGAGAATAGGGCTTCTTGCAACGAATGCAACTGTGAATCATCCTTACAACAGGAAGCTAGTCAATGATTTCGCCAGTGACTGCCAGGTTTTTTGCAGGGGTGATCCGGAATTGATATCCTTCATTGAGCATGACCTTTTCACTGCAACCCGGGAGGAAAAGTTTGCTGCCGTCAAAGGTGCTGTTGATTTCTTTGCGGAAATGGGATGTGATACTATAATTCTGGGCTGCACTCATTTTACACATATCGCTGAAATCATTGCTCAGGCTGCGGGGAAGGATGTGAATGTCATAGACAGCCGTGAGGGGGTATCAAATCAGGCCCTTAAAGTTGAAAGAAAAGTGCTGGAAAGCCTTGGTTCCTCTACAGTTAGGCTGATGAATCTGCCGTCTGATGAAACTTTTTTTGTGACAGAATGCAGCACTTCCCAGGACGAGGCGGAATATGAGGCAATGTGCAGAAGATTTGACATTCCATGGGGCGGAGTGATTGCCGGATAATTTGCTGCTTATTTTTGTGCATCCGTTTTTCATGAAATAGCGGAGCCTCCTGAAAATTCTGTGGATGGTGTTTAAGGGTGGCTCTGTTTTGAATATACGGAGACCTTTGAAACCACGCAGTTTTGGGGGCTCTTGAAATTACGACAGGAGATTTAGTTTTATGGCGAACAATAAAAAGGAAGCAAAAATCCTTGCCCTGATTTTCAATGTGGTTATTTTTGTTTTTGAACTTGCAGGAATTTTTCTTAGCTTCAAGGATTTTGGAACACCTCAGAAAGTATTTGTTTATTTTACTCAGGACAGTAACATTCTGCTTGGAATCTGTTCCTTCATTTATGTGCTCAGTCTTGTACGGGATCTTAAGGGAAACGGAACAGTGCCAAAGGCTTTGCATGCGTTTAAGTTTGTGGCAACAAATGCTGTTACTCTTACAATGGTTACGGTTCTTGCAGTTCTTATTCCTGCTGCAGGAGGATATGAGACAGAGAATGTGGTTTACTATATGCTTCAAAGTTCAAATTTCTTTATGCATCTGGTATGTCCTTCCCTTGCAATATTCTCTTTTCTCTTCTTTGAGCATACTCCGAAGATTAAGTTCCCATGCACAGTGCTCGCAGTTCTTCCTGCCGCACTGTATGCAGGAATTTCTATTTACCTGAATTACATGAGGATTCTTTACGGACCGTATCCTTTTCTTCATGTATACGAGCAGAGCATAACGGTAAGCGTAATGTGGACTGTTGCCATTGTGGGCGGTTCCTACGTAATGGGAATTGTAATCTGGGCACTGAATAAACTTTTTGGCGGTAAATGATATGACAGAAACTTCGGAAGAAGCTGAAATTTTGTATGAGCAGTCCTTGGGCTGTTTTGAAACTGAACCTGAAAAAGCCGTTAATGGTTTCAGGCGTGCCGCTGAAGCAGGTCTCAAGGAAGCCCAATGCAATCTTGCCTTCTGTTATGAAGAGGGTATAGGTGTCGGTGCGAACTTTAAGCTTGCCTTTGACTGGTACTCCAGGGCCGCTCAGCAGGATGATCCTGTGGCTCTGTTTTCCCTTGGAACCTTGTACATGAACGGGGAAGGAGTAAAGGCTGATGAGACGAAGGCTTTCATCAGCTGGAAGAGATCTGCCAGACAGGATTATGCTCCTGCATTAAAAAATCTTGGCTGCTGTTACATAGAGGGTGTCGGTACAAAGAGGAACATCGAAAAGGGAACCGAATGTCTGAAGAAAGCAGCGGAGCTTGGAGATGAAGAGGCAGCTGAAATTCTTTACCGGCTTTCGGGGGAAGAATAAAAGTATTTCGGAAAAGCAAAAAGAAACAGAAAGGGATGACCGGTAAAGCAACAGGACATCCCTTTTTTTTATTTCGTCGGGCTGGAATTACTGAGGAAGGTTTCCGCCGATAACCGTAATGCGTCCGTCAGAAGTTGGAACTGCAGGACCTTTGAGTGTTTGGGCGTAAGAAATCACTACATCACTCAAAAGCATTGAAGAGTTGTAGGAATCAATTGCATTCTTGAACGCAACGTATCCGTCTCCGCCGCCTGCCATATAGTCGTTTGTAGCAATGCGGTAAGTTGCGTTGTCATCAATTTTCTTTCCGTTGATTGTAAGGTCGGAAATAGAACCGTTTCCTTCTTCATCATAAGTGATTGTGTAGCGGATTCCTCTGGAAACCTGAGCAAAAGCTCCTGCACCCTGTTTTACGCTTCCGATGAAGCTGAAGAGTTCCTTAAGGTCGCTACCCCTGAGGGTGAGAACATACAGGTAGTTTTCAAAAGGAAGAACTGTAACAATGTCTTCTCTTGTAACATCTCCTGCAGGAAGATGAGCACGGATTCCGCCTCCGTTTTCAATGGCTCCGTCTACTTTAACTCCTGTAGATTCTACGTAAGAAACCATTGCATCACATACAAAGTCTCCGAGAGGCATTTCCTGGTAGCGTGTAAGCTTCTTGCCGAAAACAAATTCATCACTTGTGTGCATCACAACTTCCTTGAGACTTTCATTTGCCTTTGCAACATAAGGGTCAATGAGAGCCTTTACTTCGGCATCCTCTGCATACTTGTCAGATGTGATTGCTTCAGGCTTCCATGCGAAGTTTACAAGTTTTCCGTTCTGAACAGAGAGAACACCCTTTCCGACGTATTTTCCCCATTCGTTGGCGCTTACGATGTATGTGCTGTTAACTTTCTTTGCTGTTTCAAAGTAACTGTGTGAATGTCCGTCAATGATCATGTCAATTCCGTCTACGCTTTCTGCAATGACGTATGATGTGTTCTGGTCCGGAGCTTCAAGAATGTCGCCGCAGTGGGAAATAAGAATGATGATGTCGCAGTTCTCTTTTTCCTTGAGAACCTTTACCATTTCCTTTGCAGTCGCAACTTCGTCTGCAAAAGTGAGGCTTGCATCAGGGCTTGCAATGACAAGGCTGCGCAAAGTTGTAAGACCGAAGATACCTACGCGGTAGTCATCAAATTCTTTTGTGATGTATGGAATCCCAAGATATTTGTTTCCCTTCCTGATGTTTGAATTTACCCATGGGAATTCTGAAATCTTCATTTGTTTTGTAAGCTTTGCAAGTGAACCGTCAAATTCATGGTTACCGAAAGTTGATGCGTCATACTTCATCATGTTGTATGCAAGAATATCAGGCTCTGCATTGAACATGTTTGAAACTGCGCTACCTGTGTTGATGTCGCCTGAATCAAGGAGAAGAACATTTTCGTTCTGTGCTCTCTGTTCCTTAATGAAAGTTGCACGCTGTGCAAGACCGGCTTTGCCGTCCTTTGCTAAAACTGTTCCGTGGTGGTCATTTGTGTGCAGAACAACAAGTTCATGTACTTCACCGTCGCGTGTCATCTGTGCAGACTTTGTTGAGCTTGCACATCCTGAAAAAGCCAGCAATGCAAGTGCGAGAGAGAGACCTGCTGCTGTTTTCCTGATAATGGATTTCATGATTTCCTCCAAAAGTTAAACGCCGTTCTGTAAGTCAGCGTTTTATGGTAGCTATGCTATCACTATTGTGAAAAAAATTCTATAAAAAATACTTCTTTAAGGAAAAAAAATTATGTAGAATGTCAGCAGAGTATGGAAAATTTAATTCTAAGTGAAGATGAACGCATAGATTCTCTTGAAAAGTTCGGGCTCAGGATTATTCAGAACCGAAAAAAATTTTGTTTCGGGACAGATGCCGTTGTTCTGAGCAGGTGGGCTGATGTTTCCAGGGCAAAGAAAATATGTGACCTGGGGACGGGCACGGGAATCATTCCTCTTATAGTTTCTGCAAGAAATTCTGTTTCCAGTGTACATGGGCTTGAACTTCAGCATGAGTCCGCGGAACTGGCAAAAAGAAACGTCAAACTCAACGGGCTCCAGGACCGTATCAGGATATTTGAAGGAGACATAAAGAATCCTTTTGGCCTGCTTGAAAAGAATACATATGACGCAGTGTTTTCCAATCCCCCGTTCATGAAAAATGAAAACGGTGCTGACTGCATTGAGGAAGCTGTCGCAATAGCAAGGAAGGAAATAAAATGTTCACTGGAAGATGTTGTGCACACGGCATCGCTTCTGCTTAAGTCTGGAGGAAAATTCTATATGATTCACCGTCCCCTCCGGCTGCAGGAAATTCTGGCTTCCTTTGAGCGCAACAAATTTTCTGCAAGGAAAATCTGCTTTGTCCATCCTTCAGCGGAAAAGCCTGCGACAATGGTAATGACTGAGGCCATAAAAAGTTCTTCTTGTGGAGCGGAAGTGGTGCCTCCTCTCGTCATGTATTCCGGCTGCGGACAGTATACGGAACAGATGAAGAGTCTGGGGGAGTTCTGATTTTAAATGATTTTGTTTTTGCCTGCCGGGATGAATGAAGATATGTGACCTTCGGAAAATTAGAGAGTCTCCGACCTGTGAAAACATTGTGCCTGAAAACAACGGACGTCCAGGATAATATGTGTACCAGTTGCATGGCGTTCATTAATTTGCGTCCGTCACGGTTCATCGGGTATGGAAGAAAAAATGTAAACAGGAAAAGGGAGCTGCAAATGATGATGGTTAAGAATGCTAAGTGAACCTCTAAAAAATTGCAATTCCCGACGGTTTTCAATAAATGCGGATCTGAAGATGCCAAAAAGATTCGAGTTGTTCCGTTGCAGTAAGATCTTGCATGAATTGTGAGAAAATATATCTGCTATAAGAATCCCGGTCCTGAGGATTTTGTATTCCAGCGATATGGAAAAACAATCCGTAAATGGCTGGTATAACAATGGTTAGGGGATATTCTTGGAAAATCTGGAACTGAATTTGGAAAATATGTTCTTATGTTCCGATTTCTGTGCTACACATACATTACCCGTATGCGCCGAAATGTTGCAGGAGAAACCTTTCAGAAAATTGCAGGTCACAGTTCAATCAATATGACTGACCATTGCACCGGGGCTGATATTTCTGGAATGGTTACTGCAATTTAGTCGGCTGCAGATGCTGCCGATGAGCTGTTTGGGCAAACTAGTTTGACAGGTTAATTGTATATTCTGATAAGCAATTTTAAATATTTTTGTTTATTGGGCTGAAGCAATTCTTGCAAGGGTATCACCGGAAGAAAATATATCCTTTGTCTTCCATGTTGCCATTGTACCAGGTGCTGGACTAATTTTATCTGCGAAATCTTTTTCTGTAATTCCAAGTCCGTTAAGTACCTTATAAATTTTGTTAATTAATTCGATGCCACCATTCATAAAAAAAATAAGACCTTTCGCTGAAAAGTATGGGTAAATATGTCAATATGTAGAAATGGAAACCGTAGAATTGTTTACAGCGGCATTAAATTTAAGGGCACCCTGGAAAATTGTTTGTGTCGACTTTAAGCCAGCAGAAGTCGGGAAGCAGGAACTCCACATCGGTACAGGATTTGACAGAGGGGCACAGTTTCAGTGTCCTGAACGCGATTGCAACGAAATTTCAGCAGCGTATGACGTTTCAGAGCGAACATGGAGGCATCTGAATTTCTTTCAGTACAAAACATACATTCATGCACGTCTGCCAAGGGTCAAATGTAAGAAACATGGTGCAAAAACAGTTGCCG
>JAZUJH010000088.1:0-4266 GCA_045642665.1 Treponema sp.
TTACACCGCAGATATCTCCAAACATACAGCAGTCAAAGAAACTGGTTTCATCATGCCAGTCACCGCCTGCAAGATATGAACGGTTTACTGCAATTGAAAAACGGCCGTACATGTTGCCGTTTGTACCTTTAGAGATTTCACAATCGCCTGTCAGGCGACCAATAATTGAAACAACATTTGAATCTGTCATAAATCAAAGCCTCCATGCTTTTAATGTTTATGACAGTAATATACATAGGGTGGTGTCTCAAATAACGATGCAGATACAAAATATTTTAGGAAATTTTAAGTGCAATGTTTAAGGGGTAAGATTTCATGAATCACAGAAATCCACCCCGTTAAGCTAGAATTAACATAAAAGACTATTTTGTTTTTACAGATGTAATAACAAAATCAACTTTTCCGCCGTCCCATTCCTCAAGGTCAATTCCCGAAATCGGATGATATGAATTCGAACTTTCCGGATAAAAGAGCGAATAATTAGGTTTCAATTTAGTTGATTTATATGAACTTACAGGGTGAACCGTATCTTCAAAGAAAATATTACCTTCCTTATCTCTATAATAAGTAACAACTTCAAGTTCTGTTATCTCTTTTTCACTTCTGTTCTTAAGCTTGATTCTATAACCAAGTTTATTATCACCACTCCATGATTCATAAATCTTACATTCAACAACAGTTAATTCAATTTTATTTATAATATCTTCATTTTCTACTGGCAGAGCCACAGCTGATTTTGTCTCAGAAACAGTTTCCGAAATACTATCAAAAGCATCACCCAAAGCACTGAAAGCAGTCTTCATTTCAAGCAAGGCATTAAACATTTCCTCAATTTCAGATGGTTCTGTATCAACTATTCCCTTCGCAAAACTTACCAACCAAATTTTAGAACCATCAATCCAGATATCATATTCATTATCCCCATCACTAAATGTTCTGGACGGAGTTCCTACTTTCTTAATTACAGAATCTTTCTTGTCTCCAGCCTTAACCTGACTGAAATCTTTCGCAAACAACGATGAAAACAACATCGCTACAAAAACAAAAGCTGCAACCTTCTTTAACATCAGTTTCTCCTCTAAAAAATAGTAAAAGAATTATAACATATAAATGTTTACAGAAAAAAATATAAATCGATAAACCTATAGCGTTATATGAGACATGACCACCTTTATATTATAGGCATATGACAGATAACGAAAAAACATCACTTAAAAATCAGGCACAGAATCTGATCAAAATTTTCAATGAAAAAGAAGACACAGAAACTGCCGTTTTGAAAATGGCTGATTATATTATCAGTAACAAAGAAGAAGCTGAAGCTCTCAAATCCTGGATGAAGGAACATGAGTTTTTTACTTCACCAGCTTCTACCTGTTTCCACGGAAACTATAAAGGGGGACTCGCTGAGCATTCACTTCTTGTAACAGTCCAGGCACTGAAGCTCGCACTTCCAGTTCTTGAAAACTACGAAGAATGCAAGGGCACTGAAAATGAATACCCTGTTACTGCAGAAGACATTTTCATTTCCTGCATCACACACGATTTCTGCAAGGCAGGACTATACAACTCAGACTTCCGTAACGTAAAAGATGAAAACGGAAACTGGGTAAAAACAGAATGCTATTCAGTCCGATATGACAACAGAAATCTCGGACACGGGAATGAATCGGTCCTTAGGCTCCTTGAATGCATGCCTTCCCTCATTAAGAAAAGATATGTTATTGAAGCCGTTAGCCGCCACATGGGTTTTTCAGATCTTGCTCCGATGGAGAGCAAAAACTTTTCTGTATTCCTTCAGAATCCTCTTGTGATTCTGATCCAGATTGCAGATGAGACAGCAGCAGCATGGTATGACTGCTGAAAATAATTTTTAAGGCTGTATCACTTGTTGATACACCTCAAATTCTATAATCAATCCGATAACGGAAAATCCGTTTCATTGGTGGGAAAAGGAGGTACAGATGAAACAGAGTATGGCTGACATTAAAATTCTTTCTGACGGACTGATGTTCTGTCAGAACCAGTTCCTCAATATTCACACCGATATTCCCTCAAAGGAACGCAAGGAACTTGGAGACAAGGAACCCGTTTTCGAATCAAAACAGAGCAAATATAACTCGGCAGAGCTTACAAACCGTGAGCGACGGGAGAAGTATAAAGTAACCTCATACAGCCTCGATGAACTCTGCTTCAAATACTCAACAAAACCTTTTTTGCAGCTTAAATACTCAGAAATCCTCAGCGTTGCCTATTATCTGGTAAAAGTCCTGGACCTGCTTCTTGAAATCAACCAGGGTTTCTACCGTATTGAAAAAGAAAAAGAGGAGTACAAAAACCGCCACAGAAAACAGAAAGCATTACGAGCTGAACAGCAGTTCTACAATGCACTGCCCTCAGTGCAGAAATATCTCAGCCTTCTTTCTGACATTAAAGTTTCAATTTCCTCACTCACAAGCTGCCCTGAAAACATCAACATTGTCAGAGAATACGATGAACTCCTTTATTCGTTCCGCATAAACCTTGAACTTACTCCGGTTCCTAAGGATGTTCTTCACATAATTGACCTTATTCTTCCTGGCATTAAGGTTCAGCGGATTGATGAAGATAACCTGAATGACACAAAAAATCTGAAGGACGTACAGAATTTTTTGAACTTCGAAAAACAGCTTCATATTCTCATTAAGCTCTTTCGTGATAAACTTATAAACCAGTTTTCATACTATGTAACTTCAGACGAGTTTCTCAACAACCCGATATGCAAAACCATATTTGTAGTTGATCTTGCAACTTACAGAAAACTGAATTTCCAGGCAGGCGGATTATATCAGGACGAAATCTTTGATATGGAAAAATCCGCCTGCGGAAGTGATGTCTATGTAAAACTCGGAGACTTCTACACAGATCTTTCTGAATATTTCACAAAAGTCATCTTCGATACTAAAGACCAGATTGAAACTCTTGAGACGTTTGAAGACTGTTCTGCAATCCAGACATATATAGGTGTTTTCGAAATGGCAACAAGAAACAAGACTGGTTTATCCATACAGAAATTCAAACAGTTCATGGAAAATCCAAGATGGCATGAAGCTGTAAACAATCTTCTCATTCGTAACAGACTTTATATGTATAAAGCTCTGGAAGACCTGAACCTGGATGCCGTTACTGAAAAAAGCATTGAACAGAAATTACCCTGGAACCAGATTAACCCGGCAAACTCACAAGCCGATATCGATACCCTTCATTATCTTTGGGAAATGCAGAGACGCATTTTACCGGAAGAAAACTTCCCGTTTGCCGCATGCAGAAGAGTTTTCGGACTATTTAAATACTGCAAGGCTCCTGAAACAAGAGGAACAAGACATATCACAAAGTTCAAGAAGATGCCGGAGTCCGAGTTTCCTGAAAGCTATGTAAAGGACTACCTCCCTCTCATATATCTCTAGACTAAAAAAAAAAGCAGGCTGATTCATAATTTATCCGGTGGTGGGAGGGGAAGATTCCCGGATAAAACTTCAGTCTGCTTATATTTATAATCGGACATAACTGTCCTTTCATAAGTCCCTACGAAACACTTTCACTTACATATTTTGTAATATCCTTAAGAAAACCTTCCGGATCTGAATCCAGTTCCTTTTCCCATAACGTAGTACGTTCTGTATCTGCAATACCAAAGAACCTTGAAGCCCTTACAGCCTCAAGAAGCTTTTCCCCCTTAGGCGTGATGCTGATGTTTTTCTTTGAATCTACTTTTATTCCTTCAATCTTCAAAAGTTTTGGAATAAATGTATGACGTGTTGCAGGAGTTCCAAGCCCAGTCAGTTTTTCTCCTTCGCTTGTTTTTCCAGAAGGATTTTCCATAAAGGCAATAACAGAAGCCTCGTTATAAAATTTCGGTGCCCGTGTTTCCTTTTCCTGAGGTTTCACCTCCATGAGGATAAGGTTCTTAAGGTCACAGAGACTGATATCCTGAACCTCTTCTTTCTTTTCAAACTGCTGAAGGAATCGCATATAGGCCTTCCAGCCTTTGTCAGTCACCTTCTTTCCTTCCAGACACAGAACATTTCCGCCGGCATCAAGCTTTACACATGTCTTTTCATAAACGGACACCGGTGCAAATGCCAGCATAAATCTTTCGAGAATAAGATTATAAACATTCTGTTCTTCATAAGTCGCATTGGCTGGAACCGGTTCAAGAGGAATCAGAGCGTGGTGAGAATCGAGGCGTGAACTGTCAAAAATTCTTTTGTTGTCACCGCTTATAAA
>JAZUJH010000089.1:0-3348 GCA_045642665.1 Treponema sp.
TCTGTATGTGATTGATGATCAGGTTCTTGAGCGAATTGTAAAAGCTATGAAAGAGACTGGCTTTGATAACTCTCAGCCAGTCCATATTTGGCATACCTTTGATTCTGATGGTCAGGAACATTGGTATTTGATAGATGGATATACCCGACTTAAAGCTTCGGGGTTAGCCGGTATTACAAGAATTCCAATATTTGAACATGAGTTCAAAAGTTTCGATGAGGCTTACAGATATGTTCTTAAGCTTCAGGTAAACAGAAGGAATCTTGATAGCGGCGAATTGATAAGAAATGTTGCATTGCTTCTGGAAACAGAACATGTCAAGGATTTCGAAGGGGACAAAGCAAAGCTGATTTCCGAGGAACTTGGAGTTTCAAAGAGAACAGTTCAAAAAGCCATCTCTCTGGAAAAAAACGCAGATCAGAATCTTCTTGATTCAGTAAAAAAAGGGGAGGTGACTGTGAACCAGGCATACAAGCAGATGCAGGAATTGAGAGGACCTTTATCTGGTGAAGCAAAAAAAAATAATGACGGTCTTAAACAGAGTGTTATAAACAAAATTAAAGTTTTTGATTTTCAGAAAGTTATATTCTTTCTGCTTTCGCAAATCCAGGATGGTAAAAGTCCAGAATCTTTAGTTGCCGAGTTAGAGATTCAAAGGATATTGAAAGATCCTTCTGGGTTTGTTCTTCCACAAGGCAGTTTGGAAAAGATGAACGCTCTTGGTTATGAATCTTACGTTTCGGGGAAATTATGATGATTAGTAAAAGTGCTGCGACAGAAATTATTACGGACTACTGCCTTCTTCTTGAAAAACAGACGGAAGGATTTTCCCGTGATCAGCTTTTGGAAACCGTACAGTTTTTGTATCGGAATAAGAAAAATGATGGAGACAAAGAAAAAGATGAAACTCCAGAAATTGAACTTGGAGAGGATATGAAGACGCTTTTCTTCAGGCTGCCAGATAAGCGGTTGGAAAAGATCACAACAGAAAATTTTCGAGTTTGCGTAAATTACGTTGAACTCATTGAGAGCAAAAGGAATGAGCAGGCATCATAAAAAAAAGTTTTCAGGGAAGGGGACAAGCTTTATGGCTTTATTCCTGAAGAAAAAAGACGGATGGTCGTGAAAGCTGTTCCTGTAAAGAGGGACAATTATTTTTGTTACGACGGCTGTTTCTGGACTAGATGTAATGAATACGAAGGGCAGAGTCCTTTTGGCGAACGGTGTTATACAATAATTTTTGAAGTGGAAAGTGAGTGTTATGAATAAATTGGAAACTGAGTTTACAAATTTAGATTTTGAAGAGGATGTGTATGATGAACTTCCTGATTTCTGCTATGTGCAACTTCAGGGATGGATGGTGAAAATTGCCCACAAATATAATTTGGCATTAAACGAGTTGATGATATATGCGGTAATTCATAGTTTTTCACAGGACGGAGTTTCAGTATTCCGTGGAAGCCGCGATTATTTAAGACTCTGGGCTTTCTGCGGTCGAACTAGTGTTTTCGAAAAAGTTAAGAAATTGATGGACCTTAAACTTATTGGTCGTGAGTATGTGAAATATAAAGGCAAAGAATTCCCGACATTTTTTACTTATGCCAGCAGAAATGCCATTAAACAAACTGTTACATCTTCTAAAAAAGCAGTTCAAAAATTGAACTTAAATGGGGAAATAACCACTTCTGAGTTCAAAAATCGGACTGAATCAGTTCAGAATTTGAACTCAAACAGTTCAAAATTCGGACCCAATAATAATTTAAATAATAATTTAAAAAAAGCAGCTGCACAGGAAGAATCAAAGGCAACACCAATTGGGGCTAAAGAATCTGCAGCAGCAGCTTTTCTTACTTCAAAAATAAAAGAGGTTTTGGGATGCAATCCTTATCCTGAAAAGTTCATTCTTGAAATGTCAGAAAGATTTGAGACTGAGGGATTTGATGAGGGTAGGGTAGTGGAGTATCTGGAAGCAGTGACAGAAAAGGTTAAGGCCAAAAATCCGGACAGTATTCATGCCTTATTCAGAAGGATTGTCCTTGCTGATGATGTAATAGCTGATTTTGTACTTAAGCATCCGGCAAAAGAAAAAACTAAGGCACTTGTTTGTCCTGTTTGTGGTTGCGGAAACCATCAGGGAAGTCAGTCGTGTAGGGATTGTGAGTTTGATTTTGCATATCGTTTTGAGCCAAGAGAAATTGAGAAGACAAAACGGATTTATGCATTGTCGCCTGCTGAGAAGCAGACCCGTGATGATGAAATCAGAATGGTTCTAGACCAGTTCCCCATAACAGAATTCTGGAACATGGAGAACATCCAGAAAAGAAATACGAGTCTTGAAGACATCGACAGAAAATACAAGGTAATTGCATAACGGAGGAACAATTTATGTGGGATTTTAATCAGGTCATTTTTCAGGGAAGAGTTATAGAAGATGTAAAGCTTAAGGAAACCCCAAACGGAAAAAAATACTGCTGGTTCACAGTTGCTAACAATGCTCCTAAGAAGAACCAGGATGGATTGTATGGCGAGTATGCTAACTTTTTTAACCTCATGATTTTTGAAGATTATGCTGTTAGAAATCAGCAGAAACTTTTTAAGGGTCGTCGTGTAATGGTGATTGGGAAATTGATTCAGAATAAATGGATTGATACCAATGGCGGAAAACATGACGAACTGAAAATCAAAGTTGACAGGATGATTTTTGATCCGCTTACCAGAGAGGAAAAAATCAAAAGAGGTTTAATGCCTGCGAATGAATTTGGACAGCAAATGAATGTTCCTGAAGAGATTGCTCTCGAAATTTCGGAAGCGATTCCTGTTTATGAGACAAAAGACTTTGAGGAGAACGTTTCTGCCTTTGCCAGTGATTTTAGTTTTGAGGATATTTTTTAAGTGAAATGGATGAAATAAAAAAATGGCTTTCGAGGTCTGTCGGAAAGATCACCGGTATGGTTGGGAGAGACTTCGTAGCTGCCTTCAGGTTTCTGCAGCAGCATTTCACTTGGGTATCAGTGATTGTTGTGGGAATCCTTGGATGCATTCTGATTTGTCTTAAATCTTGGAGTTGCAAGTTTCGGTATTACAACTGGCGAAACTGGAAAGTTGATGCGGTCATAAAGTGTTTAATATTTTTAGCAATTTTATGTTTGATCAAAATCTTGATAGGAGGATTTTTTAGATGAATGAAATTCCGGTAACGGTAAATATAACTTTGGATGATGTTCTTTTACTTTCGGACATGCTTGAGAGTGAGGGCGTTAAGGAAATAAACAAGCTTGCTGCAAAACTGTTGTTGAGCATTAAGAAATCATCTGAGCAATTAAGTGTGGCAATTGATGCGGTTGATGG
>JAZUJH010000090.1:0-37679 GCA_045642665.1 Treponema sp.
TATTACACGAATAATAAAAAGTGAAGAATCTGATATACGTATTTCTTATGGAATATTTGAAGATAAAGAACTTCGTGTTGTTTCTGTAACAAATGAAGAAGGCGGTACAGAAAGATTTTGTTATAATGTTCAGGATAATTCATTTTTTTATAAAGATGCAGATGATGTTGAAACAAAATATTTTCTTACAGCTGACAAAAAGGTTTGTAAAGAAATGCTGCCCGATGGAAATATAAGATTTTTTGATTATGAAGACGGTTATGTAAAATCAATGGAAGACTGTTTTGGACAAAAGAAATTTTTTTATGATGTAAATAAAAATATCAGAAAAATAGTATATCCTGATTTGTCTGCGGAGGAATGGAAGTTTGATGAAAAAAATAATCATCTTCTAACTTACACGGACAGGGAAAATAATTTGTTTGTTTATAATTATGATTCTCTTGGAAATATAGTTTCAGTTACAAAGAATTTACAGCTACTGAATTCTTATACATATAATTCCTGGGGAGGAATAATTTCTTCTGAGGGAATTGATGGTAAAAGAGATTATGAATATGATGAAAATTATAATCTTGTAAGCAATGAAAACGGAAAATATTCTTTCAATGCAAACAGAAAATTATTATCCTTTGCAGATAATGAAAATCATCGATGGAACTATATTTATGAAAATAACGGATTGAATGAAATCTGTAAAACATCATTCGGCTTGCTTACTGAAAGAATATATAATTCACGGGGTGACCTGATTCAGATTAAGGAAACAGATGTTCATAATAATAAAACTGTAAGCAGTAAATATGTTTACGATAAAAGTCATAATCTGATTCAGTTTTACAAAGGTTTTGAGAATAATGAAATTATAAAAGAAAAGCGTGAATATACTAAGTCCGGAAAATTAAAGAAAATATTTTCCTATAATCATGGCACCGCCCGCAGACAGGATGGCTTCGCTCTGAAAACAGAATTTTTTTATGATAAAAGCGGAAACATTTCTTCCATAAAAAAATCTTTTGTGGATGAGAATTTAAATTCTTTTGGAACAAGTTACGTCATAAAATATAATTATTCTTATGAAAACATGAATTTATGTGTAACAGAAAATTGTAACGGAGATGTGAAGAAATATTTTTATGATTCAGATAATCGTCTTGTGAAGGTTTCTGATTCTTTAGGAAATTCTATTTGGACTCAATATTCTACTAACGGAAATGTTTTAAGTGAATCAAATATTTATGGAGGAAAGACTGTATATACCTATGATAAATTTACGCAGAATGTTAGCAGCATATATCATGATAAGACTTTGTTTGGAAAAATGGAATACAGTTCAAGCGGAAAACTGAAGTCAGTTACTGACGCTTCTGGTTTTAGGACTGAATATGTTTACGACGAAAAAAATAAGGCTCTCACAAAAAAGAATTTGTTTGAAACTTCTGTCGTAAAGTTTGATGGAATTGGAAATAAAATTTTTCATTCCATAAAAGATTCCTCCGGTAAAAGTGTTTATGAGGAGAAAATTGAATATGACTATGCGAATAATATTATAAAGAATACTGCTGACGGTAAGTCAGAAGTTTTTAAGTATGATGCTTTCTGAAATCTATTGAACAAAGTTAATGATAATATTTTCTATGAATACAATGCAGACGGTCTATGCGTAAAGCTTTTGGATAAGGGTACTCCTGTGGAATATTCATATAATTTATTTGGCAGGCCTAGCAAAATAATTTGTAACGGAAATGAAATAAATTTATATTATGATGCTTGCGGGCAGTTAATAAAGAGGGAAGACAAAACAGGAGTTATTTGGCAGGGAAGATATAGTGGAAGTGGAAAACTTATCGAGGAAAAGGAAAGGGGAAACGTTAAGAAAACTTATTCTTATAATTCATGGGGAATGCCTGTGGAAACAAAATATAATGATATTCTGATGGAGCACTGTGTCTATTCATCAGATTTTCGTAAGGTAGAAAAATATGATGCAAAGAATAATTGTTCTGTTTATAAATATGATTCCTTCGGAAATTTAATTTATGTAAAGAACCGTTTGGGTAAGGAAAGCTTTATAAATTATAAGCCGGAGATGAATGTTATTGAATATCAAAAATTTGATGGCAATAAATATACACAAAGTTTTTCTGCGGAAAATAAAACTCTTTCAGAAAATTATAGTGATGGAATAAAGCGTACAGTTTCTTTCAATTCTTTGAACCGTATTACTAAAATTTCTTCGGGAAGTGGTTATATCAATTATAGTTATAATTCCCTTGGAAATATAAGTGAGAGCAGAAAAGATAACAGAAGTGTTATATATAATTATAATTCTTCAGGAAAGCTTGAAGCTATAAAAACAGATTCATTTTCTGCAAAATATGTGTATGATAATGCAGGAAAAATTAATAGTGTTCGTGGAAATAATTTTGCCTCAAAGTTCGGTTATGATTCATTTGGAAGAGAAATTTTTTCGGAGAATGAAAATGGAACAAAAACTTTCCGCGATTACGACGACTGTGGAAGACTGAATTGTATAGTACAAAAAAATTCTGCGGGTGAAATAATCTATGCTGAGGGTTCAGTTTACAATAATGAAGACCAGAAAATTATGTCGGTAAATGAAAAGGGGCTTTTTACTTTGTACGAATATGATGATTTCTATCGTCTTTACAAAGTTATGTATCCAATGACAGATGATTTTGTTGCTGCAATGGAATCTGAATATAGTGAACTGGGGTTTGATTTTACTAAGCTTAAGAATGAAAAAGTTTTGCTTCCACAGAAATATAAAAATTTCTACAAAAGCTTTTCTGCTAAAATTAAACTTAGCAATTTACCTTTAACTCAGAAGGTCTGGACGGAAACTTATTTATATGATGCAAATGGTAACAGGATTTCAGTTGAAAATCCTTTAGGAAAAATAACCTATAAATACGATGCTGAAAATAGATTAACAGAAATTTCTTCAAATGATTCCATAAATCTATTTTATGATGATAACGGAAATTTGATTCGCAAAAGTTCACGTCTTAAAGAAAATACCTGGATTTATACAGGTGATGATAGAGTAAAAAAATCCGTTGTCAATAATTTTGAAAGAGATTCATATTCTGAAACTTATTATGAATATGACGGACTTGGAAGACTTTGCACTAAGACGGATTCAAATGGCAGCCGTCAGAATTATATGTATAACGGTTTATCATTTGATGTTCTTCATCAGTGGAATGATGTTCTGGAAAATTATAATTTATCTGGTTCAGCCAGTTCATTTAGATACAGAAATCTTGAAAATTCTTGTTCCGTCAAAAATAAAATTTCAGCAGACAGTGAAGGAGTTTTCTGTAACTTTGACAGATATTTTCTGAAGGTTAATAATCGTCCTATTGCACAGATTAATGAAAACTATTCAAGGGAAGTAAATTTTGAACTTGAATCACCTGTGATATATTTTTCCTGCGACAGTCAGGGGAGTGTGCATAAGGCTTTAAATGGTTTCGGTAAACTGGTAATGTCTGCAAATTACAATACAGACGGTCTGCATTTTACAAATCTTGGAACAAAGGAAACAAAATTGGGTTTCGATATTTTTTATAATGGAAAGGAATTTAACTCTTCGGAAGGTTACTATTATTACGGTTTCAGAAATTATGATCCTCTTGCAGCTCGTTTTACGACATCAGACCCTGCCCTTGACGGACTGAACTGGTATGCTTACTGCGGTAGTGATCCGGTAAATCATATAGATGTTCTCGGACTTGAAAATGTTGCAGCTGATATAAAAGGTACTATGCAGAGTTATGATTTCTTTAATAATGTAACTCAGTCTTATACAGTTATTCTTGGAAATGCAGATGATGAGTTCGTTGCCCTGAAAGGTTGCTATGCAAATTTTATTAGCGGAATGGTAAATACTTTAACACCGAATGAAAATGTTACGCTAAAGGAAATTAATGAGTGCAAAAATCTTTTCTGTACATCAGGTGATAAAGCTTTGATCAATAATAATGCTGTTGCAGGAATTTTTGGTCTGGAATTTAATTGTCTTGAATACAGTGGCGAAAACAAATCAGCACTGTATGAAAAAGCAATCAATGACTGTAATTCTTCTGATACGGATTATTGTATTTCCACAAGAATGGAAGTAAAACTTAATAGCGGTAAGACAACAAAGCACTGGGTAGGAATTGTCGGCGGAACTGAAGAAATAAACGGCAAAAGTTTTGTCCAAATCATTCCTACATCCAGAAATGACATAAAGGCAGCCCGTCCTGAATGGATTGAACGAAACGGAAAAACTTTTGCCCCTGTTGATACAATTATTAAGATGAATGTCTATTCAAATTCCTGTAGCAATTAAAGAGGAATGTTTCCGTGTTTTTTGCATGGTGCGTTGTTCTGATTTTTTCCTTCAAGGAATTCAAAACTGCGTGCTATGCGTTCACGGCTTTCTGCAGGATTAATGATTTCACTGATGTAGTCTCTCTGGGCTGCAACAGTTGGAGTCATTATTGTGTCCTTATATTCCTGTGACTTCTGTGCAACAAGTGCTGCCTGTGCAGGGTCTTTCATTTCCTTTGCATAAAGAATACCGAGAGCACCTTCCGCTCCCATTACTGCAATTTCTGCTTTCGGCCATGCGTACACGAAGTCAGCACCGAGATGCTTTGAACACATTGCGATATATGCACCGCCGTATGCTTTGCGTGTAATGAGAGTAACCTTTGGAACAGTTGCTTCGCTGTAAGCATAAATAACTTTTGCTCCGTGACGGATAATTCCTTTCTGTTCTTCGTCTGGTCCCGGAAGAAATCCCGGAACATCAACGAGTGTAAGAAGAGGAATATTGTAGCTGTCGCAGTAACGAACAAATCGTGCAATCTTATCAGATGAGTCACAGTTAAGGAGTCCTCCCCAAACAGCAGGATTGTTTGCTACAACACCAACTGATTTTCCTTCAATCTTTGCGAATCCGACAACAGCCATTGCTGCAAATTCGTTCATCACTTCAAAGAATGAGTCGTCATCAACTATACAGTCAATAACTTCACGGATGTCATAACCCTTTTTGCTTTCTTCAGGAAGAACGGATTCAATTTTCTTTGCCTTTTTGCGTTCATCAAATTTGAACTTTGCTTCTGCAACAATATCTTCCCCGTAGTAGTGAGGAATATAGTCAAGAAGCTTGCGAACTTTTTCAAAACAGTCCTTTTCGTTTTCACTGCGGAAATGTGCAACACCGCTTTTCTGTGAATGAATTGCTGCTCCACCAAGTTCTTCAGCACTGATGTCCAAAGAGAGAACACTCTTTACAACCTTCGGCCCTGTAATGAAGAGCTGGCTGATCTGGTCAACGGCAAAAATAAAGTCCGTGATTCCTGGTGAATAAACTGCTCCGCCTGCACAAGGTCCAACGATGATGCTTATCTGAGGAACTGTACCTGAAGCTCTTACGTTCTGGTAGAAAAGATCACCATAACCGCAAAGTGCGTCAACACCTTCCTGAATACGGGCTCCACCCGAATCATTTACACCGATAACAGGGCATCGTGCTTCTATAGCTTTGCTGATAAGTTCTGCAATCTTCTGTCCGTGAACTTTACCAAGGCTTCCACCCTGAACTGTAAAATCCTGAGCATATACAGCAACTTTCTTGCCGTTTATTTTACCGAAACCTGTAATTACACCGTCGTAAGGAATATCCTTTTTATCCATACCAAAACTTGTACAAGTGTGGCGTGCTGCGGAATATATTTCATAGAAAGAATCTTTGTCACAAAGTGCGTTAATGCGCTCAATTGCGTGAAGCTTGCCCTTGTCGTGCTGCTTCTGGATATTATAATTGTTGTTATTCATGATTTACCTCTGATTTGTAGGGTAACTCAATTGTAGCAGTAAATAGAATTCAAGTCAATATGACAAAATGTGTAAATTTGTCAAAATAAATGGAAATAAAACGGAGACGGAAAATATGAGGCCTTTGAAAAAGCCCGTTAAAGCAGAATTTATTCCGGCGATGCTTTTTTATTTTAAAGTCACAGAAAGAATTGAATTTCAGTTCATACACAGATTTATATAAGGACATCCTCAAAAAATATTTTTCAGAGATGCCTCTAAGGATTGCGTTCTCTGGAGGTTCTCATATGACAAACTAATTCCGCGGGATTATCTGTTCAGAAAAATAAATGAGCTGATAGATTTTATTTTCATGAGGGATGAAGTGATAAATGCAGGTGCTCTGTTAAAGTTCTGAAATCTACAGTAAAAGTACATAGGGCTTTCGGATATGCTTATTGAAAAGACAGTCCGGATTGCAATGGACAAAGTTATAGTCGAACCGGAAACCATAATCGTAGATGCAATTCGCACAAAGCAACGCTATAAAAGTCATCTGATTCGAGAATTTTTTCAGTGACAGGAAAGGAAGTTCCACGGGAAAGTTTACTGCGCTGGTGAAAACATAAAAGATAAGGTACCTGAAAAAAATAAAGATGATGCAGCTGAAAAGAGCGAAAACATAGGGAAGGCAATCTGTCCTCAAAAAGAAACAAAGCCAGATTCATGAGATTTATTTCTCAAAAATCCGGCTTTATTTTTTTAGCCTTGAATTTGTTGACCTTTTTCAGAGGTCCCAAAAAATCCTGGCTCCTGTTCAGAATTACAGTGCATCGTGAATTGTTTTTCTTACAGCACCTTTTTCTGCAATAAGTTTTGTAAAGTTTTTGATCACCTTCTCTGAAAGTCCCAGTTCAACAAGGTCGCTTCCGAAGAGTGTCTTGTTGGAAAGGATTTCGTTTAATGCCTTTACATTTTCAGCGCTAAGTTCCTTCTGGTATATTTTGATTCCGGAAAGCTTCTGCTGAAGTGTTTCAAGCATTGGATCGCTGCTAAGTTCCATTGCATTTCCTTCATCGTCAGTTGCCAAAAGGTAACGAAGCCATGAAGCAATTACAAGTGGAATATATTCAAGTTTAGAGGCTTCATTTTTTGCAGCATATGATTTTATTGTTTCACCGAATCTTATTGCAACTTTCTGACTGGTATCTGTTGCAATTCTTTGAGGTGTGTCAGGAAGATATGGATTCGGAAGACGCTTTTCAATTACTTCGTTTATGAAGTCAGACGGATTAATGATTCCAGGATCAGCTACAACAGGTATTGCTTCCTTGTATCCTAAGTTCTTTACAAGTGCGCAAAGATCTTTGTCATTCATTTCATCGGAAATTTTTTTGTAACCGAGTGTGCATCCCAGAACCGCGAGAGCAGTATGAAGAGGATTGAGACAAGCAGTTACTTTCATGACTTCGCTTTTATTAACTTTGTCACGTGTTGTCATGAAAACGCCGGCCTCTTCAAGAGCAGGTCTGCCGTTAGGGAAATCATCTTCAATTACAAGATACTGCGGAAGTTCTGCGTTTACAAAAGGAGCTATGAATGTTTTTTTGCTTGTTGTAACAGGCTGCATATTTTCTACGCCAATATCTGTAAGCATTTTTTCAATTGAAGAATCAGGACGCGGTGTGATTTTGTCAATCATTGACCAAGGGAATGTAATCTTTGACTTGTCAGAAAGGTATGCAATGAATTCAGGACTTACAAAGCCTTTCTTTTCCCATGACTCTGCAATGAACATTACTGCGTTCTGAAGTTTTTCTCCGTTGTGGGAACAGTTGTCCATGCTTACAAGAGCCAAAGGTGCTGCACCATTTTTGAATCTGTTATAAACAAGTGATGTTACAACTGCCATTGCATGATGAGGATTTTCAGGACCGTTGTTTATGTCCGTCTCAACAATCGGAAATAGTTTCCCGTTCATGTCAGAAATGGCATAACCTTTTTCTGTGATTGTAAAGCTTACCATCTGAAGACTTTTGTTTGCGCTGATTTTTTTGAGTTCCTCAAAATCCTTTTCATTTGTTACATCAGCTCTAAGTCCTTTTGATATTGAACTGATTACATGCATTGTATTGTTTCCGCTGTTCTCAAGTCCGACAAAAAGAGTGAGGCTGTCAAATTTATCATAAATTGAATCAATGATTTCAAAGTCAAATGTATCTGCTGCAACGATTCCTGATTTTGCAAGTCCCTTTTCAAGAAGCGTCTGATTCAAATCAGCAATATATCCTCTGAAAATATTTCCTGCACCGAAGTGAAGCCATGCCGGATGTTCATCAGTGTATTTTTTCATTGCTTCAACATTAAATTTTGGAAGACCGATGTTTGCCTTCTCAAATGCGGAAGTATCTTTTATACCTTTAAGTGAAAGTTCCATTTTATTTTCCTTTTTTGTACATAGAAAATGTGATTTCAGTTGACGTCGGAAATTAAATTTTCAGACGTCCGTCAAAAAATCATCAACCTGTAAAATAATAACGGGCACCCATGACAGTTATGAATGGGATTCACGCTGCATTTAGAACCGATGAACTGTAACGGTCCTAAATACAGATTTTTCAGGGTTATCTCTGGACACGTCCTGAGCCGTCACCGCCCATAAGTGTTTTTACTTCTCCGACACTTACCATGTTGTAATCGCCTTCAACAGAATGCTTAAGACATGAAGCTGCAACTGCAAATTCAACTGTAGACTGTCCGTCCATTCCGTTTACGCTTGCATAAATAAGACCTGCTCCAAAACTGTCTCCGCCTCCTACGCGGTCAACAATGTGCATGTCGTAAGTTTTGCTGAAGTAGTATTCGTCATCTGTGTAGAGAAGTGCTGCCCAGCGGTTGTCGTTTGCAGAAATTGATGTGCGAAGAGTGATTGCAACTTTTGAAAAGTTAAATCTTTCCTTGAGTTTCTTTGCAACTTCCTTGTATCCTTCATAATTTACTTTTCCGCTTGTAACTGATGTATCCGAAGCAGAAATTCCGAACACATCTTTTGCATCTTCTTCGTTTGCAATACAAACATCAACATACTGGCAGAGCTTGTCCATAACCTGTCCGGCCTTTTTACGGGTCCAGAGTTTCTTTCTGTAGTTCAGGTCACAGCTGATTGTTATGCCAAGTTTCTTTGCAGCCTTACAAGCTTCAAGACAAATTTCTGCACAATCGTCGCTTAAGGCAGGCGTAATTCCTGTAAAGTGGAACCATGTTGCACCATCAAAGATTCTTTCCCAGTCAAAATCAGAAAGCTTTGCCTTTGAGATTGATGAATCTTTTCTGTCGTAAATTACTTTGGATGGTCTTTGGCTTGCACCTTTTTCAAGATAGTAAATACCGATTCTTTCACCGCCACGAACAATGGCAGATGTGTCAACGCCGAATCTTCTTAATGAATTTACAGCGCACTGTCCGATTTCATGTTCAGGAAGTTTTGTTACAAACTGAGCGTTGAGTCCGAAGTTTGCAAGAGATACTGCAACATTAGCTTCACCGCCGCCGTATGTTGCTCCGAACGTATCTGCCTGAACAAAGCGCATGTAACCCATTGGTGCAAGACGAAGCATTAGTTCACCGAATGTTACGATTTTTTTTGTAGCATCAGCTTTCTTTGCTGTCTTTTCATTTTTTATATCAGTGTCACAGTTTTTGAGGGACTGAATCTTTGCTACAGCTTCCTTTGAAAGTTTTGTAATCTCTTCGAATTTTTTTTGTGCAACAAATTCTTTTTTCACCATGAAACTTCCGCCGCATGCCAAAACCATTGGAAGTTTTGCGTAATCAAGAATATTCTTTGCATCAATTCCGCCTGTAGGCATGAACTTAACATTCTTGTAAGGAGCTGCAAGAGCTTTTATCATCTTAACACCGCCAGCCTGTTCTGCCGGGAAGAATTTAACTACGTCAAGACCAAGTGAAAGAGCCTGTTCAACTTCTGATGGAGTTGCAACACCTGGAATAACTGGTACATTTTTTTCTATACAGTATTTTACAATTTCTTCATTAAGTCCTGGTGCAACAATAAATTTTGCTCCGGCATTAATTGCATCGTCAGCCTGAGCCTTTGTTAAAACAGTTCCTGCACCGACAAGCATTTCAGGATATGTATCAGAAATTGTTTTTATTGCATCTTTTGCAGCAGCAGTTCTGAATGTAACTTCGGCACAAGGAAGTCCGCCGTCAATCAAAGCCTTTGCAAGCGGGAGAGCATCTGTTGCGTCATCAATTACAACAACCGGAACAATTTTTATTTCTTCAATTTTTTCGAGAATCTTATTCATATATTCCTCCATATTTTTACAAATTAAAATATTCCCTGCTATTATTATAACTTACATTTTCAACAATGTGTTTTAAAATTTTCATGTCATCAGGAAATTCTTTTTTGCATACTTTTTCTGCAATAAAATTACATAATATTCTGCGGAAATATTCATGCCTTGTATAAGAAAGAAAACTTCTTGAATCCGTGTGCATTCCGATGAACACATTCAGTGCACCGCTCTGGCACAAACCTTCAAGGTGGTTTTCCATTCCTTTCTTGTGATCATTGAACCACCATGCAGCTCCGTGCTGAACTTTTCCCTTTATTCCTGTTTCGTAGAAGCATCCCGCAAGTACATCAAGTGCAGCATTGTCATTAGGATTAAGGCTGTAGATGACTGTCTTAGGTAAAGCTTCCATGCTGTCAAGGTTGTCAAGGAACTGTGAAAGATGTTCAATGTCAACAGTTCCCTTTATTCTGTCAAATCCTGTATCTGCTCCAAGATTTTTGAATGCACGGGAATTAGAATTTCTTGTGACTCCGAAGTGAAGCTGCATTACCCAATTCTTTTTTGCATATTCCGATGCAAGGAAAGTCATTAATGCTGTATGATATTTTTTTTCATCAAGCTCAGAAATTTCTTTTGAGCAGAGAGCGTTCATAAATATTTCATCCGCTTCTTTTTCTGTGCAGGCGACAAATGGAATGTCTGCAAAGCTGTGGTCACTTGAACGGCATTCGTTTTCTGCAAAGAAATCTATTCTTGTTTTGATTGCATTGCAGAAAGTTTTGAAAGAATCTATTTTTATTTTTGATATATCTGAAAGTTTTTTTACGTAGCTGGTAAAATCTTTGTGTCTGATTAAAATAAGCTTGTCAGGTCTGAAAGTTGGAATAACTTTTGTTATAAAATCTTTGTCTTCACGGATTTTCTTGTGCCATTCCAAAGTGTCAAGAGGGTCATCAGTTGTACCGATGCACGCTACGTTTGACATTTTGATTATATTTTTTGCACTAAGATTTCCGTTTCTTAGTTTCTCATTGCAGAGATTCCAAACTTCATCTGCATTTTCTTTTGTAAGGTAACCGTTAAAGCCGAAGTATTTTTTGAGTTCAAGGTGGCTCCAATGGTAAAGGGGATTACTTATTGCATGCTCCAGGGTTTCTGCCCAATGTATAAATTTTTCGTAATCACTTCCGCTGCCTGTAATGTATTTTTCATCAATGCCATTCTGTCTCATGAGACGCCATTTGTAGTGGTCTCCGCCAAGCCAAACCTGGGCAATGTTTTCATAAGTCATGTTTTCTGCTATTTCTTTTGGAGAAAGATGACAGTGGTAGTCAATTATTGGAAGTTTTTCAGCGGCTGCATAAAGTTCTTTTGCAATGTCCGACTGAAGAAGAAAATCATTTTCAATGAAACTGTTCATTTTGTTTTTCCTTGAAGGGACTTCAAAAAAGTTTTAGGGGATGCCCGAACCGGAACAGCCCCATTATTTTTTACTTAGACTTCTTAAGGTTTTCAAGTGTGTCCCAGATACCGTTTAAGTACATTACACCAAGTGCTCTGTCATATAAACCGTATCCTGGTCTACATTTTTCACCCCAAATATGACGACCGTGGTCTGGTCTTACATAACCTGTAAAATTGTTTTCATGGTAAGCCTTAACAATTTCAATGATTCCTGTATCACCGTCACAGTCTCTGTGTGAAGCTTCGCTGAAGTTTCCTTTCTCATCATGCTTAACGTTCCTGATATGTGCGAATGCGATTCTGTCACAGTGCTTTCTGACAATATCGGCAACATTGTTATTTATGTTTGAACTTAAAGAACCTGAGCAGAGAGTGAGACAGTTGTAAGGATCATCAACCATTTTTACGAATCTGTCAACTGAAGCTTCGTCAACCAAAAGACGAGGAAGACCAAAAATATCCCAAGGCGGATCATCAGGATGAATTGCCATTTTGATGTCGCATTCATGACAGGTAGGCATAAGTGCTTCAAGGAAGTATTTGAGGTTGTCCCAAAGCTTTTCCTTTGTAACTCCTGAATATTTTTCAAAAAGTTCTTTAAGAGTTTCCATGCGTTCAGGTTCCCAGCCTGGCATTGTATATCCCTTGCAGTTTTCAAGAATATATTTTGCCATCTCTTCAGGATCATCTTTAATCAAATCTTTGTCGTAGTAAAGAGCTGTCGATCCGTCAGGAAGAGGGTGGAACAAATCTGTACGAGTCCAGTCAAATACGGGCATGAAGTTATAGCATACACATTTGACACCAAATTCGCTGAGGTTTCTTAAAGTTTCTTTGTACGCTTCAATATATTTGTCTCTGGTCGGAAGTCCGATTTTAATATCATCGTGAACGTTTACAGATTCAACAACTTCCATGTGGAATCCATATTCGTCAAGAGATTTTTTTACGGCAGCAATTTCTTCTTTCTGCCAAACTTCACCAGGCTGTTTGTTGTGAAGTGCCCAAACAATTCCTTTAACTCCAGGAATCTGTCTGATCTGAGATAATGTTACGCTGTCGTTTCCTTCACCGTACCATCTGAATGTCATATTCATTTCTGTGGTCCCTCCTTTTATCTTGCTTCTTGTGGTCCGAAGAAACTTCCAGGAATTGAGTTCTCATCTTTTGCAAGAATAATTTTTTCAAGTACAATTCCTGAACTTGTTGCATAGAACCTTATTTTATTTTTGCCTTTTTTTACGGACACATTTGATGTATGAATTCTTGAATGAGTCATTACGCCTTTTGCCCATTGCAGTGAATGACCAACAACATAATTTTCTTCAAGTATTGCTTCACGGACAATAGCTGACCCGTTTACAGAATATGTTACAAAATTATTTTTTCCGTTTCTGAATGCGTTTGTCGGAAGCATTACGAACTGGATAATTCCGTTTCCTTCAAAGGAACTTTCAATTTCATATTCAACGTAAGGAAGATTTTCTTCCTTTACATTTTCAGTGAAGTCTTTTGTAACAGGAATAAATTTAATGCCATCGCTGTCACGTCCAAGACTTTCAATGCGTAAAAGTTTTCCTTCTGGAGTTTCATTTTTAGTTGAATAATGTTCTGCATTCAGAACTGAATATTCCTTGTCTTCAAAAACAACTTTTATTTTTGCATGACCTGCTTCCCAGTTTACAATAATCTCTTCACCAGAAAGTGATTCTGCATTTTTGCCACCGGAAGAAACTGTAAAATATTCAATCAGATTTTTTTCAGAAAGCGTTCCCTTTGCAGAAAGGGAATTGCTTCCATTTATCAGAATATTTTTATTCTTCCATGTGATTTCAAAGTTCGTAGGAACATTGCTTCTTGTAGCTACATAAAAACTGTTTTCATTTTTTTTGTTCTTCAGATTCAGTGGAAGAGTTTTCTTTGACCAGTCCTCACCTGAAGTATAAAGTTCTTTTTCTGTAAGTCCTGCAATGAGCATAGGATCAGCATTGGGAATCGTGTAATGAAGAACAGGATTCATTCTCTGTTCACAGTTCCAGTGCGTGAATCCAATGTGCTTTGCAAGTCCGAAACCATCCCATTTACCATCTGCAACAGTGTGAAGCTCCTTTGTATACTCGATGTCCTTTTCCAGAAGCCTTTTTGTTTCATCTGCATAAGTGTTTGAAACCAGAAGTCCCTGGGAAGCAAAGTAATGATTCCAGATATTGTTTATCCAAATCTGATGAAGGTTTGCAGTTGCAGCCGCATTATAAGAAATGAGCTGAACGAATGAAGGATAATTCTTTGAATCCGAACCAATTAGATTTTTTAACTTTTCGCAGTTTTCCTTGATTGTCTGTGCTGCATCAAAAACTTTTTTAGCTTCACCAAAATGAACTGGATGATATGATTTATCTCCAAGATGTTCCGGACGAAGATTGTGATTAAGATGATTAAATTCTTTTATCGTAGAGCAAAGCAGTTTCTGGTTTTCTTTATCAAGGCACTGTGAGAAATTAAGTTTCACCCATTCTGAAATATATTCACTGCTTACGCTTTTTGCATTGTTTGTTTCATTCATTCCCCATTTGTCATAATCGTATGCAAGGTTCATGAAGAATGTCAAAGGAAATTCCTGAAGTCCAAGGTCGCCTACATTTACAATCCATAAATCACGGACACCAAATTCATAGGCAGTTGTCATTTGTTCCCAGACTTCTGTAAGTTCAGTTGAATTAGTCCATTCGTACGAAACCGGATCCCCGTGATAATCAAAATGGTAATACATTCCGTATCCACCTTTATGCTCTCTCATTTTTTCGTCAGGAAGAGTGCGAAGGTATCCGTGGTTGTCATCGCAGAGCATGAGAATTACATCTGAAAGTTCATCCCATTCAATCAAGCCCGGTGTGTCTTTGTCACCGTAGAAGAACGGCTCAACCTCTTTGTAAAGTGCAAGCATGCGTGGAACTTCGTTAAGATTTGAATTAATGTTTTCCTTTATAAGCTTATGCTGAACGCTGATTACATCTTTCAGAAGGTCAATATTTTGTTTGAGAGTTGCATCCTTCATGATAACTGAATCAGCTTCACCTCTCATTCCGATTGTAATTACATTTTCAAGATGTCCGTTGCGTTTCAGACCGTCTTCCCAGAATCTTGTGATTCCATCTCTGTTTGCCCAGAAATTCCAAGCATCGCCGTAAATGGAATCTTTTCCGCGAACTTGGCCATATTCGTTTCCGTGACGCAGACAAGGCTCGTGATGAGAAAGACCCATTACAACACCAAGTTCATCTGCTAGTTCAGCTGATAAAAGTCCGGGACCTTCCTGAGCAAAACATGAGCCCCACATTGCAGGCCACATATAGTTTCCTTTCATGCGAAGTAAAAGTTCAAATACATTTTCATACATATTTGCATTTACACCGCCAAAGTGTTTCATGCACCAGGTACCGAATGCAGGCCATTCATCATTTATGAAAAAACCTCTGTACTTTACAGATGGTTCCTTAGAAATAATGCAGTCACTTTCTGTAAATTCAACAGAAGATTTTTTTGCAGGCAAAACAAGTGACCAGTTTACAAGAGGCGAAACGTTCATCAGGTCAGAGATTCTGAATAAACCGTAAATTGTTCCGCGCTTATCGCTGCCCGCAATTATAAGTGTGGAGTTAACAAGAAACCACCCGAAGCATTCCCGTTTTCCATTAAGTGAACTGAGATTAATTTTTCCTTCTCTCTCAAGAGAGTCAAGAACTGAACTTTTGCCGGCTGTTGCGATAAAAATATTCTTTTCTTTTGTTGAATCAAATTCATAAGATTCAATTTCCTTGCAGAGAGGCATTTTGTCTGTAACAAGATTAATGTCATCGCAAACCTTTGCAACTATTTTTTTTACACCGCTGAAAGCAGATTTTTCATATACAAAATTGCAAACTGAATTATTGTCTGCAACTATAAATTTCTTTTCCATAATAATTCCAATATTTTTCTGTTGGGATTTTATATTTGTTATGCAACTGCAAAAGCAAGGATCGCAAATTCCTGAATTTCATTTCCGTTGTCAACAGGAAACAGTTCAACCTTATGCTCTGCTGTTTCTTCATTCTGATAAATAATCAGGGAGTTGCAGTGGGTCCAGTTTACGTCACGGGGATCAAAAATTCTTTTTTCTTTACCGTCAACCACTGCACGAACTTTGCAAGCATTGGCGCTTCCTGAATCCATCATTACGATCATTAAAAGTTTTGATGTAACTGTAAACTTAAAAGGTTCAACGTTCTTACCGTTTCCTCTGTACTGCCAGTTATCAGGGAACTCAGGAGTGCGTTCTCTTTCCAGGTTGCGTTCAACAGCCTGAAGTTCAGTTGAAACATTTGTAAAGCTTCCCGCAGAAAAATCTTTTATAAGACTGTGGGATGCGAAATCTTCTTTTTTGATGAGCTTAACAAATTCAAATGCATCAGAACGGTAAACAGGAATATTGTTTAGCGCATCTTCCTTCGGAGCTTTATCTGCATTGTCAAAATAATTTGCAATACAGTCAGCCATAACTTTATGACCGGTATTTGTGGGATGGAAAATATCGTAGAAATACTGCTGACGGCTTATTACTTTTCCTTCACCGCTCTTTTTGTCAAACTGTTCTGTGACAGCATTCTTCAAGCTAATCATAGGAAGAGAACATTTGTTTCCGAGAGGAATGAAACGGTCCTGGAGAGTGTAATTGTCTGCGAACACACTGAAAAGAAGAATAACTGCAGGGCGGTTTTCTGAATTATAAATTTTTCTTACCAGACCTTCGTAGCATAGACCTTCTGTTTCATCACCGGCATCATTTACTGCAAACTCAACAATTACAACGTCAGGTAAAATCTTTCCGTTCTGAGTAATATCGTTTTCGTAGCGGACTACTCCGAGTTCAGAAGAGGTACCTCCGATTCCCTGCTTAACGTAATGCATCTTTTCTTTATCAGCTGCGAACATATCACGGAAGGCTTCAAAAGATTTGTATGCATAACATTCCGTATTAATAGGAACTGCACCAGCTCCCTGAGTAATTGATCCGCCTATGTAAGCGATCGTAACGTCATTGCCGTGTCTTGCTTTTTCTATTGCCTTCTTGATTCTTTCTGTGTTTCCAAGATTAAGAAGTGATTCAGATATTACCTTTTTATAAGCATCGCTTGTTGTATCAAGTTCATTTTCTTCTTCTTCAGCAGGAGCATGGAATCCGTCATTCAGATAAAGGCGTACTGAAATTTTTCCGAACTCTTCTGATTCAGGAAATGAAATTGCAAACTGTCCGACATCATTGTCATCTTCTGACCATTCAATGTTTTCCAGAAGAATTTTTTGTTCAATTCCGTTTGCCGCAACATCAGCTGAAATATGAGTACCGCCGTTGTAAGGATCCTTGAGACCGTAGTTAATTAGTTTGAAATTAAAAACTGATGAAGAGGAATTTGCTGTAAGACTTACACCAATGCTGTGCACCATTTTCTTAAAGTCAGTAGTCTTGCGGAGATTGTTAAGCATTTCTTCATCCGTAAGATTTCCGTTAAGTTTAGCTGCATTAACAAGTCTTCCGCTGTCCAAATAAATTTCTTGACGGCGGGAACCGTCCAAGTGAGTTGTTGCTTGAATTTCAAGATTCTTGAGAACGTAAAATCCTTCTCGCTTTTCAAGTGCGTCCTTTGGTGCTCGTAAATCATTTTTATTCATTTTCAATCCTCACTCTTTGTTTATTTTTGCATTACGTTGAAAGTGCCTATTGGTATACCAGTTACTGAAGTTAATTTCTAGTATACTTGCATACTAGTATATTATAATATTAATTCATTTAGTGAAAATGTCAAGGAGTTTTTAATCAATCTTCAAAAATTGCAATTTTTAGATTTTCCCGTTACGGTTTCATATAGAAATATTAAAAATTTCTTAAAAAAACATAATTTTTTTTAAATGTGGCATACTAGTATTTGACAATTTGCAATTATCTGATTATAGTTTAAATTGTGAAGAATACAGAAAAAATATCTAAAGAGAGCAATAGAGATTATGCTCTGCGTGTAATTCGGGAAAATATAATTAACCTTGAACTTAAACCGGGCAGCATGGTAAGCGAGCAGGACATTGCGGAAGAACTTAGTCTTTCCCGTACTCCGGTTCATGAAGCTCTGCAGGAACTGGCCCGCACAAAGATTATTGAAATCATGCCTCAGAAGGGAAGTCTTGTTAGCAAGGTTGATATGAATCGTGTTGATGAAGCAGTTTTTTTGCGCTCAACTTTGGAAAAGGCTGTAACTGCCGAAGCTTCAAGGCTTGCCACTTTTGAAGACATTACCCAGCTGGAATCAATTCTGAAGCTTCAGAGATTTTATGATGAATCAAATGAACTTGATAAATTTTTTGAACAGGATAATCTGTTTCATGAAATGATGTACAAGATTACCAACAAGATGCAGTGCTACTATATGGTTCGTCTGATGAATATTCATTATGACCGTTTCAGGGAAATGTCGTTGCATACTGTTAAGTGCTCTCCGATTGTAAGGGAACACGAAAAGATTCTTAAAGCTATAGAGAAACATGATGAAGCTGCAGCAGAAGAAGCTTTGGCAAAGCATGTGAACCGTCTGTACTCGGATCTGGACGAAATTAAAAATACTTATCCTGATTATTTTGCTTGATTAATTCTGGGGACCTTCAGAAAATTCTGTTTTCATAAGTTCCCTTATCTTGTTTGAATAAAAAAATCCTAGGGCACATGACTCTAGGATTTTTTATTTTGCCGTAGCTTAGAAAAGAATCTGGTCTTCAAGGAACGCGTCTTTGCCTTCCATGATTTCACTTCCCATGCTCATCCATGGATATTTTTCTGTAAGTTCTTCAGAGGCCGAAAGCACATCCTTTTCATTATGTTCCATTGCATTCAGGTAGTCTTGCTTGAATGCATTCAGGTTTACAACTGTTGTTCCGAGCTGCTGGCTTGTAAACTTTGAAATTACCCAGCGGTTCTTTTTGAACGTCAGTTCAACTTTGTCTTCATATTCTTCAATTCCAAGATTCTCTTTGTCTTCGTTGAAAATAAAATAATAAGAAGTTTTGTAAACTTTTGTTTCGCCTTTCCTTATGGGGCTGTCAAATTCTTCTGCAAGAGGTTTGGGATTTGTATTCTTAGCAGGACCTTCCCTGTAAAGGCTTCCTTTCTGCGTATTAATCATGAACTGGCTCAGGCCGAATATATTGTAGCTGCAGTCGTAATTGAAGTAGAGCCACTGTGAAAGAGGAACTGTTTCTTCTTTTTTGTCGTAAACTGAACGGGATTTTGATGCAACATAAACATTGTTGATCATGTTAGGAATCTGAGAAACTTTTGAAGATTCAAGACATCTAAGGGCTGCAGTGTTTTCAAGGTTGTTGAATGCACTGTAGAACATTTCGACAGTTTCCATTGAGTTCAGACTGATTGTTGTCGGCTGTGATCTGTTTGATTTTACGAATGAAAGTGTAATTCCGATGGCACAAGCCGTGCAGCATGTTACAGCAATGATTCTTGTTCTGTTATGGCGGGCCCATCTTTTGAATTTCAGTTTGCGGTCAAATCCTTCTGTGTATTTTCTTGACGAGGCTTCAAATTCGTCCGGTGAAATATCAGATGTTCTGATTACGCTGTTAAGTTTTTTGCTTTCAGGAATTTTTCCGTCATCAGTGAGACCAAGTTCATTGTAGAAAATTTCAAGAGGAAAGGCTGCTTTTGTAAGGTTAACGTTTCCTGATTTTGTTCCTTCAAGAATTGAATTTACCCTGGCTGTTGTATCAGTAACGGATCTTACTCTCCTGTCTGAAGAGAGCTGAGGTTTTCGTTTGAGTGATGAATCTATGAAGTCTGCAAGCTCTTTGTTAAGTGCCCATACACTTTTGCTGATTGGTGTGAAATTTCCATCGATGTAATCTTCGTGACGGAAACTTTTTTTCAGTTTGTTGTACGGAAAATTTCCTGTAAGTGCACGGTATGCAATTACGCATTGAGTGAAGTGAACGAAAGATTCATTTTTCAGTGAAGGATTTAAATATATTCCAGAATATTCGCTGCTTATGTCATCAGAGTTGCATGAAACTGATGAAAGGAAAAGTCCGTAGGGAAGAAAAATTATTTTTGAAAAATCAGATGCAATAAAAATTCCGCCGCCGCCGCCGCAGTTAATGTTGTATTTTTGGTTTACTGATTCCTCTAAAGCGGAGCAGGTGAGTGCCGCAGCACAAATAACATAAGCTTTTTCTTCTTCATCAAGATGCTTTGAATAGTCCTGGTCGAAGTAATTTTTGAGTGTGCACCCTTCAAAAGCTTTTCCTTCAAGAATTATTGTTCGTTTTCTTTCTTTCGCTTCCTCGCTGAGTGTTGAATTCTCATCGATTTCGCTAAGTCTTGAATTGTCAAAGTACCAGGGCTCAAAGTTCCAGCCCGAATCTGTTTTTACGGCAAGGGTTCCTTTTTCTGAAATCTTTTCCTGGAGCCTTGATTTTGAAAATGCACTCTGGCTCATTGTTGTGTTCAAAAAAAGTTTGCCCTGCTGAGAATATACCAGCTGATCTTTCATGTATTTATTCCTTTCGCGGTTTATAGGCAGCTTCTGAAAATTGGATCCAGAAGTTACCAAAAAAATGCTACGCCAAAAATTGTGCTATGTTTTGTACAGTTTGCCTAAAAGATAATAAACAAAAGTGTTAACGTCTATTAAATTTTCGGTAAATTTTATTTAGCAGGCGGCTATAAGAATTCCTGTTTTTACAGATACTCTAGTCAAGTTCCGCAAGTTCTTCCCAGCGGGCATAATTTTTTTCCAGCCGTGACTGAACCTGTGCATATTCTTCACCTGCTTTCTGGGCCTTTGCATAATCTGAGCTGCTCATGTCAGCTTCAAGAGTCTGCATCCTGTCTTCAAGTTCCGCGATTTCTGTTTCAAGACTTTCAAATTCTCTTTGTTCTTTGAAACTTTTCTTCTTCTTTTTTGGGCCGTCAGAATTCTTTTTTGCTTCCTGTGCAGCCGCTGCTTTTTTTGCAGACTCTTCAGCTTTTGTCTTGCGTTCAGCTTCTTCCTCTTCCTTCTGCTTCATTTCTCTGTACTGGATATATTCGCTGCATTTTCCGACGTAGCCTGAAACAGTTCCGTCTTTTTCAAGAATGAAAAGCGTATCTGCAACTTTGTCCATGAAGTAACGGTCATGGCTTACAATCAGAAGACATCCGGCGAATCCCATGAGGAACTGCTCAAGAATATTCATTGTGAAAATGTCAAAGTCATTTGTTGGTTCGTCAAGAATCAGGAAGTTAGGATTAGAAAGCAGAAGTCTTACAAGGAACAGACGCTTTCTTTCACCGCCACTTAGACTGCTTACCGGTGAATGCTGTATCTTTCCTTCAAAGCCGAACTGTTCAAGGAAGATTGATGCGCTCATAGCTTTGCCGTCATTTGTATACATAACTTCTGCGGCTTCCTTAACATATTCAAGGACAGTAAGATCAAGATTCTTGAAGACAGGATTCTGCTGGTAATAAGCGAACACTGTGTTCTGACCGGCAACAACAGTTCCTGTGTCAGGCGGAATTTCTCCTGTAATAATGTTAAGCAGTGTGGACTTACCGCTGCCGTTGTCCCCGAAGACACCAATCTTTTCACCCTTGTTGAATGTGTAAGAAAAATTTTTGAGTACAGGGTGGTCAGAGTTTCCCGCAGAGTTTTTATTTTCTGCTGCCGAACCTTTGCTGTAGTTTTTGCCTATGTTGTGAAGTTCAAGAATTTTTCCGCCAAGTCTGCGTCCTTCAACTTCAAATGTAAATCCCTGGTCAGCCTGAAATTTTTCACGGTTAATTAAAGCCATGTCATGCTGGATTCTTGCCTTGGCTTTTGTGCCTCTTGCGCAGGGACCTCTCATAAGCCAGTCTCGTTCAACTCTAAGAACGGACTCGATTCTGCGTTCTGTGTTTGCTTCTATTTCCGCTTCGAGTTCCTTTTTTTCAAGATACTGTGAATAGTTTCCGACATAAAGCTTTATTTTATTTCTTGCAAGTTCGTAGATATGATTGCAGACTGCATCAAGGAAGTACCGGTCGTGTGTTACCATCAGCACTGAGCGCTTCGTTTCTTTCAGATAATTCTGCAGCCAGTAAATAGTTGTTATGTCCAGATGGTTTGTAGGTTCGTCAAGGAGAAGGAGTTTTGTATCCTCAACAAGTACCTGAGCAAGTGCAACTTTCTTTATCATACCGCCAGAAAGTTCACCCATTTTTTTCTGCAGGTTATTGATTCCTAGGGTCGTGAGAATTGACCGCACCTGTGCTTCGTAATTCCAGAGGTCGCCCTGTTCCATTTTAACGTTCAGCTCGTCAAACTTTCTCTGCAGACTGTCAGGAATGATTTCAATCGCATTTTCCATTTGTGCGCATACATCTTCGTATTCTCTGATGATGTTAAGTTTAGGAGAATCTGATTTGAATATATGAGCCTTGATTGTATCGTTTTCGTTGAAGGAAGGGTTCTGGGGAAGGTAAGAAACTCCAGCACTTTTATTTATAACAACAGTTCCGTCATCTGCCTGAAGAACTCCTGCAACTGTATTGAGAAGTGTAGATTTTCCTGTTCCGTTTTTACCGATGAGTGCAACTTTGTCACCTTCATCTAATCCAAAAGTTACGCCTGTAAAGAGAGGCTTTTCACGTCCTATTTTAGTTAAATTGTTTACCGACAAAAGATTCATGAAATCAATTATACATGTATAAACAATATTTTACAATGACAGATTTTTCCTGATGGACATCACAGAGATGCCATGGTCTTTTGCTAAAAATCTTTTGGCATGAAGTTTCTCTTGAGTTTTAATATTTTATTTACGCTCTGGTTGATTCTTTCTTCACTGATTTTTCCTTCTCCAATAGCAGCAAGAATTTCTTCAAAAACCTTTGTATAATCTGGGGGCATAAGTATAATATCAGCGCCAGCTTCTATTGCCATTTCAGCAGCCTGCACAGGGGAATAGTAACTGCTTATAGCTTTCATTCCCATTGCATCGGTTATGACAAGTCCTGTGAAATTCATTTCACCTTTAAGTCTGTCAGTTATCCACGTCCCGGAAAGTGTTGCAGGAAGATTGTCATCTGTTGCATTCGGGGTCTTGATGTGTCCTACCATTATGAAGTCCGTTCCTGCATTTATTCCGCTTGCAAAGGGAATCATTTCGCATGCCTTCAATTCTTCCCATGTCTTGTAAGTGTAAACGGAACCTGTGTGGCTGTCGTCTGAAGTGTCTCCGTGTCCCGGAAAGTGTTTGACTGTTGTAAAAGTTTTTGTTCCGTGGAAACCTTCGATGCATGCTTTTATCATGGAGCCTGCTTCATCAGGGGTTGTCGAAAAAGCTCTGTCACCGATTATTCTGTTTTCAGGATTCGTCCATATATCTGCAACAGGTGCAAAGTCTGTGTTGAAGCCAAGTTCCTGCAGATATGTTCCGATTGTTAATCCCATGTCATAGGCATTACACGGATTGTTTGTGCTGCCGATCTTCAGTGCACTGGAAATTGTTGTCACGTTAAAGTTCTTGTTTCTTGCAATGCGTGCAACTCTTCCGCCTTCTTCGTCAACGGCAATGAACAGTGGAATGGATGACGCTTCCTGCAGATCGCTGATATATTTTTTGACCTGTTCGGGAGTGTCTATATTTTTTGCAAAGAAACAGATTCCGCCTGCTGGATATTTCTGTAAATTTATTTTCATTTCATCAAGAAGTACTGAACTTGATTTTGTTTTTACTTTGTCAATTTCGGTCTGCGTCAGAGTCAAGTCAAACGCTTCCGGCACCACAAAAAACATCTGCCCAAGTTTTTCACGGAGAGTCATGTTCTCTATATACGATGTGTCCTGCCGGTTTTTCTGATTTCTGTTTGCCATGTTTTCCTGGGGTCTGTCTGATGAAGTGCAGTTCATAAAAAATAGGGCAGCAGAGAGTAATGCAATTATTGTTAGTGCCAGGGCAGTTGTTTTCTTTTGCATGGAATCATTGTAGCGGAAGGAATGAAAATAATCTATAACTTTATAAAACTCAGGACCCATAAATTTTTCTTTTTGGAGATGCCCTTATTTCTTTTTCAGACCAGTTTCACTTCTGGTTAGGTTTTTCATCCACCTGAATTTAAGGAAATGAATAAATACGATCGGCATTTTTTCATATTCATCCAGAGTCATTACAAAGTAAACCCAGATTGGAGGAAGCTTTAAAATGTATGCAGCACCTGCCATAAGAGGAATTGCAGCCAGCCACATGATGATTGTGTCGGTGTAGAATCCAAACTTTGTGTCCCCGCCTCCCCTGAAGCATCCGCAGATCAGACAAGTGTTTATTCCTTCTCCAATCATTCTGTATGTCGTCATGTACATCATTGTTCCAAGAAAAGAAATTGCCTGCGGTGAAAGTTTGTCGGTATAAAAATTTATGATGAAAGGTTTAAGAGCAACAATTATGATGCTTCCTGCAAGACCTACATAGATTGTAAGCAGCAAAAGTTTTATGGAATATTTTTTTGTTTGCGATATGAATCCTGCTCCAAGAGTTTGGCCCACCACAATTGTTGTTGCGTTTGCAAAACCTCTCATTGCAATTGCACCAATGTTTACAACCATCATGGCTACAGCGTTTGCCGCAACGATGTCATCTCCAAGATGTCCTAGTATGATTGTGAACATTGTTGTTGCCAGACTCCATATAAGGTCGTTGCCGATTGACGGTAAACTGATTTTCAGGAAATCCATTGTGAGAATTCCTGTCGGCTGGAAAATAGTTTTGATGTTAAATCTGATTTCGCTTTTAAAAGAAAAGCAGATACACAAAATGACTTCAGTGATTCTTGCCAGGACTGTTCCAAGTGCAACACCAGTTACTCCGAGTTTTGGGAAACCTGCCAGACCGAAAATAAATGATGCATTAAAAAATATGTTGACGAACAGAGAAATAATTACAACAACTGACGGGAATATAATTTTCCCGATGCTTCTCAGAGCTCCCAGATATACCTGGGAAATTGCCATGAATACAAATGAGATTGAAATTATTCTAAGATATTTTGCTCCCGTTTCCACAGTTTCAGGACTGCCGGAAAAGAGTCTCATTATGGGTGCCGGGAAAAAGAAGGATGCAACTGTAAATATCATGGAGAAGATTAATGCGAACCTCAGTGCAAGTCCCACCAGTTTTTCTATTGTCTTTTTGTCACCTTTCCCCCAGTACTGCGCACACAGAACAGAAGTTCCAGTTGCCATTCCGTAGAAGGTGCAGAAAAGAATAAATGTGTACTGGTTTGCCAAAGATGCTGCTGCCATTGCAGACTGTCCCACGTAGCCCAGCATTATTGTATCCGCCGTGCTGACAAGTGTGCCTATTAAGTTCTGGATCATAATAGGCAGTGCAAGTTTTAATGTCCAGACATATAGTTTTCCTGTGCTTAAAGTTTGGGTCATGGTTTTCCTCGTCTGTTTCTTGTATATTTATGTCTGATTTGCAGGTTGAATTTTGTGTTTACTCTCCATCAAATTTTAACAGAATCTGGTGATTTTTACAATTAACCTCAAGTGTAAATTCAGGGGCCAATTTTAGTTGGTTTTAAGTTTTGTTTAAGTGTGTTAAAGTTTACTAAAATATTATGGAATAATAAATTATTTCGTTTACTTTTTTGAAAAAAATCTATTGTTTTTTTCTCTTTTTACGTGATATAATCCCTCCACTTATTTTCTGCTCAGTTTTATTAGGGAGACTTTGTAAATTGCAATTTTCAGAGATGTCCGTTATAAGTTCCGGAACAATGAGTTGCAGCAGAAATATATGGTTATCTTGAATAAAAGTTCTGTCATGTTTTTTTTATTGTGAGGTTTTTATGAAAAAACGGGTTCATGCCTTTGTGGCTATGGTGTCAGCTTGCTTAGTTTTTATCGGATGTAACGATTCTGTGGAACCAAGCAAAGAATTTTGTAATGTCGAATTCTATGACGGCTCTGCAAAGGTTTATGCAGAAACTGTTGAATTCGGATCAAAGCTGAAGTCTGTTCCGGCTCTGGAAGACGGTGACTATCACTTTGCAGGCTGGTATACGGATAGCGGTGTTTCATTTGCTGATAACGAAATAACTGTTGATGCAGTTTATCATGCAAAGAAGCAGATCATTGTAAATGTTTTTGGCAGTGATGAAACAATAATCAGAACAGAATATTGTAATCTCCGTTCTGAACAGAATATTGCTCCTGCAGAAAACTTTAATGACGATGAAGGAAGAACTTATAATTTCTGTTTCTATTCAGAAGACAAGAATGCTCTGAGCACAGAAAAAAGTTCAAAAGAATTAAAATATTTTGGAGAAGCATCGCCCGTTAATCTGTATGCGATTTATGAAGTTTCCTGTGAAGTTTCAAAGAAAGAAGCAGACTGGGTTGTTGCTTTTTACATGGACGGCGACAATGATTTGAATGACCCGCTTTGGCTTGATATAAATGAAATGGAATCGGGCTTGAATGAAATAAATAAAAATCCATTCGCCTATGATTCCGTAATTGCAGTTGCCTTGTGGGATGGCTGGTCCAGTAAGGAAACTCATTACGGTAAATCAGGAAGCTATTTGTATGAACTTGGTCCTGATGCTATGGACAATTTCTATACACCGTATGATGAATATTATAACTCAACTTCAGAAAATGATTTGAGTATAAGTTCTGCAACAAAAGATTTATCTTATACCGCGGACTGGCTTGTAAAGAATAAGGATATTTCTGATCCTGAATCTGCTTACGGTGAAGTGAATATGGGATCAAAAGATACTCTCGTTAATTATTTGAAGTGGGTTGATTCTCATTACTCAGCAAAGAAGGGTATAATCGTCCAGTTCAGTGATCACGGTGGCGGACCACGTTCTGTTCGTTATGCAAAGACTGCAGACGGTAAGCATACAGTTGATCTGAAACATGACGGCAGAAAAGCTTTGTGCTGGGACGAAGGATCAAAAAAAGATTTCCTGAAAACTTCTGAAGTGGCACAAGCCTTCAGGGAAGCAGGATTCGGTCCTGAAAGAAAGATTTCAATGATCGTAATGGACGTTTGTCTTGGAGCTTCAATTGAAGATGCCTATGAATTTAGGGACTATGCAGATTACATGGTTGCTTCTCCGAATACTATTCCGGGTGAAGGTCTGTATTATGTTGATTTTATGAAATCATTTACAAAGGGCACGGACATTAAAGCAATCGGTAAAAAAATTGTAAGGGACTATAAAAAATTTTATGAGGGAACATACTTTGATGTGCTTGCTCAGGAATATGAATATGACACATTCCAGGATGCAATAAATGCCGGTGAAGATACTGAGTCAATGGAACTTGGTGACGGTGGTTATGTAGGCATTCCGACTCTTTCATTTATGGATCTTTCAAAGTCTGTTGATGTGAAGGAAGCCCTGAATAAATTTGCGGAAGTTCTCATAAACGGAAAGGACAGGGAATTTATTGTAAAGGGCAAAGATGATAGTGAAACAAAAATTAATTATTCTCAGTTCATCGTAAAGAATTCCCTCGGCTGGTACGGGTATGACAGAAGTGTAAACATTTACGATTCAATGTCGTATATGGGGTCATTTACCTGGCTTTATGATGCCGGATATATAGCAGTGAATGCAATGTCTTATTCCTATCCTTCCGGGGAAGGCAAAGTAAATCCTAATGCATGGAAAGAATTGTATAATTCTTCTGCAGATATTCTGGAAAGCATCCGCGCAATGAATATTTCATCATGGAGAGATTCAATGATTTCCGAGGAAGCACAGATTAACGGAATGTATGCATATTATGATGGAGAAAACTCTTTGGAAGGACATCCCTTTGGAATCACTGTCTGCGGTTGTACTGTTTATGCAAATCAAAAGAATTATCTGGACACAGGTTATGTTCCTGACTTCTATAAAACTGAATTAGATTTTGGTAGAGATACAAAGTGGGCGGAAATGCTTTCACTTTATTTTCTGCAGTAAAAAAAATTGGAGCTGAGTGAAAATGAAAATTAGATGCGCTTTAATCGCTGTAGTTTCTTTAGCATTTGTGATGACCGGATGTTCAAGTTCAAGGCCAAAGATTGCAGATGAAAAAGAAATTGCAGTTGAAAATGATTCTGGTACAGAAAAACAGTCTGCCAGGATTAAGGTGAATCATTCAAGTCTGAATGAGGATGATGTGGGTGAAGTGGTTGAAGTTGACGGGCTGCTAAGAAAACATGGTGAAGGAATTTGGAGCATAAAAGAAAATCCGAAATCAAAAAGCTGTGTAACTTTTCAGCTTACAGATTCTGAAAAAGTTTTAGATTCTCTGGAACTTTCTGACGGTGAAGCTATTCATGTTTGTCTGGAACTTAAATTAACTGTTTGTTCTTCCATGTGGGTAAAAGAAGCGGAAGTTGTAAGAGTAGTTTCGGTAAAAGAAAAGTACAACGGATTCTTTTAGAAAATGATTTTCTGATTTATAAAGATAACGGGAACTTCAAAAAGCAATAATTGATCAGGAAGTTCCCGTTTTTTTTACAGGCTGTAATTATTTTTCAGAAGGAATAATTCCGTTGTTCATAATTTCTTTGATTTCATCACCGCTGTAGCATCGTCCGGCAATAAGGATGTCGTCCATGAGACCGTTGAACAGAGGGTCCGACCAGTTGGACTTTCCCACATAGATTCCACGCTTTGCACCTTTTTCTTCGATGATATATTTTGGAAGAGGAGAGAATTCCTGTTCACGGTTAAGTTCTCCGTTTACATAAAGACAAAGTTTTCCGTCTCCGTAAGTGAAAGCAACATGAAACCATTCGCCTGTTCTGGGTTTCTTTTTAGAAATTGTTGAAGCAGTCTGTTCAGGGTGAAGAATATCGAGACGAAGAGAATGAGTGTCTGAGAAACCGAACCACAAGTCATTTCCGTCTCCTCCGTTTCCCATGTCACAGATTCTTGCCCACATGGGGAATTCTGAACCTTCGCCTTTTATCCATGCAGCAAAAGTAATCTGGTCTGTATCAAGAACAGACTCTGGTAATTCAAGGAACACATCGTTTCCGTTCATTACAAGAGCTTTCCCGAATTTTCCTTCATTGTAGGAAGCTGTACCGGAAAGTTTTGCATCATTTTTTTTTCCTGAAACATCTTTTGCACTGGAACCGTCGAAGGTGTAAACTGCAAGCGCGTCAAGACTTTTTCCTGATGTAAATTTAATCTTTGAAGCGTTCTGAGAATTTCCGCAGCCGGTAAAAGAAAGTGCGGCAATTGAAATAAGAGAAGCGGTTCCTGCAATAAATGATTTGTTCATGTATTCCTCCAGTTTTTGCGAATCACTGAAAAAAAAGTCTAGCATAGCTTTTAAAAACTGTCACTAAAAAATTTCGGTAAATATCAATTTTTTATGTTATGTATTGCGTTTTTGTGAAAATATGATACTTAAAATAATGGAGTTCGTACTAATTTATTAAAGTATATCAAATTTTATTGATATAAATGATGCTATTTTTTTAGGAACTAAAATTTCTTCAGGCCGATTGTTTTTACTGAGGTTTCTCTTTATGAAGCAGGCTGTAATTTAATGAGAGATGCCGCTGAAACGGATTTTATTTTATTCTGATTCGTTTATGGGAAAAGGAAATTCAAAATTCTTAGGGGAAGAATTTCTGTCTGCTAATGAAAGTTTAACAGAATTTTTCATTGTTCTGATTTTCTTTTTCCAATAAATTTTTGCACGGACAATGGTTGTGTTTCTTATTGTTCGCACATTTGGCCGGCTGCTTTTTCCTAAGAAGAATTTTTGTTTCATCTTGGATTAGTTTTTTTTTATTAACAGAAAAATCTTCTTGAAATCGGGAACCGTTTCTGAAGTAATCGTTTTCTGTTTGGCAGGAACAGAAAAGCTGTTCAAAATATCGCGTTTTTAGAAATGTCCATAAACTTTTATTTTGATTTCGTTCTGAAGAATCTGATTAAAATCATGCCCTTGTTCTAAGGATGTCTGAAAATCTTTCAGAGCTTTTTTAAGCTTCACTTAACTTATTAAAAAAACTGTGATATAATATTTTTCATGAAAAAGATTTTTGTTTTATCAGTTTTTATGAGTATGTGCCTTGCAGTTTTTGCACAGGATTTTAAGGTCATAAAGGTTATAGGAAAAGTTCTTTCAGGTGAAGGCAATAAAATAACTGTCGGGCAGATTCTTACTTCTTCTTCGGAAGTGAATGTCGGTGTAAGTTCTGTTCTGATTGTTGAAAGCGAAGGTAAAAGTTATACGATAAAAGCTATGCGCAAAGGTAAAATCAGTACTCTTATTTTTAGTGAAAACGGTACAAATGGATCCGGAGAAATTAAGGAAGTTTCGGACGCTTCATCTTCTGTAAAGAAGGGGGCATCAACTGCTGCAAGCCGTGCAGAAAATGATGAAGAGGAAGGAGAAGATGACAGCTGGCAGTTCTAAGTTTTGGCGTTTTTTTATTCCCTTTGCTGTAACATTAATTTCAGCCTCAGTTTTTTTTACGACTCTGGATTATAAATTCCGGGATCTTTTTATCTGTACACTTCCTTCCACAGAACTCAGGGATGATGTTGTAATTCTTGCGATTGATGATTTTTCAATTGAGGCTGTCGGAACTTTTCCATGGTCCCGCGACATTCTTGCTGACTGCGCAGTCGAACTTAAGCTTGCGGGAGCGGATTCTGTTGTTTATGATTTAAATTATTTTGAAAAGAGTCCCGAGTTTTTAAGTGAAACTTTTCTGACAGATGAAGTCAAGCATCTTCTTCCAAGATATATTTATGCTGATAAGGATGAATATTTCGGTTCCTGTCTCAAATTTGCTGGCGACCAGTATCTTGCATTTACTTTTTCTGATGACGGACTTATGCTTCCGATAAAAGATGTGCGGGACAATGCAACTTCTCTTGGATTTGTTAATGCGGTAATTGACCGAGACGGATATTTAAGAAGACTTGAACTTTATAAAAAATTTGGTGAAGTGGAATATCCTCAGCTTGTTCTGAATGCAGTTCTAAAAAAGATGGACGCAAATAATTTTGAAGTTTCCAGGTGCAGTGTTAATTTTGAAAGCGGAACAGAAAATAAAAAAGTATCAATCCCTCTGGAATCTCATTCAAGTGTAATTATAAAATATCCCCGCAAGGTTTTTGAAGAGTATAATAATTATTCAGTTTATAATGTTTACAGAATAAAGCTTCTGGAAGATAATATTATTTCAAGAATCAATTCGCTGTTCGCAGAAAAAGTTTTTTTGTATGATGGTGAAAACGGTGATTCTGATTTTTGTGATATTTTTGAGTCGCTGAAATATATGCGGGATGAAATAAAATATTATGGAAAGAATTATACAGAGGCGGAAGCGGCGGAATTTTTTGCAATGTATAAAAATTTCTTGAAGGAATTTTATTTGTATGCGGACGAAATGTTCTCTTCTGAAAAGGAAATAAAAATTCTGGAAAAATATAAAGACGACAAGGAAACTGCGGATTTTATAAAAAAGACATTCGCTGACTGCAGAGGTGATATTAAAAAAGTGAATGAAGCCCGGAAAGGTGTTCAGAAAAAAGTTGGTAATGCAATTTGTATCATAGGTACCTGTGCAACTAGTACAACAGACTCCAGTCTTTCCGTTTATGAAGAGAATTTTCCTAATGTTGCAGCACATGCTGTTCTTGCAAATATGATTCTGAATAATGATTTCGTAAAGGAACTGCCTGTATGGGTTTGCATTCTTATTGCTGTCCTTTTAAGTTCCTGCTACGGATTGATTTATTTGAAGCACAATAATAGATTTCTTTTTGCAAGCGGAATATTTCTAATAATTATTTTATGTGCATTTGAATTCATTTTCTTCAGGATAACCAGAATATATATTCCTTTTGCATTTCTGTTTGTATCGGTTTGTGCAAATTTTATAGTTCTAATTATTTCGGGTTTCATTTTTGCTTCGAGAGAAAAATCATTTCTGCGTTCTAGCTTTAACAGATACCTTTCTCCTTCTGTCATTGACCAGATTGTCAGGGATCCTTCAAAACTTAATCTCGGAGGTGAAAGCCGTGAGATGACAGCAATCTTCACTGACATAAAAAGTTTTTCAACTTTAAGTGAAAAGCTTTTTCCTGAAGAACTGGTTGATTTGCTTAATATTTATCTTTCACGAATGTCTGATGTAATTCTGAAGTACGGAGGAACAATTGATAAGTTTGAAGGAGATGCAATAATAGCATTCTTTGGTGCACCTCTTGAAATGTCTGACCATGCGGAAAAAGCTTGCAGGGCTGCACTTGAAATAAAGGCAACGGAGCATCGTCTTAACAAGGAGCTGATTGCTGCAAAAAAAATAAAGGAACCTCTATTTACTCGCATAGGAATTAATTCAGGTAGAATGGTTGTAGGTAATATGGGAACTGAATCAAGAATGAATTATACTATAATGGGCAATGAAGTTAATCTTGCTGCGCGTCTTGAAGGCGTCAACAAGCGATACAATACCCACGGAATATTGCTGAGTGAAAGAACTTATTCTCTGCTGCAAAATAAATTTGTTGTTCGCGAATTAGACAGGGTACGTGTTGTGGGTATAAAAACTCCTGTTCAACTTTTTGAACTTCTTGGAAGTGTAGAAAAGGAATCAGATAAAATGAAATTTTTTATTTCAAAGTGGAATCATGCCCTTGAACTTTTTAATAATAAAAAATATTCAGATAGCCTGAAAGAATTTATGTATCTGAAAAGTATTACAAAAGGCGACGGACCTGTTCAGTATTATATTGAAAAGTGCCTGAACTTTTTGCAGAGTCCGCCTGAAGAAAACTGGGACGGAGTATTTAATCTTTCAGAAAAATAGGCAATGCCTAAAAAACTAATAATTCCTGGAGCGGTGTTTTATGGAGGTATTAATGAATTCAAGAAAAATAATTTCATCCCTGGTGTTTTTAATTTTTGTTTCGTTGTCAGCATATACTCTTGATGTTTATATTTACCCAAGAGCATATGTAGATTATCTACATATGCTGGCCGACTACGAAGAAAGTTTGTCTGACTATGATGTTGAATTATTTGAAAGTAAAGACTTTCAGGATGCAATAAATGGCGGGTCTCTGATTGATTCCAACTCTTTCGGGATTTATGAATTAAAATCCGATGAGGATTTCAGAAAAATTCAGTTGCAGAATGAGCTTGAAAGAAACAGGAATGAATATAACAAGTATCTGAATCTGAAAAATAATCAGATAGATTATGAAGAAAATTATTATGAAAGATATTTTGCTGTTGCCGGAAAAAATATTTATGAAGCTTTGCTTTCAAATAAATATGAGGGAATAAATTTTAAGCTCTATGAAAAAACAACGGTCGATAATTTTCCTTGCATTGAATTGAATTTTGAAAGCAGATATAACAATACAACTGTTTTTGAATATACGGTTTATTATTCAAAGAGCAATATAAAAAAATATGAGACGAGTGTTTACAGAGATACCAGTGACGATAGAAGAATTGAAGATCTCCCCTATTTTACAGAAGTTTGTGTGAAGGCTGTGGAAAGTGTTCTGTCCTTTGTTTCAGGAACAGCAGATGAAAATAAGGCAAAGAAATCTACTCCTTTTTATATTGATACTCTTGAACTTAGCAATTATTTTTCAAAGGAAACACAGAGTGTGGAATCTTCTGTAGGAATTACTTGTGCAGTAAATGCAGATAATTCTTTTGTTGTAAAGTCTGATGATGTTGTAAGACTTTATGATGTTAACGGAAATATTGTTTATGATTTTTCAAAGCAGCTTTCTGATTCCGGTGTCAAAAATATGAGAGAAGTTTTTGTTACTTCAATTGATTCAAAGATAAATATTATTTCCATGGAAAAAATTTCCAAGTCCTATATCTATGATAAATCAAAATATGAAAAGTCAACTAATCTTTTTTTGCCGAATTCAGCGGGAATTTTTTTAATACAAAACGGGGATGCTTCAGGTTATCCTGTTCTGTGGAATTATATGGACAATTCAATTGTTCTTGCAGGCAAGGATTCAAGTTCTGCAAAGGTTTTTAATTTTACAAAGTTTTATAATTTTGCTCAGTCAAAAGTTACTTCTGATGGCATGCTTGCAATAATTGGTTCATGCACTTTAGGTTTTTATGATGAGACGGGTAATGTGCGTAAAATAATTACAATGAAAAATTCTGAAGCGGATTATAGCGTTAAGCAGCTTCTATGGACTGAAAAAAATAGCTTCATAATTCAGGAGAATCTTGATAATACATTATGTGTTTCTGAATATGACATGAATGGAAATTTGGCTTGGTCACTTCCGCTGGAAGGAGTTCTTTCAGGTTTTACTTTCTCGTCATACAAAAATGGAATCCTGTATTTTAATAATATCGGAAGTACAAGCAAAAAAATTGTACGATTCGGTACATCAGAATATTCTGGTCCTGAATACCTGAAGAAAGTTGGAAAAGTGAATTCAAAAATCAGTGAAAATCCTGAAGACGCAAAACTTTATAGGGAACTTTCTGATTTGTATTTAGCAAACGGAGGAGAATGTTTAGCTTATAATGCACTTTCAAAGTATCTGGAAAAATCGCCTGCTGATGCAAAGTCTAATGAAGTGAAGCTGCGTCTTGAACTTTTATTGCAGCGTGAAACAATTAAGGAAGAAGTTCGGAATGTAATTGATTTGTATGACGAGTACGGAGAAATGTCCGCAACACAAAGCTTCTATGAAGTTGCGACAAAAATTGAAAAGCTGCTCAAGCAGTTTCCTAATGAAGAGGATATAAAAAATAATTACAATGAGCTTCTTGATGTGTTCGGGAAAACAAGTTCAGCGGTTCAGAATAATACAAGCGATCTTATTGTTGAAGAAATCGATTTGGCGGTTCTGTTTCCTGTCCTAAAAAATGTTTACGCAACAAATTCCTGCGGAACCATTAAACTTAAAAATAATTCAGGCTCCAAGCTAACAAACATAAGTGTAACTTCAAGCATCAGAAAGTATGTGGATTATGCAAGCACTTCAGAATCTGTTGCTGTGCTTGAAAACGGAAAGTCATGTTTTATAGAACTGAATATTCCGTTAAATGATAATGCTCTTGCTATTCAGGAAAATACAAACGTTCAGGTTCAGTATACAATTTTCTGGGAAAATAACGGCAGAAAAAAAAAGATGAATGTCACTCGTCCTGTTACAATTTACAAGAAATCAGCAATGTGCTGGAATGATGCTTCAATGCTTTCCTGTTTCATTCTGCCTAATGATTCAGATGTATCAGATTTTTCTGCAAAGGCTCTGGCTTCAAAAAATCAGAATATAATCTTGAACAGGAATATTAATATTGCTGCAACATTAACTGATGCAATGGGAGCAATTCCTTTGAATTATGTTTCTGATCCTGATGTAAGCTTCTCAAGTATTATTGACAACGATTATGCAGTAGATACTGTTCATTTTCCTGGAGAAACACTTTCCCTGAAAAGCGGAGACTGTGATGACATGACGACTCTTTTCTGTTCTGTGCTTGAGTCGGTGGGAATTAGTACTGCAATCATTACAGTTCCTGGTCACATTATGGCGGCCTTTGATGCTGGAGAAAGTACAAATATTATATGGCAGCAGCTTAACAGGAATTCTCATTTAAAGGTTGTTGAACACAACGGAAAGATTTATATTCCTGTTGAAACTACTGTAATGTCAAAAGGTTTTATGGAATGCTGGAAAAGTGCAAGCAAGAGGATTTCCCAGAAAGATGTCATGGAAGAATTTATTGTAATTGGTGAACAGCGAGAATATTATCCTCCTGTTGCAGTTGAGAGTTCCGGCACAAGTATTAATGTTAATACAAAGAAAATTGCTGACCAGAAACTTCTTGACATGAATGAAGCCAAAATAATTTTTGCAGAAAATCTTGAATCTGCTGCAGCCATTACACAGAAGGGCAGTGAACTTAATTCCATTGCAAAGATGTATCATTCGCTTGGGGATGACGACAAGGCAATTGAGATACTTTCTAAATCCATTGAAGTTGACAAAACTTATTCCCCTTCATACAAGAATCTTGCAAACCTTTACAGCTCCAGGGGAAATAAATCTATGTCCGATAAGATTGCAAAATCTATGCCCAAAGAAAAATCTGCTGTGAAAAAAATTGAGGCACACACTGTCGTCAGAGCTTCTGATTCTGGAGAGGATGATTGGGCTGAATAATTTTATATGGACCTTAAATGAATTAGATTTATGGGCCTGCAGAAATACTATTTCATTTTCCGCAGACAAAATAAATTTTAGAAATAGTTGTTTTTTTTCAAAAAATGAATAGACGTAATAAGTTTTTATGATTAAATTTTATTTGGATTGTTAAAGTTTTCTTGAAAAAAAATCGGATTAGGATAATTTTTCGTCAAGAATATTTTATGATTGAATTTGAAACAGAAACAGACAGGAGTAATGATTATTATGGCAAACAAATATTCTGGAACACAGACAGAAAAGAATCTTGAAGCTGCTTTTGCAGGTGAATCACAGGCCCGCAATAAGTATACATATTTTGCATCAAAAGCAAAGAAGGAAGGCTTCGAGCAGATTGCATCTCTTTTTCTGAAGACAGCAGACAATGAGAAGGAACACGCAAAAATGTGGTTCAAGGAACTTAACGGAATCAGTGATACAAAAGAAAATCTTAATGAAGCTGCAAATGGTGAAAATTATGAATGGACTGACATGTACGAAGGTTTTGCAAAGACAGCTGAAGAAGAAGGTTTCCCGGAACTTGCTGTAAAATTCCGTGCAGTGGCTGCAATTGAAAAGAGTCATGAAGAACGTTACCGTGCACTTTTAAGGAATGTTGAAATGCAGGAAGTTTTCAGGAAGAGTGAAGTAAAAGTTTGGGAATGCCGTAACTGCGGACATATTGTTGTGGGAACGGAGGCACCTAAGGTCTGTCCTGTATGTGCTCATCCTCAGAGTTATTTTGAGATTCACGAGGAAAATTATTAATTGAATTCTCAAGTTTCGGGAGCAGGCATTTTTTATGAGTGCCTGCCTTTTTATTTTAAGCAGGTCATATTAAAGTCAATTTGCTTGTAAGCTTTTTAATAGGAGAAAATCATGGATAATAAGGTTTTGCTTAAATTAACTTATGGTGTTTTCATGCTTTCATCAAAGTCTGGTGACAAGGCTAACGGTTGTATAACAAATACATGTATTTATGTTGCTTCATTACCTGCATGAATTGCAGTTTTATTTATGAATACAAATTACCTGTGACCTTGTAAAAGAAAGAGGACTATTTGCGTTAAGTGTTCCTGATGAAACAACAACTTTTGTGATGATAAAATATTGGGGAATGCAGTCATGACATAGTGTTGATAAACTTAAGGACATAGTGTTACCGGCTGATGCAAATGGAGTGCCCTACTTTTCCCCTTCAACCTGTGCAGTAATGAGCTGCAAAGTTGTAGAAAAGATTGACCTGGAAGCCACACAATGTTTGTTGCAGAAATTGTTGATGCTCCGGTAACAAGTGATAAAAATCCTTTGACCTATGCGGATTGTCACAGCAAGGTTAAGCCAAAGGCATGTTCTTCTGGTTGTGTTCAGTATGCAGCTCAAAAATGTGGTAATGGATCAATGTTGGGGCATAATCCAGGAAAATGCAGTAATGGAGGGCAGATAGGCCATTGAGATGTCTTAAAAAATAAATTAAGTTTTTAAAGGTATCAAATAACACTTTTTAAGTGTTAATATGAAACAATTTAAAATATAAATAAGTACAGATTTTATATATAGGGATTTAATATGCCATATGAATTAGTGTTGACCAGAAATTGTAATTTGCAATGTAAATACTGCTTTGAAGGAAAAAAGAGAGGCATCGCACACATGTGTGGTGCCCTGAGCACTTCTTTTTCATGGTAAACTTACTTCAGTTCCGGAGCATCTTGACATAATCATTGAAATCATGTTGTCCATGTTTCTGAATCCGTATGCCA
>JAZUJH010000091.1:0-8328 GCA_045642665.1 Treponema sp.
AAATATGATTGTGCTGTTCTATGAAGATAATTAGGGTCTTTGCCTCTAAAAATTCCATTTTGACCTACAACTTCTGTTAATCCTGATTCTTTATTGAAATATCTTAGTCGGCATGCAGTTGGATTTGTAAAACCTGGCAGAAAATCAAAATCATATTTGTATAAACTTCCATCAATTTCTATTTCAGATTTTGCTGATTTAATAAATTTTTTTTGTTTAGAAGTTAATTTAGAAGAATTCGTTTTTGATTCTTTATTTTTATTTAGTAATTCCTGAATGAAAGATCCAAATAAAAATGCGGCTATAATAAATATTATTAATACCAAAATATTGAAACGCTTTAAGAATAACCCATCTAAAAACATATTAATGTTTTCTTTTGTTTCAATGTTTTCTAGTATTAAATCAGTATTTACTACTAAGATTTCAGTTCCTATTATTAAAAGAACTGATGCAATGACTTTCCAAAATTTTTTAAACATTTTGAACTTCTTTTTTTATATTTAATCCTAATAAAGGATTTTATACATCGAAGTATCTTTCAAAGAATTCCAGGAGTCTGGCAATTACATTCTTTTTGATTTCTGATCTGTTTCCGCCGCCAAAGCGTGAAGTTGGTGGAAGAATTTTATCAATGTCAGTTCCGGTTGTTCTCAAAGCTCCATCACGGAAAGAGTTCTCAATGAAGATCTTTGTTTCTTCCGGTTTGAGTTTTAATTCTGCAGTAATCTGTTCCAGTTCTTCGACTTTCTTTTTCTGAATGTATGCAAGCCAGTCTTTCTGAACATCTGTAGAAGTGTTTATCTGAGAAATAAAATCTTCAATAAGGTCTCTCTTGCTTCTGAGTTCAGGGCTACCACCAATTGCTTTTCTAATATCAATAATAATTGAAGCATCCTCACAATTAGAATCATGGTATTTAGCAACAAGCATCAAAATGTAATCAATATTTATATCAACCTGCTTGATAAGTTCCATTTCAAAAACAACATCATCAGTGATATTTTCTTTTTCAAGCTTATCAGGGCCAGTCATCATATCGTGCAAATCAATATAGTAACTCTGGTAATCCTGCAAGTCATTTATTGATAAAAGACCATTGCCTTCAAACTGGTCAAAAGTGGAAAGCACATTACGCATTCTTAAAATTGCACCGTACAACTGAATAAATTCTTTTGTTTTTCCTTCGCCGTAACTAGCATTCCAGAAATCATCAAGAGGGAACTTTTGCAAAAGTTCATCTACAAGTTCGGTATAGCCTTTATGATATTTATCTTTTTCATCAGTAAAGCCGTTGTAGTAATCCTTGAAGCTCCTGAGGAGAATAGTCCCTTTTGCGTTTTTATCACCGAACAAAGCTATTGCTTCATCAGTCTGAGTAGAAAGATCGCGGAAACAAACGATATTACCGAATGTCTTAATGGAATTCAGGATGCGGTTTGTTCGACTATAGGCCTGAATGAGACCGTGCATTTTAAGGTTCTTATCTACCCAGAGAGTGTTCAACGTTGTTGCATCAAAGCCAGTAAGGAACATATTTACAACAATGAGAATATCAAGCTCACGGTTCTTCATGCGGAGTGAAACATCTTTGTAATAGTTCTGGAACTTGTCGCTTGATGTATCGTAATCAGTATGGAACATGGCATTGTAATTTTTTATAGCTGATTCCAAGTGATCACGGCTTACAACATCAAGTCCGTTTGTATCGTCCGAGTTCTCATCATCCACAAAGCCGTTATCGTCCTCAGCTTCGTTTGCTCCGAAACTGTAGATCATTCCTACTTTCAGACCACATTGAGGATTTTCTGCAATCTGCTTCTGGAATTCTTTGTAGTATTTTATGGCCGTTTCGATGGACTGAACACAGAACATAGAATTGAAGCCTGAAAGATGTTTAGTCTCTTTCTTTTCTTCTACATTACCCCGGTCCTTGGCCTTTGCATTTTCTGCAATATTGGTAAGGGCCTTGAATTCATATACACCGCCGTTTGTGTTGCGTTTTGTTTTCTGGTCGTAATGTTCAATGATGTAAGAAACAACTGCTTCAATACGTTTTTCTGCAGACAATGCACCTTCTTTGTCGATTCCGGCTACGTCCTTGTCTTTTACACCGTCTTTCATTCTGATGGTCTTGATGTAATCAATACGGAATGGAAGAACGTTGTGATCGTTGATTGCATCAACGATTGTGTAAGTATGAAGCTTTTCCCCAAAGGCCTGATCTGTTGTTTTGATTCCCCCTGCCCCATTGCTTCCGGCGTTTTTCTGGAAAATTGGAGTTCCGGTAAATCCGAACAAATGGAATTTCTTGAAGTTCTTAACGATGTCCTTATGAAGCTCACCGAACTGAGAACGGTGACATTCATCAAAGATCATAACTATATGACTATTGAAAATTGGATGGTTCTTGTTTTTCTTTACAAAGATTCCAAGTTTCTGAATAGTTGTGATGATAATTTTCTTAGTAGGATCTTCAAGCTGCTTTGTCAGGACTGCTACAGACTTGTTTGAGTTTGCAGCATCCTTCTGGAATCTGTCATATTCCTTCATTGTCTGGTAGTCCAGGTCCTTGCGGTCTACAACGAAAAGGACCTTATCTATACAGTCCAGGTTGCTTGCCAGGATTGCAGTCTTGAAAGAAGTCAAAGTTTTTCCTGATCCGGTTGTATGCCAGATGAAGCCGCCGGCTTCGATTGTGCCTTCCTGATGGTAATTTGTAGAAATCTGGATCTTGTTCAGGATTCTTTCAGTGGCCGCAATCTGATAAGGACGCATAACTAAAAGAGTGTTGTTTGTATCGAATACGCAGTATTTAGTTATGATGTTCAGGATTGTATGTTTTGCCAGGAATGTTTTTGCAAAATCGTCTAAGTCATTGATGATCTTGTTATTGGCATCGGCCCAGTAAGAAGTGAACTCGTAGGAGTTACTTGTTTTCTTTCCACTACCCTTTTTATTGTTTAATTCCTTGATATGACTGTCACGAGTTGTATTTGAATAATACTTTGTGTTTGTTCCGTTTGAAATAACGAAAATCTGAACATATTCAAAAAGACCGCATCCGGCCCAGAAACTGTCACGGTTATATCGCTTGATCTGATTGAAAGCTTCACGGATGGCCACTCCCCTACGCTTCAATTCACAATGAACTAAAGGGAGTCCGTTTACAAGAATTGAAACATCGTAACGGTTATCATAGCGGCCGCCGTTTTCATTTTTCTTCTGATCCTCAACGGTATACTGGTTCAGGACCTGCAGAGAATTGTTGTGGATGTTGTTTTTATCAATAAGGTAGATGTTCTTAGATTCTCCATTGTCCCTTTTAAGAATCTGAATATGATCTTCCTGAATGCGGCGAGTTTTCTCTACGATTCCATCGTTATTGGATGCAATGCACTGGGTAAAGAAAGTTTTCCATTCGTTGTCAGTGAACTTGTAATCGTTGAGTTTTTCAAGCTGCACACGCAAATTGTCTATAAGTTCTTCTTCACTATTTATATGGATATACTCATAGCCTTCTTGCTGCAGAATATCAATGAAGGCCTTTTCAAGAGCTGCTTCACTCTGATATTCCATCTTTCTGCGTTGTAAAGGTGTGTATTCTGCAACTACGGTTGCTTCGTTTGATTCCAGGACAATGTTATACATATTTATCTCCGATTAAGCCGACTTTCTTTTGAATGTCAGGAGCTTGTCTCTGTAGTATTCATACTGCTTATGACGAGCTTCAATTTCTGCAGGAAGGCCGGATGTTAGGTTGTTACAAAGTTGTAAGAAGTTATCAAGAATATTTGCAATTTTTTCTTGCTCTTCTAGTGATGGGATTGGAACTTCAATTTCACTAATGGACGGAACACTAGAATGAACTACTTTACTTTTTACCTTTCCTTTTCCTTTCTGCATAATTGCATTAGTTGTAGAGAGAGCAAAGGCCAAATATTTTGGATTTTGTTTATGTTTGAGAACTACAGTATCACCGCCGGCCAAACATTTATCATTACCCATGTAAGCGATGGATTTTGCAATATCTTCAATACTTTCACCGGTAATAGCGAATAGAATATCTCCATGTTCAAAATATTTAGGAGATTGAATCTCTTCAAGAACAGTATGAGAAACGCAAGTATCAAAGTGAATATTATATGTTGTGTAGATTTCACCATATCTAACGCAAGGAATTCCATCAGGAGTAACTTGATCTCTCTTAATTCCTGAACCTCTATAAATATCTGTTGCGATGTCGCCGAGTTTTTTCCATTCCACAGTATCATCAAAAGTAAGAAGCGAGTCGCGATAGTATTCATACTGCTTGCGGCGAGCTTCGAGTTCCTCTTCGAGTTCCTTTTCGAGTTCGGTAAAATTGTCAAGAATACGGACAATTTCATTCTGAATTTCTAAAGGTGGAACAGGTATTTCAAGATCTGAAACAGTCCCTTTACTAAGGGCCGGAATACCTGCTCCATACTGGCATTCTTGTAATTTATATTCTTGTGATTTTATAAAATGAAAAATATATCTATTCAAAACAGTTTCTAATGGTTTTATTACATAGCAATGAGCACCGGCCCAGAATTTTGTAGTAATAAAATTAACATAACCGGCAGAAGCACCACCTTGAGAAACTGTTATTGTATTTTCGTCAGTATTATATTGTTCGATAAAACCTGAGGGATTTATACCACCATTGATTACTGGATAAGATCCTTCATCAGCCATATTTTCTTTATTAAATTGAATTCCCTTTCCAATTTCTGTGACTTCACCGAATTTTTTATACTCCACCCCATCAGGACAAAGTTTGTTTATTAAATCATCAAGTTTACTCATTAGCCTTCAATCTCCTTTTTCATCTCTTCATACCGTTCCTGTGCCAATGAGAGTTTATCCAATTCTTTCTGAAGAGTTTCTCTTGAAGGAAGATACAGTTCATATTTGCTGGCAAGAATTGTGCTGTTGTTTTCCGGCAAGGACATTTTTACCATTTCATCATTTTTTTCCGTACACAAGAGGATTCCGATTGTATTGTTTTCATCCGGCAACTTTTCATTTCTGTCAAAATAGTTCACATACATTTGCAGCTGCCCCAGGTCTTCATGAGTAAGTTTATGCGTTTTTAGTTCAATGACAACAAAGCATCTCAAAAGTCTGTTGTAAAAAACAAGGTCTGCAAAAAATTCATCATCCTGTATCAAAAGTCGTTTTTGTCTTGCTACAAAACTAAAGCCGTTTCCCAGTTCAAGTAAGAATTTCTGCAAATGGTCTATCAATGCCGACTCAAGGTCTTTCTCATAATATTCTGACTTCTTCTCAAGACCTAAAAACTCAAGAATCATCGGGTCTTTTATTATTTCTGCCGGGTTTTCAGGGATACGCTCTTTTCGTGCAACAGCAAGAACTTTTTCTTTGTCGTTGCTTTTTAAGAGACGTTCATATAGAAGTGAATTGATCTGCCGTTCTAGTTCTCTTTTTGTCCACCCATTATTTACAGCTTCAAGCGAATAGTATTCACGCTTGTCTTTGTCATCAATGGAAATAAGAAGTTTGTACTGAGACCAGTTTATTTGCGAATACAGTGTGTTCGCAATTGGATATGTTTTATAGAACTTGCGGCTTAATTCCAGCTGTCTTTTTGAAAATCCGCTTCCGTATTCGGCTTCAAGCTTTTCCGACAGATTCTTTAATATGTAAGCACCATAATCTGCCCGCTCTTTTCCGCCCTGTTCCTCTTCAACAATTCTTTTCCCAAGGTTCCAGTACATTTGAACACGGCAAAAATCCACTGTTCTGACTGCATTTTCTCTTGCACTTTCAATTATTCGCCTGGCATCATCCAAAATATTCTTTGAATTGATATAGACAACTTCATTTCTCATAAATCTATCCTTCAATCTCCTTGATGATCTTATCAATTTCAGAGCGGAGAACATTTTCTTTTTCAACAATGTCTGCAATCTGTTTATTCAGGACCTTAATATCAATTACTTCTCTTGTGTCCTCAGCTTCAACATAACTTGAAACTGAAAGGTTATATTCATTTGCAGCAATTTCATCGTTCTTTACCAGGCGGCTTACATAATCAATCTGGTCCTTACGTTCTGTAAAGATTTTGAGGATGTTTTCAATGTTTTCAGGACTGAGCTTGTTTGAATTGGTAACCTTAACGCATTCTTTTGAAGCATCAATGAAAAGAGTCTTGTTTTCTGCTTTTCCCTTTTTCAAAACCATAATACAAGTTGCAATAGAAGTTCCAAAGAAAAGGTTATCAGGAAGCTGAATAATACAGTCAATGTAGTTGTTATCAACGAGATATTTACGAATTTTCTGTTCAGCACCGCCACGGTACATGATTCCAGGGAAACAAACGATTGCAGCAGTTCCGTTAGTTGCAAGCCAGCTCAATGAGTGCATGATGAAAGCAAGGTCTGCTTTTCCCTTAGGGGCCAGAACTCCGGCCGGACTGAATCGCTGATCATTTATAAGAATTGGATTATCATCACCTTCCCACTTAATTGAATATGGTGGATTAGAAACGATTGCTTCAAATGGCTCATCATCCCAGTGTTTAGGATCCATCAATGTATCGCCCAGCTTGATATTGAATTTGTCATAACTTACATCGTGCAGGAACATATTGATGCGGCAAAGGTTGTAAGTTGTGATGTTGATTTCCTGGCCATAGAATCCAAGACGGACATTATCAGGACCGAGGATTTTAGCAAAGTTCAGGAGCAAAGAGCCTGAGCCACAAGCAGGATCATATACCTTGTTTACGGTTTTCTTTCCTACAAGAGTGATTTTTGTAAGGAGTTCAGAAACTTCCTGAGGAGTATAGTATTCCCCTCCACTCTTTCCGGCATTTGAAGCATACATACCCATCAGATATTCGTAAGCATCACCGAAGGCATCAATTGAGTTATCAGAATAGTCACCATTGCCAAGATTCATGCTTGCAATACCATTCATCAGTTTTACGAGCATTTCATTGCGTTTTACAACGGTGGCCCCAAGTTTATTGGAATTTACATCAATATCATCAAAAAGGCCTTTGAAATCATCTTCGCTTTCAGTTCCGGTTGCAGATCCTTCTATTTCCTTAAAGATTTTTTCGAGTTTTTCGTTTAAGTCAGTGTTGTCTTTAGTGGCTTTTTCAAGAACATTGCCAAAAAGCTGCGATGGAAGGATAAAAAATCCTTTTTCTTTTACGATATCGTCTTTTGCTCCTGCAGCTTCTTCATCAGAAAGCTTTGCATAGCTAAAATCTTTGTTTCCGGCTTCAATTTCACCTTTTGAGATATAACGGTCCAGGTTTTCCGAAATATAACGGTAAAAAAGCATTCCAAGCACATACTGCTTAAAGTCCCATCCGTCTACACTGCCACGAAGATCATTAGCAATTCCCCAGATAGTTCTATGGAGTTCTGCTCTTTCTGTTTCTTTTTTGTTATCCATTTTGTATTCTCCAATTCATCTATACTACACTACTAAGTGTGTCAACGAATGACACCGTGATTTTTTTATATTGTTTTCCTTATATAGAATGTCTTGCTTGCCTGGCCGTGCTTTTCAATCTTTCCTTCATCACAAAGCTGTTTGAGAGCTTTTTCAATTGTCTGTCTGGCCAAAGTTGGACAGTGTTCCTGGACATCACTTTTAGTGAATTTTCCAAGCTGATTCTTTGCTACTCTTTCTACCATTTCGTAGGCCGAGACCTTATCTTCTATAAGGTTCAATCTGTCTTCAAAATCTCTGTAAGCTGCAAGAACAATTCCCAGAATATATTTTACAAAAGCCGTATTATCATTGGTTCCTTCATACCAGTTTTCAGAAGACTCTTCCAGAACGTCATAATAAGAATCCTTTGTCTTTTCGATTTTCTTTTCTAAACTTATGTATTTGCAGACAACAAAGCCGGATCTGTAAAGCAGAAGTGTTGTGAGTAAGCGAGACATTCTTCCATTTCCATCGTTGAATGGATGGATGCACAGAAAATCCTTTATAAAGTTGCTAATCAATAGAAGCGAATCAATTTCGCCAAGACTCATTGCTTTATTGTAGGTTTCACAAAGTTGTTCCATAGCAATAGGTGTTTCAATTGGACTGAGAGGTTCAAAAAGAACGTTTGAAGTTCCATCTGGAAGATTTGCAACAATGTAATTCTGAGTGTTTTTGAACTTGCCGCCAAAATCAGGATTTGAATACTGATAAAGATATTTATGCAGCTGCAGGATATAACTAGGAGTGATGGGAATGTATTCAAAGTTTTCATGGATTATATTAAGAACATCACGATAGCCCATGATTTCCTTTTCGTCTCTGTTTTTTGGA
>JAZUJH010000092.1:0-5232 GCA_045642665.1 Treponema sp.
ATTTTGAATTATCAAAAACGAATAAAATAATTTTAATCTTTCAGCCAATTTATATTTTCTGCATAGCAGAAATGGTGATGATTTTATTTTATTTCTTGGGAATATTTCCTAAAATGAATAAATTTAATCTTCAAGATTCAATATTCATATTTAAAATAGGAACTATTATATTTAGTTCATTTTTATGTGAAGGATTGTATATAATGTATAAAAAAAGGATCTGATAAATTAATTAAAATAGCAGGCGTTGCGGGCGGCGACTGAGCCCGCAGAAGGGGTAGCGAGCAACGAAGTGCGAGCGAGGGGGAGACTTCCCCCCTACAAATACTAATTGATGTGGATATCATTTTCTTAAGCTATTACTTTATTCTCAAGAAACGGCATTAACATTATAATTAAAAATACTAAATAGGGTGTTATAAAAAAATTATGCCGCCAGAAACTACAATTCTTCATTTTGTTCAGATGGCAGGACTTAAAATAAATAATAGAAAAATAAAGAAGGAAAAAATGACATATTGTGGAATTGATTGCTGTAAAGAATGTTCAAGACTCGCTGAGTGCGGGGGATGTGAAAAATGTAAAGGGCATCCTTTTGGCGGTAGCTGTGTTGCAGAAAGAAATAAAAATTTTTCAGATTTGAAAAAGAGTCTGATTTCTGAAATAAATGCTTTGGAAATTGGCGGACTTAAAGTAAATGATCTTTTCTTGTTAAGCGGTGCTTTTGTAAACCTGGAATATCCTCTTTCTAACGGGACTTCGGTAAAGTTTTTAAATGATAAAGATGTTTATCTTGGAAACCAGATTGAAAAGAATGATTCGGAACGCTGCTATGGTGTAGTTGCCAATGAAGATTTTATTCTTGTGAGTGAATACGGATGTAATGGCACTGAACCAAAAATCATTTTGTACAAAGAGAACAAAAAGTTCACAGATTAAGATGATGGGGTAAATATCTAAATCAACAGAAATTTATCGGGATAAAAAAATGGAAATAATAAAAGCAACAAGAAAAGATATTGATGATTTAATGACAATTCGACTGGAAATGTTGAGAGAGGTGAATGGTCTGTCAGATTCTTATGACTATGATGAATCTTTTATCGAAAATTGCCGTAAGAACTTTATTGAAGGAAATCAGACTGATATTCTTTGTTTAGAAAATAATGTTCCTGTTGCATGCGCAACTTTGTGTTATATTTCAATGATGCCAACTTTTTCTCACCCAACTGGAAAACGAGCTCACTTAATGACTGTTTATGTAAAAAGAGAGTTCCGAAGAAAAGGGATTGCAAAGAAAATGCTTGGATTATTAATAGAAGAAGCTAAATCTTTAGGTGTAACTGAAATCAGTCTTGATGCAACGGAAGCTGGAAAGCCTTTATATGAATCAATGGGATTTACAATTAGTTCTTCTGCAATGACATTAAACTTATAAAGGCAAATACAAATATAGAACGGAATGGGTTATGAAACTCGAAGGCATTGATAAAGGTAACAGTTTTGACTGGGGAAAAACTTCCAGAGATTACGCAAAGTACAGAGATATTTATCCTGTGGAATTTTACAACAAGATTTTGAGTCTTGGTTTGTGCCGTGATGGTCAGAAAGTTTTGGACATTGGCAGTGGGACTGGTGTTCTTCCCCGAAACATGTATAAATATGGAGCCAGATGGACTGGAACTGATGTGGCAGAAAATCAGATTGAACAGGCTAAGATTCTTGCGGTAAATCAGGATATGGATATTGAATTTTATACCTGTCCTGCAGAAGATATTGAATATCCGGAAAACACTTTTGATGTAATCACCGCTTGTCAGTGCATCTGGTATCTTAATCATAAAATTACAGCTCCTAAATTTGCAAAGATTCTTAAAGCTGGCGGCAAATTTTTAATTCTTTATATGGGATGGCTTCCGGCGGAAAATAAAATTGCAAAGCTTAGTGAAGAGCTGATTTTAAAATATAATCCTGATTGGAACGGCTGCAATGATTACAGACATGACGTTTGGGTTCCAGATGAATACAAGGAATTTTTTGATATAGAGAAGCAGGAAATTTTTGACGTTCAGGTTCCATTTACAAGAGAAACCTGGCAGGGCCGAATGACGGCTTGCCGTGGAGTCGGTGCCTCTATGAATCCGGAAACTATAGCAAAATGGGAAGAAGAGCACACTCAGATGATGCTTAAAGAAGCCCCTGAAGCATTTAATATTCTTCATTATGTGTCTTATGCAGAATTGAAAGTAAAAAAGTGAGTGGTTGAAATGAAAAAAAACGGTTTGATTGGTGAAACAGGTCCTGAATCCACATTAGTTTATTATAAGGAATTGAAGTTTTGTACCTTCAAAAGAAGATCGCCTGCTTGTGCATAACCGCATTGCCAACGAATTGGAATACGGCATTGTAAAAGAAGAAAGCCGCTCAGAACTTATTTCCGTAATAAAAAAAATGCAGCTGGAAAACGGAATTGAGGCAATCATTCTTGGTTGTACAGAACTTCCTTTGGCTCTAAACAAGGAAAATTGTCCTGTGGATCGTCTTGATATTATGGAAATACATATTCAGAAGTTGGTAGATCTGCTGAAGTAAAGCATTTAGGTGATATTTAAATTAATAGGAATTGATGCAAATAACGTATTCTGTGATAAAATAAAAATGGTGATTATTCAAATTAACAATAATTTAGCGGGATAAGAATTTTATCTGGATACGTATAAGATGTGTTATGTGGATGCACCACTGGTGCACGGAGGTAAAAAAGTATGAAAAAAATATTAATAGGTTTTTTATTATTTGTTTGTATTCAGTTAGCATTTTCTGAAGAAATTATTTTTAAGCTTAAAAATGATGTTTATGTAACTGATGGAAATGTAGGTTCTTCTGAAGTATTTATTAGAAAAGATCAATTTCTAGAATTAAAAGGGAAAAAAAGATTTTATAAAGATTCAACAAAAAAAACAGTAACTAATTTATATTTGGGAAAGGAAAGATATTACTTTAATTTAGATGATTTGGAATTAGTTCAGGAACATGTAAAAACACCTGAAGAATTAAAAAACTCTTATTGGATAATGAGTTATTATTATGATTTTTTAGAAAAAAAAGATTTAACTATTCTTTTTGAGCATGAAAAAGAATGAACTGAATATTCAGAAAACTATGATGAAGCAAATAATAAATGGAATTATTATTTTCAACCTCTTTATCTTTTATTTGAAGAATATTTTATTTTAGGTTCTTATAATTTAGAAAATGGTGATATAAATTTACTTGGAAAAGGGATTTCATGGGAAAACTCCAAATTTGAATTCCAGATTATATGCAAATATCTTCCACATTTTTTACAACCAGAATGGACTTCGTTAAATGAGATGGAAGATTTTTCATCTGTTTGTTTTGTTTTGGATGGTGATTATTTATTAGTATATAAGGATAAAGTTAAGAAAGAAAATCTTTTGTATGAATTGGCAAAAGCAGATCAGAATACCTTAAAACAAATTAATAATCTGGTAAAAAATGGAAACTGCTCATTATCAGAAATTAATTTTCCAAAACATGCAGCAGAGAAAAATAAAACAAATTCTATACTTTCTGGTTCATCTAAATCAAATGTCTTCCCAAATAAAACAATGTCCGTTTCCGAAAACCTGAAACTCCGCTCCGGCGAAGCTACAACAACATCCGTCCTGACAGTAATGTCAGCCGGAACCAAAGTAAAAATCCTTGAACTAGGAAAAGCCGAAACAATCGACGGCATAAATTCCAACTGGGTAAAAGTAGAAGTAATCTCTGGTAAAGATAGGGATGGTAATAAATTAAAGTCTGGGATGGCTGGCTGGTGTTATGGCGGTTATCTTGAATAAGTAGTAACACATAACAAGCAGTTCAAAGCAGATTTGCGGTCGAGCCGCAAACTGTTTAACTGCATGTTAGGACGACGCCGCTGATGTGGCGCGTGAAGAATAAGAAGTCAAGCAGTAATTTTACAAGGAATAATTGATATATTAATTGAGGTATATTATGAAGGGATTCAAATCAACAATACTAGTGGTAGATGATGTTATTAAATCTGGTAATCTTTATAAAAACATTTTTCATATGACTGTAGATGAAGATCATGGGATTTATAATATTGGGTTTACGGAAGGATTATCCCTTTATCAAAGAGAATTATTTGAAAATACTAGTAAACTAAAAACAACAGTAAATAATGCAAATAGTGTTGTTGTGTACTTTGAGTATGATGATTTAGAAACTATTCATCGTGAAATTGAAAAGTATGGACTTGAGTTTATTCATCATATTGAAGAACAACCCTGGGGACAATTAGTTTTTAGGGTATATGACTATGATAAAAACATACTGGAGATTGCTGAAGATATGACATTTTGTCTGAAGCGTTTATATAATAAGAATATGTCAATAAAGGAAATAGCAAATAAAACTGGATATACAGAAGAACTTGTTTTATCTAGGATTTCTGGTAAATAAGTGTTTATAAGTAATGAGATTATTGAAAAATAATAATATGATAATAAGTACTGGTTTATAGGAATGTTTCCTTATGATTTATAGGAATAATTTGGTTAATTAATAAGAAAAAAATCCTAACAACTGCTTCAATCTGACAATTCCTTTTGGCATGAAACTTGCTTCAGGCTTCGCCTGGCAATTTTCACGCCAATCCCTTCTGGCCGGAATTGCAGGTTAAGCAAATGTTCTGCTTACACGTCACTGTCGTGGAATTTGGAGTTAAAATGGAAACAGAAATTAAGGCTTACATTAATGGAATAAAGAGAATAATTTCAGAAAAGCAGTATTTCTATATGAGGTTTAAGCCTCGAAAACATTCTTTTGAACTGAACACACCAGTATTGGTGCTTTGTGATAAATTTGAGAATGCTTTTTTTGATAAATCGCTTGTAGATGATTATTGTTTTATAAACGAAAAAGATGAAAAACTTTTTTCTTATGAAGTATTTAAAACTGAAGGGAGGGAGGGTTGTTTCTTACCTGAATTTTTAAAGGATGGTGATAGAACATTAGTTTTCAGTTGTAAATATGATAAAAATGGACGACTTGAAGAATTATATGAACCTGGCTTACAAAGACCAAAATTTGAATTCAAATACGATGGGAATGGAGATTTGTGCAGTTATATTTTACATGAGCCATTTACACAGAATGATACATTACATTCATATCTGTATGAAATTGAATACAAAGAAA
>JAZUJH010000093.1:0-11362 GCA_045642665.1 Treponema sp.
CTAGTTCTTTACTTCCATTAGATCGAACAAATACTATGTCTCCATCCTTTAAGTAATAATCATTTTCTATATCTGTATTTGTTATAATATTTGAGAATAATTCTTCATTATCAAGTGTAAAGTAATTCTGAAAATCACCAACACCCAAAAACTTTACAGATTCTCCAAAATCAGATGCTTCGTAATTCAAACCATTTTTAAACTCTGCAATAAATCCCAAATTGAAATATGTAAACTCTTCATTATAATTTTGGATTTTTACTTTTCCTGTTACGGCTTCGGTGATGAGGGATTGTTTATAGGCTTTTAATTTTTCTATTACCTGCTGCTGATTCTGAATTGTCTGTTCTATCTGACTGCATTTTTCATCAAGATAGGTTGCAATTTTTTGCTGAGTTTCTTTTGGAGGAAGTGCAATTAAAAGATTTTCTATTTCTCCAGATAAAATATGTACAACTTTTAGTTTTGTTTTTCCGAAATTTTTTTGGCATTGTACATATGAGCTATCCAGTACATATCCTAGAAAATTTGCATTCTGAGAATGCTTCATTATAATAATATCTCCACCAGCAAGACATTTGTCTTTTCCTAAATAAACAACACTTTTACCAATTTCTTCAACAAGTTCACCTGTGCATGCAAAAAGCACATCTCCATATGAAAAATATTTAGGAGTTTCAATCAGTTCTAAATTTGTTCTTGTTTTACATTCTGAAAAATGACGGTTATATTTTGTGTACAATTCGCCATATCTTACGCAAGGCGTATCACCATTTGATATAATCTCATCTTTAGTGATTCCACTTCCTTTAAGAAAAGAATTTGAAATATATTTTAATCGTTTTACTTCCCACCCTTCAGGAATTTTTCCAATCCATTCAACTCCACTATCTTTCATCTTTGCCATAACTTTTTACTCATCTCCATCCTTTTTCATCTGTTCTTCAATAAGGAGACGATCCATTTTAATCTGTTTTTCCAGTTCTTCTGGCTTTGGAAGGGCAAGTTCATATTTAGAAGCAAAAATCTGTTTTGCATCTGCAAGAACTGAATACTTTACAACGGCTTCATTTTTTTCGGAACAAAGAATTATACCGATTGTAGGGTTATCATCATCGCGCTTATACTGAGCATCAAACATTCGGATGTAACTGTCCATCTGTCCTACATCACCATGAGTCAGTTTCCCAAGCTTCAAATCAATTAAGACATGGCATTTTAGAACCGAATGATAGAAAACCAAATCTACATAGAAATCATCATCTTCATATCGCATGAGTTTCTGACGGCTTTCAAAACAGAATCCAGTTCCAAGTTCAAGAAGAAAGTGTTGAAGATTATCTATTAACGCCTGCTCTATGGTAGATTCGTGTAAAGCCGGATAATCTTTTAGATTCAAAAATTCAAGTACATAAGGATCATGGATAAACTGCTTTGTTTCCAGACCTGCCATTTTTTTCTTTGCTTCCAGAGCTACACTTTCTTTATCCTGACTGGAAAGAAGTCTTTCATAATATAAAACAGAAATCTGTCTGTCCAATTGCCTTGTAGACCAGGTTTGATCAGCAGCTTCGTTCATGTACCAGTTACGGGCTTTTTCATCTTTTACCCTTAAAAGCATTCTATAATGGCTCCAGCTTAATTCGTGACGCAGTGTGTCACAAATTGGAAATGTGTTATAGAAAAGTCTCATATATCTAAGATTACTGGTATCAAAACCTTTTCCGAATTCTGCAGTAAGTTTTTCAGAAAGTTGTTCAAGAACTGCTTTTCCATATTCTGCCCTTGCATTTCCATTCTGTTCATCTTCTACTATCAGTTTTCCAATAGACCAGTAAGAAGTAACCATTGCAAAATTCACTGCTTTATACGCATTTTCACGGGCATTTTTCAAGATGGAACTAATGCTTTTATAGAGGTTCAAGAAATTTTCATCATTTGTTTTTACAATTTTATTTTTCATCTTTCGTATCCATTTCTCTTTCAAGAATCTTTTGTAGTTCAGCTTCAAGCTGTTCACGTTTTGGCAGATAAAGCTGGTAGCGGCTCACAAAAACCTGATTCGTAATATTCTGCAAGGCATAGTGCATAGTCAGTTTATCTTCATAAGCACCAAGTACAATTCCAATCGGTTCTGTATCACCTTCGGTATTCATTTCTTCACGGTAATAGTTCAAATAAAAATTCATCTGACCTATATCTTCATGAGTTACTTCGCCTCTTTTTAAATCTATCAGAACAAAACACTTTAAGATTCTGTGATAAAACACAAGGTCAACTTTATAAGTCCTGCCACCAATTGTAATATTCTGCTGGCGACCTATATATGCAAAGCCCTTTCCAAGTTCAAGCAAAAAATCACTTAAATTTGTTACAAGTGCATTTTCCAAATCACTTTCTTTATAAACTGGTAATTGTGGAAGTCCTGTAAATTCAAAGACATAAGGATCTTTCAATATGTCTTCAGGAGTTTCTATAATCTGACCTTGTTTTGAAAGTTCAAGCACATTTTTTTTATCTGTACTTAATGCAACCCTATGAAAAAGCATGCTTTTCATCTGTCTTTTTAGTTCTCTCACGCCCCAGTGAGAGTTAATACTTTCTTTTTCATAAAATGATCTTTCAGTTGAATCTTCAATTTTGAGAAGTTCTATGTAATGACTCCAAGAAAGTTCAGACAGTGTCTGAACTTTTGGATATTCCATATACAGTTTTCTGATGTAAAAAACATTGCTTCTGCTAAAACCAGAACCATATCTGAGCGTAAGATCTTTTGACAGTCTGTTTAGCAAATTAGAACCGTATTCGGCACGCTCATTACCCTTCTGTTCATATTCAACGATATAATTTCCTATCTGCCAGTAAGTCTGTACGATATTTGAATTTACTGCCAAAACAATTCTATTTTTGGCAGCATTCAGCAACTCTCCAACATTATCAATTAATTTATCATATTCAGTATTTTTTATTTCATTTTCCATAATTACTCTCCCATAATTTGACTTAAGGAAGTCATAAGATCTTTTTCAAGCAGCTTGATTTCATCCATGATTTCTGCACTTGGTTTTGGAGCTTCGTATTTGTAGAAATATCTTGTAAATGGGATTTCATAGCCTACAACATTTTTCTTTTCATCAATCCAGGCATCTGGAGCAAAAGGAAGAACTTCTTTTTCAAAATACTTTTGAATATCATCTTTTAATGGAACATTTTCAGTATCTCTTAAATCTGTATTAGGTTCATACTGAACGCCATCTTTATCCTGTTTGAGAATTACTTTTTCAGCATCCTTATTTACAGTTGTAAAGGCCGCACGAATTGCAGCAATTTCTTTTGTTCCAAGTTTCAGTTTTTTCTTTTTACCTTTTTCTTCCCTTTCTGGTAGTGCTTCTTCAAATTCCTTAATAAACTTATTGTAGTCATTCCATGTTTTACTATTAAGTTTTCTTGCAGCCTCTTCACAGTCCAATTTATTTTCAAGCTTTGTTAATAAATATGAAGAGAACAATTCCTGCTTTTTATCATTGATTTCTACAGAGAGTCTTAATGGGCGTTCAACTGTAATCTTTGTATAACCAAAATCTGTTGTATCAAAGATTTTTGAATATTCTGATTCTGCAAAGTTATTGTATAACAATTTAATCATTGCAATATTTTCATCAGACAAATCGTTACGCTTGTTTCCAAGAGCTTTTCTTCGCTTTTCATAAAGTTCATTAGCATTTATGAGGATAACTTTATTCTTTCTATTTTCTGGTTTTCGTTTTGAATAAATCCAGATATATGTTGATATTCCTGTGTTATAGAAAATGTCATTTGGCAAAGCAATGATTGCATCAAGTAAATCATTTTCAAGAATATATTTTCTGATTTCTGAAACACCGGAACCTGCATCACCTGAGAACAATGGAGAGCCATTATGAATTACAGCGGCTTTTCCATTCTTAGCCATTTTTTTAAGAATATTCAATGAGAACAATGTCTGGCTGTCACTTACAGGAGGAAGTCCTGGTCCAAAGCGTCCGTTATAACCTTCATCATCATGTTCTGCCTGAACATCGTCTTTTTCTATTTTCCATTCGCGACCGAATGGTGGATTAGAAAGAATATAATCAAATTCCTGACCTTTAAATCCGTCTTGAGTTAATGTGTTTCCGTTTTTGATATTCTTTGCGTAATCTACATCTTTACTTTTAATAAGCATATCTGCTTTACAGATTGCATAAGTTTCGTCGTTTATTTCCTGACCATAGTATTCAAGCTGAACAGGTCTGTCTTTAAGATATTCAGCTGCAACTGTAAGCATACCGCCAGTTCCACAAGCTGGATCGTAAATCAACTTTTTGCATTGTTTATCAGCATTTAATTCTGCATCATCAGCAAAAAGAATTTCTGTCATCAATTCAATTACTTCACGAGGTGTGTAGTGCTGTCCTGCATCTGAATTTTCTGCTTCTGAGAACTTTCTGATAAGTTCTTCAAAAACATAACCCATTTCAATATTTGAAACTTTCTCACCAAAATCTGCTTTTGGAGAAACAAACTCTTTTACAATTTCTCCCAGCAATCCTTTATCAATAAGGCGGTCTAAAATCTTTTCAAAATCAAATTTTGCAAGAATATCTTTCTTAATGTTATCAGAAAAGCAATCAAGATATTTCTTAAAATTATTTTCAAGCTGATTTGAGTTGCCAGCAATTTCTTTAAGGGTTTTATTGAATGTATTATAAAATGGATATCCACCTACTGTTTTCTTAATTTCAACAGGGCGGCGTTGTTCTGTCATTTTTTCAATATCAGGCATCTTTTCCATAAGCGCTTTATGATATGGTTCAAGGATACAGTCAAAACGTCTGATAACTGTAAATGGTAAAATTACATAACCATATTCATGTGGCTTAAAAGAACCTGTTAATTTATCTGCAATACTCCAAATGAGATTTGCCTTTTCTGAAATACTCTGTGTTGTACTCACTTTTCCACCCTATTTTTATGCAATTTTCAAAATATCTCTAAGTCTGTTATAAACAGGCATTTTCAATTCATCTTTAAAATCAGTATAGAAGTCTGTATTTGTATTAATTACATTCTTCAAATCTTCTGAAATATCATCTTCATTAGCTGAATCTGCTGTTTCAAAAATTACTTCGTCTCCATCCTGACTACAATATTTTTCGTTATACAACGGATACTGCTGAATAAGTCGCTCATTACAGAAGTCCTGATTTTTCTCAAATCCCTTAATAAAGAATTTGATTGCTGGAACAATATCTTCTTCTGAAAACTCTGTTCCGTATTTTTTATTAAGCTTATCAACCAGTGTTGGAATTGAAATACCTGGAATTGGCATTATTCCACCAGCACCAATACGTCCCGACCCTACAATTGCAGTAGTGCCACTTTCTAGTTTTATTGCTTCCATCACCTTATTATCAACTCTAAAATAATCAAGCTGAATAAGTTTATCGATATCTTTTGGCAATTCCGGTTTATAGAATGGACCCGTTTTTAATGAAAGATATGGTCGCAATTCATTCACATATAAGCCAAAGTACAAAATATCTTTATCCTTAATATTGATTACATTCATCAAGAACAAGAAATGTTTGATGTATGTATAGACCTTTTTTCTGAAAGACTTCTGACCAATTTCATCTAAAGTTCTGTAACGCTTATTTGCAGCAGACATCAGCTTATCAATTTCTGGCTGAATTTCGTGCTTGTTTGTTTCATCTTTTTTGTTTATATAATCAATGTATTTTTTGATTTCATTTTCATCAAAAACTGAATCTTTTGAGAGAATCTCATATTCCTTTTTCAAATCCTCAAAAGTTATTTCATCAGTCAAATCTACTTCTGTGTAGAAACTCTGGAATGCTTCCTGAATTGTTTTTCTCTTATTTAAGAAATCAAGAACAAAACAATCATCAGAAGATTTATCACTAGCAGTTCTGTTTAAGCGAGAAAGAGTCTGTACTGCTTTTATATAATGAAGCGATTTATCAACATACATTGTACTCAATAATTTTTCACTAAAACCAGTTTGATACTTGTCTGCTACAACCAAGAATTTATACTGATCAGAATGGAACGTTCCTGCAGTCTGGCTTTCGGTAATTGATTTACCTTTTTCACAAAGAGGATTGTATTTTTCTGAATTCAATACAGATTCTGTTTCTCCATTCAAATCACCAGAGAAAGCAACTAAAACTCCATATTCTGATTTACCCCTTGTTTCCAGAATACTGCGAATATCAAGAGCATATAATTTTGCTTCTTCTCGACTTGAAGCTACTACCATTGCCTTTCCACGACCATTTATGGATTTTACGCCGCGAGAAAGGAAGTCTTCTACAATAATTTCACTAATTCTCTGAATGCGTGTGCTGTTTTCGTTTACAATCTTTTTTACTTCTCTATACAAGGCACTCTGATTGTATTCTTTGTATGTTTCACTTTGCTTGAATTTCAACTCATAATATTGGCTATAAGTTGTGTAATTCTGAAGAACATCAAGAATAAAATGTTCATCAATTGCCTGTTCCATTGAATATGTATGGAACGGTTTCTTAGTTATTACTTTTTCTTTGTCGTTTATCTTTATTTTTCGTTCTTCACCTTCAGGCAAAGAAGTTCCGAACATCTGCAAAGTTTCCCAGGTTGGAGTTGCAGTAAAAGCAAAGAAGCTAATGTTATCTTGTTTTCCTTTTGCAATATCTTTTAATACTTTGTCCTGAATTGCAGAAGATGCTTCACCATTTTCGAGTATTTCTTTTTCATCTTCCAAATCATTTTCTTCGGAAAGTCCCACTTTAAGTTTTCCTGCGGCAGTTCCTGATTGAGACTGATGTGCTTCATCCGCAATGACAGCAATCTTTTTATGTTCTTTTATTTTCTGTAAATCTTTATATATTTCTGGGAATTTCTGAATTGTACTGATAACAATTGTATCTCCAGCTTCAATAAAGCTCGCAAGTTTTCCAGATTTATAAGCATAGTCTACTGTTGATGAATCAGATGCAAAACTTTTGATTGTATCTTTTGTCTGACGATCCAAAATGCGTCTATCATTAATTACAATAATTGAATTGAAGATTTTTTGACCTTCTGTATCGTATAGATTATTCAAGTGATGAGCCAACCAGGCGATTGTATTAGATTTTCCACTTCCAGCACTGTGTTCAATCAGATAATTATTCTGTGATTTATTTTCTGCTACATCAGTCAAAAGTTTACGAACACAATCAATCTGATGGTATCTTGGGAAAATCAGAACTTCATCTCCAGTGGCCTGATCAACAGACAGCAACATATATTGCTGAAGAATATCAGAGAGACTATCTTTTGTTAGAATATTTTCCCATAGATAATAAGTTCCATGTTTTGTTTTTGGAGCAACTGGATTACCTGACTTTCCTGGATTACCAGCTCCATTTGTTCCAAGATTGAATGGAAGGAAATAAGTATCTTGCCCCTGAAGTTTAGTTGTCATTGAAACATATTCATTATCAACAGCAAAGAATACCAAAGCTCCTTTATTGAATTTGAATAACTGTTGATCTGTTTCTCTTTCGCGATATTGGTCTTCAGCATTCAAATAAGTCTGAGCAGGACGATATTTTAATTCCATTACAACAACTGGAATTCCATTTACAAATAATACAATGTCTGGACGAGCTGCTTCTTCTGTTTCTCCTGCTTTATTACATATTAACTGTCGTATTGCAGTATATTCATTTGCTTCGAATTCAGTCGTATCATCTGTTGGGTTTTCAGGTTTCCAATATACACTCTTAAAAGAAATTTCCTTAGATTTGAATCCTTTTCTAAGAACTGATAGAGTACCGATTTTATTACGTTCCTTTAAGAAGTCTTTTATCAGCTGTTCTTTTGCAGTTTCTTCTGAAGCCGTTTTTGAAACAAGTCTTTCCCAATTCTTTGTTTGAGATTTTTTAATGAAAGAAATCAGTTTTTCTGGAAGAAGACATTTATCCTTATCATAATCCGTTGAAGAATGTCCTTCTGTATATCCACCATGAGTACAAAGGTAATTAATTATACATGTTTCAAAATCTTGTTCTAAATATGAAGTTCCTGCAATATTGCTCATTTGGATTTCTCCACAACTTCATTAATAACACAGATATCTCCTACATCACAGTTTAGAGCCTTGCAAATCTTTTGCATGCTTTCCATGGAAATAAAATCGCCTTTATTAAGCTTTGCCAAAATATTAGTAGAAATTCCGGCCATAGTAATAAGGTCCGTTTTCTTTCTAATATCCTTATCAATCATTAATTTCCAAAGTTTTCTGTAATCAACATTACCTGTTTTGTAAGAATTATCCATACTATCATTATAGCATAGAAAATTGTAAAATGCATTTAAAACATCACGATTTATCAAACATTCTTCAAAAAAATCTATTATTCTGGTATATTTTACATCTCAAAGATGCCATTTCAGCATCATTTTCCAAAAAAAGGACTAATTTCCCTCTAAAAACGCCTCGCTCCCCCCATTAACAAATCTGTAATTAAGATTATATCCTTTCGTAATCTTTGCCTCCCCTGTGGGACAGCCTCCAAGAGTTCTGCACTCTGTCAGTAATTCAGGTCCGGCTTCCCGGCTAAAATTTAAAATCAGTTGCCACATTATTTTCTGCAGCAAAGCTCATTATATCATGAATAAGACATAAAAACTTATAACTTTCTTCCAGGTGCCTTTTTTGGTAGATTCTGATATCTGGTTCCCATAGCCGCAAAGTCAATGTCTGTAATCCGACACAAAGTTCAACAATTGACCATGCTCCATCACATCCTTGAAAACACTCATTCTCGGACAATACTTTTTGGAAATTTATTTCCTGAAGATTTTTCCAGAATTTTTCAACACTATCCTTTGCAATTAATCTGGAACAGCCATTTTTGCCTAAATCAAAAATAGTGGCCTTTTTTCCATTATCATCATAAGAAATTGAAAAACCTGTTTCTCTCTTATCTACTGTAAATCCATAAGTGGATACATGCTTTATTGCAATTCCCTTCATATGCTCTTCTCCCAGGCTATTTTTGCCTTATATTCCTTAATTTTCCACAATCTGCTTTAATCCCCTGAAGTGACTTTGGCATTTTTTATGATAACAGGTTCACTGGGACATATATTGTCCTTGAAACTGTATAAGGTGACGCACCAGAATCGCACCGAAAATTACTTTCAAAAACCATTTTATCTTCTTATCATATATGCAGTTAGTAATGTTTCGGTGACAACCCTTATCTTGCCTGATGGCTATAAAAAAATAATTAAATGTATACAATCTAATCGACAAAAATATAATTATATACTATATTCCGATTGTACACAATTAAATTGATTAATACCAATACAGGAGGCGAATATGTCAGTTTATGATTTTTCAGTAAAGGACAGAAAGGGAAACAATGTTGAGCTTAAGGATTACAAGGGAAAGGTTCTTCTTGTTGTTAATACTGCAACAGGCTGTGTTTTTACACCTCAGTACGAAGGCCTTCAGAAATTGTATAAGAAATATAATTCAGAAGGTCTGGAGATTCTTGATTTTCCTTGCAACCAGTTTAATCATCAGGCCCCTGGTACCAATGAAGAAATTCATACTTTCTGCACAGGAAGATTTGGAATTACATTCCCTCAGTTTGGAAAAATCGATGTAAACGGATCTAACACTGACCCACTCTATTCTTATCTCAAAGAAAATGCAAAAGGTGCCATTGGTCCAAGCATCAAATGGAACTTTACAAAATTTCTTGTTAACAAAAACGGCCAGTAAGAGTGCTCATTGCATACCAACGCTGAACGTAATTCTTTACTTTGGTCTTATCAATAGAAGAATCTTTAAAAAGTCGTAAATACAGAGTATAAGCAAAGTCCAAAGTGATTCCAGATGTAATCAGTTTCTTAGAAATAAAACCAGCATCTTTGATTGCAAGAATGAACTGTTTAAAATTGTATTCATTCATAAAATCAAGAACACCAACAGAAAGATTGTTGAATGTTTCTTCTGCAATAGATTCTTTAAAATCCTTTGTTTCAAAATCGCGTCCCTGCAAAAGGCTTACAAGGTCTTTCATTTTTCCACGAGGATATTGAGACATGAATGCAACACGAAGCATATCACTGTAATCCGGGTCATAAATATCTTCGTTATCATCTTTGAGCCACTTTAATTTTGAAGCATAATCGGTCTTTGCAAAATCTTCATCCTTAGTCATTTCAGGATACCATTTTGGATCAACGGCAAGATGACTAAAATAATCGATGGCCTTACGAAGCATATTTCCGCCATATTTTTCATTAGCAGCAATACGGCTCATAGCAAAGTCAGCCTGATTAAGTTTAGTACCCTGACTGTTAATACGGATAAAGATTTCAGTAACTTCATCAATGCTAAGTTCTTTATCAAAAAGTTCAATTACACCAAGCTTACGGTTTTTGATATCAAAGAGCTTTTGAATCTGCTGATTAAATTCTTTTGGAGTAATTTCTGGATTCACCTCACAAAAATCCTGAACAAAAGAAAAAGAATCAAAAGTAGTCTGGAAGATTACAGAAATATCAGGAATCCATTTTTTATCTTTTAAGATTGCATTGTCCTGAACAGCAAAACTTTCTTCATCATTTTTCGCAAACGGATTAAAAGCAATGGCAATGTGTTTCTTTTCAAAATCTGCATTGAATACTTCATGACCTACCAATGCCGTCATCATCGCTGTAACACGCTGCTGACCGTCAATCATAATATTCTTGCCACTTGCAGTTGTTCCATCTTTGAGTTTCAAATCAGGACTTTTAGAGATGATGATATATCCAGTTGGATAACCTTTGTAAAGTGAATCCACTAAATCGCGAACCTGTTTTCCTTTCCAAACAAACGGACGCTGGATTTCTGGAATCGCGATGTAGTCAGATTTGATGAAGTTTAAAATTTGTTCGACTGTGTAGTCGTGTACGCTATATTTTTCGGACATGGTAACCTCTCAGTTTTCCAAATATTTTTTATATTTTTAGCAAATGAAAAGCAAATGAAAATAAATCATGCAAACTATATCTAGTGTTATTTTATCGAACTCAAGCAGAAATAGACACTAGATAATTCAATTCTCCCTAAAAGCAGCAAATAACAAGCAAATGGCCAGCAAATAAGAATCATGCCCAAAATGGGATATATTTCATATACCGCTGTGAAGTTTCTGCATCAAATGGCTTTATTAATCCTGATTTGACAGCTTCTTTTATAAGTCTTGATATAGGTGCTGCTGCTGTAGCCTCTAATCCAAATCTTTCCCTAAGAGAACTGTTTGTTAATCCCTCATGAGTAACTTGT
>JAZUJH010000094.1:0-8410 GCA_045642665.1 Treponema sp.
CCAAGTTACCATGATTCCATAAGTCTGAACAGCAGTGAACAGTGTTTTGTTAAGCTAAATTTTTCGGACCCGGAAAAGATTTCTGGATACCGGATTAAAACAAATTCTAATGATGCCTGAGCCTTTCTTTATAGATAACCTCTCAAAACTATTGTTCCATGGGATTTTGAACTCATTTTTATAAAAAATGCATCCCGGATAAACAGATTAACTGCACATGTTTTTATTTTTGTCCTCAGCAGGTCTGTGGGCGACCCCGTAATTATGCTTTCACATTTTTCCTTAAATATGTATATCTGCAGAAATTATATGTGAGATTGATTAATCCTATCATGAAGTCAGCTTGTGCAATTCTTATGCACCTGATCTTCAGCTCATGCATGCATCCTGTCATGAAGCCGAAGCCATGTTCTATTCTGCACCGTTTTTTTGATATGTCCCTGTTCTCTTTTACTTCCTCTTCTGTCAGGTTTCTGATTTCGGTACCTCTTTTTGAATATGTGAGTTTTCTTGATGCTTCTTGGCATACCTTTTCCTACATTGGCTTCTCGTTTTCGTTATGGTGTTTTTTTGTTTTGGAACCTCAACAAATGTTGCATCAACAATTGTTCCCGAGTGTGTTGTCATATTCTCTCTCAAGCTTTCTTCAAAACTTGTCAAACAATTTCTTCTACATCCCGGACTTAGTAAGATTCTCCCTGAATGCCCATATTGTTTTCTCGTCTGGAACCTTGTCTGACAGGTTCAGTCCAAGGAACTTCATGAACGTGAGCCTGTCATTTATTTGGAACTCGGTCTCCTCATCGCTGAGATTGTACAGCCTCTGTAGTATGAGTATCTTGAACATCATCACCAAAAATCTTTATGCAACTCTGTGTGACATGAACGTATACTTTATAAACTTCAATCCATACAGCAGAAAACTTATAATTGAAAAAAAGGCTGTAAGGAAATCAAAAGGAAGAGACTTAAAATGCCCCCTCCCACTTTGCCGAATAAGTAAGGAAAGATATACAGAATAAATATGACTTCCGAAAAAAAAAGACTTCTCCGAAACACAATCTAGACTCTCCACGGCTACAGCTTCAGCGAAAAGGAACTTAACGAACATTCCAGCAAAGAAGAGCGGTACAATGACCTTGGTCTTACAGCCGTAGATATTGAAAGAGTTATCCCAAAACACCGTTCGGAACTTCCAAAAATGATTACCGCTTAAGAAAAGAGTTTCATTTTATTGATTTAAACAGCAAGCAAATAAAAGTTTTCTGAAGGTGTATAAAAAATCATACATCTTCAGAAAACTTTTATTATGATAAATATCAACGAAACATATCATGAGCAAGGCTGATTAAATTTCTAAGCCAAACAAAAAAGCCTCTTCCATGTTATTCCTCCTGATTCCCGTAAGAAACACAAAAGGCAGAAGGATTTACATAAAAAAGACTTAACCCGCAGATATAAAATCAGATATGACGGCGTATTCCATCAAAGTTTATTTTCCAAAGAAACAGTCCTGTAGGTGGAGCTGTAACTCCCGCATTAGCTCTGGTTTTGCTTGCAACAATTGCATGAAAATCTTCGGGCTTCATGCCCTTCTGCTCACACTGGATAAGAGTACCTGTTATTGAACGTACCATCTTCCACAGAAAAGCATTGGCTTCTATTTCAAACACAAGGAGATCATCTTCCTCATACCAGAAATGAGCCTTGTCAATATAACGGAAAGTAGAAAGACTCTGGTCTCCTGCAGCAGCAAAAGTTGCACAGTCAAGCTCCCCTTTCAGACAAGAGCACATCCCGTTAAGGACATCCACATCAGGTCTGGTAGGAATATGCCATACATAACGGGCATCTCTTGCAAGAGGATAATTCTGAGTCTTAATGAAATATCTGTAAGTTCGTGACGTAGCATTGAAACGGGAACTGAAATCATCAGCAACTTTCTTTGCTTCCAGAATACGGATATCAGGAGGAAGCATACCATTCAATGCACGAACATAATTCTTTTCAGGAACCGAATCCGCAGGAGAAATAAAATCAGCAGCCTGACCGTTAGCATGAACACCGCTATCAGTTCTGCCAGAACCATGAAGATTTATATGAGTCCTGAACATTTTTTCAAGGGCCTTTTCTATTTCCCCCTGAACAGTTCTCACACTGCATCCCATGGCCGACTTATCCTGTCTCTGCCAGCCGCAGAAATCAGTTCCATCATAAGAAAGAGTCAAAAGTATATTAGTCATCGTCTACATCAAAAAGATTATTAGAAGAAAGCTCCTTTGCAATGCAGTCATACAAATTCTTTGCAACTTCCAAAAGAGGTCCCGGCTTTTCTTTACTTGCCCTACCAAGTCCGAATATTCTGGCTATAGCCTTCTTTGCGGTTTCGAGCTTCTTAAGACGCAGCTCAACATTTTCATGCTGACCGTACTTATACTCAAGAAGGCCCGTAAGATAAATTACACCGTCATAGCCATAATTTTTATCAACATCAGGACCGAAATTCGAGACAGACTCAATAGATTCTATTCTGCTTGTCTCATTAATCAGCGTCTGCTCATAGAAAAACAAAGCCTTTCTATAAAAAACCTGTGAGATATAATCAAAATTATGATTAGGACATGCAATTTCCAGTTCCTTGCAAAGCCATGCAAGTCTCAGAGAAATCTCCGCACGCTTAAATGTCGGTGCATAAGCTATATCTACATCCTCATAACACAGGAGAGCCATATAGTACATAGCTGCTCCGTCATAAAGGGAACGGTTGTTTTCCAAATTGAAATAAGGAAAAATCTGGTTCACAGTATCAAAACGCTTTATTTTATGGGATTCAAGACGTGAAAAAGTAGACTGGTCTTTGATTTCCGTAAAATCTTTCCAGAAAAGTGCCGTATAACAATGCGGACAGCATCCTATTTCATAAAGAACCGGAAAAACTTTTCCAAAACGCTTTGAAGGTTCAAAAACTCTATGAAGTTCGTCAGTAAGAGGACCCGCAATCATTCTTCCGCCGCCCTTAAACATCATTTCCTGAGGAAATTCTTTATTGCAAACGGAGCAATGCATCTTTTCCTTTGCCCAATATGTAATTAATGGCTTTTTTTCTGAATCAGAAGTCTTTGATCCGGAAGAACGTACCATATTTTACCCCCTCTCTATAACCACATAGGCCATAGCGTATTCTTTTTCGTGGCTCAGGGAAACATGAACAGCTGCCCCTGGACCGCATAATTTTTCTAAAATATCCTTAGCTTTTCCTGACACATTCAGTTCAGGCTTTCCAAGTTCATTTTTCGTTATATAAACTTCTGTAAGCAAAAAACCCCTTACACCAGTTCCCAGTGCTTTGCTGAAGGCTTCCTTCGCCGCAAAACGGGCTGCATAATACTCCGCACCTTCGGTCTCACTTATTTCAAAGGCATTATAAAACCTCTTTATCTTATCGGTATTTCTTGCCCAACTTTCAAATCTACTTACCTTAGCAATATCGCATCCTATACCAAAAATCATTCAAATTTACCGCTGCGCTCCATACCAGGAATTTCTCTTATCCTTCTATCAGTTGATTCTGCATCCGTCGGTCCATTTCCGGACTTATCATTTTCATCGGAACCTTCAACATCGTCTGCTTCGACCTGTATCTTCTTCGTTTCAATCTTCACAGAGAATATCGACTGATAATCAAGTCTCACTCTTGACGGAATCTTTATGTTTACAGGAATATCATAAATTCCGCTGTCAGAAATTTTTGCACAGTCAGCCTCTATCTTTATTTCGGCGGAATCAAAATTTTCAAAAGTAAGGACTTCACCTTCAAGAGTCAGGTCAACTGTATAAACTTCATTTATAATTTCAAGTTCGTCTTTCAGATTCTTATACTCAACGGGAATGCCTGTAAAACTTTTTGACATGCCCGCAGGAACAATAGGAACTTCAACTTCCACAGAATGAACATCACAGTTAAGATATTTGCTGAGCTTTTCGATGGAAACCTTCTGAACGCTTGTGTTCGTAAGTTCCTCAATTCTGACAACCTCCGTCCTCAGATTCTCAAGTTTCTGTACAAGACGCTTTGGACCTGAAATTTTTGCATAGGAAGGCCTGCATTTTACTGCACCTGAAATCTTATACCCGTAAGCAGGGCTTCCTATAATTACAGGAGTGATATCTATATATATTTCACCTTTCTCTTCAACATCAAGCTCAATTTTTTCAGGCTTCACTGTAATTGAAACATAATCCATCACATCCGGACGATTTTCTGCCTCAATCAGCACAGGAACGCTTACATGACCGCTTTGGGAAATTGCAGAAATATCAACGTACGCCTTAAAATCATGCATAGTCAGACTTGAAACCTGATTCTTCTTACCCTTCACGGTAATCACAACCTTTTCTTTCAGCCCCTTCTCACTTGTGCATGCAGTCATCAGGCCTTCTTCAATGATTGAATAGTCAAGAGGAATCTTCACCTGTCCCTGGTCATTGAAAACACTGAAGACGTAAATAATCAAAGCCATCCCGAAGCAAACAAGAATAGGCTTCCAGTTTTCTATAAACTTATCCTGAAATCGATTTCCCATCACTGCTCTCCATTAATAACAGCACCAAGATCATTAACATTCAGAAGCTTTATAAGAGTATTCCTCATCTGCTCCCGCGAAAGGTCATAATGAAGTTCAGAATCAAAAACCAGGCTCATTGCTCCGGACTCTTCGCTTACAACTACAACAACACAGTCATTGTATTTCTCGCAGACGCCCAGAGCAGCTCTGTGTCGTGTACCGTAAGTCTTCTTGATACTGTAATTTTCACTTAACGGCAAAAAACATCCTGCGGCAACAAGACTGTTGTTCTGTATAACACAGGCCCCGTCATGAAGAGGCGTATCGTATTTGAATATGGTAAGAAGAAGACTTCCTGAAACATTAAGCTTCCCCTCAAACTTTTTATTGTCATGAGGAGAAAGCTGTTCCCCTGATTCAATAATGTCATCAAGCCGTGTCTTTCTGGTAAAGACAACCAGCATTCCTCTGCGCAAGGAAGACAAGGCTTCAGCGGCATCCAGTACACTGTCAACGCATTCAACCGTATACTGGATTTTTTCCTTGGTGACGAACCATTCAGTCTGACCAAGCTTAAGCAGAACCTTTCTTATTTCAGGCTGAAAGACAATAGCAAAGCCCGCAACCAAAGCAGGGGCAATAAGATTAAGAATCCATTCAAGAGTTGAAAGCTTGAAAATAAGAACAACAACATAAGCCAAAGCAATAATTATTGCAGACTTGATTACCTGTGAAGAGTTTGTGCGGACAATGAGTTCGTAGGACTTATAGAGAAGAAACGTAAGAATACCTACATCAAGAATAGGCCGAATATAATCGTATATTCTTATTAAACTTTCCTGGCTGTTAATAAAATACATGCTGCACCTCCTAAACATATCCACGAAAACTTATTCAGGGCATCTCTAAAAATTGCAATTCTTAGATGTTCCTTTCAATATCAAGGGTCTATCCAATAATTTACAGCGAGATGCCTGTCGAATTACTCTTATTATGCTGATGAATTACAAAAAATGTGAGAGAACCTTCAACGTGTCACGACATTCTGCAACATCATGGACGCGCACAAGCGTCGCCCCTTTCTGAACAGAAATAATATCAGCTGCAAGAGTTCCGAACAGTCTGTCCTTAGATTTTTCCCTGCCAGTCATCTGACCTATGCAGGTTTTACGGGAAAGTGCCATCAGAACTGGATACTCTCTGTTACAAATCTCCCCGCATCTTTCAATAAGAATCCTGTTAGCATCAAAATCCTTTCCGAAGCCTATTCCCGGATCCAGAATAATCTTGTCCCTTGAAACGCCTTTAGAAACAGCATAATCAGCACGGGACTTGAGGTACCCGTTGACTTCTGCAAACACATCATCGTACTTGGTCTGCTTCTGCATGTCTGAAGGAATACCTCTCTTGTGCATTAAAATTACCGGAATTTTAGTTTCAGCAGCGAATTCAGCCAAAAGCTCATCATCTTCCAGTGCCGACACATCATTAAGAATATCAGCTCCTTCCCTGTAGGCCGCCTCCATTACTGAGTTTTTTCTTGTGTCCACGGAAATTGGTATGCCGGAAAATTTTCTTATTTCTTTGATTACAGGAACGATGCGAGAAATTTCTTCCTCGGCACATACATACTCACTGTCAGGTCTTGTAGATTCACCGCCTATATCCAGAATATCAGCGCCCTCATCAATAAGTCTTTTTGCAAGTTCCACACCGCCTCGACTGTTTTCAAAAAAACTGTCAGGGGTGCAGTTTACAATTCCCATAATAAAAGCAGGAAGTTCAGTTGAAATACTTCTGTTACTGAGATTTAATTTTAAAATACTCTTTTTGTTATGTTCTGTATCACTCATTACTAGAGATTATACACGATTCATGCAAATTTTTCTACTGTTAAAGCAATATGTTCTGCAGAAAGTCCAGCCTCGTGGAGAACATCATGCCTGCTTCCGTTGCTCAGGAATTTATCAGGGAAAGCAAGAATATCCGAATCAACATTGCAGGTTTCCTTTGACCTGAAAATCAGTCCCTGAAGATATTCAGAAATTCCGCCAATCTTTATGCCGTCTTCAACAAAGACAACAGAACCGTAAACCGAAGCTGTATCCAGAAAATATTTTTCATCCAGGGGCTTTATGAATCTAAGCGTAAAAATATCAACGAAAATTCCCTTAAGCAAAAGATATCTCGCCGCTGTAAGGCATTCATCATACATTCCGCCTGTACAAACAAGCAGAACATTTGCCTTCCTCAGCTCAAGGTTCAAAGAGGGAGCAAATTCTTCGGATTTTACAAGCAGTCCCCTGCCTACATACACAGGTTCAGAAAATGAAACCGTTTCAGAAGGACAGGAAAGCTTCGGCCATCTGATTGCAACAGGACCTACGGCTTTATTTACAGCCCAGTCAAGACAAATTTCAAGATCACGGGCACTTGCAACGCTCATGACCGTAAGATTAGGAACAGGTTTAAGCAAGGCAATATCAAAAATTCCCTGATGAGTTTCACCGTCACCAGGAACAGCTCCGGCCCTGTCAAAGACCATGACAGCATGCCTTCTCTGCAATGCCAAGTCCTCAATAATCTGGTCAACGGAACGCTGAATGAATGTAGAATATATGGCAACTACAGGAACAGCTCCTCCTGCGGCAAGCCCGCCTGCAAAAGTTACTGCATGCTCTTCAGCTATGCCAACATCAAAGAACCTGTCACGATAATGACGGGAAAATGCATCAAGTCCTGTTCCCTTTGCCATGGCGGCTGTAACTGCCATTACCTTAGGATTCTCCTTTCCGAGGGCAAGCATCCTTGAACTGAAAGCTTCCGTAAAGCTAAGGGAATCAAATTTTTCTACGACACCGTCGCTTGTATTAAAAGGACCGACACCATGAAAGTTCTCAGGCTTGTTTTCCGCAGGACTGTAGCCTTTACCTTTCTTTGTCACCACATGCACAACAACCGGACGCTGAATTTTCTTTACACGACGGAATATGTCTTCAAGCTGACGAACATTATGTCCGTCAAGAGGTCCAAAGTATTCAAACCCGAAGTCAGAAAAAAGATTGTTGGTAAGCAGAAGCCCCTTTACACTTCTCTTGAAACGGTAAATCACTTTACCAAAAACTCTGTTGAATACAGGAATTTTATCTATCATGTGGTCAACACGATTCCTGAATCCCTGATAAGACCGTGTCATAGTTAAGTAAGAAAGATAACGGGAAACAGCACCAGTATTCGGGCCAATTGACATCTGGTTGTCATTTACAATTACAATCAGGTTCCTGGAAAGCTGTCCGGCGTGATTCAAAGCCTCAAAAGCCATTCCTCCTGTAAGTGCTCCGTCGCCTATTACTGCAACAACCTTGTCGTTACGTCCCTGAAGCTTCCAGGCCATAAGAAGCCCAAGGGCCGATGAAATTGAAGAGGAAGCATGACCTGCATCAAAATAGTCATGATCACTTTCTGTTATTCTTGTAAATCCCGATATTCCGTTTTTCTGTCTGATAGAATTAAAGTCTTCATACCTTCCGGTAAGCAGCTTATGAGGATAAGACTGATGGCTTACATCCCAAACTATTGCATCCCTTGGACTATCAAACACCCTGTGAAGAGCTATCGTAAGTTCTACAACCCCAAGATTACTTGCCAGATGGCCGCCATTCTTTCCAACAACATCTATTATTTTAGTTCTTATTTCTTTGGCCAATGATTTGAGAGAACTTTTTGGTATTTTCTTTAAATCATCCGGTGAATGGATATTCTGCAATAACACCGTGTTTCTCCATGAACAAAAATTTTTCTAATAAAACTCCAGAATCCTGTATCTAAAATCTATTTTTAGAAAA
>JAZUJH010000095.1:0-23225 GCA_045642665.1 Treponema sp.
GTGTACCGGTAAAGACTATAACTCCGGACAGGGGAAAAGAATTTACAGATCATGCATCCGTGACAAAAACTGTTTTACTTTCCAAAACCTCACCAGCCCTGGCAGCGGGGAACAGATGAGAGACAAGGAAAATGTCTTGGATGGAAAACTCCATTTGAAGTATTTTATGGCGTTTCGCTGCACTTAGCTTGGCAATTCAAGAGATAGTATTCAATTTGTTCTATATTGTTTTCCTCTTCTGTTTCAGAATCACTTAAATTATCAGTTTCCTGTGATTCCAATTCTTTGTTTTTCTTGTTTTTACTAATGCAAGTTGATAATAAAAAGGCTAATAAAAAAAACTGAAAACAAAATAGAAATTAGTTTTATGATGTTTGGCTCGCCCATGACCTGTTCTTCTCTATAGGCTTAGAATGTAAATCCGCATGTATCGCAACTATGTTTTAAAAATTTTGATAGTCCTATTTACTATCAGTTTTAGTACAATTCAATACTATCAGAAAAACAAATTCTAGTTTCAAAATTTATATCAGAATTGATAGTATGACAAAGAATCCTACAAAACAAGAGAAGACAGTTATTGATAATATCAAGAGAATCAGGCAGGAGAAGGGAATTTCACAGGAAAGTCTTTCTGTTTTCTGTGATATTTCTGCCAGTTATATTGGACTGATGGAAAGTTACAGGAATATTCCTAAGCTTTCTACCATTGAACGAATTGCTGAGGCGTTGAATGTTGATCCCAATGATTTGTTTCTGAGTAATGAATCCGAAAATGAGAATTCTGAAAACAAAAGAAATTTGATTAAGCAAATAAAAACTCAGGCACTGCAGAGTCTGGATGATATTTTAAAAATTCTTTGAAAGTTTTTACGGATCCGATAAAGTAGCTTTGAAACTGCACAGAATATTTTTTGTCTCATGCAGTTTCTGTCGCCGGTATAGGGGGAAGGAATGTTAAACGAAAAGCACTGCATAGTATAAAAGTGTGCGGCTGTACTGAATTCATAGTTGCACAGAATCCGGGACAAGTGCTGGAACTATTTCAGAAATCCTTTTATGCCTGTGAATGTTATTTTTTCAATTATCGTGGACAGTTCGCTTATTGGCATTTTCCTTTCCTTGTTGAACCAGATTGCAAAAGTTTCCAGTACTCCAGAAAAAATGAAGTCTATTACTACAGATACTTTTTCGGGATCCTTGTTCGGATACTCCTTCAGGAAGTCCTCCTCAATTCTGTCCTTTATGATTTTCAGAATCTTGCTGGTAAGGTTGGAGTTTCCTTTCATCCGTATAAGGTTCTCGTAGTATTCCAGGTCCTGGTTTGCAATCTCATCAAGCTTGTGAAGTACTTTGTGCGGGTTGTCAAGAAAGTCATGAAAATCAAGATTTCTTGTTGCTTCCTGAAATATATCAGCTATTTCATTTTCAATGTCATCAATGACTTCGTAGATGCCTGAATAATAATTATAGAATGTCTTGCGGTTTATGTCCGCCGCATTGGCTATGTCTGTGATAGTAATCTGGTTTATGTCTTTCTTTGAGAGCAGACAGGCAAAAGCCCTCTTAATTGCTTTCTGTGTTCTAATAATTCTTCTGTCCATAATTATATTATACTCAATTTTTGCTACAAATGTTACTTTTTCCTCATTTTTTACTTATTATGGACAACATTTTTTTTGTATTTACATTATTTTATCTGCATGGTCAAGCTAGGAAAATTTATTGTCAAGCAAAAGGTTAGCATCCTCATTATTTCTCTTCTATTGATTTTTCCATCTGTTATAGGTATGGTAAAAACCCGTGTAAACTACGACATGCTGGATTACCTTCCTGAATCAATGGATACGGTCAGGGGACAGAACATTCTTCTGGAGGATTTTGGCAAAGGCGCCTTCTCAATTGTTGTTGTAGAGGGAATGAAATCCAAGGATATTTCGGCTCTGAAAAAAGATATCGAAAAAATTTCTCATGTGGATTCTGTTATCTGGTATGATTCATTCTTTGATATTTCTGTGCCAATGGAAATTCTTCCGCAGAAATATTATGAAGCTTTCAACAGAGAAAACTCAACTCTCATGGCTGTGTTTTTTGATACATCCACAAGTTCTGATGACACTATGGAAGCTATCAAGGAACTGAAAAAAACTTGCGGAAAGAATTGCTTTGTTACAGGAATGTCCGCCCTGGTAACTGAACTTAAGGATTTGTGTGAAGCGGAAGAGGCAACCTATGTAGGCATTGCTGTTGTTCTTGCTGTCGTAGCCATGCTTGTGTTCATGGATTCATTTCTTATTCCTTTTGTATTCATTGCCAGCATAGGCGTTGCCATTCTCTGGAATTTGGGGTCGAATATTTTCTTTGGTGAAGTTTCCTACATTACAAAAGCTTTGGCAGCTGTCCTTCAGCTTGCTGTTACTATGGATTATTCAATTTTCCTCTGGAATAGTTATTCTGAGCAGAAAGTCCGTTTTGATGGTGACAAAGAAAGGGCAATGGCTCATGCAATTTCTAACACCATTACTTCTGTTGTCGGTAGTTCGGTTACAACCATCGCAGGATTCCTTGCTTTATGTTTCATGACCTTTACTCTTGGTAAGGACCTTGGTCTTGTAATGGCAAAAGGTGTTGTCCTTGGAGTTTTGGGGTGCATCACAACTTTGCCTGCCCTGATTCTGTGCCTTGATAAACCTATAGAAAAGACTAAGCACAGAACAGTTCTTCCGAAAATGGACAGGATTGCTGGATTCATAGTAAAGTGCCGTTATATAATTCTTGTTCTGTTCATAGTAATTCTTGTACCATCTTTCTACGGCTATAAAAAGACTCCCGTATATTATGATCTTGGAAAATGTCTTCCCGAGAAATTAGATTTTGTACAGGCAACAAAGAAATTGAATAATGAATATAATATGGCTAACACCCATATGATTCTCATTGATTCATCCCTGAAGCAAAAGGACGTGAAAAAGATGATGAAGGAATGTGAGGCCGTAGAAGGTGTTAAGGTAAGTCTTGGAATGTCATCACTGATAGGTTCAAGCATACCTGAATACATACTGCCTGACAGGCTTACAAAAACTTTGAAAAGCGAACGTTATGAACTTATTCTGGTGACTTCCGAATATTATACGGCCACCGATGAGGTTAATAAACAGATAGATGAACTTGTTTCCGTTATAAAAGCGTACGACCCGAATGCAATGCTTATTGGTGAAGCCGCATGTACAAAGGACATGATAGCCATTACTGATCACGATTTTACTGTTGTAACATGGCTCAGCATTGCCGCCATATTCCTGATCATTGCTTTCGTTTTCAAAAGTGCTTCCCTTCCATTTATTTTGGTTGCAGTCATTGAATTTGCAATTTTTATAAACCTGGGACTTCCTTATTATACAAATACAGAACTGGCATTCATTGGTCCTATTTGTCTTAGCACAATTCAGCTGGGAGCCACGGTTGATTATGCCATTCTGCTGACGACCCGTTATTTGAAGGAAAGGCGCAATGGTGCTGAAAAACGTGATGCTGTAACTATTGCCTTATCAAATTCTATGCCTTCAATTATTGTAAGCGCTGTCGGGTTCTTCGCAGCAACTTTTGGAGTCGGCATTTATTCTAATGTAGATATTATCAGCACCATGTGTAATTTAATGGCCCGTGGTGCTGCTATAAGTATGTTTGCTGTAATTCTTGTTGTTCCTACAATGCTTATGCTGCTGGATAAACTTATAATCCATACAACCTATATGAAGAGGAAGGAGAAATAAATTATGATGAATTCTAAAAAAAAGAAATTTTTAGTCCCTGTCGGATTGCTGGTTCTGTTTTCCTGCAATAATTTGTGGGCTCAGGTTGCAGAAAAGGTAAGCGACAAAGAAGAAAATGTTTATGTTCTTTCTGATGCGGAGGGAAAGGTAAATAAAGTAATTGTCAGCGGTTGGCTTAAGAATCCTGAGAAGAAAAATGAACTTGTTGATGAAACAGACCTCAAGAATATTACAAACGTAAAGGGGGATGAAACTTTTAAAACAAGGGACGGAAAAGTAGTTTGGGCAGCACACGGTAATGACATTTTTTATCAGGGAACTTCAGATAAGGACCTTCCGCTTGCCATAAATATTAGCTACCGCCTTAATGATAAAAAAATATCTGCAAAGGATTTGTCAGGAAAAAGCGGAAAAGTAACAATTCGTTTTGACTATACTCCAAAAATTTATGAAACCGTTATAGTTAATAAACAGAAAGTGAAGATAACACCTTCATTTGTAGTAATGAGCGGAATTATTTTGGATAATGAAAATTTCCGTAACATAAAGATAAATTCAGGTAAAATCATCAACGATGGAAACCGCTCAATTGTTGTTGGCGTTGCTCTTCCTGGAATGCAGGAAAATCTTGGCCTGAGTAAAAAGGAAGTTGAGATACCATCTTTTGTAGAAATTACTGCGGATGCTACAAAATTTTCTGTCGTTACTATGATGTCAATTGCTTCTAATGAAATGATTGGTTCATTGGATTTGGATAAGATTAATTCTAATGAAGATCTGTCCGCTGTTGTTTCAAAGTTATCATACAAACTGAACAGGGGAATTGATGAACTGGCAGGCGGTGTAATTCAGCTGAATTCCGGAATGCGTCAGCTGAATTCCGGACTTGCAGCTCTTAACCAAAATAGCCCTGCCCTGGTTGACGGAGCAATGCAGGTGTTCCAGTCCCTTTTTGATGTGGCTGAAAAAACTTTCCGCCAGAATCATATAAATATAGAGAAACTTACTGTTGAAAATTATCATCAGGTACTTGAACCTCTGGCTGCAAAAATGGTTCTCAAAAAAGACAAGCAGCAGGTTCTCGATCTTATAGAAAGTCTTGACAATTACAAGAAGTTTTATGATGGAATTGTAACTTATACGAATGGTGTAAACCAATGCTATAACGGATCTGTTGCTTTGGTTGATGGAACAGAAAAGTTAAATACGGCAGTTGCTTCAATAAGATACAGAAGCAAGGAACTTGCAAAGGAGGTTTCGAATTTTAAGGACGGATCGTTAAGTATTCTTAATAGTATAGAAGGACTGGATGTGAATACATTAAAAAAAGTTCTTAATGTTATTTCCGAAAGTGAAGTTGTTCTGCCAAGATTAAAGGCTAGTGTAGATATAACTAAAAAATATCAGAGCTTTGCCGGAATAAGTGCATCAATGAGCGGAAGTGTACGTTTTATTTATAGAACAAGCTCAATCTGACTATGTAGGGCATCTCTGAAAATTGCAATTTTAGTGATGCCCTATTATGCTTTTTTCCTTCAGGCTTTGCTCATCCTTAAAAATATAAAGGTCCATGAACTGTCCTGCAAGAAATTTACTGCACTTATTATCTTTTATGTATTAAAAAGGGTGGCATGAAGTTTTAACGGCAGTTTACAAAAGGACTGTGCAGTTTGTGTCCAATTATGCTCCGGATTTTCCAAAAGTTTTTCAATTCTCCGCTCCGCAAGAATTCTTTTTTCAAGTTGAAACATTTTTTTTCGAAAAAATTTGAGTGTTAACAAAAGTTTAATAAAATAAAAGGATTACAAGATCAATGGACCATGGTATACTGTAATGAGAGTAAATTATGAGAAGAATTGTTTTTGCATTCTTGATGGTATTGGTAACAACTCCCTTGTTCGGATTGGGCAATGATTTTTTTAGGGCAAATAAAAGCATTGATATTCTTTATGTAAGTTCGAATGAAGGTTTGCGTGTTCGGGAAGGAGATTCGTTTTCGTCAAAAAAGGTTGATGTTCTGTATGACAGGATGTGTGTAAAAGTAGTTTCAGTTGGAAAAGAGGAAGTGGTGGACGGAATTAAATCTAACTGGGTGAAAATACTTCGTCCCCTTGAAACTTTACGAACAGGGCATAATGTGTATGGCTGGGTCTTCGGGGGATATTTAACAGACAGACTTTCATCTTTTTCAACTGCAAAATGGACTGACAATGATTTGCAAAGATATTTAAGCAGATTTTCATGGGTTTCAGGAACCAGAAGTTATACAAGATTTGCTCCTGGCGGCAGATATTTATTTGGATTGCTGGAATCCGGTGCAGGAGGCGAAGGCACATATTCTGTGTCAATGAAAAATAAAACCATAACTGTAAAGGCTTCTTACGGGGATGAAGAATATCAGGGGGCTGTGCAAACGTTGATATATAAAATCCTTGATATAGGGGAAGATTATTTGCTGCTTGCTATAGACGGGAAGGAAACAAAATTTTTGCCTGCATTTACAAATAGTTATTTCTGGATCTACCTTACACGAAGCCCAGTTTATTTAACTGATATGGAAGAATCTGCAATTAACGCACTGAATTTTTCATTCGCCGCATCAATGATAGATAATCTGGGGCTGACAAATACTAGATCCTTATGGGATGGATTAATAAAGATGGGAATTAAAATAGAGGACATGGATTATCTGGACAGATATAATGAAGTCTGGTGAAAAAACTTATAGGTGTTAAAAAAAATAGAGTGCCTTAGCTTTTCAAAACTACCCATTATGCATTGCCTGAAGATTTTTTTCTGTATTATTAATTAATGCATGGAATGAAATCTTCAGGCAGAATAATGTTTTCTGAAATGAAAAGGTCTAGCAGTTTTTGTTTTGCCTTCTGCTTTTAATTATATCTGAAATCTGGGGAATGAGTATTGCGGTGAACATTATTATGCAACCGTAAATTTCTCGTGCAGAAAGTTTTTCATTTAGTAAGATTGCAGATGAAATGCAAGCGAAGACAGATTCCATGCACATGAGCAAAGATGCCAGAGTCGGTTCACAATATTTCTGGCCTATTATCTGCAGTGTGTAAGCAACTCCGCAGCTTAGTACACCAGAATATAGCAGAGGAATTATTGCTGATTTTATTGCTGAAAGTTCAGGCTTTTCAAAGATGAACATCAGTACAAGTGATATTGTTCCTGAAACAAAAAACTGTATGCAGGAAAGTTTTACTCCGTCACAGCTCTTTGCAAAAATATCAATTAAGATAATTTGTCCTGCAAAAAATAATGCGCAAACAAAAGCCTGAATATCTCCGCGATTAATGTCTCTTATTCCGCCGGATGAAATGCTTAAAAAGTACAGTCCGATGAATCCAAGTCCAATGCAAATCCATGTAAGTACAGGAATTTTTTTACGTAAAAATAATCCTATAATTGGAACAAAGAATATGTACATTGCTGTTATGAATGCAATTTTTCCTGCAGTGGAATGGTAAAATGCAAACTGCTGAAAATTTGATGCCGCTGCAAGAAATACACCGAGTATGGATCCGTAGAGCCATATCTTTTTGTTTCCGCTATTTTTTTCTTTACCGTTTTTCTTGTCTCTCATTAAAATAAACGGAACCAGAACTGCAGCACCCATTAAGGTTCGTACTGCCTGGAAAGTGAATGCGTCTATGGATTCCATGCCTTCACTTTGGGCAACAAATGAAATTCCCCAGATAAATGCTGTCAAAAGCAGAAGGGCAATTCCTTTGAAAGAAGTTTCAGTTTTCATGGAGCAGATTATATCAGAGTGGCAGGCAAAAAACAATAAAATGCATTCCTAAAAATATTTTTCAGAGATGTCTGCGAGTTATAATTTTTGAAATTACAAGGCATGAAACATCTCTTTTTCAAAGTTACTTCTGGACATGTATTCAGGTGCAGATGCTGTCGGCAAAATTTATATCAACAAATCTGCTTTACAAATTTTCAAAATATGTCATAATAGAATCAGGGGTAACCCAATCTGTAAAAAAAGAGGAATTTATGGCAGATATTTCAGCTAAGATTACCAGAAAATCGCTTAAAGCTAAAAAGAAGTCGGCTATTAAGACTATAAAGGCTCAGGCAAAAGAAAAGATCAAGGAAATAAAAATACAGTATGATACAAATCCTGAGCGCTTAAAGGCTAGGACAGCCGAAAAGGAAACAAAGAAGGCTCTCAGGATTCAGAAAAAGAACGCACGTCTTGCATATAACGCCAAGCAGCCTAGAGTTTATACTGTAGGCGAAGAAGTTTTCAGTTCCATAAGCCACGGTATTGGTGTCGGATTAAGTGCAGCTGCAATTGTTCTTCTGATTATCCGTGCAGTTTTTGCATCAGGTGATGTTCAGACAAGAACTCTGTATGTAACAGCATGTTCAATTTTTGGTAGCGCACTGTTTGCAACTTATCTTATGTCTACACTGTATCATGCAATTACGAATCCTTCTTCACGCAGAGTATTTTCTGTGCTGAGCCATGTTTCAATTTATTATCTGATAGGAGCAACTTATACACCTTTTGTTCTTTTCCGCCTCAGCAGTCCTGCTGAGTGGATTTACTTTGGAATTATCTGGGGTGTACTCGGATTTTTTGCAGTTCTCTATGCAATTTTTGGAAGACGTTTAAGAACTTTCTCGTTCTTTTCTTATGTAATTGCCGGCTGGCTGATGATTATTCTCTACGGATTTTTGGGCGGTGCAACAATTCCGTTTGTCTCAAGAGTGTTCGTCATTGTTGGCGGAATAATTTATAGCTGCGGAATTTTCTTTTTCCTTATGCGCAAAGTTAAGTGGTCACACAGTATTTATCATCTGTTCGCATTAGGCGGAAGCGTTATGCACTTCTTTGCAGTGTATTATTTGTTCGGGTAACATCAGGAAAATATTTAGCTTAATACATCTGAATGTTTTCTGAAAATTAATTGTACAAAAAAAGTCACGGTTCATTATGAATACCGTGACTTTTTTATTAACTTATCACTTGGAAACTAAATTTCATGAAATCCCAAAAACTATAATTTGTGGAAATGATCTTTATACTTTGAACTGGTCAATCTGGTCGCTGATGTCCCTGATGTTATCAGAAATATTATCGCTAACTTCGTTCAGGGAAGATTCTGATTGACTTATTTCATTAACATTGCTGCTCATTGTATTCATGCTGCTAAGGATTGTGCTTGTTGCTTTCTGCAGAAGGCTTACTTCCTGAAGAATAGCTTTATTTCCCTCTGACATTTCCTTACTTGCGCTGTGAACTTCTATTGTACTGTCATTCATTGATTTCAGGGAATTCTGTATCTGAACGGAACCCTGATTCTGTTCTTCCATTGCAGTTTTAATCTGGATGACAATGCTGTCAGTTTCTTTTATTTTTTGTGAAACTGATTCAAAGGTTTTGCTTGTGGAATTGGAAACATTTACAACAGACACAATGGAATCTTTTATGCTCTTAAGCTGGTCGCCGATTGTCTTTGACTGCTGGCTTGAAGTTTCACTAAGTTTACGGATTTCATCTGCAACAACACTGAAACCTTTTCCTGCTTCCCCTGCATGAGCTGCTTCAATTGCTGCGTTCATGGCAAGAAGATTTGTCTGTTCTGCAATAGAAGCTATAGCCATGTTTGCTTCCTGGAGCATATCGGACTGCTGTTCTATGTGCTGGATTCGTTCGTTTACATCTGACTGCTGCTTGTAGCCTTCCTGGACACTGACGTTCAGTTCGTTGAAGGAATTGGACATGTTGTCAACGGAATTGTTTACGCTGGAAATATTTCCAATCATTTCCTCAACAGCGGAACTTGCTTCATGGACGTGAGTATTCTGGGAATCAATCATCATTTCCAGAGAACTGATGTTGCTTGCAATTTCATTTACAGCCCCTGCAGTCTGGTTTACGCTGGTGGTCTGTTCATTTATAAGATTCTGTACATTTTCTATGTCACCCAGTATTTTGTTTATTGAATTCGTGGTCTTTTCCGTATTAGTGTTAAGAGTATCGCCGTTTCCAATAAGATTGTTCTTGGAATCCTTTATCTGGATGATGATTGCCTGAAGCTTTTCTGTAAATTTATTGAAACTGTTTACCACGTCACCGATTTCATCATGACTGTAAGTAGAAATTCTTTTTGTAAGGTCAGCATTTCCGTTTGCAATTTCTTCAATGGAGCTGCGTACCTGGAACAGAGGCTTTATCATTATGCCGAAAAGAATTGTACTTCCTAATATTGAAATGACTACAGTAATGGACATGATAATATACATTGCCCTGTACATAATATTCAGAGGTCCGAAGTATTCTTCGTATGGGGCCATGCAGAATACAGACCAGTCTGTTCCGTCTACAGGACGATAAGCTGCACACATGTTTTTTTGTCTTCTTGGTTCAAAGAAGATATGATATCCTGTGGCACCGCTGAGAGTAATTTCAATGGCTTTCTTCATCTGGTCCTTAGTTGTTTCGGCAAGTTTCTGGCCTCGCTTTACATACTTCGGAGCCGCATCAGCGATAGTGCAGCCTGAAACTCTGTTAATCATAAACGGATGTTCTTCTTTTCCGACTGAAATTTCTTTGCAGAGATTGCAATATTTTTCACCGTCAATGACAGCGATTATTGTGCCTATCACTTTATTATCCGTCTTGGAAAAAACAGGAACCGCATAATACATTTTCAGAATATCTTTCTCTTCTTCGTAGAGTGGATCCTGGATGGTTTTCTTGCCGGTAAGGGCCTGCTTGAAATAATTATGTTCAGCAATGCTGAATTCTTCCCCGTTGTCATATACAATTCCGTCTGGTGCGACAAAGGATATGGACTGGTAATTTGAATCCAGTTTTAAACTTTCTGTCAGCTGATTTGTCTTGGCCTGTATAGAATTTTCCGGATTACGCAGAAATTCTGTTGATGCAAGTCCTTCAAGAAAGTGGAATATTTTTTCATTTTCCTTCTGCACCTGATTTTCAATATCACTTGCCATAGAAATGAGGGAATCCTGCACAGCTTTTTCCAGTGCAGGTTTTGCATATTTCTTTGTAAGCAAAAAGAAAACCAAATCTGAGAATAGGAGAACTGTTAAAACTATTATTAAAAATTTAAAGCTCAAAGAGTTGAACCTTATTTTTGGGAATTTACGCTTAGCATTCTTCATACAAATGAATTTAATGCATTTTATTTTGAATTCAAGAATTTAGATAACAAATTATATAGAAATACAATAAGAAAGTTACAGAATGTTATATTGGGCGTCTTAAAGCACGCTCCGTAGCCTTTTTATAAAAATATAGGGACGCCCAAAATATTTGGATGTCCCAGTAACAATGGCCCTGAATGTTTCTTATATCTAAAATTTTCCGCCGCCCAAAGTTATACCCAGTTTTGCTGCTACCATTGGTGCTTCATCAAAGTCTGTCCATGTAAGGTAAGGTCCGGCACTGATAGTAAGAGATGACACCGGGTTCCAGCTGACGGAACCTGAAACAATCCCCGCGTAGGGTGAAAATTTTGATCCGTTCTGTACAGCAGTGAAGAGTTCCCCAATATTTTGCAAGGAATCTTTTCCCATGTAGAAAATTCCCAGAAGATTTGCACTAATGTTTGGTATGCTTGCGATTTTTGCAAAGTTCATGGTTGCGGCAACATTGTTTCCTTTTGTAGTAAACCTGTTGTCTTCTTTGTTACCGTCAAAGTAATACTGAGCTGCCAATGTAATCTGAGGATTCTTCCAGTAGTAGCTTAGTCCTGCTGTACCTTGAAAAATATTTGTCTTGTTCTTCCATTCGCTGCTGTTCTTCCATTCATTGTCGTTTCCGTAACGGTAGACCGCTTCCCCGAATACGCTTATTTTTCCGAACAAGGTTCCGCTTGCGGTAAGCATAAGTTTTGGTGCATTGTTGTACTGGTAGAATCCTCCGGCTCCAAGCTCCCATCCGCCCAAAACAATATCCCCTTTTGCTGCAACTGCTGTATACCGTGCGTCATAAGGATACAGCATTGAATTAAGGATTGAATTCAGACTTCTGCCAATAAGACTTGCGGGTCTTGATGTGTCCAGGCCTTGTTTTGTTGAAGGAATTACATAAAGCCAGAGACAGTTCTGTGTATCAGGAAATGTAATTTGTGTGCGGAGATTAAGACTTCCGTCAACCTGTGCGCCAGTGTTTTCCGGGTCAATTGAAGAAGTATTAATCATGTCTGAAACAGGACTGAAGAAGAAACCTGTTCCCCAAGTTACCGTATGAAGTCCGAAGCGGAAGAAAGCTGTGTCAGCAATAGAAAAATCTGAGAAAAGTTCCTTTACAAACAGATTGCTTGTTACATCAACAGTTGTCCCGGATGGAGAGTTTTTTGCTGTGGCACTTGCCGTATAAGGATAATCTACACCGAATTTTGTAAACATTCTGAGAGTCTGTGTCGGACGTGCATCAATGCTGATTGTTGCAGACGCATTTGGGCTAAGACCTGTGGACTTAAGGTTTTCTGCAAAGTCATCATTGTCAGGGGCGTACAGGGGAACGAATAAATTTAATCCTGTAGAGAAGCTTCCCCCGATTCTGACGCTTCCGTTTTCAAAAATCGCGCCGCGGGAAAGAGCCTTGTCCGTTTTTTCAGTTTCAACGTATTCTTCAACTGTATCTTCTCCAAAGAAGTCGTCGTCACTGAAAAAATCATCATCAGAGTTCTGGGCAAAGACTGCTGCTGCAAGGAAAGTAAAAATTCCTGCAGTAAGTATAATTTTTTTTGTTTTCATTTAGTTGAGTCCTTCAAGGTATGCCTTTGTAAAGATATTGTTCGGGAGCTTATCAAATGTAAGGTCAGAAATAATCTGCTGAGTCTGTTCACCCTTGTTAAGTTCATCGCGCATAATTATCTGAGTAGGAACATAACCTGCAGGAACTTTTGAATATTTAGGAATGAGAGTTGTTCTCATAAGTCTTCCTGATCCGGAAAAATCTTCCTGCTTGAGAACGAGGGAAACATCCTTCCTGATGTAGAAAACTGTTTTGCTGTAGGCAGGTCTTGTTGTGCTTGCTGTAAGAGCTACAATGTAGACATCATATTTTCCAAGCTTTCCTTCAGAGAATTCTGTGACCTTGTAATTATCTCTCCAGCGGGAATCGCTGCGGTTAACATCATCAATTTTAACATCAGAGTCGCCCAGAGCTTCCTTGAGTGAAGTGTGGGTAAATTTGCGGCTGATCGGATCGTATGACCAGATGTTGTCACCGTCCATGAGATAGCCGTTACCCTTGTCTGCTTCAGGGAAAAGCTGTACCATTGTCATCAGTTCTTTTTCTGTGCGCTGGAAAATTTTGTACTGAAGATTCTGCTGCTGTTTTCCTGGTTTGTCAATAATAAGGGAGATGGTTGCTGAATAATCACCGTGATAAACAAGAACATCGTCAGTTGATTCCATAAGCTTGTATGCTTTTTCTGAAGTTGCCGAATCAACTTGAGCAAAGGTTGCTGCAGATGTAAGTGCTGCAAGAGTGATAGCCGAAATAAATTTAGAAAATTTCATACGTCCTCCGACATAGTTTTATTACGATTCAGAAGAACCTCCAGAGAGAAAATAAAAATTTTTGGAGGTTCTCCTGAACTTATTGGAATATCCAGGAATTTCAAATTTTAGAGATGACCCCTGAAATGCGGTAATTAAAACCGTACCGATTCATCGGTTCTAAATTCAGCAGTCATCTCATTTAATAATTATCAGGGATGCAATTATTTAATAGTTCGCAAAGCTTCTGCCGGACTCATGTGAGATGCTTTTTTTGCAGTTCCCCGTACGGCAAGAGCTGTGAGAATCATTACAAGAATATACTGAAAAATTATTGCTCCCGGCGAAAGTCTGAAGGTCAGATGACCTCCGTGAAGGAATATTGCGACAGATTCATTGTGAATAGGAATGAGAGTAAGAATGAACATTACAAGTACCGCAAGAATTAAACCTGCGGCAGCTCCCATTACACAAAGAATTACCGCTTCTGTTGTAAACAGTTTTCCTGTATCCTTGCCTTCCATTCCAAGTGCACGCATTGTTCCTATTTCTCTTATTCTTTCGTAGAGAATCATTCTGTATGTGTTAGAAATACCTACCATTACAATAAGAAGAATTACAATGAGAATTACAGTCGTCACAAGATGGACAATGGACATTACCTGTTGCAGAGCCGGAATCTGGTCGTTGAGAGAAACAACTCCGTATTTGATTCCTTCCCACTGCTGTGTACGGGGAATGAACTGCTTGTTGATTCCGGAATTAATGTTGGAAGGGTTTGTTCTGAATGCTTCAGCACGGCTTGAAACCTGTTCACCGTCAGCCCTGATTCTGTCTTCAATTTTCTGAGCAATTCTGAACTGATCATTTTTATCTGTAAGGAAGATTGTGAATGTATTGTATCCGCCCTCAGGAATCTGGATGATTGAGTTCAGGGCTTCGATGTTCACGTATGAGTTCATTCCGCTAAGGAAGCTTGAACTTTGAACGATTGCACCTACAGTGAAATCGGCAACTTCGTTCTGTCCGTAGATTGTTGAACAGGTAAAAAGAATCTGGTCACCGACCTGAACTTTAAGTGCCTCAGCTGTATTCTGCGAAAGAATTATTGAGTCAGCATTTCTGCAGTCTTCAATGGAACCTTCTACAAACTGAAGGGAAGAGGAAAATTCTTTGTCATTAAAATCTCTTCCGTATACATTTGATATAAGCTTCTTGCCGTTGAACAGAAGCTGTGATGTTGTATTTGTATACTGTGAAACATAATCATATTTTACACCAAGCTCGTCCACAATATTCTGAATGTAATCATGGTCTTCTATTATGTTTATAAGTTTTCCGTTATCCTTTTCGCCTTCAGGAGGAAGCTTTTTGTATCCTGAAATTAAAACCGTACCTCCTATGAGCTGGGTAATCTGGTTTTCAAGATTATTAACAGCTCCGCTTGCAAGACCGTCTATTGCAGTAACAACAAAAAATCCGAAGGCTATTGCTATTGCCAATATTATGCTTCTTCTTTTCTGGCGCGTAAGATTTCGATAAGCAAGAGTGAAAATTTCCTTCATTACTCGCCTCCTTTTGAAAGTGCTTTAAGTGGTGTAATTTTAAGTGCCGACTTGACAGGATATACATTACTCAGAACGCTTCCCAGTATTGCAATTACGATTGTAGAAATTATGATTCCAGGAGTGATGCTGAATTTAATTTCGCCGCCTCCGAGAATCATCTTTGCAATGAAGTTGTCGACGCTTAAATTGAACTGGTTGAAAATCAGCGCAATGAGTATTGCAAGTGCAGTTCCGGCAACTGATGAAACAAATGTAACTGAAACTGCTTCTGTAAAGAAGAGCTTTCGTACAAAAGATTTCTCTGAACCAAGTGCACGCATTGTTCCTATTTCTGAAGTACGTTCAATGACGCTTACAGTCATTGTGTTCATGATGATAATGAAAACAACTACAGCAAGAATTATAACAAGAATATTGAACAGCAGACTTATTCCTGCAACAGTTGCCGTATAACTTCTGGCTGCATCCTTCCAGTTCATTGCCTTTACTTTAAGTCCTTCCTGCACGAAGCGTGCATTCAGTTTTGCGACAAGGGTATCTGCTTCCCACGGGCGGTCAAGCTTTGCAAGAATAAAATGCCATGCACCTTCATCTGTCTGGTTAAGCTGGTCACGAAGAGTTGTATCTCCGAGAATTGAATTGAAATCAGTTTCCGAAGCCGAAAGAAGGGATTCATCTTCATCAATGGAGAAGAAGTCTTCATCACTTCCAAACATATCATCTTCAGAAAGGTTACCGATGCTTGTGTCAACATTTGAAAGAGTTCCGTTTCCGATTGACGAACCGTATGTAAGGTCAGCAAAGGCACGTGCAAAATTCGGATTACAATAAATTATCTGGAACATTGCACTGTGTTCGTTTGTAGGCTTAAAGAAACCAACGACCGTAGCTTCACGAAGAACTGCATTAATATTGGCTCCTGCAACAAGAACTTTGTCGCCAACGTTCAGCGTATCTTTGTAGAACTTTTCAAATCCATCTCTTACACGTGTGTCAATGAGAAGTTCGTTTTCACCGCTCTTGCAGTCAGGAACTCTACCTTCAATAATATGCTGTCCGGGGAAAGTGTCAAAATAAGTTTCGTCTTCACCTGCATAGAGCATGAAGACAGGAATATCCATAAGGTTTGTGTCGTCATCGCTTATGTCAATGTTCATTTCTTCGTCCTTAGTCATAAGGGCTTTTGCTGAAATGAGCTTTGTCTGTTTCCTGATTCCGCTTTCCTCGCTAAGAATCTCAAGAACCCTGTCCATATCAGGAAGAGCTTTGATCTGTGGAAGTTCTCCGGAAAGAGTTGTTGTGTCTGCTCCAATAATGTCAACAGTAGTTCCGTCTTCAGGAACTGCGGCAATGGCAAGATCACCTGTATAGTTCGCCCTGAAGTCTTTTTCAAGTCCCTTGTTGATTGATTCAAGGAAGGAGTTTCCAAGAATAACAATTGCTGAACCGAACATAATGAACAGTGCAATTATTATGGTTTTGGATTTATGTTCCTTGAGATTGCGAAGGGCAAGTCTGAAAATTACGCCCATGCTTTAGTCCTCCCCGTAAATGTCGCTGCCCTGCTTGTATTCATCATTTGTTATGTTTCCGTCAAGAATATGAACAACATGGTCACACATGTTTACAATTCGGGCATCATGTGTAGAGAATATGAATGTAGTCTTAAGTTCAGGATCCTTGTTAAGCTGTTTCATGAGCGAAAGAATCTGCTTGCTGTTAACTGAGTCAAGGTTTGCAGTAGGTTCGTCAGCAAGAATTACAGGAGCCTTCGTAACAAGTGCACGGGCAATGGCAACACGCTGTCTCTGTCCGCCTGAAAGTTCAGAAGGTTTGTGGTCCTTCCAGTCAGAGAGACCGACTTTTTCAATGAGATAATTGATCCACTCTTCCTTATCTTTTTTTGAAAAACTGTCAACAGGGGTGCGCGAAGCAGGATTCTTTGAATTAAGAAGGAGCTGGAATTCAACGTTCTCGTAAACATTGAGAACATGTATAAGATTGAATGTCTGGAAAATGAAACCTATCTGTGAACGGCGTAGAGCTGTAATGCGCTGGTCGATTTTCGCCGGAATTGCGGTGAGCCGCTTTTTGCGTTTATCAGGATCACTTGCCCAGCGTTCGTCAATGACCTGAGCCTTTTCAAGATTGATTCCTTTGTAAACATCAATACCGTTTATGTTAATCGAACCTCCGCTCGGAATATCAATAAGCCCTATCATATTCAGAATGGTAGATTTTCCTGAACCGGAAGGTCCTGATATTGCAGCGAATTCTCCTTTCTCTACGCTGAATGATACATCCTTTACAGCTTTAACTTCCTGCTTTCCCAACAGGTAGTTTTTTTGAAGGTGTGATAATGTAATAACTGACATTTTTTCTCCTGTCATGCGGAAATTCCGCGATTTAAATAAGGAACTTTTTAGGCTTTGGCCTGAATGAAAATAAATAGAACATCCGAAAACTCTGTAAATTGTGTTCACGGAATAATGGGAATCACTGAAAAATACTTTCCAGGGATTCCCTAATTTAATTCATTTTCAAGTTAATACATTTTTAAATTTAAGACAATATAAAGATGTTTTAAAGATTACAAACGAAAACCTTTTAGTTTAAGATTTCCGTAGAGCAATTTAAGACTTTAGTTTTAAGGAAATAGAAATTTGTGTCATATAAGTCATTGAAATATAATGATTTATACGATATGGTCAAGTAAGATTCCAAAAAAAATAAGTTTTCGACATCTTTCCCTGCAATAAAAATAGCGAATTTTTTTTGCTTCGGTAAAATAAATTTTTTGTTGTATTTCTTGTAAATAAATATTAAGTGCTTAGAATCTATAATTATGGAAGATTCGCTGGAAATGACCATTTGTTTTTAGTTAATAAGGATTCTGAACATTTTTGAGTTAAATATTTTTTTGTTCACAAAACAGATGAGTGCAAAAAGAAATATGTACACTACATCCAGCAAATATTTGTGTTCCATAAAATGTTTCATTGTCCAGAAAAGAAGAGCCGCAGTTGTAAAAGCGAAGACGTATGACAGTAAGGATTTCTTGAAGAAAAACAAAGAGCATCCCCATGATAAACCTGCAAAAACAATGAATAAAAGTACAACAGGTTCCAACGGACAGGACGAAAGGATTCCCGGATTTGTCACCAAAGGAGGTATGCACATTACAGTTGTTGTTATTATTCTTACATAATAGTGATTTGAAAATTTAAGACCGGAATTAATAAAATAAATGAAAGTGCCTTTGTTTACGTCTAATGAATTTTTATCGCTTATGTTGACATAAATCAGTATAAGACAGCAGAACAGACTTAGCTCTGTGCTTTTTAGACAAGCTGAGACAGCTGAAAGAAAAAAAATCAGTGACAAAAATATTTTCGACTTTATGATTTCACGGATTTCAATTTTTGTAATGATAAAAAAATTTTTCATTTAAGCGTAGTCCTGATAATTTCTTTTCAGATATTCAATGTCCATAGGTCTTTCCTCGTGTTCAAAGGTTATTTCACCTTTTTTTATGAAATAAATTTTATCTGAAATTTCACCTGCAATGTACAGATCATGAGATGACATGATTATAGTTTTTCCGCATCTTTTTAGTAAATCTGCCAGAAGAGATGAATTTACAGGGTCAAGGGGCCCGAAAGGTTCGTCAAGTAAAATTATTTTCTTATTGCTTGCAATAGCGACTATAATGGAGCAAAGCATTATCTGGCCTGTTGAAAGCTTTGATATATGTTTGTCAGTTATTTCGGAAAGTGAAAAGTAATTTATGAGATCAGAACTCTTGCCGTCAGATTCCAGAAGCTTAAGGTGTTCCCTGAGCGTAAAATTCTGTATAAGAGCTCCCTGCGGTCCGACATACCAGCAGTCGTCAAGTTTTTGCGGTGAAGGAATTATTCCTGATATACACTTCAGTAAAGTTGTTTTGCCGGCTCCGTTGTGTCCGCATATAACTGTAATTCCGTTTTCCGGAAAATTAAATTCTGTGTTATCGAAGATTATTTTTTTTCTCTTGTAGCCGAAGAAACATTTATAATTCATTTTCTGTGCCTCTATATTTTTGTTCTGAAATATTTTGAAGTGAATATTTTATGCCCGATGAAATGAAATACTATATCAAGCGACAATATAAACAGGAGTTTCAATGTGAATGATTCTATGGAATATGTTATAGCAATCAATGGTATAAAGGCAATTGTGGCTGCAAAACCTGATGCTATTTCCTGTCCGTCTGAAATTACGGATGTTAAGAACATGAGTTCGCAGGAATAGACTGTGGATATCATTATCAGAAGAATCATTTCAGGTGATATGTAATTAAGGACGTATGTAATGTCAATCAAAAAAATAAGGAATGCTGAGATATAGGAAGTCAGTATTTTCATCAGCATATATGACTCGTATGAAATATTATTGTTTATATAGAAATAAGTTCCTCCGTTTTCCTTGTCTCTTACGAATGAGCCGTATATGCATTGTGCACAGCTCATCATAACTAGAAGCAAATAGAAATATTCAGGAAGAATTGCATTTTTCCCGAATTTTGCCAGGTAATAAACGGACGAAGCTACCAGAGTCACAAATATTGTTGAAGGATTTTTTACCCAATCATTTAGTTCTTTTCTTAAAAGCAAAATATTTTTTTTCATAATGTTCCGTAATAGAAAGTACAAAAGTGATATGCCGGCAATATCATGCAAATGAATTACATGCGGATTACATTAAAATACAGGCGGTGCGCCTACAATTATAAGTACAATAGCCGCAACCAATGCGATTGCAAATTTCATATTATATCTCCGTTTATTAAATTCCATCCTGACAGAATGGTATAAATATTATATATATATATATATATAGTCAATACTTAGTGGGAAAAATATTAATAAAATAATTTTTTTGTTGTATTTCTTGTAAATCAAGATTAATTGCTTATAATTTATAGTTATGGAAGGTTTACTGGAAAAGACCATTGTTTTTTGCGGAGCCGAATGTTCTTCGAATGAAGAAATGAATGTTGTTCTTGGCATTTGTGAAGAGGCAGAGCGCAGAGGCTGGCATGTGTTTGTTTTTAATGCACAGAATAATTACAGCGATAAAACAAAGCTTATTATTGACACAAAAATTTTTGATCTCATAAATTATGATAACATCAGTGGTGTTCTCATAGGACAGAATATTATGGTCCATGGGGGATTCGCGGATGATATTATAGCGAAGTGCAAATCAAAAAAAATTCCCGTGCTTTCAGTGGGAGTAGAGGTTCCTGGATGCAATAGCATTGTTTTTAATAATTCAGAATGCATAGGGCAGATGATTGATCATCTTATTGAGGAACATGATGCAAGGACCTTTAAAGTTGTGGGAGGTTTCAAGGGGAACTCCTTTTCTGAGCAGAGAATTAAAGCAATAAAAATTTCTGTAGAAAATCATGGGCTGGAATTTGATTCTGATGGAATAATTTATGGGGATTTCTGGGAAGTACCAACTAAAAAAGGTGTCAGGGAATTCCTTGAAAGCGGTAGACCTTTGCCCGATGCTTTTGTTTGCTGCAATGATGTTATGGCAATAGCAACCTGTGAAGTTCTTGATGACTTTGGATTTAATGTTCCAAAGGATACACTTGTCACAGGTTATGACGGAATTGATTTTGAACGGTTTCATAAACCCCGTCTTTCAACTATAAAGTGTGATACAAAAAAAATGGGACATGAGGCGGTCAGAATTATTATTGATTTATTTGACGGCATGGAAGTTCCTGAACTTGTTGTAATGAATCCGACTATAATTTTTTCACAGTCCTGCGGATGTAATTTGAAAAATATTGCTTCCACAAAAAATTCTCTCTTCGAAGCAATGGAAATGTCTGCAAAGGTCAGGACAATAAATGCGAACATGTTTCATCTTGCTGCATTGACTTCTTCCTGCGAAAAGATGACGGAAATAAAAAAGTTTCTTCCCAACAACGGTTTTTATGAAAGGAACTGCTGGATAATGATAAACGAGGGGTTCCTTGATATAAAGAATCCTGTGGAATATAAAGAGGAAAATCCTTTTGATGATGTAATTGAATGTTTCTTTGTTTCCCGCGATGACAAGATAGTGGAGCATATTCCAATTAAGCGTCATGAATATATTCCTGACATTGAAGAGGTTTTTGCTTCGGGAATTACAAATTTTGTTGTCATGACTCTTTACTTCGGCAGTGAATATTCAGGATATGTTTTTTTTCCGTTTGAAAAGGAAGATGCTACAATGGATTTGATTTCAAAGGAAAGATTTGCACGAGGTTTTGCACAGGCGATTGCAATTGTAAAAAGCAGAGAAAAACTTCAGTACATGAATTTCAATGACCTGCTGACAGGTATTTTTAATCGCCGCGGATTTTATCATGAGTTTGAAGTCAATATGAAAAATTTTGCTGGCGGAAATATGAATCTTGTTCTTCATTCCATAGACATGGATAATCTTAAATACATTAATGATACCTTCGGTCACAGTGAAGGAGATTTTTCTATTAAAACTTTATCCAAGGCAATTGTTTATGCCGGCGGACCGGGTATAATTGCAGCACGTTTTGGTGGAGATGAATTTGTTGCCGCAATTTTCACTAACAAAAATCCTAATGAGGTTATGGAAGAATTCAGGTCCAGATTGCATAAATATTTGGATGATGTAAATTACAGTTCAGGAAAACCATATCAGGTCGGCTGCAGCTGCGGTTCTCATATTACAAATATTCCGGAAGGACTTAAGGTTGATCAGGTTATTGCAAGGGCTGATGAACTTATGTATTCAGAAAAGTCTACGAAGAAACGCTCCCGCTCCAGAAGCTGAAATATTGTGTGCTAAGATTCCTTATCTTTGCTTAAAATAAAATTACCTGTAAAATACTGCCCGTTTAATTTTGGAGAACGAGAAAGTATTTTCAGGTTACGTTGATTTGTGTTTTTTGAGTTGCATCTGTAAATATCATTTGGGATGAATGTCTGAATGTAAATTCTCTGCCCGACTGAATGATAGCAGAATTTTAATAAATAAATTTTTTTACATCCGTCAAGGATATTTCTGCGCATACGTTTTTATAAAAAGCTTGTGTGCAGATTCAGCATAGCTATAATTAAAAACAAATAGATAACTGATTTTTGGTTTTATTGACAAAAAAAAAGATATTCAATATACTGAAAGTAATCATATGGTTGAGGAGTAATCATATGGTAAAAAAAGAAAAATTTTACAGTATTCTGTTTTTAGCTTCCAGCGTTCTGTTCAGAATGCCATGTTTGGGACTCATTTGTCCACCTGCAGGAGCTGTTGCCTGTTTCGGAGCTTCAACAGCTCTTGGAGCTATTTCTGTAGCCTGTGCTGCCTCGGGTCCTGTTGGATGGGGTCTTTTCGGACTTTGTACGCTGTGGGGTGCATAAAAAGAAACCCTGCAAAAATTCCTAAGGAATTTTTGCAGGGTGTTTCATTATCAAATTTTATTTTTAGGCTGATTCTGGTATTTATCATTTGGGGCGGAATCAGTATCGGCTCATTTTTTTTAGCAAGGAATAAATCTGTTGCTATGGGACAATTAAATGAAAGTAATGTTCTATTTATTTTTATAAATAATTTTTTTGTTTATTGTTTCCTTTTCTTTGGATTTGAGCTTTACGGTATACCGACTTTTGTAATTTCTGTTCTGAATAGTATATTTTTAGGATACAAGATTATTCCCTATCTATGCAGATACTTTCTTTATTATCCTCAGATATTAATATTTGTTCTCCTGGAAGTATCTGCATATATGCTTGCGAGTTTTATTGGATTTTCAAATAATTCAATAAAAAAAGAAAAACTTATTAAACTATTTTTGACAGGTTGTTTTATATTATTTATCGCAGCCCTTTTCGAGCACAAAGATTTAGTTAATCTTAATAGGATAATATATGAAAATATTTAGAATTGTCATATTAGCATTTTGTTCAATTATACAAACATTTTTATCAGTTATAAATTTTTATATGTATGAAGCAAACAAGAAATTTGATTTTCCAAAATCACCTTTCTTTATAGTTATGGGTATCTTTTTTTCGATATTAATACTTTTGCTTCTAATGCATGTAATAGTAAAATCTTATTTCTTTTTTATTGAGGAAGAAGATTCTGATTCAGAGCTGATAATGAAAAATAAAATTTTAGAGTCCTATATGATTTTATTGCTCTATAATTTATTTAGTCTTCTGCTTTATAAAAATAATAGGGAATTATATGAACAACTACTTTTAGGACCATATTGTACAGGAGAATTTGCAATAAATAATTTAATTTTAATAGGTATCGCCTTGATTCAATCTGTGTA
>JAZUJH010000096.1:0-4824 GCA_045642665.1 Treponema sp.
CCAAGACATTTTCCTTGTCTCTCATCTGTTCCCCGCTGCCAGGGCTGGTGAGGTTTTGGAAAGTAAAACAGTTTTTGTCACGGATGCATGATCTGTAAATTCTTTTCCCCTGTCCGGAGTTATAGTCTTTACCGGTACACCTTCCAATGCCCTGATCATAACCTTGCTGACACTCCTGGCCTGTTTCTTTGGAACTTTCTTGATTATCAGGAATCTGCTTTTTCTGTCATCAAGAGTAACAAGACATGCTTTTACCTGCTTACCAACTACAGTATCAGCTTCCCAGTCTCCAATACGCTTATGCTGTTCTGCTGCCTCAGGTCTTTTCTCAATATCATTGCTTACAGGAAACTTCCCTCTATTGTCAGGGCAGGCCTGCTTACTTGAATGCCTCCATGTGAAATACAAAGGTATAAGAATTCTTTCTCTTTTATGCTAGAATGATTGTATCGGCTCATAGTTTTCTCCGTTATAGTTTTGTATGGTAACTCGATTATAACAGATTCTGTGAGTCTTTTTAAGTGTTGCACTTAGATTGTAAATTCATCAATATAAAATAATCGAATGGAAGGATAATTTTATTGCTGTCGTTCCGGAAACTGCAACATGGATGGTGCTGAAAAATTATGAGCAGGTGGAAATATTAGAATATCTTTTAGGAATCATAATATTAAAGATGCCGTTGAAAAATATAGTGACTCAAGAAAAGATTTAATTTCTGTTTTAACTCAGATAGAGGCAAGGAATTTTACGAATAATAAAACATACCTGGAAGATGATGAGTTTCAGTTACATTTATATATGACAAATAAATGTAATTTACGGTGTCCGCATTGTTATATGAATGCATCAAATGCGATGGAAAATGAATTAAGTACTTTTGAAATAAAATCTCTTTTGAAAAATTTTAGCGGTGCTGGAAATAATGTTGTTCTGTCCGGTGGAGAAATTTCAACACGTTCAGATTTATTTAAGATAGTAAGATATGCAGCATCTGATTGTAATCTTAAGATTGAACTTTTGACAAATGGAACATTATGATCTGATGAATTAATAAAATCTGTCGCACCATATGTGAATCGGGTCCAAATTTTCGTTGATGGTTATGATGAACTGACTAATTCAAAAGTAAAAGGAAAAGGAAATTTTAATAAATTCTTGGAATGCGTGGAGAAATTCTAAAAGGAAGGAGTTCGTACAGAAATAGGTATGACCCCGTTGCTGGATGACAGCCTTGCTGAAGAAAGAGAAAGGTATTCTAAATTCATTGTTGGTATGAAAGAAAAATTTAAGGATTATGATTTTAAGGTTTCTTTTTCCGGTGATATTTTGGATGGAAGAGAAAAATCTTTTTCAGATTCCGAGAGAGAAGAATATTTTAATGTTGCGGAAAATGTATATAAGGATGTACATGGAGACGTTCTGGATATTCCTTTTGTGAAATTCCATAGGAAAAATCTTATTCAAAGAAATTGTAATTATGGAAATTTGGCTGTTTCTTGTACTGGCGATGTGTATTTTTATGTTCTTGTGGAATTAATGACTCCTGTAGTGAATATAAGGAATGTTTCGTTTGAAAGAATAATAGAATTATCTGAACTGGCGAAAGATGTTTCAAATGTTGAAAATATTGCACCCTGCAAATATTGTGAACTAAAATATATATGCTGCGGTGATTGCAGGGTAAAATATTTTAATGATTTTGCAAACTTTGATGATTTTTTTTAAGCGGAAAAATTCCTGTAAGAGTATGTAATCAGAAGAAAAGAGAGTACTTCTATGATTTAATGATAAAAACTAATGAAAAGATGTTTCAATAAACTTCTTAATGGGCAGGTACAAAATCTGTGATACAGGATTCCGGGACAGGATGTTCTTCGGAACAGATTTTCCGGTTACTCACTGGCATGAACATCGCGGGGAAGAGAATATTACGGCTGACGGGAAGTCTCTTACGGAAAGTTACAGCAGAATAATAAAGATATATAGTGAATTACATTTTATTTGAGTAATGTATGCTGAAACAAGTTACGCTGTTCGCAGGCAGATTCTAGACCTTGAACTGGTCAATCTGATTTCCGATTTCGGATATTGATTCAGTCATGTTTGTTGCAAGGTTTGATAATGCGGCTCCTGTATCATTGATTTTTTTCGTTCCTGTGGCCATTTCATCCATGCCGATTTTCATGCTCAGTGTGGTGTTCTGAAGATTCTGGATTTCCTGAAGAATTGCTTTGTTTCCGATTGACATTTCCGTGGAAGCTTTTTTTACTTCTGCAGTGGAATCATTAACAGAGAGAAGCGCTTCACTTATTTGCTTTGATCCGACAGTCTGTTCCTGCATTGCACTCTTTACGTTCTGAACAATCGCATTCGTGGTGGAGATTCCGTCAGTGACACTTCTGAATGCAGCGGAAGAATCTTTTGAGGCTGTTACGATTCCATTGATTGAATCCATGATTATCTTAAGCTGCTCACCGATTCTTTTTGACTGAACGGAAGAAGTTTCTGAAAGCTTTCTGATTTCATCGGCAACAACAGAGAATCCCCTTCCTGTTTCACCTGCATGGGCTGCTTCAATGGCGGCATTCATGGCAAGAAGGTTTGTCTGTTTCGCAATACTGGAAATAACAGTATTGGCTTCCTGAAGAGTTTCTGACTCACGCTGAATTTGTTCAATCCTTGTGTTTACATCCTCCTGTTTGCCGGTTCCTATTACGGCGTTTTCTTTAAGGACAGTGAATGATTCTGCCATTTTTTCCATGGATATGTTTACAGCTTCAATATTGCTGATCATCTGTTCAACAGCGGATGATGCCTGAGAAACATTATTCGTCTGGGCTGTTATCATTTTGTCAAGGGAATCAATGCTTGATGCAATCTCATTCACTGCTCCGGAAGTTGACTGAACACTTTCTGACTGGACATTGATGTTGTGCCGCATGCTTTTTATGTTGGCAAGAATTTCAGTGATTGAAGACTCTGTATCCAGCATTGAACCCTGGAGGAGATTTCCGGATTCCACAAGGTTCCTGTTTGAATTTTTTACGGCGGTTACAATTGAGTGAAGCTTTTCTATGAACTGATTGAAACCTTTGACGACTCCGCCGATTTCATTGTTAGAGCTGCTTACGTTAACAGTAAGCCGGTTAGTGAGATCCGCGTTTCCTTCTGCAATTGATGCAATTGCACTCTGAACTGCAGTCAAAGGTTTCAGGGAACGGGCTATTGAAATTCCTATAAAGGCAAGAAGAACTGCAATAACTATAATCCCTGCCACAGAAAGAATCAGCTGAATGTTATTGGCTGTGTTGTAGACCTGCTTCTCAGAAACCATGAAAACCAGATTCCATTGTGTGTTATCAATGGATGCATAGGAAAAGTAAAATTTTCCCTTGTCCGGACTGTCTGCCCAGAAATTCCCGGATTTTTCTTTACCGGTTGTCTCTGTAATTGGAGCCAGAATTTTTTTCATTGCTGATTTTTCTTCATCATTTTGTAGAACTACTGAAGAAGCTATGATTTCTCCTTTGCTGTCAATCAAAATTGCAGCACCTGTTGCACCAAAGCCCAATGTGCTGACGTATTCTGAAATTTTATCAATTCCCACAACGGCACTGAAAAAACCGATGGTCCGTCCGTTTACTTTTGCAGCACTTGAAACATGAATGATGCTGACTCCCGTGGATTTGGAAATTACAGGGTCGTCAATGTCAATGTCATTACCTTTTTCCATGATGGATTTGTAGTAGCTTCTGTCCAATACATTTGAGACTTTGCCCTGATCATTGTAGAAATCCCCCTTGTTGTCCACGAAACCGATTCTGTCATAGTCCGGGGTCCTTACTCCGGCATGGGCGACAAGCCATTTCTGGATTTCTTCGGAATCTTCTGTACTGACTATATCAGCGGCAGTGTACATTCTCATCTGCTTTATGTATTCACTTATGCGCGATGAAACTGTTGATGCGTATCCTTCTGTTATTTTTCCGAATTCCTCTTCATAGGATGCAGCAGTGAGTACTCTTGCTCGTCTTGCAATTATCGAAGTCTGCAAAGTGCATAGTACTAAAACAATGGCGAAGACTATTTTCATTATATGGAATGCAAGTTTTGTGTTTTTTTTAGTCTTAGTTGGCAATGGTAAGCTCTCCTCAAGAAAAGGCTCTGCATTATATTATAATGTAGAGCCTTTCATAAAAAAATCATTGCTGAAAAAAAATATAATATTTTGTTTATGAAAACCATTCAAAGGAGCCTGGTTGTTCATTTCTGAAGGCAGCAATGCGGTACATGGAATTACAGTGATTTTTGCCGGGCTTTTCAGCTGTTCGTGTAATCTGTGGATTTTTTAAGCAATTTGATATATTGAAAAAAGATTTATTCATTCCTTTCATTTATTCCTTTATAGATGAAATTCTTCATGAAACAAAACTGGGTGCTGATGAAGAAAAAAAAACGCTTCAGCAGCAAGTTTATCAGCGGCACTGACCCACGTAGTTGCTGCAGAATTTGAGTCTGAAAACTTAAATTTTCAGATATTTGGCTAATATATTTGATTAAATCAAATAATAGTAGTATTTTATATAGTGAAATTTTTGAAGTAAATATTCATAAGCCATTTTCAGTAAAAGGGATTCAGGAAGAAAGCTGTTTTTTCGTTTTCCCTGGAAATCAGAAGTTAAGGAGGTATGATAAAACAGTAAACGGGCATGCGGTATTGTGATACGCTGATTAAGATTCAGCGGAACCCAGGCATTAGTTCGGCATTTTTAGTAAGGACTCAGATCCCTGTAAAGGAGAATGAAGACATACGACAGTCCT
>JAZUJH010000097.1:0-2192 GCA_045642665.1 Treponema sp.
CCTGTCCATTCGTCAACAGAAGCAGGAATGAGAAGGCCTTCTTTTTCATAGAATCTGAGAGCCTTTACAGTCATCTGACTCAGTTTTGAAAACTCACCAATTCTCAACATTTTGTTCGTCTCCTTACAAATAATAGGTAAAGCTAAAAAATTGCTGCATCGCAATTTTTCTTAACGCTTTGCTATTTAACACCATGCGCACTGACCGGCGCACTTACACAAGTCTACGGTATGCCCTTAGGGGAGAGTCAAGAAAAGTTTAAAAAGGTGTTCCAACTTCAATTAAATTTCCATCAGGATCATAAAAGCGGACAACTTTCTGTCCCCAGCTGTGAGTCATAAGATGATTCACATAAACAGTTTCTGGATATAATGTTTCAAGTTTCTGAACGAAGCCTTCAATGTCGGCTTCTTCAAAATAAAGTTCCGTACAGTTATTCTGCGGAATTATTTCTTTTTCTGTGAACTTTTCCCAGTATTTTGATTCCTGTAGAAACAGCCCGTTGGAAAGTTCCATATTGCCGTCATTGTCCTGGATAAGTTCAAATCCGAATAAATCCTGATAGAACTTCAAGGCTTCATTGCAGTCTTTTACTACGATTAATGTTCCTTTGTATTTCATATTAACCTTTTTCAAACTCCACACACTTTTCTTTCATGTGAATCTTCTTTACCTGCCAGCCGTATTCCTGAAGTTCTTTCTTGTATGTAAGAAAAGAATGGTCCAGAGGATTGCCAACAATGTTTTGAATCTCATCGTATGTGAGTTTGAGAGTTGCACTACTCTGCTCTTTTATGTATTCCCAAAGTTTTTGGTATTTACTCATTTGCTAAACCTCTTGCTCAAAATTAATTCCTGGATACATGCAAATGTTGCAGTAACGCAGACAATTATAGCACTATAATTTACATTAAAAATATAAACAGTAAAGGGCCAGATAAATAAAAGAAAACCCGTTATTTTATTTGCAATTGTGTGAACGGAAGCTTCCTCCTTTCTCCGAATTATTAGAATTGCAGTGTAAATCTTAATAGCAGCAATCAGTCCTATCCAGATCCAGATGATTGGAATAAAACTGATTACAGGCAGGATTTTTAAAGATGCTACAATCACAAAAACTAAATCTGCAAAAGAATCCAGTTTTGCTCCGAATGCACTATCTGTTCCGGTCTTCCTTGCAATTGTTCCGTCAATCATATCTGAGAATCCTGCGGCAATATACAAACCATAAAAAGCGGGAGAAAAAACTGTTAAAAATATTAAAATCAGGCTGAAAAGAATTCTAGATGCTGTAATTATATTTGCTATGATTTTTGATTTCCTCCCTAGGTAAGTAAACCTAAAAATTGCTTTCGCAATTTTCTTAACGGTTTGCTATTGAACACCGGCAAGCCAGTTGCCTCCCACACCCCAGTTTTCCAAAGGTGGTTCATTCATCACGATAAATACATCGGTTGGTGTAATGTTAAGGCGTTCCACAAGAAGTCCTGTGATTCTTTCAATTGCAGCCTTTTTCTGATCTTTTGTTCTTCCAGGAAAAATTGTAAGTTCAATAATCATGAAATTTTCAGTTTTCCCTTCTGGAGTTTCCCAGTCAGATTTATCGTATTCCGCAATTCTCTGAAACCGGTCCCAATCTTGAATTCCAAAAGCGTCTATTAAACCTTCGTGGACACAATCAAAAACTGTCTTTTTAAATTCAGGAGTTTTTCCTGCAAGCATTTCTATTTTAACTAATGGCATATACTACAACCAACTTTTGTCATTGTTCCGTTTATTTCAATCAGGACAGTTAAAGAAAAGTTACTCATCTCCCCTAGCCTCCACTAAAATATCAAGCCCAAGAAGATTGATTACTTCGATAGTTTTTCCGATTTCGGCAGTCGGTTTTCCGTTTTCAAGATCTGATAAAAAGCTTACGCTTAATCCTGTAATTTCGGAAATATATCCTTGAGTATATTTTAGTTCTTTTCTTCGTGAACGAATTATATTTCCTAATGATGCTGCATCAGTTATTTTCATGGAGTTTCTCCTGAAAGATGAAAATAAGCCGTTCGGCGAAGTTTAGATTATAACTGCAATATTTAGGCGAACGGCTTATTTTAAATAATTATATTATAATTTAGCCGTTCGGCTTTGGTCAAGGAATATTTTATTTATCAGTATAACTTTATTCTGGCAATTTCTTAAAC
>JAZUJH010000098.1:0-42158 GCA_045642665.1 Treponema sp.
ACTACAAGTTCTTTGTCTGCTAAATTTTCCTGTTCTAACATATTCCGCCTCATTAAAAAAATAACACGGGCGGCGGACCCGTGTTATAAACTATTATCTTCTTCCAAGGAATGCTTCAGGATTGAAGTTCAGTCCTTCTTCACCGTCATTTATTCCAAGTGCTGCTTCTACTTCCTTTATTCCTGAAAGTGGAAGTCCTGTTGTAAGCAGCAATCCCTGTTCAAGATTCTTCAGTGCCTTATCATAATCTTCTGACACAAAAGCGCTTGCCGCATTGTAATACTTGTCAAAAGTCGGCCATAAACTTGAATTGTAAAGTCCTGACTTTTCACCGGTAATGGCTTTCTTTGCAAGTGCATCAAGATTACCACCTACAATCGGGATGCTGTCTACAAACTGAGTAGTAGCATAATATCCAAGTCTCTGTGCTACATCTTCCGGTTCATCATCATCCTTCAGAAGTCCTTCTGTTACCATTCCAGAAATTACGCCTGCCATAACATAGCCCAGTACCATTCCTACAACGTTCATGTACTGCTTGTTCTTTACAGCATAAGGAATGTCATAGCGGATATTCTGCCAGATAACGTTTAATGCAGTCTGGAACTGAAGGACCGCCTTTGCAGCTTCACTGTTGTTTTTGAACATCGGTGCAAGGTCTACCTTGCGGTTAGACGGCTGACACAATCTGACACAATCATCTGCCTTGTTTACGGCTTCTGCTTCAATGTCGCGTGTTACATCGTCATGAGCCTGCTGTTTAATCTGCTGTTCAGTCATTCTGTACTGTCCGAAACGTGCATCATTCTGTTCTGTAAGTTCTTCAACGCGTGCTTCAAAACGTGCCTGTTCTGTTTCCTGAAGTCTTGCGTATTCCTTTTCATAAATTGCAATCCATCCAGGTGCTACACATGCCCAGTCAATCCATTCAAGTCCTTCCATACCTTTCTGTTCAAACTTCTTCAGATAGTATGATTTCTTGCTGAAGCTCTTTTCAACGTTTTCGTTTATCAGGTCTGCAATAGGATCAAATACACGAGATTTCATAAATGCCGATTTTTCGCCGATGCTGTCACGTGTCCATTTCTTTGTCGCAAGCTGAATGGCTCCGTGCATATATTCTGCAGGATTGATAAACTGCATGAATGGAGCTGGTGATTCAATACCCTGTTTCAATACTGAACTGAACTTCCATCCAAGGTATGCCGGTGCAGTGTTTCCGCGCATAGCGTGCATAACACGGTCCAGTCCTTTCTTCGGTTCTTCAATATTAGGGTTTGCAATTTCCTTAACGTAAACATCAAGGTAGTCCTTCATAGCTTTTCCGTAACGGTTTTCAATTTCCTGCATTGTTCCTACAGCATCTTTACTGAAAAGTACGCGGTTCAGTTCTCTGACATATCCGGCGTATGCAATAAAGTGTTCGTTACGTTCAACGCTGTCGGCCCATGTAGAGTACAATCCAAGTTCTACAGGTGCCTGATTCATCGGTCCGATTTCAACACGTTTCTTTGTAAATCCTTTTTCAGTTCCGGCTTTACCTGTTCCTGCTGAATGTCCAAGCAGGTCCTGCTTCAGTCTCTGCTCATGGGTATCACCGGCTGCTGTGAGACGAATTAAAGGTAAATACCATTTTTCGCGCCATACAGGTGCATTAAACTCTCTGATAGATACTTCGTTGATGTGGTCAAATTCTTCTGAGTAGTCTTTGCGGATCGCATCAATAAGCGGCTTAAACTCTTTATAAACTTCTGCTGAAGCAGCAAGCAGTCCTTTAATACGGCTTTCTGCAAGTGCTTTCAGTGCTACAGTTCCTTTAAGTTCAAGGTTTCCGTTTGCATCAACGATATCAGAAGGTATCTGAGAATACAGTTTTACGGCTTCTTCATCACCTGCAAGTTCAGCTGCATGAAGCTTTTCTTTGCGTTCTTTTTCTGCTTCAAGGATTTTTTCATCAATCTTTCTGAAGTTTTCGCGCTCAGTATCAAGGATCATATTTCCGTATTTGATAGCCTTGTATGCGCTTTCTTCAAGTGCATATTCTTCTTTAAGTTCAGGATTATCTTTAAGCTGTTCTGCATAATAATCATCCTGATTCATTTTTGCAGCCCATACCATGAGTACATCATCCCATGTGTATTTAGTGCCATTAAACTCAATAACTTTTCCAAGTTTTCGCATATCAAGTTTGTTGTTCTGGATGGCTTCATCAATCTTTGCATTACGGCGTGACTTTGCTCTTTCTTCACGATTGAAGCAGTCATTTTCCTGCCAGTAAAGAAGGTTAGTAAGTTCGCCTTCACTGAAATTATCAAGCATACGTGCTACACGGCGGATGTTTGCATCATGGTATGAATGAAGCAGGCGGTCAATGAAAGTCTGCTGTTTTTCTTTCTTGCTTCCGGCGCTTCCTGGAAGCTGCTGGTTTACACCTAAAATCTTGTCGATTTTTGCCTGCTTCTTTTTCTTTACATCTTCTGGATCATCTTCATTGATAACAATTCCGGTATTGTTGATGGCTTCACGGATGCGTTCACGGATGCGGTCTGCATGGATTCTTTCAGCTTCACGGCGGGCTGCAAGCATGTCACGGCCTTCTTTAAACATCTTATCCATACGGCGGGCCAGTTCTTCCATATCGCCTGTAGTCCAGTCCTCAAAGTGTCTGTACTGAATGGCGTATGTCATATCCTGTCCGATAGACTGTACAAGCAGTTCTTCGATTTCAGAAGGGAATTCAACTCTTGTAATTTCTACAGGCTTTTTAGTTCCGTCTGCCTGAGTTACATACTGAGTTTCTGTAATTTCTTTAATTGGAAGCTGCAGTGCATTGTCACGTTCATCTTTCCAGATATCAAGCTTCAGCTCTTTGATCCAGTCCTGACGCGGCATAGCACGTTCAATCATCTGCTGTTCTTTCTTTGTGAGCTTTTCAAAATCTTCTTCAGTCTTTGTCTGTTCAAGCAGTCTGATAACGTCAAGCTTTCCGCGGTTTGAAAGGCGCTTCAGCATGTTTTCTTTTGCCTCATAGTCTGTATTCCATGCGCTCCATACTTCACGTGCAAGCTTGTTTTCAGTTCCAATCCACTTATTGATGCCGCCCCGGAGGTTAGGGTCAAATACTTTCTGTACAGCAATAATCTGCTTTGCTCTGTTGTAGTCAATTGTATTGAAATTCACGCGGCGCATAACTCTTTTTACAAGTGCCTTGCGCATTTCACGGAGCTTCTTTGCTGCTGCGATTTCCTGCTGTTTCTGTGTGTATTCCTTTGCCATAGCGTTCAGACGTTCTGCTTTACTCATAAGTGTCTTTACGCGTTTTGCATCGTATTCGGCGCGGATTTTTTCTTCAAGTTCTGAAATCCTGTTTTCTGCTCTCAGTCTTTCCTGTGCTTTTACATTGGCTTCAATTTCAGTTTTAAGTGTGTCCCAGTCCTGTACCATTCCTGTGAATGAATGTTTCATACCACTCTGGACCTGTCTCTTATACTTTTCACCGATTCTTTCAGCGTTCTTGCTTCCAGCAGGAAGCGGAATTTTTCTGAAATCAGCTTCGCTCTTTGCGTTCAGATACTGCTCATACTGACGGATAATGTCACGTTCCTGTTTGCTTGCCATGCGTTCTACATCTTCGTTGAAGTCTGTGCGCATAGCAGCAAGATCTTTGTTACGTGCTTTCAAGTCACTTTCAAGCATATTGATATAGTGTTCTACATCAGGATCAAGCATCTTAACATTGTCTTTCTTAAACTTTTCGCGGATGCTTTCATCCTTAATCTGATCAAGAAGCTTTGTCTTTTCTTCAGGGCTCATAGCATCCACTTCAGAAGCATAAGAAATAAGCTTGTATCTCAGTGCATCCTTTGCGATGTTTGCGTTTTCTTTCTGCAGGTCTGTTTTTTCTACAAGGTATTCGCTCTGGCCTGTAATGTCTGCGTAAATAGCTCTGTAGTCACGTTTTCTCTGTCCCATCAAAGTGAGCATAGTTTCACGTGCTTTGTTTGTAAGTTCCTTGCCATTGTGTACGCGGGTTATGTTGCCGGAATATACACCATGATGGAACATTCTTTCTGTTCTGTTGATGATATCCTGAACATAAGCGGCTTCTTCTTCATTCAGTGATGCCATTTCCTGTGCATCAATATGAGTAGCCTGATAAACAAGTTTAAGGAATGCTTCAAGGTTTCCAGGCTTCTGTATCATGGTATACCATTCAGCATCAACCATAACAGGATCCCGGCGGGCTGCATCACGCTGTTCTTTCTTTTCCTGCATTTCAGCAGCATTTCTTTCTGCAGTAGTAGGTGATACGTTATGAGCAATTTCCCATGTATTCAAATACCAATCTGCTGAAGCATCAACTGGTACACCTTCAGTTCCCATGTTTGTGGCTTCCATAAAGTCACGATAGTCCATCCAGTTCTCAAATTGTGCAGCTTCATTCAGAATAGCCTGTGGTATTGTTTCCTGGAAGAAAATCTGCTTTCTTGCATTACTGCGCATTTCTTCATAGGCTTTATATTCCGGTGTATTCCACCAATCCCTTACAGCCTGATCATACTGATTATCAATTTCACGCTTTGCAGCAGCTCTTTCATTTTTTAATCTTTCATATTCTTCTTTCTGCTGTTCAAAATCAGGGTTTTTATATTCATTCCCATTTTCATCCGTAAGCATATAAGAAGGATATTCTGGCCATGCAGGAAGTGATGCATATGATTTTCTAGGTTTTCCATAATCATATTCAGAATGAGGTGTAGAAACGTATTCTTTTGCAAAATCATACATTTCTTTAATCTGTTCATCATTTTTAATGTTTATAGGATTGTTTTCACTTCCTAACTGATAGTTTTTATACCAATCAGCAGTTCCAATATTTATAATGGCATTAGGATTTAAAACACTTAATTCCTGTTCTCCACCGCCATTTTTGCCATCCCCAATCCATACAGCATCAACACCGTCATTCCATAAATCTTCGATAATATCTTCAAGTTCGATACTATCTTCAATTTCTGTTAGTTCTTTCACATTTGCATTTTTTGCTAAGAGAATAGGATAGACTGAAACTCCGTTACTTGTCGGAGCAAAATTAGAAGCGACTTTTTTTGATTTACTTACAGAAATACTCCAATATTTCTGTCCATATCCACCACCGCCTAAGCGTTCAATATCTCTGTCACTAAATGTAATTGATGGTTTTAGTCCAGCAGCGCCATGAGATGTACCATGATAAAACATGTGGTCTTTAAGTTCATCTGCATTATCAAACTCTGCTATAGCTTTAGCTGCATTTTCAATTCCGCTAGGTGTTTCTGTTGTTTTAAGATATTTTAATATCTTGTTTTTATTCCATCCGCCTCTTACTTTTGGGATATTTCCTCTAGGATTATATTCTTCCTGGAAAAGAATAGAAGGATTATTCGTATCAAAAGTTCCTTTATTTTGGTCTGCTGATTTGAACTGATTAGACTTAAATCCTACAACATCTGTAAATGCAGGTGCATTTTCAATATCTTTATTATCAATAAGTCCATAATCTTTAATGTTTCTGATAATAAGTCCATCATGTTTTCCTTCTTCAAGGACCTGCTTTACTTCTTCGTTTACATCATAAGTTCCATCTTCAGTTCTGAAAGTATTTCCTTCAAAATCAACTTCATAAGGATTTCTGATGTTTGCAAACAATTCATAAATTCCACCGCGTCTATAAGTTCCCCATGACAATTTCTCATGTTTCGGACTGTCCGGATCCAGAATAACTTTTCTTGAACTGTTCGGGTCTGTGTCACCATAATAACCTACATAACTTACAGCAGCATCAAAATTGTCTGTAGTAAAAATTGTTCCTTTAGGTGCTTTACTATGCTGAATTTCTTTTCCATCATTAAACTCATTAAACCATCGTGCGCTTCCATGATAAATAACAAGTGGTTCTCCATTTTCATCAAGGACTTTTGAATAATCATTTAATGCAAGAGGACCGTTTTCTCCATTTTCAGGATTGACTTTATAAACATCCTGCAGTAAATTGAAACCAGTAATTGAGGTATTACCTTTGGGGCTACTGATTTCTTCACTAGCTAAAGTGCCAGGTAATATCTCAATTTTTTCTACACTATAAGCATAAGCTTTTGCATTACGATTTATGTATCGCTTTACAGTAGTCTTTACTCTATAATTATTTCCTTCAAAATTGATTGCACCATAAAGAACATCAATATTTACATCTTTATTTATTCCATTCAGCGGGCTTCGTTTTCCGTCTTTACCTTTCACAAAATCAGGGTGTTGGTCTACAATTTCTGATTCTTTTATAATCTCTTTTAAATGTTTTAATGCAGCGTAATGAATTTCATTTGATGGACTTTTCTTTCGTTGTGATTCATTCAGCATTTCATCAATAGATCTTTTACTTATATCAATTTCACCTTTTCCTCCGGTTTCTTCATTTGACATAAGCCCGATAATTCCATTTTCTTCAGCCCATCTGATACCATCAACTTTATTGTTAAACGCTGCTTTTTCCAAAGAAACAATATTAAATGATTTATTTCTTAAATCCCAATTTCCGAACCATCTCTTAAAATTAGGAGTTCTTACCTGCAGCCATTGTTTTTCTGAAAGGTTTGTAGGCTTTCCGTTTGGAGCTTTCATCCATTTTTCAGTATTCTGATATTTCTGGCGTACAGCTTCAATCTGATTATTTGTTTCTTCGTTTTCAATAATTTCCTCAGAACGTGCCGAAACATCATCATAACTAACAATCTGATCTTCTCTTGATACATCTTCAGTATCTTCAAGTAACTGGCGGCGGCGTTCCTCCATTGTCATTTTTGCGCGATACTGAACATTACGTGCTTCAACTTCTCCGGCAATTCTCTTATAATCATCAAACGCCTGAAAATTGAAATAATCCTGTACAAGTTTATTTTCAATTTCACTGTACTGGCGGTCATAATATGTGTCTGTGATTCGACCATTGAATAATGGTGCGGCTTCCATATTATTTTCAAGGTGAAGGTCTTTGCGTGCCTGCTGAAGTCCTTTGTTAAAGTTCATTACATTTTCATGTGATTCTTCAAACTTGAAAAGTTCATCATAGGCTGTCATAAAATCTTCTTCAGAAGCATTAGCAACTTTATTGAAAAGCTTTTTATATTCATCATAGTCTTGTCGGAGTGTTTCATCTGAATGATAATCTCTATAAGCTTCATTCATTCTTTCAAAAATCTGACTTCTGTATTCCTGAAGTAGAGATGCGACATTTCCGCCTCTTGCAAAACCTTCTTCCCGCTGAATGGCATGCTGGATTTCATGGATTAAAACACTGATTCCAGATTCTTTTATCTGGATTCTATTATCTTTATTTTCAACATATTTAGGATTCAATGTGATTTTATTTAAATAACTATCATATTCACCTTCAGAATTCATATTCTTTGTACCAATATCAATAGTTACTTCTTTTAATCCCGGATATGCAGTAAAGACTTCTTCTGCATCAAAATTTTCTTCAAGAGTGCCATAAGTCTGATATTCAGGTGTAGATTCATACCGATTTTCTTCGGGAATGAAATAGAAATTATTCTTGTCTTTAAGTTTTATATTATCATCTATCTCATACTTCCATTCACCATCGGCGCCGCGTTCCCATCCAGTAGCCATACGGATAGTGCGTGCATCTTTGCCGGCTTTTTCCATATCTTCAGCAATTCTCTGATTATCCATGCGGATGGTTTCTTCATTGGCTTCATCAAGTGCCTGAGCGCCTTTCTTTCCGATAATCTGAAACAGCATATCTTTTCCGCTTTCAAGGGTAGAGAATGCCTGGCCGCCGCCGTTACGGTCTGTGGTGCGGTTATTCAGAATATCATCAATAGCAGCTTTCTTTTCTTCTGCAGTAAGGTCTGTGCGGGCCTGATAACGTTCAATGTTTTCCTGTTTGATGCGGTAGCTTTCACCGTTAGCCTTCATAACGGCTTCAACTTTCTTTTCCTGCGGGATTGTCGGATCATCCAGAATAGATGCGACTGCAGCCTGTGTTACATCATCAAGCTTTGTTTCCTGTACAGCCTGTGCAGTTTCTTCTGTAATAAGTCCTGCATCAGTAAGTGTTTTAAGTTCTTCATTTGTAAAATCTGAAACAAGAGCTTCAATTTCATCATCAGAAAGTGCTTCATCATTTTCAGTGAGATTTTCTCCCGATTTCGTGATATTTTCTGTTGTTTCCGTTGTCTCCTGTGAAGCGACATTTTCAGACTGAGCCACGTTACTTGTCGTTTCTGAAAGTCCATTTCTAACGGCTTCTTCAGCATTTCGTAAAACGTCTGCATCACCTTTAAGCAGCTGGTCATAAACGTTCTTCATATCATCGGAGAGAGTGATTTTATCGTGTAACTGATGGTATGTTCTTACAAGGAATTCAGCAAGCTTCTGGAAAAGTTCTTTGAGCCCCGGAGTTTTTGCTTCACCTGAATGGAGATAATCTTCAAAAGCTTCTGCAAACAGTTCTTCTTTTTCGCGTGTCCATCCGTTTTCATCAATTCCAAAAGCTTTGTTGATTTCTTCAGAAAGTGCTCCATTCTGTACTTCAGCCATGCGTCTACCAAGGTGTGCAAGTTCATGGCTGAAAGTTGAGAAATCTGCATTTTCTGCAGCATAGATTACAGCTCTTAATCCCTGAACTGTCTTTGCGCTATCATCAATGCTGATTCCACCGCGGATCTTTCCTTTGCCCTGTGCAAGTGCTTCTGCCTTTGCAACTTCAGCATTACCGAAAACCTTTCCGCCGAAAGTCTTATTATAGAAGTCTGCAACTTCAAGACCGAAAGTATTTCCAAGTGCTTCAAACTCTGCTACAAGTGGAGCAATCATTTCATTACTTACTTTTGCATTGTTCAGATTTGCGCGGAGTTCCTGTGCAAGCTTAATTCTTGCTTCTGCGTTTTTGCCCTGATTTTTCCCGCCATAATAATTCAATCCTGCATCCGGGCCCTGTGGGTTCAGTCCAATAAGCTGTTCTTTAATAGCTTTAAGTCCATCTGATTTTGGATCCCATAAAATGTCATAACCTTCAAAATATTTTGCCATATCGGCATACATTTCATTTCTCAGGTCCTGTCTTGTTTCTGAAGTCTGGAAATTGTCGATTGTAACAGTATTGTTATCTTCGTTTACAGTGAAATTGATTTTTCCGTACTGATTCTGAGTTTCTTTTGATGGATCTCCGAAAACCATTTCACTTGAATAAGTTCCGTCTTTGTTATCTGAAGGATTACTGATTTCATGGTACAGGTTTCCATCTTCATCACGGGCTGCTTCACCAACTTCCTGCCGTGTTCCTGGAATTTCGTTACCATCTTCATCAATTTCAGAAGTAAAGCGTTCCATGTTTTCATCATAAGAAACGGCTTCTGCAATATCTTCAGTCTGCTTCTGGATGGATTCATCAAGCTTTCCGCGGTTATCTTCACGGATTTTCTTAATAAGTTCAGTTCTTTCTTCTGTTTCCATTCCTTTGAAAACAGGACTTTCCGAAACAATTTTTTCATAAGCTTCATCAGAAGGTATGCTGGATGCAGCTTCTTTTACTGCTGAATAGTCTTTGATTGTTGCGGATGTATTGATTGCAGTTGAGCCTATACCAAGTACAAGTGATCCAAGGATTCCGCCTTTAAAGTTTTCCCATGCATCTTTAGCAACGGATTCTGCTGTCATTGGTTCAATGTCATATTCTTCAAGTTCTGCTGCAAGTGCATGGGTTCCCTTTGAAATAAGGTCCTGGATTACTTCTTCCATACCTTCTTCAAAGTTTTCCTTCAGGTATTCGCTTCCCATTTTTACAGCAAGGTTTGCAAAAGTCTTGTCATAATGGAGACGTTTAAAAAGATTTCCAGTTACCTTTTCGGTAATTGCTTTCTTTGTTCCAGCTCCTACAGCATTTTTACCAAGTACACCGGCAACGTTACCAAGGGCTGTTTCTACAAGTGCCTGCATGCTTCCTGAGAATACTGACATAGCAAGTGCATTTTCTTTTGTTGCGCCTTCTTTGCGGAGGTCTACATATTCCATACCCTGAGCCAGTTCCATAGATGCAGCAAAAGCAAGTCCTGTTCCAAGTCCACCTGAAACAAGTCCACCAATCAATCCGGCTGTAGCAACATAACCTGTAAACGGTGCTGACTGAGCTCCCATTTTAAGCGCTTCAATATACCAACGTCTGTCCTGATTATCTGCAAGTGATTCATTCTCAGCATCAATGGCTTCAATCTGTGCTAAAACGTCTTTTACCTTTTCTTCATTTCCTGCAATTTCAGCCATCATCAGCTGATTACCAAGTTTTCCAAGGTTTACAGTATTCACACCGATTTTGCCATAATCTACAATGGCTTTAAAGTTTGTTTTTGGTATAAAAGCTCTTTCTTTTCCCCAGATAGCAGCTGAGTATTCTTCTAGATTTGTATAAGCTTCACTTAAAGGAATTCCAAAAGTTTCATTAAACTTTATTGCTGCAGCCATTCTATAACCTTCATCTTCTGGGATTTCAGAATTTGAAATTGCTTTATTTAAAATGGCATATTCTTCTGGATCTAAATCTACCTGATATTTTTGTCTATTTGCTAAATATTCTTCGTTTGTTCTTCTGGCTTTTTCAATCAATTCATTTTCTTTTAAATTTGCTTCTAATTCTCTTTCATTTTCAGAATTAATATAAAACTGTGTATTCTTATTCTTATACTGTTCAAAAATATCACTCATGACATACCTCTGAATGTCAGAATACTTCACACTAGACACTATGGTTATAAACAATATATTTTATATATAGAGGTGCATTATGAAAAAAACATTTCTTGCTGTAATTCTTATTTTTTTATTTTCAATTCCTTTGTTTGCTGAAAAACTTCTTGGTGGATTCGGACTTTTTTTAGATTCTTCTTTTTCTTTTACAAGTAAACAAATGTTTGATTCAGGTTTCTATCCAAAAAATGTAAAAGTATCTGGGGATGTAATTTCTGTTCAATGGGATAATGATTATGACATTGAAATTTATGGTGAAGAAATCACTGAACTTGTAACAATGTACAATAATAAAAATGAGTCAAAACCTTTAATTGGCATTCAATTACTTTATGGTTTTAGAAATAACAGTGAAGATAGATGTATGTCCGTAATGAAAAACTTATTTGAAAAATATGATAATTTAGCGCAAAGTGAAATAAAAGAAGATCCTTTACTTCAGTATGAATTTACTGATAGAGATACAGGGAATAAAGTTACCTTTATATTCAGGCCTGAGGAAAGCGGTATTATTTTATCTGTTGCAATAAGTCCATTTAGTATGATTAAATAATATATCCAATAGCTTCAAGCTGCTTCTTTATATTTTCTTTTTCTCGATAATTATTAGATTTATTATATCTAAGAACCATATCAGAAATAGCATTAGCAAGCCATTTTGTATTACCAGTACTTACGTTTTTTAACCAATCCTGATTAGTTATTCCTGCATTACGTAAAATATTCATATCAAGGTTTTTGGCTACTGATAATGCCTTTTCTTTTATATCTGTTTTTGATTCAACTGTTTTTCTGGCAGCTTCCTGCTTCTTTGTTTCAACTGGGGTCCAGTTCTTTCCATCTTTAGAAGTATAAATATTTAGTGATTTACCATCTGAACTTCTAACTTTATATTTTGTTCCATCTGCAGTACTAAATATCTGTACAGCTTTTACATCTCTTTTATCTGCATCTTCTTCTGGCTCAAAACTTGCAAGTATATCACCAGGTTCAATACCAAGTTCTTTTTTAAGATATTCTTTTTGCCATTCTTCACCACGTCTAATAGCTTCATCACCATTTGCAAAAATTGAAATCCGGTCTTTTCCAGATTTATCTGAGTATACAAAATCAGGATGCTTTTCCATCTCGTTAAGGAATTCTGCAAGTTTTTTATCCTCGTCAAATAAACCTTTTTCAAGTGTTAATCTATCTGTTTTGTAATTTTTTCTTACAATATCTAACTCTTTTGCACGCATCGAATTTATTTCAGTTTTAAGATTTGTTGCAATTTCTTTAAGAGCCTTATCATCCGTATATTTACATGCATTAACTTCATCCCAGAATAAATCAACAAATGCTCCTGAAAGTTCTCCTGTTTCATCCAGTTTTAAACTGTTTGTCATATCTTTTAATACGCTCTGGGTATCTTTTAAAATACCTTTAATCTGATCAGGGGCTTTTTTCTCTAATTCATCTAAAAATGTCATGACAACAGGAAATTGTTTTTGTAAATCATAAAGTGTTGCTCCAGGTTGTATTTCTTGTAAATCTTTTAAAACAGCTTGTTCAAATAAACCTTTTGCATCATAACCTGTATTTTTACCATACAATACACGCTCAATATAATAATTCATATTAGTTTCTATTGTTTTAGTAAAAAACTTTTCCCAATCTTTGCCTGTTCCACTTGCAGCTTTCCCATCAGTTATAAGTTTATACATATCTACAGCTTGTTTTCTTTGTGAAGGGCTTAACTTATTTCCGGACATTTCAGTATCAATTTTTCTGAGCCATGCATTTGCATAACTGATACGTTGATTCGCCGGCATTTCAATGAGCTTTGTATATCCTTCTGTAACAAGTCCCATGTTCTTTTCCTGCATTTCATTAACCATAGCATTATACTTGGTTTTGAGTGAGCTTTTTAATTCTTTGGCAATTTGCTTTTTATCAATTTCATTTCCTATGTTTATATAACCTTCACCTGTTTCTTCGTTGGCATAGCGCATGCCTTCCGGTGAAGCATACTGTTCAGAAAGCATCATTACCTTGTATTCATTATTAAGGGCCATATCATCAATAAGTTTTTCAACTTCTGAAAAATCGCCGCCATTGTTGATAATGTTCTGGATTTTTGCATCTGCAGCAGTAGTCCATTCTTTCGTAATATTCTGAGTAGCATTACTAAGAAGGGCTGCTCTAGTATAACCTGAGTTTCTCATTCCGTTTGCGTATTCAGAATTAGTAATACCATTGTTTGCATCAATAGCATTCTGCCCCGAAAGGGTATTGTTATTCAGTGCAATAGCGGATGCGTTCTGAGTTCCGATTGCTTCATATTCTTTCTGCATCCGTGCAGCCTGAATAGTATTATTGAGAGAGTTTTCAGCAGTAGTAAAAAGCTGGCTGTAAAGTTCTGCTGTGTAATTGTTTTTGATGTTCTTCTGCAGGGCGTTTTTCTGCTTTGTTAAAAACTGCTTTGCATAAGTTTCATAGTTTTCATAATCGTTTCTCTGTTCAAGATCCCTCAGAAATTCCTGAGTATTGGCATTCAGCTGAGCCTGTGCATAGAACATGTCACTTTTTGCTTTTTCTTTCATAAGTCCATCGTATGCATTCATTGACTGCATACCAAGATTAAGGGCTGAGTTTACAGCTCCCAGTCCTGTTGATAATCCACTCTGTTCTACGTACATATTTGCTCCTGTTAGAAATTAAAATTAAGTTTATTAAAACCGGCGAATGGCTGAGATAATGAATCAAAAGTCGGTACAGTTGTTGGGTTCAAGTCTTTATAAAGCTGATTATTACTCCACATTTGAGCATTCTTTAATGAGAAATTGTTGTTAGCTTTTTTCCCATAAGTTACATCATAAACTGACTGCACTGTGCTGATTGAGTTCTGCAGGTTATTTGCTGTTCCTGTGAAAAATCTATCAAACCATCTGCCTACAGCTTTACCGCCACTAAGGTCCGCAATAGCCATATTTAAATCAGAAATAGCATTATCATAATCATTTTCTGCCTTATCGCGGTTTATCATGTATTTCCGGTATTCACTTCCAGCGCCTTTATAATCGCTCTGTTCACTATCAAGTGAATAACCGCCATGAGAATATGCTTTGCGTACGTTCTCTGCATCTTCGCGGTTCATTCCAATCTGGAAAACATTCTGTCCAAGTGCTGCAAGAGAGTTGTTTAAGTTTGCATCAGACTGAATGCGGCTCATATCTTCCTGAAGTTGAAGTGTGTCCTGTGCCTGCTGGTCCGCCATTTTGACGGCAGTTCCAAGTGAACTGGTACGTGTTCCACTTGCTGCCATACCTGCAAGTGAGTTTCCTTTACCTGCGGCGGCGCTCTGTGAAGCATTATTAAAACTGTAAGCATCCGCAATAGACTGCAGGCTTAAAGCGTTCACATTTGAGTTTACACTCTGAGTAGTGGACCTTTCAGCCATATCAGACTGTCTGTCACTGCGGTTTGCACTGCGTAAAGCATTTTCTTCTGCCTGCTGATAATTAAGGTCAAGCAGGTTCAATGTTTCTTTCTGCTCAGTTTCTTTGCGTTCCTTTTCCCGCTCATAGGCTTCTTTCTGCTTTTTATCCTGACTTGCGCCGGAAATAGCATCAATAGTTCCCTTAATACCTGAAACACCAAGTCCAATAAGAAATAATGTAAGTGGATCCATTTTCTTCTCCTATGCTACGGATGCATCAACGCTCAAAATATTACACTGATGCGGTTCACTGAAAGTAAGTTCAAAAGTAACATCAATATCTGAAGTTCCAGGATAATCAATTTTCTTTACTCCGCTGAATGGAGCTTCTACACCAATAAAGAATTCATCAGGCATTCCTGTAGTTTTCATTACCGGCATATAAGAATTATTGAAGCGCACATAAAGATTTACAATGCGCTTCTTCTGCGAAATATCCTGTGTGACTACAGGCATTGATAATATTACACTTTCGTATGGCTGCCCGATATAAACATCTTCACCATCAGTCACTTTTTCATAACCTTCAATCGGTTCTTGTTCATCAGATACTTTGATCCAGCCGTCAAGGTAGACTTCTGATTCAAAATCAATCATCTGAAGGGAATATTCTTCACCTTCCTTAATTGCAAAGTAAATTAAATCTGAGTAACCGTCTCCTCTTGTAATGGCGCATGAAGTGATTTCACCTTTAGCATGGCGGATGCGGTTCCATCCCATGATGCCGTTTGTCTTGTCATAAAGCAGTGTTACGGCAATTCCATCTTCTCTGACAATAACCAATCGGTTGTAAGGATTTGTACAGAAGTCAAAATCAATAGCAGGCTTTTCACTAAGCAGGTGCTCAGCCATAATGGCAATATTGTTTGTCTGGAATGCTTCCTTATCTGAGTTATAGTAGTATTCGCGGATTCCGCATTTTCCCTGAGCAAAAAAAATAACTGCCTGGTCTACAACATGAGCCTGAATATCATCAGATCCATAACGACCATTAAGGTATGCTCCAACATTCAACGCGCTTACTCCCTGCGGGATGTTCCATACATTTGATTCAGTTCCGATACAAAGATGGGTAGAAGGTGCCAGCCATTTGATAGCATCATTCTGGTCTGATGCAGGTTCAAGATAAAAAGCGCAGTCCGCTGTTACCATGTTGTTGTTTACTACTGTATATTCATAATCCTCAGCGGATGCACTTTCTGAACTTCTCCAAAGTGAAATAGTTCCTGTAATACCTGCTCTGGAACTTTCGCCTTCTTCCCATGAAATAACAGGCTTTCCGGCAACTTTAATAGAGTTTCCATTAACTTCAAGTACTTTTGTTGCCATATCAAAATACTGAGGACATGTTAAATAGTAATTCTCAGCTTTTTCTTTCAGTGCGTTTCTCAGGTCCTGAGATACAGAAGTAAGAATTGTATATCCTTCCTGAACAGAGATATTTGCTTTAGCTATGGTAAAAGAGAAAACATGAATATCAGGATCTTTTACAGCTTTGTTTACAGTAACGAATTTCTGATACAGTCCGAAGTTTTCAGTTCTTAAACCTTCTGTTCCCGGTGCAGCACTAGCCCAGATTCTCTGAGGCTCTTTCAGTGTTGCGGCAAAAAACAAGCGGTTCTGAAAATAAGTAACACATCCCGGATATTTTCCGGCATTTTTAGACTTATCTTCTGTTCTTTCCAATGATGGATCCCAAAGTCCTGTAGAGTTCAAAAAGTAACTTCCCGGATTATTCGGATCTTCTTCCATATCAGGATCATCTCCCTGGATTCTCCATTCATAACGACCGGGCTCATATTCATTTTTAATGTACTCATATTTCCAAAGGTGTCCGCGGTAAATACAATAATCATTTTCTTTTGCATCTTCAGGAAGTGATTCATTTGCAGGCACTTTGCGGATAACAGAAAAATCATCATCTACATTTGGGTCCATATAAAAACGGATATTAAGATCACCTAAAATAAACTTATTTACATCTTCAGGAGTGTACTTGATGATAATTGGTGCGTGATACTGGGATGCAAAAATCAGTTCATCATAATTCTGTGCATACTGCAGTTTGTTTATTTCATCAAGATTTCTGTATGGAACTTCAATCTTTAATGGTTCATTCTGATAATCAAGCATCCGGATTCCATTCCGCCAGAAGTAAATAAAAGTCTTTGCGGTATCATTTTCATCTTCCATGTCCGGTGTATGCGGAACAAATTCCAGGATAAAAGATTCATTCTTATTCACAATAAATGGAATAAGTCGGCATTCTCCCATGAGATTTCCCATAAACTGCATGCCCGGTCTGCGTTTAATTCCGCCGGTAGGAATAATATCAAAGTTTTCGATTTTCTGAGCACCTGCATAGTACTGTGGCAAGTCTACGCGGCCTTTAAGATTCTGGGAAAGTTCCCCTGATGCAAAATTAGTAATAGTCATTTTATCCCTCTACAGAAAGGCCCATAAGGTCTCCCCACCATGCAGCGCCTTTTTCTTTGGAGTGTGCATGTTCAAGAGTAGCTTTGCGGGCATTGTTTTCAATAACCATAGCCTGATTGTAAAGAAGTCCGAAAGTCTGCATGTTTCCGGTTATCTTCAGTGCAATTTTTGCAGCAAGCTGCAGCTCTATATATTCTGAAAGTGATGGGTCAAAATCAAAATCATCATATTCAGGATAATCTTCTTCTTCAGACAAAATATCTTCAGGTTTTCTTTTTCCGTTTGAAACATAAAGCAGTACTGCCATAGGGCTGTTAGTGTAAAGATATTTTCCTTCTACATTAAACTCTGCTTCATCCTGAAGTTCTTCAGGTTTTGCACAATCTACAGGTAATAAATAAACATAGTCATAACCTGTGAAATTAGAAGCTTCTGCTTCTTTAAGCTTTTCGCGTTTGAGCTGGCTGGTCCAGGTAGTCTTGGCAAGTGTAGTGAGAATAACTGAAAGGTAATTGTCTTTAATAAGTCTCCATCGTGAACTGTTCTTTTCGATATCTTCATCGGTTAAACGTTCCTGACCAGCTGCTTCAAGCGCACGATTTACAATGTCTTTGTTGATATTCATAGGTCCTCACATAAAAGAGGAAGGCGGTTGTCCGCCTTCCTCCGTGTTTTAGTTTACTTTAGTAAAGTGTGCAGGCACTTTTACGCCTTCCGGTACATCTACAGTATCACCTTCGCGGTAGAGTACTGCGGTCCAGTAGCATTTTTCTGTACAGCGGTATTTCACTGTTTTTCCAGCTTTTTCTGCTTTGGCGTTTTCTGCGCCTTCATTCATTACTTCTGCCATAAAATCCTCCTATGATTGTGGCTTAAAGTCCGAGGTTTGTATCAATCCAGGCTTCAGCTTTTCCGCCTGTGAATGATCCCGATGCAGTTCCCACTACTTTGAGTGTATCTGCTGTAGTTCCTTCAGGAATTTCGATAACAACTTCTGCACCTTTTTTAAGGTTTGCAGTAGTAACTGCTGCAGCCGAAGCGATATCAGCATAACTTCCAGAGCCTTTTTTACCCTGAAGTTTGAATGCCATTGAAGTGCCGCCTGCAAAATCTTCTTTTACGAAAACACGTACATGCATGCGGTCAGCCTGTGAAGCTCCGATATAAACTTCATTTGCGAATGCGCCGTTTGTTCCGGCTTCACCAAAATAAAGGTTGGTGTCTGGGAAATTTCTCATCATAAGTGTGGTCCTCCTTTCTTTATTCTGTTACCTGTGATTCTGTGTTCAGGATTGCATCTACTTCACGCAGCTTAATGTTGCGGATCTTTACAACTTCGTTTCCGTACTGGTCTGTAGAAGTGAAGTTGATGTTTGCGCGGTCAATCTGGTACAGGTCGATAGCGTTGAGAACATCGCTGTTTGCATAAACGATTACATCGCCTTCGCCTTTTGGAAGCTTTTTAGCGTATGTAAGGATTCCTTTTGCAAGTTTTCCTGCATCAATGTTGTTCGGGTCGATGTTGCAAAGACGGATGAGTGCTTTTTCGTTTCCTACAGAAAGACCGTAGTTCAGTTCAAAGTAAGAAACGCGAGCTTCAAATTCTCCGCCGTCTGCATCTTTTTCTGTGCGCAGTCCTTTATCCTGCATGTCTACACCAACACCTTTTGCTCCCTTTGGATAGAAAAGTGAAACGTTTTCTTTACCCATCTTACAGATGAATACAGAAGTAAGGTTGTCACCTGTTCCACCCATAGAAATACACTTGTCTTTTTCAAGTTTTGCGCGGCGTACAGCAAGACCGTTGAGCATGCGAGGATCTGCTGAGTTGTTACCGTAAATCAGATCTTCAGCCTGAGTTTCGGCCATACCTGCAACGTATGCCATATCTTCACCGTTACGGAAGCCCTGTGGGTCGATCTGTTCACGGTAGATTTTTTCATCGACTTTTGAATATCCAGTAACCTGTACTGAGATATCGCGTGTCATTTTTGTGTGGCTGATTTCAGGTTTTACACCCTGGTTGTATCCGCGGTGCTGTCCTTTAGGGATAGATGTGCGAACAAGGTGGTTCATGGCTGTTGTGTCGTTTGCTTCAAAAACAGGCATATCAAGCAGGATTTCGTTTGTCACTGCAAGTGCTTCAATAATTCTGCGCTGATCGGCTGTAGCGCCGTTGCGCTTTACTGCTTCAAGGGCAGTCATAAAATTTGGACTCATTTAAGGTTCTCCTATTAGTCTTTGTAATTGAACATTCCACCGTCACGGCTTGCCAGATAATCGGACATTCCACCGCCGGCGCCTTTTGTTGTGGCTGTTGCTTCAGAAGTCTGACGGCCAAGCAGTGCAAACATTTTTACAACGTCTACATCGTAAAGCAGTCCTGAGTTCTGCAGCTTTGCTCCAAGAGAATTACCGCCATAGGCTGCAATTCCGCGTTTCAGGAATTCAAGGTTAGTCGCATAATCTTTTCCCCATTCGGCTTTAAGCTGTGCGTCTGATTCCTGAGCCTTACGGATCTGTTCATCCTGGCTTGCCTGTACAGCAGCGGCTCCCATCTGGGCCAGTGCATCATACATTCCGCGTGCCTGTTTATCCGTAAGATTGTTCATGAATGCAATATCTCTAAACTGTTTTGCTTTTTCATCTGCAATAGAGTAGCCGTCTGCGCTTTCAGGTCTACCAAGTTTTGCATAAAAAGCTGCAATTTCTTCAGCTGCTGCATTTTCATCAGGAATGTTGATGGAACTTCCCATTTTCTTTTCCAGTGCTGAATAAGATTTTGCCAGATCTCCGATGTTCTGGAATTTGCTCAGTTGTTTAACAAGGTCCTCATTCTTCAGTGATTCACCGTCAAGCTGTGCCATCCATTTAGGATTCTCTGGTTTCTGATCAACTTCATTTGTTCCTTTTCCGTTATCCCCATTATTAGGTTCTGGTGCCGGTTCAGAAGTGTTCAGTGTATTCATGATATCTGTAAGAGATTCAGCTTTGCCCGCTGAAACATCCACCTGTGTAGAATTGTCCTGTGGTGCAGGATTCTGTGTATTTTCCATAAAAGCTCCTATTCAAACTTGCATTTAAGCAAATTATCTACAAAATCAACTGTGTCCTTAAAACCCATTCTTTCGGCAAGCAGGAATGTCGCATAGTTTTTAAGTGCCTGCTGTCCTTCAGAATGGGTCGGCTGGAAGTACAAAAGATCATTTAATAATACGTTTAGTACTTTCTTTCCGTCATAGTTAGAAAAAACTTTTCTGAAAGTTTTCTGCATTTCTGCATTTTCTTTTCTCTGTTCTTCATCAAGTTTTGGTTTATCAGAAAGTTCATCATCAAGTTTGTCATACAGCTCCATTGTTCAATCCTCCAAGTAACTGATTGTTCATTTCATTCATGAATGATCCTTCCTGTGGTTTCTCAGAAAGTTTTCCGGCATTACCCAAAATGCTCTGCATCATTTCCTGCTGCTGCTGTGCCTGCAGCATAGCTGCCTGCTGTTCGGCTCTTGCCTGGCGGAGCTTCTGTACATCATCTTCTTCGCGGAGTACTTCTTCTGGCATTCCTTGTCCTTCCATAGCACGGCGCATAAGAAGGTCTGCATCAATATTGTCCATAGCTTCAGGATTAAGCTGTGCAATAGGTCCAATAAGGTTAAGTGCCTGATTGATTCCACCTGCAGCATGGTATTTCTGCTGAGCCTGAGAAAGTGGTCCTACAAACTGGATTTTCATAGAAGCAGCCTGATTCATAAGGGATGCAGGAATTGATGGAAGTCTGCCTGCAGCCATAAGAAGGTTAAAGGATCTTTTTATGATTTTCTGAAGTCCTTCATTAAGACTTACAACAAGATTTGCAAGTGTGGCTGATTTTTCACCCTGAAGTTCAAGTACTTCAGTAGCTGTCATTTGGCCCTGTTTTGACTGCAGCATCAGAAAGAAATCAACAAAAAACCAATCTCGTACTTTCTGTTCATATTCTTTGAGTACATCGATTGTAATAGGATAGTTTTCTCCGGTCTTGATTGGCTGAATAATATCAGTCTGCGGATTATCAACATAAGTCATTCCGCGTGGAACAAGATTCACTGTGCGCAAACTTGAAGGAAGTATCATAGGCGGTTCAGCTGACATCTGCGCAATTTTCAATGATGAACTTCTGATGATATTCAGTGATTTAATGTCACTGATAGCAGTTATTGCCGGGCTGTTACTGTAAGCAAGTCCGCCGATACGGTCCCATTCAAAAACGCTGAACGGCATTTCTTTATAACCGGATTCCTGAATGATTTTTCTGTGTTCTACATCGACATAAACTGCTGCAATAGGCATATTCTGTGCATCTTTCAGTTCAGCATCAAAGTTCTCACGTGGGAAAACTGCATAAAGGATTTTTATTTTTTCATTCCAGAGTTTTACTTCTTTGTATTTTTCCCGGATAGATTCATCAAGGTTTTCAAGTCCAAAAAACTTTACGGCATTTCTGATGGTCATAAGGTATTCACGAAAAACTGTGTCAATTTCCCCATAATCATCTACATCCAGGTACATTTCATTGTTGCGCATAGTAGTGAAGCGGAGCTGCTGGCGGTCCATATCTTCATCAATGAGCATTACTGAATGTCCGTCTACAGCCGCATTTTCTACAAACCGTGAAGCTTCTTTATAAAGATTTGATCTCATAAATTCTGCCTGCACGTATTTTTCACACAATTCCAGCCAGTCTTTTACTCCATAAAGTTCAAGCTGGTTCTGGTCCTGAAGCGAAAACTTAAACCATTCAATATTGGGGCTGATAGAATAACCCGTAAGTCCTGCTACAAGAGTTTTGAGGTTCAAACATGGTGTACTGTCATAGCGCTTAGGAACTGATGGAACTGCTGAAAGGTCGCTCCAATTATAGATAGTAGGTGCGACATACTGTTCAGCTTCCTGCCAGCGGTCAATAAACTGCAGTCTGTCATTCTTCAGCTGGTCGAAGCGGCTTAAAATGTCATTAACTAATTCATCTTCTGTTTTTTTATTTGTGGCCATGTGAATAATGATATTCACTATTTGTCAATAAGTTATAAACAAAAAAAAAGCTGCAAAGTATGACATACTCTGCAGCCTGATACCTATAAGCATTTCAAGTAAAAAAGGGTGTTTTCTTAGAAAACTTTCCTTAGTTTTGACTAATTTTTTTAGTAACTGATATTTTGTTTTTGTGTATAAATAAACATTTCGATTTTTATTTACTTGCTTCAGCTGCTTTCATCCTACGGAGCCCGCATCCGATTGCAAGATCATCTTTTCTCCTACGGAGCCCAGATGATTTTTACAAAGTAATTACATACCGGGAAAAAACTCATAATGAGTGCTTCCCGGTATGATGCATCACTTCTTATGTACCCAGTTATAAATAAGTGATGCTATGGAAGCAGCAGCTCCCAGTCCAATCTGCAAAACGCGTTCAGCCATTTCAAGGAATGAAACAACTTCTGTAGCGTTAGCAAGTCCAATAACACCTACAACGGCGATAATTGCAGGGAATACGATTGTAATTACATCCATGATCTTTGCGATAATTTCGGATGCTTTTCCTTCGTTTGCCATGTTACGGCCTCCAAAAAATAGAATTATTTTATCTTAATTCTTCATCCTGCAATTCGTTATAAATAGGATCCTTAAATCTTCTGTACATATAAAACCATATACTGTTCCCGCCATTTTTGCCGGTTAAAAACTTATATGCATTTACAAATTCATCCTTCTTGGAAGTATTCAGCAGGACCTGAAAAGCAAATAATCTCAATAAAAAATATTTATCGCATTTCATCTTTTTACATTACCAAGTTTATCAGCCCATCTTTCAGGCCAGAAGTGATAATAATTACAATTAGTTTTCCGGCTTATTAGATTATGCAGTGCTGAAGGTATACCGATTATTAAAAGATACAATGGTCCTAATATACGGCTCTGTCTCTGGTGTCCATATTCATGCATAAGGTCTTTATTGTTATAGACCATATAAATAATTATATAATTCCCTAAGCTCACACCAATATTTTTTTGTGTAAGATAATATTTTGGGAATATGTAATATTCTCTTTTTTCAGCTTTTGAAAAGAAAATAACAATTAATCCCAGAATGTTTTGTGGAAGCTGCCATAAATACAATAAAAAGTTTTTCATTCTGCTAACTCCCATTTATCAAGTTCATTCTGTGCAACATTGTGCGTAATATGTTCATTTGTGTCCGTTGCTATTGCTTGTAGTGTATCTTTAAGACTTTCATTTTGTTTTTTCAGTTCTGCGTTTTCTTTTGCAAGTTTATAACATCCGTTGAACCACTTACAATATTCTGATGGACTATCGCATAATACTTTATCACATCTATGGCAAGATTCTTTCATTGCAATTTTTGTGGCTTCTATTTTTATTTCTTCTTTTGTCATTTTGTTACCTCATTATTCAAACGCAAGTTCCATCTCTCCATTTTTGAAAAATAGCTCTGGGTTATTCTGTGTCTAAGATGCATTTTTTCTTCATAAACTGAAGTGCAGCAGGTTACATCCGCCATTTCTTCAATAATTACATCCATATTCTTTTCCAGTGTTACCGGAGTAGGGCTTTCGCCCCGGAGTATTCTCAGTCTTTTGGCTGCAGCCTGTATAAGTTCTCCGCTTTCTTCTATAAGCTGTTCAAGTAAAGCTTCTTCGCTCATTTCAACCGGTGTCATGTTAATCTCCTAAAAAAGCATCATGTACAACACAATCTGCAATTTCATTAAAATCTTTACCATCAAAAGCATCTGTACTAAGTAAAACTCCATACAAGTTTTCTACATCTACACTTATCTGAACAACTTCATTACTGTCTGCATTTTCATATACAACTAAAACTTTTATACATATTTCTTTTGCTTCAATTCTTTTTTCAAAAATTGTCCGTACATAATAACCATTGATATATCTAGTCGATAAACTAATACAATCTTTAAGGTTATTAAGTGTTTTAATAACAGAATCCTTTAAATTTTCTTTTGACATTTTCACCTTTCCTTTACCATTCCTTTTCAATTACTTTCTGCATAATGTTGTCATTGTGCTTCAATTCATCCTGCATCTTCGATAATTCAGTTTTAGCTGAATTAAGCTCTGCATTCATGTACTTTATCTGTTCCTGCTGCAGTTCCGCCTGACTGTAAAACAACATCCCCAGGATGCAAACTATTACAATCAGGATTATCTGCAGCGCATTTGTTATTTCTTGCTTCATAATAAAATTCCATCTCCTTATCAAACTTTTTAAACCATGCACTGTAATTTACGTTTGGCTTAATGTGCATATACACAAAATGAAGTAGATCAGCTATATAATTTGCCTGCTTTATTCTTGCTTCACTTATTCGTTTATTTTCATTCTCAAGATGTTCATTTCTTTTCACCAGCAAGTCAATTTTCTTATTTAATTCTTCAAGGTTTTCCAGCGCTTTACTCATTTTTCATCCTCTGCAAAAAGATTTCCGTCTTTTGGACCTGTAGCCCAGTTCGGACCATACTTTTCTACAATTACTCTGAAGTCACTCAGGTCATGCTTTCTGATGCTGTACACTTCGCCGCCATCTTTATCACGGTCAATTCCAACGTGAAGCAGTTCATGGAATAACAGGATTTTTACCTGTTCTTCACTCATTCCTAAAATGTTTGGTCTGTACAGTGTGATAGTGAAGTCATAATTAATAGCCCATTTGTTTTTAGGCTGGACCTTTTCACACTGTCCATAAACAAGTCTTTCTTTTCCGTCTTTCTTTTCAACATCGCTTTCAAGGTATGCAATTCTTACATGTCCGTTCTTAATGTTCCATAAATCCTGATCCTGCTCATTGATAACTTCTTCAGCCCATTTCTTAAACTGGTCATTCAATATTCTCATTTCCATAAAATCCTCCTAGACAAAACACTTTTCAATAAATAACACAATTATTAATGCCATAAACATAATTCCGGCTATGGCTCCCAGTAATTCACACAAAAACTGCTTCATATAATTCCCCACGTAAAATATAACTTTTTCCTATGCGGCTTCTTCCGTAACTATTTTCCGGCTTGCTTTCTGCATATGTTTTTCCCAGTCTTTCCGCCATTTAAGGACTTCTGCATCTTTTACAACGGAATTACCTTTGCCGTAAAACTGAACTGCTTTCCATGATTTTGTATCAACCTGTGCAGTAATGAAGCTTGCATCAGGATCATCCGCCTTGCGTACAAAACATATAACAAGTTCACCTTTTTCCATGCGTGTGTCGTAATTCATTTTTCCAACACAATTTTCCATGTGGCGGCCTTCGGTTATCAGATCTTCTTTTGAAGTCGCAATAACCGCAATAAATCCGCCATGTTTCCATGCGCAAAAGTGAAATTCTTCGCTTCTGCTTTTCAGTGCCATGTTCAGTGATATTCTGTCTTTCTGCTTCTGGATGGCTTCCTGTTCGTCTCTCCATCTTCCATACTGTTCGGTGTAACTGTCATGTACTTCCTTAAAGTTTTTAGGGAAAAGTACTTTTGTATCATTGAAATCAAGCTGCAGCCATTCTGCCGCCGTGATGTAGTCAATGTAGCTTCTTGAATCAATATGATTTTCTTCAAGGTATTTGCATATCTTTTCAGGTGAAGCATATTTATAAAGCTTGCGTGTCATAGTTCTGTTACCTGCAGCAATCTTTTTTCCGCATTCAATTCTGTACTGAAGGCTCTTTGCATAGTCTCTTGCATCTGCATCAGGCTGTTTCTTGAACGCATTTATTGCAGTGGTGTAGGCCATATACTGAACTTCTTTTGCATGCTTGAATAACCATTTCTGAAAAGCTTTATTGCCCTGAATGGCTTCCATAGCTTTTTCATTTATCATCCTGTAAAGCTTCAGCTTCATAAGCATTTCCCCGATAGGATATTTTCTGTAAAGTTTTACATAGTCTATAAAGTAAATACCGCTTTCTTTGGTATATCCGCAGTACTTTACAGAAGGATCAAGTTCTGCAATCTTCTCAATATCAAACATCTGGTATCTTGAAAAATGCTTGCTTTCCAGCCATGAAGCTTCAAGCTGTTCCATGTAGTCATAGTCTGAGTAATACCATGAGCCAGAATTGATGCGGTATTTTTTTCCTTCATAGCCATAGACTGTAAGTCCATGTGTCATTCCATAATCCTTATAGAAGCAGTTACGGCTCACTGTCTGGTTCAGTTTCTCACTCATAACGGCAATTTCCTGCCAGTGAAACGGCATGCGCTTTGTACGTTTACCCGCATAAATCTTTTCAATAAATCCGTATTCTTCTGAGTATTCCAGAAAAGAAATAATACACTCTTTTGAATACTGGCTTTTCTCAATCTTTTTCTGCAGGTATTCACCAACATATAATGTCGATGTTCCTATCTGAACTGATGGAAGCAGTGGTGCATACATTTGTTCGTTTACCATCTGCTTTCTCATTTCATTCAGGAACTTATCTTTCAAAGTCTCGCTTACCATTACAGGCCCCGGAATAATTCGCTTTCTGAATAGAAGTCATTAAGCTGTTCTTCAATGCTTTTCTTTACTGGTTCAGCTTTCTGAGTTCTGACTGCAGTATTTCTCTTTTCTGGCTTAGCCTTGCTAACTGGTTCTCTTTTTTCTTCCAGTTCTCCGCTGTCATTTCCTTCATCAACTGTGATATCTTCAGGTTCAACTTCGCTATTTGTGCTTCCAGCTTTTCCTTTTGGCTCATAATCAAGTGACTTCTCCATTATGTAATGCACGGCCCATCCGAAAACTTCTTCATCAGGAATGCATGCTACACCGTCTTTTGCCTGTTTCTTGGCTTCATGTTTGATGTATGCAATTACTCCCTCAATGCTTTTGTTTGGGTTCTGGATGGCAACTGCTAAATAATCATCTTCAGGAATTCTTTCCTTCAGATATCCAAAAATTGCCTTTTTGTAGGCTTCATTCATTTGTACTTCCAGGTTAATCATTCTTTTGTCTCCTAAATAAAGCTGAATGGGTTATAGTCCTCATTCTGCGGTTTCTGAGCACGCCAGCTTCCGTTTTGTCTCTGCAGTGCGCGTGATGGGAACTTAGCAAAGTCACTCATACAGGCGTATCTGCATTCATCATAAATATGATCTTCAAGGCGTGTATCAATATCCTCCGGGTGTGTCGGACTTGGTACAAGCATTGGAATTGTGCGCTTAAATCCGTAACACTGCGGCCAGATTGTAAGCATTGGTATTCCGTCATGGTCTGTAGTAGTCAATCGTTCATGCATTACTACAAGTCCGTTGATGCGGTCATTGTTTGCCTTAGTCATTTTGAATCCAGCTTCTTCAAAGTAGTCCACAATAGCAGGGTTCTCACTGTCTTTCTGCCAGATAGCAGGATCCGCAACCATATTTACTACACCTTCAGTTACTGACATTTCCCAGGCTCTTTTGGCAACTTCGCCGGCGCCCATTTTAAGTCCTACGTTCATTTCTCCCTCAACGCATCCGTAAAACTCGCGGTATCGGATCATTCTACCTTCGCTGTTCACTGCATACCATCCGATAGAGAATGGTCTTGTATATCCCCAGTCCATAGCGCAAAACTTAAACCATACTCCTGGAACAAGTTCAGAAGGTTTTATAACATGTTTATCTTCAGAAAACTCTGAAAAAATCTGTCCTGAAAACACGCTCCAATCTCCTTCAAGCAGTGCACGTCTCATGTGCTCCGGTAATGTAAGCAGGGATGTTTTATACCCTGGGTCATTCTTCATTAAGATCTGATTATCAGTGAGCTTTGACGGTACGAAAACTCTTGTCTGATAATAGATTTCTCCTGTTGCTTCATCCCTTACTTCAATCTTTCTGATCTGGTTCGGGATTGCATTGTCAATAAAGCGGTGCTTCAGCCAGCCGTGTCCAACACCTCCGGGGTTAGCGGTTCCCCTTATGTAGCATGGAATACCTCTGGCTGAGCGCAAGCGGGATAACATAAAGGTCCATACATACTCGGTAGGATAGTTTCCCAATTCGTCTATCCCGATCCATGTGTACTGATGGCCCTGATAGTTCTCGCAAGCTTTCTCATTTTCAAGGTGCCTGAACTTCAGTGTGGCTTTATTTGGAAAAAACCACGTTGCGCTTTTTTCCCTGTAATATGCTCCCATTGGAATAAATAATTCCTGCGCACGTATCTGAAGTTCTTCAAGCTGCGGATAGCTCTGACGGAAAATAATTCCACGCCAGTATTTCCCGTGCTTTCGGGCTCCTGCAAGGAAGTCTCCTAACAGGAAGTCGCTTTTTCCTCCACCTGCAGCGCCTCCAAAAAACAATTCAGTAGCCGGACAACTCATAGCAAGCGCCTGTTTCGGCTGTGGTTTCCAGATAACTTCCTGCATGGATTACCTCTTAGAAGGGAATATCTCCCAATGGGTCTCCCTGTGGTGCTGCTGATGGCATAGGCTGTGAATATCCCTGCTGCTGATAGTTCTGCTGTGGTGCAGGCATATTCGGCTTTGTTACAAAACCGTTTGCATCAAGCAGGTAACGCGGTTCCATGTTCATGTATTCACCTTTCTTTTTAAGTTCAATCTTCATAAAACCAACTTTTCCAATCCAGTTCTGTGAATTGAAGTCACCGCGCTGAATGCTGAAAGTATCAAAAAATGCTGTAGCATGAGCATTAAAGTTTGGTCCTTCAGTGAGAAATATGCTCACTTTAGGCTGTCCTGGTGCATTGATAATGCATTCAACCTGAAAGTATCTTTTTTCAGTTTCCCGGGAAGGGTCTTTAGGCTGAATAGTTCCGGGCTTTACGCTCATAACTTTCAGCTGATAGATGCCTTCTTTTTCAACGATGTTCGGTTTAATTGCTTCAGGCTGATATCCTGTAGCCCATCCGTTTTCATTCATGTTTAATTCTCCTCTGCAGCTTTTGCATTCCATGCTTCAACCGCATCAATAAGTCCGTTGCCTTCAACCTTTGGCGCAACTTCAATAACCTGCAGGACCTTTTCAGTCTGTACTTCTGGTCTTATCAGGTTCAGATATTTACAGATTGCTTCGATGTATTTGTAGCGGTCTGCAAGTATCACCTGAGTGCCATACTGTGTCACTTTTATTCCCGTAACACATTTTGCAAGGTCTCCCAGTTCCTGAAGCGGCTTCTTCAGCTGGCCTTTATCGTTGATAATGTCTGCAGGGTTATAAAATGCAAGCGTCTGCATTTCATGTAAAACTCTGTATACATTCTGTTCATCAAGTTCAGGCTGTTGCTGCTGAAGCAGTTTCTTTAATGCTTCCTTGACTTTAGGCTTCTGTAAGTACCGGTTTGCGCCTTTTGAAGCGCTCCGATCATCCACATATACTGTCTGTCCGGTTTTCTTGTCATACTTTTTGGTTATTTCCCTGTAGGCTTTATCCGGTCTCAGCCAGTTTTCTTCTGACGTACACATTTCAAGCAGGAATAACCGTTCTTTAGGCTTCAATCCCGCATCCCACGGTGTAACATCTTTCAGTTCATCAATGTCTGTCTGCTGTTCCGTCATTTATCATCCTGTATTTTGGGCGGTCGCTGATGCTGCCTGCTTTGCCAGCAGTTTTGTTATGCGTTTTGGGTCTTTTGGATCCACTCCATATTTTAAGCACTGAGCTGTAATATCATCATCAATAGCCGCCTGTTCTTCAGGATTCTTTACAAGCATCTGAAGCTGCCATTCTGAATTATCCTCTTTGTGCGTCATAAGAAGGGCTGAGCACTGGCTCAGAATATGCTTCCAGGTATTTTCACTGAGTAAGAATTGCGGTGTGAAATTACAGCCATAAAAATAATCTGTTTTGGTTGTTGCACGTATTTTGAACTGCCTGAGAATTGTTTTCATGACAATTTCCGGCGGGTTATTCGGTGTTTTCAGCCTGTAAACACGTTCTGCAAGTGTTCTGATTGCATGAGCATCTGCATCTTTTACAAAAACGAGACTGTTTCGGACAAAAAAATCATTTGCGATATCTTCAAGCGCTTTTATTGCTTCTTCCGGTGCGCTTTCTTTCTCACCTTCATCACTGTTTCCGATTGCCTGTTCAACAAGATCTCCCTGAAGCTCAAGTGATGGCTCATACATTTCCTGTTCTTTTGGCTCTGCTTCCTGTCTCAAGTCTGTTGTTTCTGCTGTATTTTCCTCGGTCGATACAGCTGTAGGGCCCTCCATAGGCCCGCAAGCTGTGTCGGCCTCTCTTTCTTCTCTCTTGTCCTCTGTATTCTCTGTGTGTGTATCTCTTATACTCTCTTTATTCTCTCTCTCTCTCTCTGTCTTTTCGACAATTTGCGCGTTTTTGTCGAAATCAGGGCAAAAAAAAGCAGTCGAAGCGGGCTGGACCGCATCGCGCATTCGCGAAAAATCAACAGCAGGATTATCTACAGTATTGAAAGGCTTGCCTGTAATTTGTGCAGGCTGTGTCCAGATCTCATTAGGTATCTGAATTTCAGGCTGAGGCCTGTAAGCTGGCTGTGGCTGGCGCTGAAGTCTGGCATTCTGTTCAGCTTCAATTTTTGCAGCAATAATTGCACGGCGTTCTTCAGCAGTTTTTGTCTTTACAACACCGCGGCGGTCCGGGGCATCCCAGTCTGTTATCATATATATAGAAGGTTTTGAAGCAGTTACCTGAGTAAGGATGCGGCGTTCTGTGAGCATTCTGGCAATATCAATAACATCTACGGGGCTTCCCATACGCATCAGGCGTGAGAAAATCATTCCATCTTCAATATCAAAAACTCCATCATCATCACATTTACATATTGCAGTCATATAAAACATATACGGTGCTGCAGCAAGCTCTTTTGGAAGTAAGTATGAGATGTAATCCAGTTCTTCATTTCTGATAGTGTTTACAGGGAATTTTCTCCATGCAAGATCGTTCATTTTTAACTCCTATTCAAAATCTTCCGGGCCCATTAGTTTGTATACACCGCGGCGCGGGCTCCATACCGGGTATCTTATAGACAATGTTGTTATAACCTGGGCTACTCCTGAATGCTGTACACCTGACATTTCTTCTATTTCAGCAAAGGTCATTGGCCCTTGCTGCAGCCTTGCATACAGCTTTTCATAGTCCGGGGATGTTCTGTTCTTTTTTCGTTTTTTCTTTTTTTCTTCAAAAAAGAAGAAGAAAAAAAACTCATTCACTTTTTTATCTCATTAACTGTTTAGCTACTTTGAAAAAATCATCCGTGAGCTGCTTACTAACTCCTGGATATTCCGCCTGCATAGCCCAGAAAAAAACTTCTTTTTCATCAAGTTCATAAACATTGATGTTGATGCACTTATGTTCAATCAGCCATTCATTAGTTTTTGAATAAACTGGATTATTGATTTTTTCTGTTATTACCATTTGTTACTCAGCAATTTAATAGTTATTTCAGGAATACCACATGCGGCTGCTATTAGCCGTGGAAGTGTTCCGCCATTTGCTTCATTTGAACTTTCAAGCAAATAAATGCCTTCACAATCAATCAGTTTTTCAATCTGTTTTTTTGCAATTTTCTTAAAATCATCAGCATTCTTTTCATAAATTGCAGACAGATTTACAGCAAAATGTCCGGCACGTGTAAGAAGCTTTTCAGCTTTGTTGTATTCAGCCGGCTCATAACCTTCAGTTCCTGGAAGCGGTCCACAAATAAAAACTCTCATTTTATTTTCCTTTTACAAAAATAGTTCTTTTGAAATTCAGGTGGGATGCGCGAAGCTCATAAGCAGCGCATAAGATAGGATTACGTGTACTCAGTCTGTAGCGGATAACTTCAAGAGTGGATTTCTTTGTAAGTTCCTTATATTTCTCAGGGCGAGACTGATACATGAACTGATCCAGCCAGAAGTTAGCCATTTTTTCATCACCTTCATGTGAGAAAAAAGCTGCTTTATTCAATATTTCCTGCAACTGTGGATAGAATGCGGTTGTGTTTTCATTAAAATCGGCGATCTGATTTAATGTTCTATCCCATAATATAGAAAGTGTTACGTTCTTATCATCATTCATAAAATGGTCCAGATTTTTAGATGCAAGCATCCAAAGGTTTTCTTTGTTGTGACTGTTCATAGCGGTCTCCTGATTAGTACTGATTTCTGATGATTTTCAGAAAGTTCTTTTTAAAGTTTTTATCTGTAGATTTAATTTTGTAAGAAATTGGTTCACCACAATTAAGACAGTCAATTACTTCTCTAACAAAATCTTCTCTGGAAATAAAACTTGTTTTTTCTACAATTTCACCATTCCAGCCATAATGAGTAATTACACCACACATAATTTGCTCCTAAAAAAAATCCCGGCCAGAGGTGCAAAAATCTGACCGGGATAAACGAATGCTTACCGCCATTAAAGCACTCAGCCCTTTGCACCCTAGGCTCAATGCTCTAAAAAAACAAACCCGACATACAGGCTGAGTATCTGTACATCGGGCTTATGAACAAAGCTAAACGCTTCAATTTCCATATTCCTTTTTACTTCAAAAATGGGTAGGGGTGATTTTTGAAGTAATTTACTCAGCAAGTCTGAGTAAACTTCTTATGATTTTTAATCAATCGAAGTTTTTTCTGACTTGTGAATAGATTACTTCAGTGTAACTAACTTGTCAATAGTATTATGAAAAAAATGTGAAAAGATTTTCTCTAAAGTCTCCAATGTTTTATGCCGATATTGCTGGCGAGGTGCATGAATATGAAATTCAAGTCTAAACTACCAGTATATATTAAGGGTGTTGTCTCAGGTAAATATACGCTCCGCCAGGCTGCCGAAAGTACAGGTTATACAGTGGACTGGATCTGGAAGCTGAAAACCCGCTATTTGAAATATGGTGATGCCGTATTCACTCACGGTAATACCGGAAAACCTTCACCGCGTAAAATCTCAAAAGAAATTGAAAATAAAATCATCCTGCTTTATCACCAGGAATTTGAAGGTGTAAACTTCACTTTCTTTCAGGAATGTTTAGAGGATTATGACATTAAGATTTCCTATACTCCGCTTCATGCATTACTTACAGCTGCAGGAATAAAGTCACCTGAAACACACAAAAGAAAACATTCTGGAAAAGTTCATAGGCCGCGTGCCCGCCGCCAGAATGAAGGTGATCTGATTCAGATTGACGGCACTCCATATCAGTGGTTCAAGTGGTGCGGTGACAATAAATACTATTGTATGTCCGGCGCTATTGATGATGCTACAGGAAAAATCCCTGCATTATACATGACTGAAAATGAATGTCTTTATGGATATAACGAAGTTTACCGTCTTATGATTGAAAAATACGGTATCCCGCGTGAAAGTTATATGGACCGTTCAGCAATATTCTGTGTTACTCCGCGCAATAAAGATAAACTTACTGTTGCTGAACAATTAGCAGGACTTCATGAGCATCGTACACAATTCCAGCGCATTATGGATGATCTTTGCTGCCGCCAGATTCTTGCATGGAGCCCGCAAGCAAAGGGCCGTGTTGAGCGTATGTGGCGCTTTTTACAAGGTAGACTTCCTCAGTTATTCAAAATGAACAAAATAAAAACCATGAAGGAAGCAAATAAATTCTTAGAAAAATGGTGTGAAAATTATAATAATTCATCAAAATATATTAAAAAAGCTGCAAAAGATGATACTTTCTGGCAAAAAAATGACAAAAATCTTGATAATATTCTTTGCGCCAGATTTGACTGCAGGACCGATGCAAACGGCGTTTTCAAGTTCAAAAAACAAAAGTTCATTATTACCGGCGCAAAGTATACGGCTTGCAAGCATCTGGAATTATGCATATCTGAGAAAGGTCTCAGAGCCTGCCTTGATGGAAATTACTATCCGGTAAAAATGATAGATCTTCAAACTGATGGAATTGATAACGGCTCAGCAGTTCTTGATAACATTATGTATGAATATCTTTATAGAGATATGAAGGAAAATGCCGCATAAAAAAGCATCCAGCTTTTACACTGGATGCCCCGGAGGTTTTTATGGCTCTTTATCAGCAAGCGCTGTTAAAGACTGTATAGCGGCTTCTGTTTCATCAATGTATTCGACTAACAAAAGCCAGTACCAATATGGTAATACTTCAACGGATTCAAAGTAGATATCCCCAATTACAACTTTTTCAAATTTTTTCGGGATTACTTTTCCGTTGCGTATCGGATCCGGCGGTGTTGGAAAATAGACTGTACTAAGGTCTATTCCGTTTGCTTCCACTTTCTGCGGCTTTGTGCAGCAACTGGATAGCTGCATCATCATCACCACTAATAGCAGCAGCGTGAAGTTCTTCAGTTTCTTTTTTATATTCAACATACTTTTCATCCTGTTTTTCTTTTGCTTCCAGCTTTGTTTTTGTTTCCTGGAGCTTTTCTTCCTGCTGCTTCAATTTTTCTTCTGCAAGCTTCCGCTTGCTGTGCTCTGCCTTGAATGCAAAAACACCTGCGAAAAAAGCAAGGATGCCAGCTCCAATAGCTGCAAGTTTTTTCCATAACTTATCCATCATATTTTGTAAGATATCCCAGAAGGTTTTCCTTTGATCTGATTTTCAGTTTTGCTCCATCCTGTTTAAATCCATCCTGCTCAAAAACAAGTATGTACTGGTTCATATCATCCAGGACAATAGCAACGTGGCCGTAAATATTGCTGCTTGTCTGTCCCCATACTGCAATATCTCCGGTTTTTGCATAATTGTGGCGCTTTGCATCCAGCCGTATAAAATTCTTTTTCTCTACAGGAAGTTCTTCATATTTTTCATAAAGGTCTTTTGCGCCTACTACAGCGCCTGTATGCTCAGGAATTTCCAGCACTTCTTTTACATACTGCCTGAAAAGATCAACACACTGAGCTCCAAAAGCATTGTCATAATCAACTTTTGTTTTAATGTACTTGTTTACAAAATCAATAATTTTCTGTTCCATCTTATTTCTCCTCTGATTTTTTAATAACTTCATCAAGCTTGATTTTAATATCTGCAAAATTCTTTTCATTCTGAGTTACCATCATTTTGATAGTAGTGGTTAGTTCAACGATGCTTTCTTTCGTGGAATTGGACCGGTTATAAAGTTCTTCAAACTTCTTTTTGTTGTCCTCACGTTCTTCTTTGTCTCTTGCCTCGTTTGTTTCCATACGCTGCTCCATTTTAGCAATCTTACTAACAACCGCGGCGCCTGTTGATAAAATCGCGATAAAAGATGCTGCAATAGCTATCCACTCTGCCATAAGTTCCCCTTATTTTTTTATTCAATTAATAAAAGAATATGAGAAATAAATTTACTTGTTATAGTTATTACTTTCTTATTTGAGAATATTCATATTGAAAAAGCTGTTCAAAGGTGGAGCGTTTCCATTGTGCTATGCGGCTTTCTGATTTGTCATATTTCGATTGAAGCTCTTTAAGGGATAATCCTTCAAGAATATCCTGCATGAAAGTTTTATCACGTGCTTTCAAAGGACTGTCTGCAATAAAAGCATTCATGTCTGTGCGGGATGTAGTTTTGATTTTTCGGCTTATATATGCCATTCCGGGTGTCTTATACATAGGCTTAAAAAGAAGCGGCCCTGTAAGGGGATGCAGGACCGCAAAAGTTTTAATGTTTCATTATGTCTCTATAAAGATGGTCCAGATCTTCTGCTCTGAATGTCATAGCTCCAACCATTGGAATGTTTATGCTTACAGCTTCATGCATCTGAGCCTGTTCTTTGAGTTTTGCATACAGTTTGTCTATGTCGATGGTATCATCATCATGGATTATTCCAAGTGACTTAACAATCGGAGTGGATTTCAGTTCATTAAAAGTGTTTACTGCATTATCCATAGCCATAGAAAGTCCGGCTCCCACAATCCATTTTGAAAGTCCTGACATTTTCATAATTACTTCTTCATCAATAAACTCTTTAATTCCTGAAATTAACTGAACTAAGGTTACCATATATTCCTCCAATACTTGCCGGTAGCAAGTTATAAGCAAGTTACCGGCAAATTAAACTACGCTGTAGGTGTTTCAGCTGCAGTTGGGGCAGTCCAGCTGTTATAACGTGCCATTGGTTCAGGGCATACGTTGTCTGCAGGAATTACACGTTTTGTAAGTCCGTAAACTGTATGTTCCATTTCGTGGATCTGAGTTCCAATGTTTGCAATAGCGCCGTTCTGTGTTGCATTCCAGATTCCCTGTGAAGCAAACTGTCCGTCGATGTCATGGAATTTGCCTTCTACATAGCGGTAGAGGTCCAGGATTTTACCATCAGTTTTCTGGTCAATTTTCAGGGCCTGAATTTCTGCATCCTTTTTTGCAAGTTCCTGCATCATGGTCATTTCACCTGCATATTCCTGACGGCATACAATGTTGTTATAACCGCCATTAAATGCATTCATTCCCCAGCCATTGTTTCCGAAAAGCATACTTCCCAGAAGTCCAAGTCCAACACCTGCAGTGCCGATAATACCTGTAGTAAGTCCGGCATTAGCTTTTGAGTTTACTCTCTCGATATCCATTTGATTCTCCTTGCTCAGGCTTCTCCGTTCTGTCGCGATCAGATACAGCTCCCACCGTTGCAATTATATTTTAGGTCCGAAAGTAGCTGAAATAAACTGTCATGAACTGTCACGGTCTCTCATTCAACTCTCATTTAATTTTAAAAATTAACAAACTAAAAACATAAGGTTATACTGTGATTATGAGTATTAAAGAAAGTCTGAGTACATTCACAAAAGATTATTTGCGGATTGTTATAGCCGTAACGAATGGAATACTCGCGCTGAGTATGATAGTTTCCCCTGAGCCACACGATTTCTTTTTCTGGTTCACACTAGGCTTCAGGATCCTGACTGTACCTGCAGCTTTATTTGCAGGAAATAAAGCACTATGGATTTTGTATTTTATTTTCTGCAACGTAAAAGCACTTGATATCACTTACAATAATTACACCTGTGTTGCCTTGCTTTCTGTTCTGTTTGCACTTACTCCAAAAGTAACTAAGCATCAAGCAATTTTTGTTGTGGGATTATATCTGACTGACGTTTTTATCGTGGCGGGCCTTCACAATAAAACACCATTTTATATTTATACTCATATACTTTTATCAGTTCAGTACGTTACCGCCATGTGGAAACAAAAAGTAATTACTAAGCAGCAGGTAAAAGCTGAAAATAAAATGATTATTCTTACGCCTGAAGAAGTTCAGATCCTGGATCAGATACAAAACAATGAGCCGATAAAAACTGTAGAAGGTTTTTCAGAATCAACTGTATACAGAAAACTCACGGATGCCCGCATCCGCAATAACTTTAAATCTAATGATGAACTTATCTCTGAATACAGTCACATAAAAAAAGGCGCTTCAGCCTGTTAGACCTCCGCGCCATTCAAGGAAAGAGTTACTTATTTTTCGGTAATTTCTGGAAATACTTTAGTAAAATAAATGTTTCTTTAGCGAACTATTAGTAAAACCCTAAATTCTTTTTAATTGCATTGAAAAATTGTATTACTGTCTTTTTGAATCCATATTTTTTTAAAGAAACATAAAGAACAATAATGTAGTAGATTATTGCAATAATAAAACTTATACATATAGGAATTAACACAAACATATAAAACATAATTTTCAATCCTTCCATTTTTTACCTCTGTTTCTTTAGCGAATTAAAGGTATAAAATCTTTATACGGTTTATCGCAAAATTTGTTGTTGTAATTGTAATTTTATCTGACGCATTAGAAGAAATTATAATATTGGTATAATTAGTTGCACCACCACTATGCAATAAATATACTTGAATATTAGACAAACTTGTAATTTGGGAACACAAATAAAGTTGATAAAATCCTTTTCCTTCTGAATTATAAGCTCGCACAAAAACCAATGCACAATTCTGTTCAAGTGTAATTGTTTGTGTGGTATTAGTTCCCATAGATGTTCCAATATCGGTTTTTTCGTAGTTTACAAGGTCTGTTTCTGTGGTGAATTTTTCCCAATCTGTCCAAGAAGTACCATTGAATGCACGTTTATAAACATAACCCACTTCTGAATAAAATATCTGTTGAAGGTTTCCACTTGCGTCTTGTTTTACTTTTACTACTCGTAAACCGAAACTATCTTTCTGTGTTCTAGGGTGATGTAAAATAGTTGAGGCCGTTGTATTGTTAGGGCAAAAATACCACCCTTGATTTTTTAAATTATCAAGGTCTGTATTATTTGCAATCTGTTGATTTACTTTATCATAGTTCGCTAAAGCATTAATTTCATCAAAATCTGATTGAGAAATTTCCCATAAAGTTATTTTTGATATACTAGAAAACCCAATTGTTCCAAGCAAATTTTGAGCCGTTCTTGTAATTCCATTACTTACAGTTCCCGTAAATGAAATTCTTGAATTATCTTTAAATTTTACAAACTCTGTAAGAGAATTACCATTATTATCAATAACCAAATATTTAAAATAATGGTAATTGTCGGGGTCGTAATTTCCGTATAATTCATAAATTGCGTTTCTTAATACTACTGTACCATTATCCTGTTCAAATACCTTATTAACACTAGGTTTTTTGAAGTTCGTTAAAGCATTATTTACTTCAGTTTTTGTGGCAAGTCCATTAGTAATATCTGCAGGTGTTGTGTACTTTAATACATCATCAGTTCCAATTACAGGAATTTTATTTGCAGCAGCCAGCGCCTGAAGTGCACTCACATTCATGAGTTTTGTGTTGCCCCGAACTGTAAGATTATTCAATACAACATTGTGAAGGGTGAAGCGGGATCCGGTCCAATAGAATACAAGAGTTTCTCCTGCAGGAATTGGCCAGCTGTTAGCGCCATGAATAACAGTGTGCTGAATGCCAGAAACATTCACAATATGAATAATCCATCCGCTGGCAGCTTCTGCGTTATCCACATATTCATTATCCTGCACAATTCTTCCGGCTGCATTTTCAAGCGTAAAATTAATTAATGTTTCGCTTTTCAATACGAACGTTTCTTCTTTACGGACAATCCCTGAGCTCTGTGAGCCTGATGATTTTACAATAACAGCCTGATCCATAACACCGGCTTCAAACATTCTTGTAACGCCATCCTGCTGAACTGGAATTGCATCCTGTGCGGAAATTCTATCTGCTTTCTTTAAATTGGTAATTGGATATCCTGCCATTATTCTTCCTCACTTTCGTTGTTGTTAATTGCTTCAATCAGGTCATTTTCATTCCAGTGATCAATCAAATCTCCGGATGCAGTCTGTTGAGTAAAAAATGGAGCCGGCTGAGATTCCTGAAGCGGTTCAATATCATCATCAAAATCATCAATGCCATTTGCAAACATTGGAAACTTTGCTTTCAAAAGTGCATAAAACGGCGTCATAGCAAAGTCTGCATGCTGAATGATATTCTCAACTTTTACAGCTCTTGCGCCTGCAAGTCTTGCAGCTTTATCAACATAACTTTCGGTAATAATTCTAAGCTGCATATCACGGCCCTGCTTAAAAATAGTTACTTCCGCAATTTTGTGATAATTGAAATTTGCGCGAAATTCATTTTCTATGTCTTTCTTTATTCCCATAATAATTCCATTCTATGTGATTATTTTTTTTATGTTATATTTAGAGTAATGATATTACGAGGTTTTTAATCGTTATAGAATCTGAACTTCCAATAGAACTTGTGATATCAAGATATTGTTGATCAGAATTAGCTATATAGTAAATTCTGATAGAAGATGTCTTTATCCCAATCATATATATGCTGCCATTGTGATTATAAAGTTTTCCATCCGTTAAAGAACGTTCATCATAATTTATAAAACCATTAGCTATAGTTACTCCCTCATATAAATCGCTCAATTCATCATAATAAGGCATTATTGCACGTAAACTGTTATATAATCGATTTTTATTACCATCATATCTATAATACCGACATTCAACGATACTCCAAAAGTTGTTTTTTCCATCTTCTAAAGTGCAACCATGCATATATGCGGAACCAATGTTTAAAATCCGTCGTGCATATAATCCATCACCCTCTACATCAGCACTACCTATATATACTCCATATGATGGAGTTCCAATTTTAATTGTTCCTGTAATTTCAACATTTCGTAAAGTTCCATTAGTCGCATATACAGTTCCCCTGAAAACACCATTGTTTGCATAAAGATTTCCTTTCTTTGTAACTGCAAAACCTCTGGTTCCATCAAAACTAAATCCTGCTGTAGAAATTGCAAGATCATTATCTCCTGCTGCCATATCCTGTATAATCTCGCCATACAATTTAGCTGAAAGGGAACCATCCGGACTTTTAGACAACTGTGCTATTTTTTCCAGATATCCTTCTGTTTCATCTGTCTTGTTATTCAGGTTTCCTATTGCTTCATCATATACAGTTTTAGCATCAGCAAGGTCTTTCTGAGCCTTTATTACATCGGTAAATACCTGGTCCAATGCTGCCGCAAGGATTTTTTCAGAATAGGTTACTGTTTCATCCTCCCAGATCATTTTAGTACGTGTCCACAAATATTTACCTGATTCAAGCTCCGGCTGAAAATTAATCCAGTCAGCATCATCAGCTGGCGGTTCAGTCTGAGATGTATGCATAATATATTGCTCAATAAACTCGTTTACAGAATTTCCTCTTGCCCCGGAAATACATGTAGGTTCTGAATATTCAGATTTTCCTATGCCCTTAATTATTTTTGTGCGCTGCCACATAAACATTCCGGGTACATATTCCGGTGCTGTTGTCTGCCAGCCTGTATCAGGTGCTTCAGTTTCGCTGTCACCCAATGCGTATTCAACATCCACCTCTGCAATATAATTTGAAATTACATCAACAAGCGTTTCCCCAGCCTTATCAACATCAGCCTGTGCATTTTCTACAGCCTGATTCAGCCGTTCATTTTCTGCTGCCTGCTGTGCCATATCCTTATCATATTCTTCTTTGGTAGGATATCCTTTAGTAATTTTGATATCTGAAAACTCGGCTTTTCCGTTTCCCTGAATGTTAAATCCTGCTATACCTGCAACATAACCGCGCGATCTGATACTACCGCTGTCTCTAAGTTCAATCTCGCGTGTTGATATCTGGTCAAGTGTTGCAGTAGCTCCAAAAAATGCCGAAGCAAAAACTGTAGAGAAATAACCTGTTTCTGTAGGATTTACTTCCAGAATATCAGTCAATGCCCGCATAAACTTATCACGTACCTGTCCGGATGTATCCCTCGGATTAAGTTCAATCCATTCAACGGTAGCTTTCTGATAAACATATAAATGACCTTTCACAAAACGTGCCGTACTTGAAGCATCCCACAAAATCCAGTCACCGTCATTCGGATTTTCAGGTACATCATTAACACGTGAATATTTTGCAGTGTGATCTTTAACCTTTTGTTCAATACTAGGTGCAATAAGTTCTGGAAGGTCTATTGATAACCATGCTGCAAGTGTCGGAGAAATTGGAAAACCACATGCCAGCATATCGTTCATAGCAACGATATAACGCCAGTTATTTTTATCTTCAACTTTTTCAAACTCGTTTCTTTCATTCCAGAAATAAATATATCCCGGTTCAAAACCGTAGTTGATATAAATGATGTTTCCTTTTTCATCTGTCCATGCGTTTTCTTCTATCGCTCTTGTCTCAGGAATAAACTCAAGATAATCTTCAACAATTCCATCAGGACCAACTAAAAAATACTGATTCAAAACCTGCGGCGGGCTGTCTGTTCGTACTCCTGTATATTCACCAACTTTAGATGCAACTGAAATTCCAATCCATTCATGATTGGCAAGATCATACATATAAAAGTTATCCTCAAAAAGAACAACTTCACCGTCTGTTCCAAGTTCTGTTAAAGAGGACAATACACGGATTTTACCTGATTCACCGATGTTCACTCGTGACTGAGCATTCTGAAGGGCAAAATAATAGCGGTTATAATAACCGTTAAAAACTTCAGCCGATTCAATCTTTGTGTTTTCAGACATACGTTTAAAAAGCTGAAGGGTTGTGTAAAGATACTCCCTGAGTTCGTTATAGCGTTCTTTATACAATACAACTTCATCACTTTCATCAACGCCTTTAGCTTCTGCCTGATTCGTAAGTGCAGTATAAGTCTGTTCAATAGATTCAAACTCTTTTTTAAGCTGTTTCTTTTCAACGGCGGAAATTACGCCATCAGCTGTAAGACCGGTCCAATAATCATTCTCTTTATTCTGCTGGGCTTTAACAACATTCTGCAGGCGGTCCAGGTTTTCACGGACCTTTTCGGTTCCGCCGCCAGTCATACTTCCTAATACTCTGATACTTCCTACTACAAGTTCTTTGTCTGCTAAATTTTCCTGTTCTAACATATTCCGCCTCATTAAAAAAATAACACGGGCGGCGGACCCGTGTTATAAACTATTATCTTCTTCCAAGGAATGCTTCAGGATTGAAGTTCAGTCCTTCTTC
>JAZUJH010000099.1:0-5754 GCA_045642665.1 Treponema sp.
AATCTTAAATTCATAAGGGAGATCTTCTCGAATACCTACGATTATTACACGATGTCTAGCTTGTGGAACACCATATTGTTCAAATTTGTAGAGATTTGGATAAATTCGGTATCCAGCATCTTTCATAGCAGAGAATATCACTTGGATAGCTTTTCCCTCATTTGCGCTTTGAAGTCCACCCACATTTTCGGCTAAGAACCAATCAGGTTTTTTTTCTTTCAATACTTTTATTCCATAAGAATATAGAGGTCCAAAAGTTCCATCAAAACCTTTTTGTTCACCTACAACACTAAAATCATTACAAGGAAATCCAAATGCTAAAGCTGATATGTCGCCAATATTATAGAGTTTATTGAAATCTAGTTCACGAATATCACCACAGATTACTGAGTCAGGACGATCTGGACATATATTTTTTCTATATGTTTTACAGGTATCTTCATCATAGTCATTTGCCCATTGGTGTTCTATTTTAAAATTTTTATTACCAATGTCGGCAGATGTAGCTCCATAGGCAATACCGCCAGGGCCACAGAATAACTCTCCTAATTTAAATACAGCCATTTTTATTTCCTTAATAAAGTCATTATAACCTATTCTTGTTTATTTTTTTTCGGTCACTTTGCATTTTATTTACCAGTTTTATAGTCTTTTGATGTTGTTTATTCCATTAGAGTCAAAACTGGTAGTTCATGCACTACCCTACTCTTATTTTTTATATTGTTTTCCTTACATAGAAAGTCTTGCTTGCCTGGCCGTGCTTTTCAATCTTTCCTTCATCACAAAGCTGTTTGAGAGCTTTTTCGATTGTCTGTCTGGCCAGAGTTGGGCAATGTTCCTGGACATCACTTTTAGTGAATTTTCCAAGCTGATTCTTTGCTACTCTTTCTACCATTTCGTAGGCTGAGACTTTATCTTCTATAAGGTTCAATCTGTCTTCAAAATCTCGGTAAGCTGCAAGAACAATTCCCAGGATATATTTTACAAAAGCCGTATTATCATTGGTTCCTTCATGCCAGTTTTCAGAAGACTCTTCCAGAACGTCATAATAAGAATCCTTTGTCTTTTCGATTTTCTTTTCCAAACTTATGTATTTGCAGACAACAAAGCCGGATCTGTAAAGCAGAAGTGTTGTGAGCAAGCGAGACATTCTTCCATTTCCATCGTTGAATGGATGGATGCAAAGAAAGTCTTTTATAAAGTTGCTAATCAATAGAAGCGAATCAATTTCGCCAAGACTCATTGCTTTATTGAAGGTTTCACAAAGTTGTTCCATAGCAATAGGTGTTTCTATTGGACTGAGAGTTTCAAAAAGAACGTTTGAAGTTCCATCTGGAAGATTTGCAACAATGTAATTCTGAGTATTTTTGAACTTTCCACCAAAATCAGGATTTGAATACTGATAAAGATATTTATGCAGCTGCAGAATGTAGCTAGGTGTGATGGGAATGTATTCAAAATTTTCGTGAATTATATTAAGAACATCACGATAGCCCATGATTTCTTTTTCATCTCTGTTTTTGGGAGTAGTTTTTTCCTGAACCAGCTGTTTGATTCGTGTATTAGTAGTAACAATGCCTTCAATCTTGTTAGAGCTTTCTGTACTTTGGATCTTTGCTATTTCTACCAGTTTTTCAAGTTTCTCTTTTTTCTGGCTGATGAAAAGTTGCTGTCTGCCCTTGTATTCATGTATTTTGGCAATGTAGCCCATGATTTCATTATCAATGTTGCAGTTCAGTTTTGAATAATCAAAAGTTCTCATCCCCTACTGTACTCCTATATCTCCTATTATAGCATATAAATTAGGAGATTGCTATTAAATGTAGGAGATATTAAGGGAAAATTGTAAGTGAAAAGTTTGTTACAACATCTCCTATTCTAGTTATCAAAATAGGAAATGTTTAGACTGAATAGGAGAACTCCTGGAGAAAGTGACTTGAAGGTTTTGTTATTTTTTTTCCGGCCAGTCTGCATTTACTTCACCGGTCCTATACCCTTTTGATTTCATGTATTCCATCAGGTTCAAAGGTGGTAGATCATGCTCTGCCCTTCTCTTATTTTTTTCTTCAAGTTTTGCAAGAAGCTCTTCAATGGCCATTTCTGCAGGATTGAATCTTGCCTTTGGCTTTGGATTGTTCTTCTTTGCAGCCTTTTCTTTTACAGTTTGATCCCAGTTCCAAACCCATTCATGAGGTGGAAGTTCGTCAAAAGGACCTTCTGTATCTTTATCTTTTGCGAAATCATGCAGCTTGTAGATTTCAAGATTTGTGCTGAATGCGTAATTTACACCTAATTCTTCTGCAAACTCTTTGGATCTTTCCATGCAGGCATCGCAGTCTTCACCAGGAGTCATAACGGCTACTGGTTCTTTTTTTTGATTTATTAAAACTATGGCTGGTTGAATCGGTTTCCCTGATTTTCCAGTAAAAATATTTTCAATTCTCAGGTATCTAGGACGCCATTTTGAACGAATTGTATTTAGATGTTTCATTCCTATTTTCAAGGAACGAGATTTGATCTTTGTGAACTCACCATTGGCGATGTATTTTTCAACTGCTTCCCTAATGTCAGTGCCAGTGCAGTCAATTTTTTCGTTTACTGAGGTCCATAGATATAGTTTAAGTCTAGAATTTTCTCCAGGAAGAATTCCTGGTTCTTCTACACATTCTGCCTGAAGAAATTTTCCATAATAATCAAATACAACTGATGTATCGCCATTTTCTTCTATTGATACATCAATGATTTTTGCACCAATCAGACTGAATACTCTTCTAAGAAAAGCTCTATGAACAAATGCAGGTGCATGACCGGTTTCGATTTCACATTCCTTGATAGCATACTCTACCCTTTTCCAATTCAATCTAGTCTGGCTGAGTTTTGAATCGTCTAAAGAATTGAGTTTTGTCTCTTTTAGCTTGAGGTATTGATTTCTTGTAAGATTTTTTGCACGCAGTAATTTACGCCAGTTTTTCTTTATTTTCTTTTCGCCATCTGTAAAAATTTCCGGAAACCATGCAAAGAGATAATCATACTGTTGTGCAGATAGCTTGTAGTCATTGTTTTCGTCATGGAAAATTACTGTTTTTAGTACAAGGCGTGTTATTCTCATTTAAAAACCTATATATTTAGATTATTTGAGATTGTTCAGGATGTTTTCATGGATTCCTGAATCGGAAATTATAAGCTTTCCGGCTGAAATTTGAAGTGCAGCATAATCAAGGCACATTCTAATTCCATGTGAAAGACTTAATCCTTCTGCTCCAAAGAGTTTTTCATATTCCTTTTTCTTGGCTTTACTTATATAGAAGTTTAAGAGAACCTTTTCTTTTTCATCGTTCTTCTTTTCTTCCCTGGCCTTTGTTTCTGTTTCAACTGCCTGATTAATGATATTTAATTTTGCAGCAGTTCCTGCAGCTGCAGTAGCTAAAGCTTCACTTTCCTTTAATTTTGCCATTTTATTATTCTCCAATAATATCGTTTACGATTGTCTCCAGAACTTCTGTTGTATCTGGCTTCATGCGGTCCAAAGCCTGAACTGCTTTCTGCTGCAGAGCTGCTTTTTTGAAAATTTCATCGTTTGGGACCTTATATTTTTTGAGAGTGAGTTCATCAATTGTTGTAATGAGACTTTTCTGAACAGCTTTTCTCTTGTCGTAGTTATTGAAGATGAGTTTTTCAAGAACTGGTTTAGGATCACCGCTTTTGAGTTTTGTCAGGAGAAGGAAGAAGTCTGATAATCCATCGATTGAGTATTTATCAATCTGCAGAACTGGGATTACTTCGTCAGATCCGAGAAGGACTTTTTTATCAAGTTCAGAATAAGATGGTGGCATATCGAACAGAATGAAGTCAGGAGATAAAGTTGCTAATTCTGCAATGAAATTCTTGATGGCATTACGATTTTCAATTTCTGTTGCTTCACCTCTGGCCCATTTGTCGAGTTTTCCACCTGCAGAAAGTTTTTTACAAGGAACCAGGAAAAGACCATCGTATTTAGTTCTGCATACGATATTTGTTATCCCGATGGAATTATCATAAAGGTAATCTGCAAGTTCGTATTCCATAGAATCTGGATCCGCAGGATAGAACTGGCTTGTAAGGTTTGCCTGGCTATCTGTATCAACGAGGATTACTTTCTTTCCTTTTGTTATGAGTTCACCTGCAATTGCTGCAGTAAGAGTTGTTTTTCCGACACCGCCTTTGTGGTTATAGAAACAGATTGTTTTCATAAAGATGACTCCTTCTCAAAATCTCAATTTTTATTATAAATGCAAAGTTAAAAAATGTAAAGAATATATATAGAAACTTCTTTATATACATAAAGAGAATATAAAGAGAAGGTTCTTTATATATATAAAGAACATAAAGAAAAAGTTCTTTATATAAAACAGAGGACGCAAATAGAAGCGTTTTAAGGGGGGTGTTTGAAAAAAAACGTGTAATTACCCTACCCACTCGTTTTGAAGCGTTTCTAGGGCCTTTTTTGAAGGTGTACATTTTTTACCGGAAATTCGACCAAAATTCCCTAAAATTCGACCAAAATTGCCTGAATATGGTACTGTTTTTTCTTTGCAGCAGAACTATATTGTAAACATAACTTGAATGGTTATTTCTTGGATTTTTTATAGCTTTTACTGATTACTGCAGCAGCTTTTATTAGTTTTGGTTATTGATTTTTTGCAAGATTTGACCGATAATATATGCAACGGCTTAGAACCCCGTTTTTTACAGAGTATTAGATTTATTAAGAAGAACTTAACAAGTTGATATTGGCATTGGTCTAGTTGTAGACGTTTTCCGATTGCCAGTATAAGGCACTCGGGAGAATGCTGATATTTGTTTTGTATTGATTATTTTTTTTGTTTTTCTAATACGGCAAAAAATATAAAAGATACGGACTGGTTTATATTGAGTAAAACTCAATATCAATTTGTTAAGTTCTTTTTTTATGTAATGCCGAGGTTCTTACCGTTGGGGAAAAATATATTGATGTGTCATTCTGTGGCACTTCGGTATATTAAAATGATGGTGGGAATCGAAAAAAAGTGAACTCATTTATTGGGACATCGGCAGCGGCATTACAAACTCAACTCAAATCGTCTTATTTCATAGGAAAGCAATCCCAATATTTAAAAATTCGCAGTGCTTTTAATAAAGGTCAGGAGCAGAACAGAAACAGATACCTGGATGAAGCTCTTACCTATCCTTATATTCAGCCAAATACACAATTCAATCTCAAATGGCTAGTGTTCGATGTAGATCGTGATTTTAATATCGCTGAGATATATGACTGTAATGCCCCTATTCCGAATTTTGTTGTAGTAAATCCAGAAAACGGCCATTCTCATTTGTGGTATGGATTAAACCAGGCAGTTTATTCTCAATTTCAGTTCAAATCCTCAAGACCAATGCAATACGCTAAAGCCGTTTACAAGGCTCTCTGCAAGAAACTTGATGCAGATGTTCATTTCAATAAAGTTCTCTGTAAAAACCCTATTCATGAAATGTGGCAGACAATTTCCCTTAGAAAAGAACTGTATGATCTATCAGAACTTGCAAGCCATCTTGATATTAACTGGATAGATGAGACTCCGGCCAAGAAAAGAAGATCTAGAACTGCTGCAGCAACAATAACGATGGAAGATGTAGGGCAATTCTCAGGAGCTGATTCAGGATCCAGAAACTCAGAAACCTTTGATTACTGCAGATTTAAGGCTTATTCCCACAGAAGAAATACAAATTGCTCAGAAAAAG
>JAZUJH010000100.1:0-32662 GCA_045642665.1 Treponema sp.
AGGACAACTTGCCCGTAAAAAGCAGGTTGTCTTTTTTTTATAATTAGTCTGCCTTCGTACATTATGCACATTTCACCAAATGCATGCCCCCATCCGTGGATAGGCTGAGTCCATTTTTTTGTAGCTTCGAATGTTGCCAGGTAAAGTGCCTTGGGCAGGGCCTGGTCTCCAGGAAAAATGCTCCTCTGGTAGTCGGTCTTAGGGAATGCAGCTGCAATTGCCTCTTTGGTTCCAAGAATAACATAAGCTGCCGGTCTTCAATCTGCGGAAGAATCTTGTCAGTTACATCTGAGATGAATCCTTCTGAAACATCAAAGCCGTAGATATCCTCGATGGTGTCAGAAATCTGGCGGGTTGTCATTCCTTTTGCATACATTGAGATGATTTTATGGTCTATGTCTGAAATATCTTTCTGACCTTTTTTTACAGCTTCTGGTTCAAAAGTTGATTTCCTGTCCCGGGGAGCTTCAATTTCAACTTCCCCGATACTGGATTGAACCGTTTTTTGATTTGTAGCCGTTACGGTAATCATCGCTGTCCGAACGTTTTGTGGGGTGGTGTTTTTTCTTTTGCCATAGTAGGCTCCTGTGTTTTTTAATTTACCACAATCCCACTATGTTTTGAATTTACAGAAAGGTTTTCACAGAGTCGCGCCCGCCTGTATTTTCACTTTGAACTTACAGGCGGGCGTTTTTTTATCTGCCGACTCTGCAACTTATGGAATCAATCAGCAAGAAATGTATATCGACCAGCAGCTTTTGGAAGGTAGTTAGTTTCAAACTTGTTCATCTTGATTGAACAAATATTACAAGAACCAACTTAAATGAAATTAAGAAAAAAATCTACTCATACATTTATAAAAAAAACATATGCAATTACTGTCCGGACTTGATGAAGATAAATATCCTGGACGCCTGTAAAAAACTTTCGGAAAAAAATATTGTGAAATCTGTCACTTGAAAATCAATTAAATTACAGCTATAATTCCGTTATGAAAGATTTCGTTTTTGATTTTTTTAAAATGTTTTTTACATTCATATTCCTTCTTGACCCCATCGGAAATACTCCAATGTTTATTTCCGTTGCAGGCGGATATGATCGTCCGACTCAGCTGAAAATTCTTAAGCACGCAATTCTTTTTGCAGGTCTTGTTCTTATGATTTTCTCTTTGGGAGGATTCTTTATTCTTAAGTTCTTCGGAATTACTCCAGGATCTTTTTATATTGCAGGCGGAATTATATTTTTTACGATTGCTCTTGACATGATCCAGAGCAAACCTCGCTCGCGTCATACACCAGTTTCCATCAAAGATCCTACCGAAACAAAGATGATTGCTATTTTCCCTTTGGCATTCCCTCTTATTGCGGGACCTGGTATGATTACAACAATTATGCTCTACACTGCAAACGAACCTTTCTATTCTAACTTTTCAATTTTCACGATGGTCATTCTTGCAGTTGCCATGGGTCTTTTTATTGAGTACCTGGTTCTTAGAAGCGGATCACTGCTCATAAAAGTTATCGGGACAACAGGTATGTTTGTTGTTGAAAAAATTGTAGGTCTTATTCTTGCAGGTCTTGCTGTGCAGCTTGTTTATGACGGAATTCTTAAGCTAGGAATCATAAAGTAATTTCAGAACTCCGGCTTCAGGGCGGAAGATTTTTTTAATATCAACGGATATCCGATTTTCTTTTTCAGATTACGGTTATCCGTTTTTTATTTTTTTTCATCTCATATTTTATTCCGAACAAAATCCTGAAAACTCTGAAAAGTTATGTGCAGTAAATTTCAATGCTTCAAAAGATTTAAATAGAAAACGGGAGCTTTCTGGAAAATAAAAGTTCCCGCTCCGACATTCACTATTCTTCAAGAATTAAACTTTTCTGGTACTTCGGCAAAAACTTTTTTGTTCCGCCCGTCTCAAAGTTTACTGTAATCACATACTCGCCGTCTTCTGTTGTATTTGCTTTTATAATGTAACCGGCTCCGTAGTCATCGTGATAAACACTTGCACCGACTTTCCATTTCTTTGCAACAGGATCAACACTCTGCATACCGAATGAAGAGGTCTCACCGATTACGCGCATCATCTTCTTGTCAATTTCTCCCAGAAAAACACTTGGATACATAAAGTTAATGCGACCGTACATTCGTCTGCTCTGGCAGCTTGTCAAATAAAGTTCCTGCCTTGCGCGGGTAACTCCAACGTAAAAAAGTCTGCGCTCTTCTTCAAGGTCCAGACCTGACTTGTCTTCTCTTGGGAAGATTCCGCTTTCCATTCCAGTGATGATTACCCTGTTGAACTCAAGCCCCTTTGTGTTATGCAAAGTGATAAGTGTAACGCAGTCCTGAGAAGAATAGGACTCCTCATCATTTTCAAGAGTCCTGTCAAGTTCAATATGATCAAGAAAATCAAGGAGTCCTGATCTTGTGCACGGATAGAAGACTGCAGAGTTCACAAGTTCCTGAAGGTTTGCAACTTTCTGTGTACCGGCAATTTCATCCTGTCCCGCATGAAATTCTTCGAGACCGGATTTCTGCACAAGCTGCTCAATAAAATATGCAAGCGTATCTTTCTTTGCCTTAGATTCCTTTGCTTTATTTGCATTTATATCTTCAACAAGGGCATTAAGTTCCTCGGAATTAATGGCAGATGATTTTTCTAGAGAAACTTGCTGCGCAATTCTTTCAGTTTCTCCGGGACCTTCAGGAAGCATTGAATCCAGTTCCTCTATGAGAGAATAAAAACTTTCAAAACCTTCTTTCGCTTTCCTTGAAAGTTTAACATTCCTTCCGCCGTCAAGAATGGAAACCCCGCGGGAAGCTTCAACAATTTTATCCTGAGTCACCGTACCGATTGCACGGGCAGGCTTGTTTACAATTCTTCGGAAAGCAATTTCATCTCTCCTGTTCGCAACGAAAGAAAGATAAGAAAGTGCATCCTTTATTTCTTCACGCTCGTAGAACTTAAGGGAACCGACAACTGTATAAGGAATCTTCTTGTGAAGGAATTCAGTTTCAAATCCGAGGGACTGTGCATTTGTTCTGTAAAGAATTGCCCAGTCACTATAGGGCACACCTTTCTTATGAAAACTTTCAATAAGGTATGCACAGAAATCAGTTTCATCATCCTGATTAGGAAGAAATGCCAGAGTCGGAAGCTTGCCCTTTTCATTTGCGGCAACCAGAGTTTTTCCGAGACGCATTTCGTTCTTGCAGACGACACTGTCTGCAAGAGAAAGTATCTGAGGTGTTGAACGGTAATTAGTTTGAAGACGAATCAGTGTAGTGTTCGGAAAGTATTCCTGGAACCTCAAAATATTCTGCACTTCGGCACCACGGAATTTATAGATGCTCTGGTCATCATCACCTACGACACATACATAGGTTCCTGAATCCTCATTGATTCCCGAAAGTTCCTGCAGAAGCAGAAACTGTGCGACATTGGAGTCCTGGTATTCGTCAACAAGGATAACCCTGTAACGCATATTGATTCTTGCCTTTATCATCGGATTGTTTTTGAGAACAAGATAAGGCAACATAATTAAGTCGCCGAAGTCCACGTTTCCTGTTTCGCGCAGCCTGTTCTGATAAGCCGCATAATGTTCCGCAAACTTTTCATCACCCTGGGCAACCGTATCAAGATTTTCGCTTTCCGGTGTGAGACCATAATCTTTTGCAAGTGATATTTTATGTGCTATTTCCTGTGCTTCACGTCCTTTGAGCTGGGGTATCGACTTCTTAACAAGGGTAACCATATCATCATCATCATAGACTGTAAAATTCTTGTCGATTCCAGCTTCAACTGCATACTGCCGTAAAAAATATGCTCCAAAGGAATGGAAAGTTCTTATCTGTGCGTAGGAAGCCCTTTCTTCCAGCTGAACGGCACGCTCCTTCATTTCAAGGGCGGCTTTCTTTGTGAACGTTACAGCCAGGATTGAATAAGGGTCATAATGTTTCTGAGAAATAAGCCATGCAATTTTTGTAGTAATAACGCGTGTCTTACCGGAACCTGCCCCTGCCAGAATCAGCAGAGGAGATCCTTCGTGGGTAACAGCTTCAAACTGTTCTTTATTTAAAACATTCAGATGTTCATTGAAATCCATGAAACTGATTTTAATTCAAAATCAGCTCTGAATCAATGTCTACATCAGAAGATGCAAATGCACGTACATTGACAACATTTCCGGGAACAACAATATCTGTTGCACGCTTGTCATCAAGGTCGTAACGGATTATCACGTTACCGTCAACTTCAGGTGCGTCAAACCAGGCTCGGCCGATTGCAATACCTTCATCAGTTCCTTCAAGATTCTGGATGATTTCTTCAACAATGACTTCGTAGTTCTGACCAACCCTGGCCTTAAGCCTTTCACGTGTAATTTCAGTCTGAATTTCCTGAAGCTTTTCTGCGCGGGCCCTGGAAACTTCTTCTTCAACCTGGTCTTCCATTTCAAATGCAGCAGTTTCATCTTCAGGGCTGAAGGCAAAGCATCCGCTCCAGTCGCTCTCGATTGTCCGCAGGAACTTCCGGGTTTCCTCCGCATGAGAATCAGTTTCACCGGGAAAACCTGTAAGGAAAGTTGTACGAATGCAGGCACCAGGCAATGCATCACGGATTTTCTTTACAAGCAGAGCATAATCTTCAGGAGAACCTTTTCTGTTCATCCAGCCAATAACTTCACTGCTTCCTGACTGGAACGGAATGTCAAAGTACGGAAGGAACCTTTTGTCCTTCTGCATAAGTTCCAGAATATCTAAACAGAAATGGTCAGGATGAATATAAAGCAGGCGAACCCAGAAATCACCTTCAATCTTAGCAATTTCTTCCATAAGCTGAAGCAGGAATGACTTTCCGTTTGCCCCGCCGAAGTTTTCACTTACAATAAGAGGTTTGCGAAGATTTGTATAAATGCTTTCATACCAGTTCCTGCCTGTTCCGAAAGTATCATCATCTTTTCCGCAGCCGTAAGCTGCAAGATCTTGTCCGATTAAATTGATTTCATGAATTCCGCGAGAAACAAGTTCCTTGATTTCTTCTACAATCTCACCACATTTTCTTGAGCGAAGTTCTCCCCTGATTATCGGAATTGCACAGAAGGAACAATTATTGTTGCAGCCTTCAGTAATCTTCACATAAGCACTTCCCTTGAAAGAAAGAAGAACCTCTCTGTCTCCGCAGCAAACACCCTTCTGTTCAGGAACTACAACTGTACGTTCACCTTCAAGAAGCTTGCCTACAGTTTCACTGACAAGAGACAGGTCCCCGTTACCAAAAAAACCGTCAGCTTCTTTGAATTCCCCGCTGAACTCTTCATTCTTTGCATAACGTTCCGCAAGACATCCTGCAAGAAGAATCTTTGTATCAGGACATTCGCTTCTGTAATCCATTACAGAATTAATGCATTCAATCTTTGCACTTTCAATAAAACCGCAGGAGTTAACAATAATGATATCCGCTTTCGTTGGATCATCAACACGGACCATACCATCCTTTATGAGACGGGAAATTATAAGTTCACCGTCCACCTGATTCTTTGCACATCCATGCTGATCTAAAAAAAATGATTTATTCTTTAACACTTAGTCCACACCTTCTACAACGAGGCTGTATCTTCCGCCTTCGCTGCGTACCCATTTAATGTCCTGAACTTCAACACGTCCTGTAGTTCCGCCTGTAAGAGATTTCTGGGCAGCACCTGCAATAACCTGAATCTGCAAGGCATTACCATTACTCATCCACAAGCGGACACCACTGTACTGTGATGTAATAGAAACTGTATCACCGCTCTTATAGTAACCTTCAACCTTGTCACCGCGGAAATCAACCTGATAGCGGAAAAGACAAGGTCCACGGAACGTTATCTTAAGAGTAAACGGATAAGCACGGTTATCATCAAGAATTACAACCTGCTTCTTTTCATCAGTTTTAATTGCTATTGATTCAGTCTGTGTAATATCTGCATCAACTCTCAAAGTTTCTTCAACTTCTTCAAGATATACAGTCGAACCTTCTCCTTCTTTTATTGTCACACGGATTTCGGCACCGCGAGACTCATCATTTTTGCTGCAGTCCGCAACCCAAACAATAAGTTCTGCAACACCGTCACCATTTATATCAAGATCACGCTCCTCTCCAAGATCAACATACTGGACTCCGGCAGGCATTTCAAATCCAACGGAATTATTGACAGTACTGCAAACTGTAAGCACAATCTTAGAAGAAGATGTTTCACTTCCCACAAGAATCTGGTCCTTTACATAGACTCTCAGATTCTGAGGAGTAAAGGAAGCCTGATATTTATGAGGAGCGGCCTGTTCCAATGCTGCACGGGCTTTTTCAGCCTGATGCTCAGGAACATCGAACACGAACAGATAAAGATAAACACCGAGAGAACTGAGAAGCAAAAATATAAGTATAATTATAAGGGGAAGCAAAAACTTTGGACGCTTCTTGGCAAGAAGTTCCGCAGGGACAGGTGATTCCTGAATTTTTTTTGCCTGAAAAAGTTTGAGAATGACATCAGTATCCAAATCAAGAAAATCTGAATATGTTCTCAAAAAACCTATCATATAAGGTTCACCAGGAAATGCTCCGCAATCTTCTTCTTCAAGACCTACAATATAGCTGCGTGAAATTGTTGTTTCCGCTGACACTCTTTCAAGTGAAAAACCTTTTGCTTCTCTCGCCTTCCTGAGAAGTTCTCCATAACTTTCCATCTTCCATTACTCCTGGAACAAGAAGTTATTGTATGCGTTAGAAGATGCAGGAGGTTCCCACTTCCATTTTTCAGGACTTATACCTGCATTGAGGCTGTAATTTGAAAAATTGAACACATAGACCTTGCCCTGCGGAGTTGTTGCTGTAACACGGCGCAAAAGTTTTGAACTAGGATCAACAGCAAGAATAATCGACTCAAACTGTTCTGTTGCTGAACGGCGAGTAAGCTTAAGCTTCACAACCATCTGGGAGCTTCCTTCTTCAAGAGGAACCGGAGATGATCCCTCCTCGAATGCAACCTGATAATAACGTCTCAAAAGAGTAAGCCCTTTTGTAGAAGTATTTTCATCATCCTTCTTTGTTGTATTTACAGTCTGCTTGAGAACAGTTTCCTGTCCCGGAAGATAAATCTGAAGAGTCGTTCCGTCAAACAAAAGAACCTGGCCATAGGGACGTGAAAATTCAATCAAAAGATTCTGCTGACGCATAAAATAAACTCTACCAGTCATCTGTCTGCCATCGGAATCAACATTCAATGTAAGAATATAAGAGCGCAAACTTGCATAATAATCGCTTACATCATTAAAAAAAGCTGCTGCTGACTGAATCTGCTGGGCTGCAGCCATGGCTGTACACACAAAAATAACTGCAAAAAATGACAGTACTCTTTTTTTCATAAAATTTTGACCTCTGTACCTGAAAATTCTACTATAATTCTAAGGAACGCCTAAAAACAATAAATTATGATCTTAGACTTACCCTACGAACTTTAAGTTATTAATATGCAACGACTTAAAATATCGCTTCATTAAAGAAACCTCCAAAAACAAAAAGTTTTTAGAGGCCCTCTCTAATCGGTGTATTAGATTATATAATAGAAAATTACGGTACTTAGGTCAAGTAACAAAAAAACTAAGAAATTAAGAAACTAAGAAATTCTGTTTTTTATCTCATCAACAATTGCAAGTGCATTTATTCCGTTATCCAGTGTAGAAATAACTGATTTTTTTCCATCAAGGAAATCCACAGCGTTCTGCACCATGTTACTAAAATATCCGGTAAGTTCAGGAGCCGTAACAGAGACATCCTCTTCCAGGGAAAAGAAATCTTCATACAGCCTGGAGTCCGCCTTCCTGAAGCACTTAAGATAACCGTTTCCAATACAAATTTTTCCGGTCTCACCAACAATTTCAAGGTCGAAGCCGAAATATTCTGATTTTCCATGAAAATTCAAAGTAACTTCAGGACATAGGGATGTCTTGTAATGAGCACTCAGCTGTCTGAGACAGAAATTCTCCCAAATTGCACCGCTGATTATAGGACGGTTCAACAGCGAATTAACAACCATGGTATCCATGCCCCTGATCTGCAGAGCCTTTCCAAGAAGACCTCCCCTCCTGTAATACTGTTCACGGGAACAGCAAGAAGATTTTCCGTTCTCAATAAAAAACAGAACCGCATCAGCAAGATGAGTTCCGTCATGTATAAGACTGCACTCCCCTGTTCCCAGCTCATCAGGAGAATAAACCCATCCTCCGCTGGAAAGTGTGGCACTAATGCTTCTCAAATCCCCTATCTTGTCCAGGTACTGCAGAGCAAGACTATAATCCGCAGCAAACCGGCGCTCATGGTTTACAAGAACCGTAACATTGTTCCGTTCAGCAACGGATTTTATTTTAAGCGCCTGCTCAACGTTCAGGGCGACAGGTTTTTCAAGAATTACAATTCCTGGTCTTGCAATAATGGCATTCACAGCTTCTTCAAAATGATTATCCTCATTGACTGCCACGACAACAATATCCGGCTTGTGGAATTCATACATACTGAGAGAATGAGCATAGACGCACACACCAAGATTTTCTCTGTGCCAGGAATTCAGGGCAATTGTATCAATATCACATGCAGCTTCCAGTTTGATTCTGGGATTTTCCTTCAGTGCTCGGGTATGACATGCAGGCTGTTCACGTTTCTCGTCCTTTCCCAAAGTCCAGCCTATTCTTCCGCAGCCAACAATTCCCGCGCTATAGATTTTACCTGCTTCCATATCAACTCTCCCTAAATTTTCATCACAATTAATAATCCCCCTATAACTATTATGAGCCATGAAAATTAAATTTCAAGAAAACATTGAAAACCTTTTATTTTATTGTAAAATAAGTGTTATGGTCATCTCTAAATAATACTTTTTTCGAGATGACCTTATAAGAAAAATTATATTGAACAAGGAGACTTCCAATGAAAAAAAACATAATTGCGGCTCTGATTCTCGGAACTGCATCACTATTCATAAACGTAAACATAACTGCCCAGGAAACAGAATCCAAGGCAACAGAAAAACAGGAAACAAAACAGGAAAAATCTGAAACGGCAAAGGACGAGGCAAAAAAGGATGCAGAAAAAAATGAAACTCCAAAAAACATGCCAGCCGTACAAAGCTATTCAGTTCCCGTAGGAAAACTAAAAAGCATAGAAGTTAAATTAAAATCAGAGAACCTGGAATTCAAAATCTCTGACACTTCAGATGCAACAATTGAAATTCTCTCGAATCTTACAGAAGCAAATCCTACAGTCACATACAATGACAAGGTAATTAAAATTGAACAGAAAGATAAGACCAATAAACTTGAAAACCGAAAGGTTACGGTAAGAATTTCTTTACCTAAAAAATTCACGGTCGATGCTCTCAAAAGTTCTGCAGACAATGCAGCGGTTTGCATAAACGGAATTGCAGCAAAGAATATGTCCATTGAATTAGGCAGCGGAACCTTCGTCGGTGAAAATTTAACAGCAGAGAATTTTACACTTTCTGCAAACACAGGCAACGTCAGTCTCAAAAATATTATAGCCGACAAGTGCGCAGACATTTCAACAGCTTCTGGAACTGTTTCTGCTGAAGTAATCAGGACAAAGATCTTAAAAGCGTCAACACAGAAAGGGTCCGCAAACTTTTCAAAAATATCAGCAGCTTCTTTTGAAGTATCTGCAGGAAAAGGAAAACTCACTGCTGAATTCGAAAAAATGATAACTGAAAAATCTATTGCAGAAACTTCATCAGGCGAAGCAAAAATTCTGCTGCCCTCATCAGCAGTTTTCTACACCAGCGCAAACGTTGGAAAAGGAAGATTCCGCAGCACTTTCTCAAGTGACTCCAAAGGACCTTTAATTGAATGCAGGGCAGGTTCAGGAGATCTTCTCATTACAAAAAAATAAGGGTATCCGTAAAATATCTTCAGGGAAACCTATACCTTCATAAAAAAAACAGCAATCCGATTTAGCAGGTTTTCTGCAGAACCGGATTGCTGTTCATTGCATAAAATAATTAGTCATTATTTTCGCATTCCGAAAATTTGCTTTCAATAATTTCAGCGGCCTTTCCGGAATCTTTTTCACCAACAACTACAGTGTACTTATAGAAAACCTCTTCCATAGGCTGCAGGTTGCTGTTTCCCCAATAAGGGCTGTCCAATCGGATAAGTATTTCGCTTTCAATAAAATTTTCACTTAGCAAATTCTTAATTTCAGAAGCCTCATCAACTTCATTTGTATAAAAAACTTTCTTCTTATTTTCCATGGCTTGCATCCTTTATTTATATGATTCAAATGTAATAAAAAATACAATACAGTGTCAATATTTGTTCGAAAATTCAGTGAAAGAAGTAATACTAATCAGGAGGCTTTATTCTCCTTGTCCCATCAGTTTTCTGTCCACAAAGAGCGTCTGAGCTGATGCGGCCGGCACCGGTAAAATGAGTTTCGCTGCATTCATTCAAACTGGCAGTCATAGTCCCACATAAGATTCTGTGCTCGGGAAAATACCGGCTCATGATTTTTTCACAGACCACATCAATCCAAAGCACGGACATTTCATTGAAACTTTTGTCCATTGTGCTGACTTCACCGGCACTGATGTCTTCCGGACCGAAACCTTCTGACTTTTTTTTTCTATCTTGCTGGAACTCCATTAATGTAAACCTTTGCAATCATATTTTCGAGAATTTTCTCACTTCCGGTTATTATGTAGGGTTCCATTTCCATCAGCATGAGCATCATCTGATAGAGCAGATCCCGCTGATCATCATCCGGCAAATCTTCGCAATTTCTGATAATCTCTTTCCCGGTTCATTGTCAGCTTCCTTTTGTCTTTTGCAGTTAAAACATTATGGCGGATTCACTGACATTTTTTTATTTCAAGTACGAAATTGCGAACTATATTTTACAGTACAGAGCAAAACCAATGCTGACAAAAATCTAACTGTCCCCTAAGAGTTTAGGCAGCAGAAAAACACGACATACTAATTAAGTGTCACGAATAAAATCATTTCACCAGACTCAACAAATGCTACTGCAAACACAATGACCTGCGGATTCTTCTTTTCAATCATCATGCAAAAAATTATGACACGTCCCGATGTAAAAAAAAATAAATTCAGTGTAAAAACATTTCAGGCATAATATACGGATTCACAAAATTCAGATATAAAAGCTTTCTTCATTCTGTCATTGACATCCACTTTTTTTCCAGAGCACGACAACCATAGAACAACTGAATGATTATAGATCAAATGCTTGACGCAAAACTTTCTCCGCCAAATTTATTTTTTTTTAATAAGCACATTTTTTTACCAAACAGATAATCCGTTTCCTATCTTTATTACGGAGGCCAAAGCTTGGAAAAAAACAACAACACACAATCCGCCCCAGAACTTTATGAAAAACAGAAGGAAAGCTGGAATGAAGCCGTCACACTTGATGAGGTCACCGCAAAAGCGCAAGAGGCATTCGGCATAACTTATCTTTATCCGTGGCAGAGAATTGTAATTGCAAACATAGTTGATTCATTTACTTATACGCAGGAAGAAAAACTTGCGCAGGAACAAGATGACTCTCTTTGCACTGACAAATCTTTTTACACAGGAAGACAGATTGTTCTTCTGCCAACGGGAGCCGGAAAGTCTCTCTGCTTCCTGACACCTGCATTGATCCTTGACGGACCAACTCTTGTAATTTATCCTCTGCTTGCACTCATGGCGGACCAGAAACGAAGAATCGATCAGGGAGGTTTAGGCTGCGTAATTTTTAAAGGAGGACAAACTCAGGAAGAAAGGGATGAAAATTTTCAAAAACTGAAGGAGGGAGCAAAAATGATTCTTGCAAATCCAGAAGTTCTGCAGGATAAATGCCTTATAAAAAAGCTTTCCCAATGCAACATAAAGCATCTTGCAATAGACGAAGCACACTGTGTAAGCGAATGGGGAGACAGTTTCAGACCTGCATACCTGACTCTGGGAAGCATAATAAGGGAACTCAATATTCCTGCAGTAACAGCATTCACCGCGACAGCTTCACCAAAAGTTCTTGAAAGAATTTCAGAAATTTTATTTGAAGGAAAAGCACATCTTGTCAGAAGTGACAGCGACAGGCCTAACCTTAGATACAATGTCATAAACTGCTACTCCAAAAAGAAAACCGCACTAAAACTGGCCCTTGAAAAAGAGAAGCCCTTGATAATTTTCTGCGGTACACGCGGAAAAGCAGAAGACATGGCACGGGAACTGCTTCCTCTAATGGGAAGCGACAGAGTAAAATTTTATCACGCAGGTCTGGAGAAGGAAGAGAAAAAGGAAATAGAGCAATGGTTCTTTGACAAAAACGATGCCATACTCTGCACCACCTGCGCATACGGAATGGGAGTAGACAAATCCAATATCCGCACGGTAATTCATCTTGAAATAAGTCCTACAGTTGAAAGCTACATTCAAGAAGTGGGAAGAGCTGCACGTGACGGAGGAACAGGAACAGGTTACATGCTCTACTCTCACAGCGACTCAAAAAAGCTTGCTGGTTTTCCCGAAGGTTCAAGGGAACGGCTCATGAAAGGATATGCGGAAAGTTCAACCTGCAGGCGACAGTTTTTACTGGAAGCCCTTGGAGGAGAAGAAACCATGTGCAGCGGATGTGATATCTGCGACAGAAAAAACAAGGCACCATTCGCAGAGGATGCCCTATACGTTTTGAATATTGTCAAAAAAAACAGGTTCAGGTTCACAATAGAAAGTTTAAGCCAATTCCTGATGGAAAAATTTAATGAAGATTTTCAAAAAAAAAATCCTGCAATCCCGAACGCACAGTCTGTAACATCTACAGCATCCAGGATGTGCAGGAAATTATATCTCAGCTTCTCGACCAGAACCTTATGAAAAAATCCGGATGGCCGTGGAAAAACCGTCTGACTGTTATTTAGCAGGTTCCTCTGTTTTCTGTTCCTCTGCATTTTCCTCAGCAGCAGGTGCAGCAGGTGCAGCAGGTGCAGCTTTAACAACAACCTTGGGCTTGGGTTTCTTTTTATATTTTACAACATAACCTACCAGGCACAAAAAAAGCACAGAGAAAACTGTGATAAATATAACGCGCCAGTCGCACATAACTTTAAGCGCAACCTTCAATGTTTTCATCAAATCCATAGCTTGTATTTCGGCACCAACTAAGTGTTTATTTACGGATTTTTAATGTTACTTTTTACGTTATACAGTTGAAAGATTTTTTTTACACCATTATAATTTTAAATATGACAGGAATTGTAGATTACAACGCAGGAAACATAAAAAGTGTAGAAAGAGCTCTGGCATCAATGAATGCCCCTTACATTCTTTCAAAGAATCCTGACGAATTAAAAAATGTTGATCGCCTCATCTTCCCTGGAGTCGGGGAGGCCTCTTACGCAATGGAACAGCTGAAGCTTACAGGCTTTGACAAATTCTTAAAAGACTGGTGCGCTGACGGCAAACCTCTTATGGGAATATGTCTGGGCTCCCAGATTATTTTTGACTACAGCGAAGAAGGCAACTGCCAGTGCCTCGGACTCCTTAAAGGAAAGATAAGGCACTTCTCAAACATCTGGCAGGAACGCTTCCCTAATGAAGAAGAGCATAAGGAAAAGGCAATGCTCAAAAACTCCCAGAAAATTCCTCACATGGGATGGAATGACGTGACTTTCTGTAACGGTTCTTCAAAACTTCTTGAAGGAATTGAAAGCGGAAGCGATTTTTATTTTGTCCACTCCTACGTGATACAGGTTGAAGATCCACAGATCATAAAAGGATACGCTTCATACGATACCATGGTTCCTGCTGTTGTAGAAAAAGACAATATCTGTGCATGCCAGTTCCATCCGGAAAAATCAGGAAATGCAGGTCTCCGGATTCTTAAGAACTTTGTGAAAGAGGATTTGTAAGGAATGTTGAAGAAGAGAATTATTGTCTGCCTTGATGTTAAGGACGGACGAACAACTAAAGGTATAAAATTTCAGAACAACATAGATATTGGCGATCCAGTTGAAATGGCTGCCGAATATTATAGACAGGGTGTAGACGAACTTGTTTTCTACGACATAATGGCATCAGCTTCAGGAAGAGGTCCCATTCTTGACCTTATTTCCCGTGTCGCAAAGCAAGTTTTCATTCCTTTCTGCGTAGGCGGAGGAATCGGAACTATGGAAGACATCCGTTCCACTATCATGGCAGGAGCTGAAAAGGTTTCACTGAATTCCCAGGCAATAAAGCATCCTGAACTTATAAAGCAGGGCGCGGAAGTTTTTGGAAAACAGTGCATTGTTCTTGGAATGGATGCAGCAAAAGATCCTGACATGCCTAGCGGTTACAGAGTTTATCTTAACGGCGGAAGAGTTGCCACAGACCTTGACGCTCTTGAATGGGCGGAACAGGCAGTTGAACTTGGGGCAGGAGAAATTGTTCTTAATTCAATTGACGCGGACGGAACAAAAAATGGTTATGAAATCAGTCTTACAAAAATGATAAGCGAAGCGGTAAGCGTTCCAGTAATTGCTTCTGGCGGCGGAGGAAAACCTGAGCATCTTACTGAAGTCCTTACAACAGGCAAAGCTGATGCCGCTCTTATTGCAAGCATGGTACACTCAGGAGAATATACAATATCTTCAATAAAGCAGAGCCTCTGCAAAAGCGGAGTTGCTGTCAGAATATAAGGTCACCTCTAAAAATTATAAATTTTAGAAGTGCCCCTGAAAACGCAATGTTTTTAAGCCTTGTAATTTCATGGACTAAAAAACTCTTTCTAAAGAATATTGTGCTTGAGATGCCCATAACTCATCCCAAACACAATAGGGAACCTCTAAAAACTTCAGTTTTTTAGAGTTAACTTTAGAATGCGATGTTTAAAACCGCACCAATTCGGCGGTTTTAAACTCGACGGTGCACCTCAATTAGGGGTTATAGAGGTGCCCAATACCTTTATCTATGCAAGCAGCGTCATTGTGTTTTTGCTTTTTAATATCGTAAGTCCTGTAAACAACAGAAAGTCTTTTAATCTTGTTCACTTAAATTCCTGTACACAATTAAAAATCCCATTCCATTGAAAATTTATTGTTTTTCCGTTAAACTAAAGGTATCATGAACATTGTCTCTACAATACTCAAACTTATTGGAAGCCTCGCTTTTCTTCTCTACGGAATGAAGCTCATGAGCGACGGTATCCAGAAAAGTGCCGGCAAAAGTCTTCAGAAAGCTTTGAATTTTATGACGGGAAATCGTTTCCTTGGATTCCTCACAGGTTTTATCCTGACCTTTATAATTCAGTCTTCCGGTGCAACAACGGCAATGGAAGTAAGTTTTGTAAATGCAGGACTTATGACAGTACAGCAGTCTGTCGGTGTTACGATCGGTGCCAACATCGGAACAACAGTAACGGCATGGATAGTTTCTTTCTTCGGATTTAACTTCAAGATTTCAGCATTCGCAATTCCAATCTTCGGTTTAGGCTACTTCCTTTCAGGAATGAAGAAGCTTAACAAGAAGCCTTTGGGTGAAGCAATAATGGGCTTCGGACTCCTGTTCATTGGTTTGAGCTGGCTTTCCGATACAATAGACCCTGAAAACGGTGTACTGAACTTCATAACAAAATTCAGTGACCTTGGTGCCCTCAGCATTTTCATAGGCGTCATAATCGGTATCCTTCTTACAGCTCTCATCCATTCTTCTTCAGCAGTTACAGCCATTGTTATTACGATGGCTTTCAAGAATCTGATTGTATGGGAATTTGCAGCTTCCCTTGTTATAGGCAGTGAACTCGGTTCAACAATTGATGCCATCATGGCTTCAATGAACGCATCAGCCGAAGCCAAGAGAACAGCTCTTGTGCATATTCTCTTTAACGTGCTTGCGGTTTCACTTTCACTTATTTTCTTCAGTCCGCTTCTGAAGCTTGTTGATCTTATTGTTCCCGGAACACCTACAGACAACATTACATACCACATTTCCGCTCTCCATACGACAATCAAAACTGCATCCGCAATTCTCTGTATGCCGTTTACCCGTCAGATTGCTAAGCTCACGGAAATCATCATCAAGGACGACAAGAAGAGTTCATCAAAGGAATATGTCCTTGAATTCAATGAGACAGGCGGAAAGGAAAATGCAGCTTCTTACATTATCCGTGCACAGAAGGAAATAGAAAACATGACAGGTCTTGTTACTACAATGTTTGAAGAAGTTGCCTGCGGTTTCAAGAAGCGTGACGAATCCTTCATCACTGAGCACATGACAAACCTTGCTGAACAGGAAGACTATGCGGACCAGATGAAGGAACAACTTACACACTATCTCCTTAACTGCGCACACCTTCCAATTTCTTCCCAGCAGAGCGACGGGCTTCTCATAATGCAGCAGATTGTTGACGACCTTGAAGAAATGACGGATGAATGCTACTCAGTTGCCCATCTTCTGCAGAAATCCATTGACAAGAAGATGGAATTCAAACAGGAAGACATGGAACGTCTTAACCCTTATCTTGACCTTGCACGACAGATAATGAATTTCATCAGCAATAACATCAACACGCATCTTGATAATGAAGACCTGATGATTGCAAAGGAAATTGAAGCACAGATTGATGCATTCCGTCATAACCTCAAGAAAGTTGCAAGGAAACGCCTTGAAGCAGGTGCAAACGTTAAATCAGAACTTCTTTACATTGACATCGTACGTCAGATTGAAAAGTTCGGTGACAGAGCTTACAGCATAGCAGGAGCCCTTTCCCAGCTGTAATTCGCTGAAACTTAACTTCTAACAGGAACTGTCTACTCACTTACATTCCTAAAAAAAGCCGCGGAGCAAGTTTCCGTGGTTCTTTTTATTCTTCAGGCAAAGTCCTGCCCCGTCCTATAATTTAAGACCTATTAAGTGTATCTCTAAAAAGATTTTCAGAGATACACTTAGATACTTTGCAAAAATTGCTTTATGTTTTATAATGTGTACCATGAAAACTAGTTCAATCAAAAAGAATATTCCAATTGCTGCAGCTGCATTGCTTACCATATTTACTTTCAACTCCTGTTCACAGTCAAAGAAAGATGTTATCACAATCTCCGAAGACAGTCTCATTCTGGACGTGAAGCCTTCGTCAGATATAGAACCGGTTTCCCCGAACTATCACAAAGAAGACAGAGGAATCATTGCAGTTGTCATGGGATCCGAATACAACGAAGACGAATATTACCCTGACATTGTAAAGGCCCTGGATGAAAAGTACGGTCTCGAAGCAAACGGCGGAATCATCAGCACAGTACGCTTTCCTGTTGACATGAAGAACAGGGTGTCAAACCTTAAGTCTTATCTACTTGAGATAGAAAATCTTCACGGAGTCATAATTGTTGGAGCCCCTAACAGAACTCATGATGCAATTTCAAAGGTAAACGAAGAATGGGACGAAATGAGACCCTTTCCAGTATTCTCTCTCTTCCCAAAAGACAACATTCTTGGAGAGGAAAGTGCTTGTGACATAGTTCTTGACTACAAGGAAAATGTAGAAAATGAAGAAGCAGCTCCGCTTCCAAAAGAAAAGATCCAGGAAATTCTTGAAAAAGCTTTGGACTATATGATTCTTGCTGACCAGCCACTTGAAAAGAATCTTAAAACTTCCAAGGACATGCAGGAACACGCACAGAACATCGTAAAGAACAGAACAGTTATACGCTACGTTGATTCTGAAACAGGAATAGGTGCAAACAATCATTTCATAATTGAATGGTAACAGGAAGTGCAGGAAAATTATTCACTTATGCCTGACGAAGAAACAGGTCTTGTAGGCACAAAAGAATATGCAGAACTTTTAGCTCAAAAGGATATCGCAAAAATTCTTGTAGTATCCGACTCCCACGGAGAAAGGACCCGTCCTCTTAACACGATTCTTGAATTTGCAGGAAGTTCCTGCGACGCAATGTTCTTCTGCGGAGACGGAATCAGTGACATAGAACTTCTCCTTGAACTTGCAGAAAAGGATCCGGAACTAAAAAAAACAGTTCCGGGACTCATTGTCTTCGCAAGAGGCAACAACGACTACCCCGCATACCCTTTTTATAACAAAACCACCCGTTCACTTGAACAAAGGCGGGTCCATCTTGAGCAATATGTAACGGTTGCAGGACACAAGATCGGTGTGCTTCACAGCCACGAATTTTCTCTCTACAGCGGGACTGCACCTCTTTTTTATAAGGCCGCCCAGGAACAGACGGACATACTCCTCTACGGCCATACCCATGTTGCAATGCAGGAACAGGATGATGTACTTATATTAAATCCTGGATCCTGTGCAAAACCAAGAGCAGGACAGAAACCTTGCTTCGCAACAATCACAATAGAAAAAAACAGCAGGAACTATAAAACGGAATTCTTCTGCCTAGAAAAAAAAGGGTGCATGCCCTATATACCAAGCATAACACCCTTCTTCATCTAAAAATCTTCCAGCTTAAACTCCAGACTGTCATGGCCTGAAAAAATTGTAGCATCCTTAGGAATTGTTGTAAAAATAAGTTCCAGACTTTTCTTAAGAACCTCTTCACTTCCGCCAAAGAAATCCGTTCTTCCCCAGCTTCTGTAAAACAATGTGTCTCCTGAAATAAGCTGCCGGTCCTTTTCATTATAAAGACAAATTCCACCGGCAGTATGTCCTGGTGTATGAATAACTTTCCACAAAGAAAGAGCCTCATCACCGCAGGATATCAGTTCAGAAAGAAATTTCCCGTCCTCAAGAAAACCGTCAGCTTCAGGCAAACCTGAAACAGCCTTTACAAAACTGTAAAATCCAACGGCACCCAGAATCTTTTCCTGCCACACAGCAGAGTTCTCTCCCAGATAAGAAGCATCCTCTTTATGAATGTAAACAGGAAGTTCAGGATATTCCGCCTTAAGTCTTAAAAGCCCTGAAACATGATCAAAATGACCGTGAGTCAGGACAACGGCAACCGGATTCAGATTATTCTCCTTCAGGAAAGAAACAATCACATCCTCGTCACCGCTAAAGGCACTTGCGGCAGGATCCACAATAAAAACATTAGACCCGCTCAGAGGAACAATATAAGTATTGGCACTGATCGGACCGCACTGAATACGCTTCAATTAGTATGCAGCTCCTGAACCGAAGTGAGACTTAACCTGTCCATCATCAGTTGTTTCAGCATAAGCTGCACGTGTATCTTCTGCTGAAGTTGAAGTTGAGCTCTGCATAGCTGCAGCAAATGCGCTCTGTTCCTTAGCAATCTTTTCTTCTTCGCTATGTTCCATGATTCCCTTAGATTCATTTGAAACGTCTGCAGGAATTCTGTCATCTTCTGCAACATGAGCTGATATATTTTCTGGAACCTGAACATTTAAAGGTTCTGATGCTTCGTCTATTTTCTGTTTTGAATAGCTGACACTGAGCTTGCGGCCGCGGTATTCATAATTGTTGAGGGCCTGAATCACTTTTTCACAGTCTTCTGAATAAAGCTGGATAAATGAGTAGTTTGTAAGAACACGTATATCACCAATACGTTCACGTTCCATTCCTGCAACACTAATGAGAAGACCAACAAGGTCTCTTGGATATACGTGACGATTTCTACCGACGCTAATAAAAATTGTAGATGAAACTGATTCATCAATAACAGCTCTTACGCTTCTAGGATGTTCACTTCTTTCTGTCTTCTCACTTCTTTCTGTCTTTTCTGTTGATTCAAAACGGTCAAACTTACCGCGCACATTACGAGAACGATCATTCTTGTCATGTGAGAAACGGTTGCCTCGGTCATTTGTACGTGGTCTGTAACCAGAAAGCATCTGCTTAATAAAATAGGCTGCTACATATGAACGACGTGAAAAACCTACGTTCTTCTTAAAAAGTTTCTTAAGCTGATCAAGAATTGCAAGATCTGAAGCACTTGCCCCTTCTACATTCTTTACTGCATCATTAAGCATAGATGCAATCTGTTCTTCATTTACTACAAATTCTTTGTTATTATTGTAAGCCACAATTTTACTCCTGTTAAAAAAAATAAAAATCCCTGAAAAACGGGTAAAATTACAAATCCCTAGATAAATCCGCAGCGTAACAATACATGGACTTCTCAAAGCCAAAATCTTTCAACAATTTTTCAACGTGATTCGGCATTGCAGGATTTGCAATCAAAACAAAACGAATTCCCTGTTCCCTTAGCATGGCAAAACATTCTGAAAGAAGATGTCTTCCTATTCCAAGTCCACGGAAATCCTTTGAAACAAAGAAGTCGCTGAGCACGACACAATTCTTTGAATCTGACGGGCACCTCGAAACTAACGCACAGCCAGCAAAATCTTCTTCAAGAGAACGGCAGACAAAACCTAACTTATTTTCATCATCAGAAACTTCAGAAGCATGCTGATTTATGAAGGAAACTGCCTTTCCAAGTTCACCGTTAAGCTGATGTGTATATTCTTCGGATAACTCTTCTTTTGCGCTTCTAATTTCATCAATGTCTTTACTAAAATCATAATCCGTAAAGGCAAAATCAGTCCGGACAATCTCTTCACAGTATGAAGAATCTTCATGATCATAGGAAGATTCCAATGATTCCAGACCCCATTCTTCGCGCAATGAACTATACCACTCCATGATACGTTTTTTCATGCATTTGTTTTTATATAAATGCCACTTACGTTCTACTTCCGGGTACGACTTCAGCACAGTTTTAAAATTCTTGAACACCCCCCTGCCTGTTGCCAGAACATGCTTAAGTTCAGCACGGGCAGCAGGCGAATGAAGATTATTTGTAAAATCTTCTAGCATAGTGTAACCGTCAGTGCTAGTCCATTCAGGCGTTCTATAATAATTTTCACTAAAATCTGAATTTTCCGAATCAAGATTATCGGACTTTTCAAGACGAACTTCACGGGCATTAACATACCAAACGCTCTGCTGGTCTTCCATTGAGAAAATAATATCATTAATTAAAGAATCGTTGAGAGAAAAAACAACCCCTGACACTTGTACACACCACTAAACTTAAAGATTTTACCTGCAGATATTCATATTATTTAAGATCTGCACGTTTGCTGATTACCTTGCTGATAAGACCATATTCAAGTGCCTCTTCACCGCTGAGCCAGTAATCTCTATCCGTATCCTTTGTAACCTTCTCCAGGGAAGTTCCTGTTTCTTCTGCAATAATTTCATTGATTTTTGCCTTTGTCTTGGCAATTTCCGCTGCATGAATTTCAATATCAGTAGCAACACCCTTCATTCCGCTTGAAGGCTGGTGAATAAGATAGTGACTGTGAGGCATACCCATGCGGCGTTCCTTAGGGCTTGCAAGAAGAATAAGGGCTGCTGCACTGGCAACAAGGCCCCAGCCTATTGTGTAAACAGGTGCATTAATGAAGCGGATAGTATCAAAAATAGCAAAACCCGCATCAACATCACCGCCGGGGCTGTCAATATAAATGTAAATCGGGTCGCTGTTATCTGCTTCCAGAATGAGGAGCTGCTTAACGATTTTATCTGCAAGTTCTTCGTTAACTTCTCCGCTGAGCAAAATCTGGCGTGTCTTCAAAAACTTTTCTGCCAGAGGGTCAGCACCTTCTTCCTTCTTCTTTGGTTCTTCTTCCTGATCTTCACAAAGAATGTTTTTAACAAAATTACTCATTTAAACTCCAAAAACACCCAAAAATTTAAAAAGATGTCCCCTCAATGATACTAAAAATTTGCCCAATTGTCCATTGATTTTTCCATAGTAAAGTTAAGATTTATTTAAGGGAAACCTATACATCAGGACATCAGCTGCAATGATGCCGGACAAAACAAGTTTCAGATTCCATAAAAAGTTTACACTTCCTGTTTCCTTAAAAAAAGGCAAATTCTTTCTAAAACTGTAATTCCGTTTCAAATATTATAGGGAACCTCCAAAAATTGCAATTTTTGGAGACACTTTGGAAACGTGATATTCAGAACCACACCAATTCAGCACTTCCAGATTCAGCATACATCTCATAAAGATTAATTGCTCTTCGGAAGTGTTTAACATTTAATAGCTGCAGACAAAAAACTGGTACGCAAAAAAAAGACACCTGAACATTAGCAAAATCTGCATTCAGGTGTCTTACACAGTATATTAATTTCTTCGGTTAATTATTTACTTAAGACAAGGAGCCCATACACCAGGAACACCGACGATAGAGTCATTTCTATCTCCTGAATCAGCAGTTACTCCACTCAGCAATTCTGTTACACCCTTTGCATCCTTTCCGTTATCCTTAGCCAATGTAAAGCTACGGGACTTAACTTCCCATGAGCAGCCTTTAAGTGGACTGTCTTTTGATCCGCTACCAGAAGTTATACTCTCGTTCCAGGAATCCTTTTCAGTTGCCGACATGGATGTATATCCCTTGAAGAAATCAGCGTCACCCAGTTCAAAAGTAAAACGTTCAACATCCTTGCAAACGAGCTTCGTTTTTCCGTCACCCGCAGCCACGCTTTGAATTTCTGATCGTACAGTAAAACCTGCAGCTTTAAATCCTGTATATGCAATGTACATAGCATTTTCCGGATCATCACAAGTTTTTGTATTATCGCCCTTGTTAACAATGTAATCTGTTGTAGCCTTACCCAAAGCTAACTTTGAAAGAACATCCGCATCATATGTTCCCTTCTTCAGAACATATATTACATCGCCCTTCTTTTCTTTAACGGTTACATCCTTGTCCGCTGTAAGCTCAAACTTCTGTGCTGAACCCAATGTGAAACCATATTTGTAGGAAAGGATAAGGTCTCCCTTATCATAGTTTGAATTATTGGCAAGCTTATATGTACCATACCAGAAAGCATTCTGAGCTACTTTTGTAGAGTCATCAGCTGCATGACGGATCTTGTTCTGATAGAATACGGCGCCTTTGTTAAGAAGGTCTTCTGACGTACCTGAAAAATACATTGTAAGGTCCACATCACAATTTGCCTGGCGTGAATCCCATCCGGCACCTGCAGCATCAGTTCTTGTACCAGGAATTTTATAGTGAGTTTCCCAGGTACCGTAGAAGTCATCCTTACCAAAACCATCACAACCTGTAAATGTCATTACCGCTGCTGCCAATGCTGCACAAGCAATACCCAAAGTTTTTTTAGTCAATTTCATTATCAATAAACTCCACACAAATAGTTTTAATATAGATTCACACAGAAATCCTCAGACAATCACAGGAAAACTAAAATCCACAGCTCCCAGTTACCTGGAACCTATAAATACAAATTCCTGTTATATCATTGGCCCATAAAACTTACGCAAATCTACCGTCAACCTTTATTATAATAATATAATCAAAAAAAACAAGTTCCTGTAATCAAACTTAAATTTTTTTTTTAGAAAAAATTTTCATACGGATTACCTCACCTGCTTTCTACATAAATAACCGTTTTATGTCAGCTTAGTTACACTTAAATAAATAACCAATGATATTTTTTACATTAAGGGAACCTCTAAAAACTTCAGTTTTTTAGAGGCAACTTTAGAAATGCGATGTTTAAAACCGTGCCAATTCAGCGGTTTTAAACTCGCCGGAGCACCTGAATTAGAGTTTATATAGGTGCCCTTAATCCTCGCCGGAAACTGCTATCAGGCCTGACAGCTTGTAATCACGGGAAGCTCTATAAAGTATTACAGGAATGCCTTCATTTCGGAATCAAGCAGAGTTTTCCCGACGATTATTACAAACCTTTTGCCTCTTTCCAGAGTTCCAGCATCGTCTCTTTTTTCGTTTCCTCTGTGCAGCCGGATTTCTCTATATTCTGTTCAACATAATTAAACCGTTTCTCAAATTTCTTTAAGGCCTTCTGCAGCACCACGTCAGGACTTGCACCATATTTACGGACAAGATTAACTGCCGCCAAAAGAAAATCCCCAAGCTCCTCTTCAAGACGGGTCTCATCATTTTCAGTTTGTGCTTCCCTGATTTCTTCTATTTCTTCCAGAACTTTTTCTTCCGCCTGCTCTGCACAATCCCAGTCAAAACCAATGGATGCAGCCTTGGACAAATATTTATAGGATTTCAAAAGAGGCGGAAATGATTCAGGAACCTGCTCAAGTACACTCTGAGTTTTTCTCATCTCAACATCATTTTTTATTTTATCCCATGCAGCATTTATTTCTTCAACGGACTTGTTTTTTAAACCCGGAGAATTTTCTGTTCCAAGAAAAGTTAAAATATCCTCTGAAAATTTTACATGAGGATGACGGCGAACCATTTTCTCTGCAATATCAGTAAGCACATCATCAGTTAAAAATTCATTTCTGTTTTCATAAATATTGCAAACAAGAAGGGCATCAAAAATTACATCTCCAAGTTCCTCTCTTGCATGCAAAGGACTGTCACCTATTGCATCAACACATTCGTAAATCTCTTCCACAAGAAATTTTCGCATACTTTCAGGAGTCTGCTGCTTATCCCAAGGACAACCTTCAGGTCCCAGCAAAGTTTTTATTACATCATTCAAAATATCAAAAGACTTAGACATAATTTTCCCTTAAAAATTTTATTCAATACAAGCCTGCAGTCAGTTAAAATTTAAAAACAAGCAGAATCTTTTTTCAATGAACATTTCAGCATAGGCGACTGTTTGATTAATTTGGAATAAGAAGATTCTTTTTATTCCACTGCTGTGTCAGGTTCTTCGGCTCCTTAGATGTTAATGCCTTTGCAAAAAGTTCATGGACCTGGGCAAACACTTGTGCAAGAATTATCTGTTCATCAGCCGAAAAATTTCCCAGGACATAATCCGCAACATTCACATTATTAGGTTTTCCAAGACCGAATCTCAGTCTAAAAAAGTCTGCAGTATTCATTACAGCTTTTGTAGAACGAAGCCCGTTGTGTCCTCCAAGACCGCCGCCGAATTTAAAGCTCACAGTTCCCAAAGGAAGTTCAATCTCATCATGCACAACAAGAACATCTTCCGCAGGAATCTTAAAAAATCTTGCAGCCTCACCAATTGCATCTCCGCTTAGATTCATGTAAGTAAGAGGCTTCATAAAATAAATCTTTGCAGGAGCATTTTCTGGAATCGGCAACGAACCATCTTTTCTAAGTTTCACAAGATTACATTCTGCAAGCCATGAAACAAGAACATCATAATCAGCTGCAAAAAAATCAGATTTATATTTATTCTGAAAAGAAATTTTATTTACAAACGGAAGGCTTTCAAAATAAAGCCATGCAGCATTATGTCTTGTCTTCTCATATTCTCTTCCGTAGTTTCCCAAAAAAGCAACCAGCTGAATCATTTATTTTACCTCACTTAAATTCTTTGCAAGTTTTTCTGCACTCTCAAAACAAAAAGCCTTTATTCCCAAACTTTTTGCGGCAGCAATATTCTCTTCACGGTCATCAATAAAAATCATCCTGTCATAAGAAACATTTTCCGCTTCGCTTATAAGTCTCCAGAACTTTGCATCAGGCTTCCGTGCATTCATGAAACAGGAAGCATAAGTCTGGTCAAACACAGTATAATCTCCGCGGGCAATATGATTCATGTAATGACTTTCAATTGTATTCGTTCCGCATACAACTCTGTTTCCTTCACCCTTCATTTTTTTTATAAGTTCATTGGTTCCTTCAATTTCTTCAGGATGAAAGAAGAGATGAAAATAATCTGTCTCAATTTCACGTCCCAAATTTTTTCCGAACTGAATCCAGAATTCCTTGCAGCTGATTTTTCCTTCAGTGCAGAGATCAAACAAATCAGTACCGTCAGAAAGTTTTTTGCATCTCCTGTATTCTGCAATATCAATATCAAGAACTTCACAAATTCTATCCGCATCATGGGAAGTGGTTGTCACAACTCCGCCCATATCAAAAACATACAAATATTTATTTTCCATTTCAGAATCCCGGCAAAAAAAAATCACTTGCAAACAATTCCACGAAGTTCAGCAAAAGAATTTATTTTTGCAAAACACTCATCAACTTTTCCGAATCCGTAAGCAGCCCAGACAAAAGGAACCTTTGCCTGAGCACATGCTTCCTTGTCGCCCAAAGTATCGCCCACATAGACCGGACTCTTCAAGTTATTACGGCTCACCAGCATCTGCAAATTTTCTGCCTTACCTTTCCCTGTCCGTCCAAAGCATTCATAATCCTTTATAAAAGGTGCAAGCCCTGTCTTTTCCATTGTAAGTTCAATATATCCGTCCTGACAGTTGCTTACAATAAAAACTGAACAGGACTCAGAAAGTTCTTCAACAGTTTCCCTGACATCCGGATACATAATGTCAATTGTATTTTCGCGCACAGCAATATGTTCTTCCGTGCAGCAATAAGTCATAAGAGTATTTCTCTCTTCAGCAGAAAGATTTGGCCACAGGTCCAATGCAATATGATCCATTGTTTTTCCGAATTCTTTCTGCAGATCCTGTGCATTTACTTTACGAGCCCCTAAACCTGAAAGATCAATTGCACGATTCCATGCAACCGCAACAATCCCTGTTGTATTCCAGATTGTTCCGTCAATGTCAAGAATTATTCCGTCATAAAAATTTTTGCCTTCCATAAATAAATTTTCCCCGCCGTCAGACTTCAAGTTTGTTCAGTGCAAAAATATATGTCTGCACCATACCTAAAGTCTGTACAAGAATATCAAACCTCTCATCATCCTCGTTAAGATAAATAAAATATTTTCCGCCATAAATTTCTGCAACAACTTTTTCATTTTCAAGAACCTGAAACTTCTGTCCATCAAGATTCACCATGTCACGCACAGAAATTTTAGGCATAAACTTTATAACATTTTTTTCATCATTTGCAGCTTCTCCGAAGGCCTTCCAGTTTTTATCCTGAGTTGAAAAGATGTCAAAATTATGCACACCGTTAGTTGAAGTAAAAAGTTTGCAGGGAGTCTGTACTGCATTGTCACCAAATTTTTCATAAACCTTCATAGAAATATTACCGCAATTTGCGCTTGTAACTTCATAAGTGTTGCGATCCTTCTTTCTTTTAAGCTGAATATTCAATGCTGAGTTATATAAATTCCCTTTATATTCAACGTATCCGTTCCAGATATATTTCCTCTTGAAATTTGTAAAAAACAATCCCTTCTTGAAAGTTTTGTTCTCTTTGTAAGGATTCTTGTTTACTTCAGCAAGGACTCCGTAGACTTCTATTTTTTTACTTGCAGTCAGATGAATAAAATTCTTTTTGTCCATCCAGTCTATAACAGTTTCCCTCTTATCTTCAACGGAAGTAATTTTATTCGTCTCGCAAACTTTTTCTTCTGCAGGAAAACTCTTGTCCTTTACAGGTTCCGATTCATCAATAATGTAAGTTATGTTCAGATTCTGAGTCGTCGCACAGGACACAAGGTTCAGAACAGACATCAGGGCCGCAAAATTAAACAAAAAAAATTTTCTTTTCATAAAACACTTTCTCCTCATTTAAAATAAAAAATGGAGAAAAATTCTGTTACAAAAAAATTTCTCCATTTTAAATTTAATCGGACTCCCGAAATTTTATTCAAGGAAGTTCCTTTTATTTGGAATCTCCAAAAATAGCAATCTCTAGAAATGATCCTGAAAATACGATGTTTAAAGCCTTGTAATTTCAAGAACCAAAACTCGCAGTCATCTCGGAAAAATATTTCTTAGAGATACCCTATCCTTAATCTGATTTTTTTATTCAAATCAGTTACCTTTATCGTTTGCAGCTTCCTTCAGTACGTGTCCAAAGTTCTTAAGATAATCAACAAATGAAGCATAAGAAAGAACTACGCAGATGCAAAAAACAACCTGCCCTGCAACTTTAAGAGCCGGCATTACATCTGCAATATTCCAGATTTCTACAAGATTTGTACGAATCAGAAGTTCCTGGACAAGAACAAAGAAGCATGAGAAAACATAGAACACAGTCTTAGACTTTCCGCCCTTACGAGCTGCAATTGCTGTTCCTGTTTTAGCTGCCACCATGCGCAAAAAGTTCTGGCTGAATTCCCTGTAAAGAATAAGAATATAGAGAACAGGATGCATATATCCGCTGAACACAAAGCATGTGAACATTGAAAGATGAAGGAATACATCTGCAAAAGGATCAAACATCTTGCCGAAGTCGCTGACTTCATGATGCTTGCGTGCAAAATGGCCGTCAAGATAATCAGTGAATTCTGCAAATGCCATAAAAGGAATAATAAAACAAATGCTGACGATGTTCATAATATTTCCGGGTGCCAGATTAAACCACATGGGCAAGAAATATATTAAAAAGATAACTGGTGCTGCAATGATACGTGCTAAAGTAAATTTATTTGACATTTTCATTTCTAAAGTATAGATGTTATCAATGAAAATGTCAATTTTACAAAAAAAATAACCGGAACATCTTGAAAGACATTCCGGTGCCAGAAAAAAAAATCACAACCAGCTGATTACAGGAACCTCAAGCAAGGCTGGAACACCTTATTTCCTTGAAGCATAAACTGTTGCGTTCATTGGATCTGTATAATATGTGATTGATCCAGAAAGGGAACGGTTACCTTTCTTCGGAATAATAATCACTTCATAGTTTTCACCCAACTCCTTGTTCAGCAAAAGAGTAACCATCTTGTATGAAGAATCCTTAACAGATTTAAAAGTATAACTTGTATCTCTTGCACCTGTTGCATCCTTTACAACAATTGCAACTGAAGAATCTGCAACTTTTTCCGTGAATTCAACATACAATGTATCTTCTGAAGCAGTTGCATACACATTCTTAAAACTACCAGTACCCTTTGAAGAAATTTCCTTTTCTTCAGAAGATACTGATTCCCATCCATCCCATTCGCCATCATAAATGATACAGCTGGACAATCCTACACATGCTGCCATGGCCAGAACCATAAATAATTTTTTCATCATATAAATCCTCCGATTCTCAATAAGCCATGCACAGTTCATCTTCAAGTGAACTGTGGACAGCTTCCTTAATATTATTATAAGTATCCTTCTCCATTTCTACATGCGAAAGACCCTTATTCCTGTACTTAACAATGAACCCGGAAACATTAAGCTCAGCAGGAGCCACAACTTCTCCGGTCAGACCGTATATAATATAATCAAGCAGGCCTGCAGAATACTTGATTTCAATTTCAACCGCACCATCCCCGCCGCGCTTGGCAACTTCACGTGACACAACGGACATCAGTTTATCAGACATTTCATCTGCGGTAATGTTAAACAGATTCAAACCACCCGGCATACCAAACAACTCTGTCACCCTAACAGTTACATCAAATTTTCCCATGTAATCATAATTTGAATAATCAGGAAAATAAGAAAGCCCCTCAGACTTAAAACTTGTACAGCCGGCAAAAACAGCAGCCATGCAGCTGACTAAAAAAAACAGTCCCAATTTTTTCATAAAACACAACTTCCCTGAAAAGAAACAGCAAATTCAATTGCAATCCCCAGGATTACAAATTTCAAGCAATTTCCCTTACAAAAATTAAATTAAATCCAAAAAAAATAATCTCTAGTTATACTGGTCATAAAATCTCTGAACAGACTCTTCAACTTCAGAACGTGTAACAGGAGCCAGAGATTTCCCTGACTTTGATCTTACAACATCACCCTTGACAGTGAGCGTTGCAGGTGCATAAACATAACCTGTAATACTATTAACCAGCATCTGTAAGAATGTTACCGAATATTCAATGTCAAGATTAATTATTCCGGCCGCATTCCTCTTTTCTACTTCCATGGAAAGAATCTCAAAAAGTTCCTCGCTCATTGCATCTGCGGAAATATCAAAAAGATTGGCTCCCCCAGATTCTCCAAGAAATTCATTTACAGTTACAGATTTTTCAAAACGACCGATTACTGTATAGTCACTGTAATCCTTAAAATATGAAAGACCTTCTGCCTTGAAGGTTGTACAGCCTGTTAAACCTAAAACTACCACTAGCAAAGGCAACAGAAAATGATTTTTTTTCATCTTCGCTCCTAATTTTTATAACTATTTTTCTTTATAAAACAAATTCTATTTTAATTCAACTGAAAAAACCAACGAAAACCAACGAAAAATCAGAAAAAAAACAGCTGTTTTTTAGATTTCATTATATTTCCTTAAAAAAAAGAAAATTCTTAAACCAAACTTAATTTTAACCCAAAATTTATAACAATCCATTTATTTTGTACACCTGAAACAGAATTGATAAAATCTGAAAATATATGTATCATTCAGCCATGAGCATTTTAATTAAAGATACAACAAAGGAAGAGCGCCAGCGCATTGTGGCAGAAGCTTTAGGTGATGAGTATTCCATAGGATGCGGATTTGAAAGTTCCGGAATTGACTACCAGCTTTACATTGACGGAAAAAAGGAACTCCGTGAGTTAAACATGGAAGCAAAATGCGGATTTGAACGTGCATTTCCGGAAGAAGCCCCCCGTTCCTGTACAATGTAAAGGGCATCTCCAAATAAAATTAAATAAAAAAAAATACCACAAAACCCTCTTTGGAACTAGAAACATTCCTGCAAAAATGATATAATAAAAACATTATTTTGGAATCGTGTCCGAGCTGGTTTAAGGTACTTTCTTGGAAGGGAAGCGTATCAGAAATGATACCAGGAGTTCGAATCTCCTCGATTCCGTCGCATGCCGTACGTAAAAGTATGGCATTTTTTTTACCCGGATCAGAATCCCGCCTGCCATTGCATATTAGAACTTCAATAACATTTGGATAAAATCCCCTCTGAAAATACGATTATGGAAAACAGAATCAACTATTTAGAAAATCTTCTAAACAGTTATTGACAATTGACGAACCACATGTTACATTCTATTTAGAAAATCTTCTAAACAGTTCTGCAAAACCAAACACGGAGTAATTATGGCCTTCCAGAATACCTTCAAAGCTTTATCGGATCCGGCAAGAAGAGAGATTCTTGAACTGCTAAAAAATGGAAGACTGACGGCAGGAGAAATCAGTGCCCGGTTCCAGATGACAGGCGCAACTATTTCATACCACCTTTCAGTACTTAAAAAGGCAGACCTAATTCGCGAGGAGAGATACAAAAATTTTATCTACTACGAACTGAATGCAACAGTCTTTGAAGAACTGATGCTCTGGATATGCGGATTCAATTCAAATCAAGAATCCGGCAAAGAAAATACGGAACAAAAATGAAAAAAGCCAGGAGGTTCTTTATGTCAAACAGAATTGATGACACACAGCTTACAACGGAAGAAATAATTGAAAATCTTCGCTACGTAAATTTCCGGAAGATGACAATATTTGCGTTACTGTGTCTCATCCCAGCAGCAATTTCACTTATTCTTTACAATAAAATTCCACAAGAAATGCCAGCCGTAATAAGCATAGACGGAACCGTTACAAAAACTATGGAAAAAAATATCTGGTTCTTCATCAGCATTCCGCTTCTCATGACACTGACAGAAATTTCCGTGAACCTTCTAACGGGAACAAGCAATCGCTACAAAAACAATGCCCACATAAATCTTATATATTCACTTATGCCATTGATTTCATTCATGACAGAAGGAATCTATATTCTGACAGCAGTCAAGGCTTCTCTCACATTACCGGTTGCCATAAGCCTTCTGAGTTTACTCTTCATCTTACTCGGAAACTATCTTCCCAAACTCCCGGTAAAAACAAGTACACATGAACTTTTTGTTTCATCGGACGCAACGAACAGCTGGATAAGGATTAGCGCAAAAATATTCTTTGTAACAGGATTCCTTTTGCTTCCGGCAATATTTATGCCCAGACTTCTGCAGTTCATTTTCTTTATAACTGTAACCGCTGCAGGAACAATTTCACCGTTCCCATTTATACTCGCAGTGAACAAAAAATACAGAAAACATAAAAGCATGTAAATAAAGCTTGTTCCTGTTTTACTTAAGGAACAAGCTCCCATCAATTCAACTGAAATCTCCACACATTGTATTTTTTTAGCGGTAACCTGAAAACTATTTCAACAAATCTTCGATAACAGATTTCTCAAACCTGATATCATCAACAAGAAGATTAACGCTCATACCTTCCTGAAAAGATTTTGTCTCCCTGTTTTTACCGACAGCCATTCTGCCCTTATACTCGTCACCTTCAACAGAATATACATAACTTATGCTGCCCCTGTCCTTATAAAAACTGGAACCAGTAACAGTACCCATAACCTTGCGACCGCTTTCAAAAAGATTAGCAAGCTTCTTGAGCTGAACAAAAAGCAAAAGCACACCCAAAACTGCAAAGGCAATCAAAACGAAAACAAAACTCCTGTCAGTTTCAGTAAGACCGAAACCAATAACAACAGAACCGATTCCTCCAACAACAATAAGAACAATAGCAAGCTGAACCCAGTAATAATTTTTCAAAACCCTTAAAAATTTCATAAAGACTCCTAATTTTTTATCCCAAAGGATATCAAACAATTATACAAAGAGTTTTACATTTTTACATTATCTTGTACAAAAATTTTCTGTCAATAAAAGCAAGCCGGAACCATTAAGAATATCCGACAGCTGAAAACGGCCGGAAGCCGGAACCATCACCCGCTTTCCGTTCCAATCGGCCCTGCCCATTTCCACTGCAATCGGGGCTAGGCCGGAACATTCATTCAGCATCCGGAGTTCCGTATCCT
>JAZUJH010000101.1:0-1768 GCA_045642665.1 Treponema sp.
GTAAACGACGGAAACATTGACAGCTTTGGAACTCATCAGCAGTTACTGGAAAAAAGCGCACTTTACAAACAGATGTGGGAAGCTCATATCAGCGTAAAAGATGAGTAGGAGGATAGATACTTATGCTTAAGATATTCAAAAGATTTTTTGATTTCTGCGGAACAATCAACAAAAGAAAACTTAAAACCAGCATGTGGCTTGGAGTTTTAAAGTCTTTTTTTGAAGCACTTAAAATCCCTGCCATTTATATTATGCTTAGTGCCATTGTGCAGGGAAACCTGGAACCAAGAACAATTCTTACATCTTTTTTAATTATGATTTTCAGTGTAATTGGAACAGGTCTTATTCAAAACAAATGTACAATTTTGCAGACAGAAGCCGGTTATGAATCCTGTGCAAATAAAAGAATTGAAATTGCAGAACACATGCGCTATGTGCCAATGGGATATTTTAACAAAAACTCTCTGGGACAAATCACAAATGTAACAACCAACGTTGCAGAATCTATGAGTAATATTGCAACCAGAATTGTAATGATGTGTACTCAAGGCTATATTTCAACCGCAATCATCATAGTTTTTATGTTTATTTTTGACTGGCGGATTGGTCTTATTGCTTCAGTGGCAATCGTTCTGTTTTTTATGGCAAATTCAGGCTTACAGGCCCAGGGGAAAAAACTTGCCACATCTAAGTTCGATGCTGATGAAAAAATTGTAGACAGTATTCTTGAATATGTTCAGGGAATTGCAGAAGTAAAAGCCTACAATCTTGTAGGAGAGAAAAAAGCTGATTTTGACATGGCAAATGAAAATGTAAAGAATTTGTTTATCTGTCAGGAAACATCATTTATTCCTTTTTTATTTATTCAAACTCTTCTCCTGAAAGGCGCAGGTGTTTTAATTGCGATTGCGTCAATTGGGTTTTACCTTAATGGCTCTTTGGCTCTGGCAGACGCTCTTTGCATGATTATTTCTTCTTTCTTGGTATTTGCTCAGATGGAATCTGCGGGAAATTATTCTGCACTTTTAAGAAATCTTGATTATGGAATGGAACTGATTGAAAAAGTACTTGCTATCCCAGAAATGGACATTAACGGTGAAAATCTGGAACCTGTTAATCATAATATTGAACTGGAAAACATTTCCTTCAGTTATGACAAACGCAAGATTATTGATGGACTTTCACTTAAGATTCCTGAAGGTTCAACTACTGCTTTTGTAGGGCCAAGTGGCGGTGGAAAAACAACGCTGTGTCATCTGGTTTCCCGTTTCTGGGATGTAGATTCAGGTACTGTAAAGCTTGGTGGCAGAAATGTTCAGGATTACAGCATGGATTCTTTAATGAAGAACTTCAGTTTTGTTTTTCAGAATGTATATCTTTTCAAGGACACAATTGCAAACAATATTCGTTTTGGACAGAACGAAATGCCTATGGAAAAAGTGATAGAAGCAGCAAAAAAGGCCTGCTGTCATGATTTTATTATGGCTCTTCCAGATGGTTATGAAACTGTAATTGGAGAAGGTGGTGCAAGCCTTAGTGGTGGTGAAAAACAGAGAATCAGTATTGCTCGTGCAATTTTGAAAGATTCTCCAATCATTATTCTGGATGAAGCTACTGCCAATGTTGATCCTGAAAACGAAGCCGACCTTGTTCGTGCTATTGATGAACTTACCCGCAGCAAAACCATCTTAATGATTGCCCACAGACTTAAAACTGTCCGAAAAGCAGACAATATTGTTGTAATTGAAAACGGCAAAATTGCAGAACA
>JAZUJH010000102.1:0-11374 GCA_045642665.1 Treponema sp.
AGTCAATTCAATTATGTATCAATAAGTTAAAAAACGAATAAAAACTCTGCAAATCTTAATCCATTCCCTTCCGTTACAATGCAAATATGATTTTTTATTTTTTACGTACCAGAATGAACTGAAATGAAGTATATAAGAAACTCCAGCAAACTTTCGCCTGCTGGAGCCAACAACTATATGGAGAGTTACTATTTAGCCTGTCCAGGCTTCTGCTTATGTTAATTTACTTATCAGCGCTTAAGACCGAGAACTGTTTCAAGCATTGAATCACCAGTCTGAATTGTCTTGGCATTCGATTCAAAACCACGCTGCGTAACAATCATATCTGTAAGCTGTTCTGTAAGATCAACGTTTGACATTTCCAGAGTACCTGCAAGCATTGTACCCTTGCCTGCAATCTTTGCTGTACCGATATCAGCCATACCAGAGTTGATTGATTCAGCAAACATTGTATCGCCCTTCTTTTCAAGACCTCCCTGGTTTGTAAATGTTGCCATCGCAATCTGTCCGATAGTACGTGTTGAACCGTTCGAATAAACACCTGTAATTATACCTGACTGGTCAATCTTGAAGTTATCAAGGTAACCGAGCTTGTATCCGTCCTGGTAATACCCTTTTGTAGAAGAAGATGATGCACTCTGTGTAATTGTATTTTCCATAGAGCCAATTTCTCCAAGGTCAAGGTTAAATGTCTGGCGGAAAGGAGTTCCGTCTTCATTTGGATTTGAATTAGGTACATTGAATGAAGCCTGGAGAATGATATTTCCTTCAGGATTTGAGACATTTCCTGCACTGTCCGTAATAGACTGAAGTGTACCCATGTTATCAAAATTCAACGTATATGTATTTGTTACACCGTCTGTTGTGTTGAAACCCACACGAGTTTCTGTTCCGACAGCAGCTTCAGGATCAATATTCATTGTAACTGTCCACTGGTTAGGATTTCCAGGAACCTTCTGAAAATTCATCTGAAGCTCATGTGCATTACCGTATGAATCATAGATATTGATTTCTGTCTGCCATGTCCCCTTACGGATGTCAGCTTCTGTCGGATTTTCAGGAATCTCAGGCATGTTCTTGTCAAGATTACACTTGAAGCGAACAAGTTCTGTTGCCTTTGGAGGATCCTTCTGTCCCACAGGAATTGTCAGGTCTCCTGGTGTAGCAGAAGTCTGAAGAATAGATTCACCGTTAACTGTTTCTGCCATCCAGCCCTGAACCTTAAGTCCGTTTGCCGGATTAACCAGTGTTCCGTTTGAATCAACACCGAAAACACCGGCACGTGTATAATAAGTCTGGTCCCCGTTCTGAAGAACAAAGAAACCGTTACCCTGAATTGCAAGGTCTGTTGATACACCTGTTGACTGAAGGTTACCCTGTGTAAATATTGTATCAATTGCTGCAACGCTCATACCCAATCCAACTTCTTTAGGATTTACACCACCAATTTCTTCTGTCGGACGAGCAGCACCGCTAACCTGCTGGCTAATCATATCCTGGAAGTCAACACGACCACGTTTGAAACCTGTTGTGTTAACATTTGAAATATTATTACCAATGACATCCATGCGTGTCTGATGGTTCTGTAATCCACTTACACCTGCGTAAAGCGACCTCATCATATAGCTACCCTCTTATTACCTTTATTATCGTTAATCACCGTATACGGCTTGAATCTTTTTTAAGTCGTAGAACATATTTCCAACTTTTACCTGAGGATTATCTCCGCAAGTAACAGCCTCAACCTTTCCTGTTGAAGTAACGCCACCCGCATCCACTTCAACAGTCTTGCCAAGTGTGTTAACAGCCTGGCTGGAATTAAGCATTGAATTCATTTTATCAAAATTGCTGTTAAGATTTGTAATCTGTTCCAGTGAAGAGAATTCTGCCATCTGGGCAATAAATTCTGTGTTATCCATTGGATCAGTAGGATCCTGGTTAGAAAGCTGAGTAATCAGCAACTTCAGGAAATCATCCTTGCCCAAAGACTGGGATGCAGTGCGTCCGTTTACTGCAATCGACTTATTGTAACTATCAACCTGCATGTCAAGCACAGCTTTTTCCTGTGCACTCATAGTTGTGTTCAACATTACGCTTTCGTTAGCCATGATCTTTTTTTACTCCTTTTATGCAACAACGTCAATGCTATAATCACCCAGAGAATTATAAGCAGATCCCGTATTTATTTCGTTAACTGTTTCATGTGAACTAGCATAATCGCCGTAAGTTCTGTTTGCCATGAACTGTTCACTGCTTCTCTGCTGTGCATGCTGCTCAAAAGAACCGCTTGAATTCCCGTTAGCAAGATTCAAAGCAAAAGAAGGATTTTCAAAACCTTTGTCCTGGAAAGCCTGCTTTAGCGTATCCAGATTCTGCCTGAAGGCTTCAAAAGCTTCCTTGGTAGCAACAGTTATCTGACCATCAATTACTTTATCGGAAAGTTCAAGACTAATCTTAACATTTCCTAACGCCTGAGGCTTCAATTCCAGGTTAATTACTCCAAAATTATTGTCCCTGAGAACCACCTGCCCCGCCTTAACAAATTCGGGCACGTTATTCTGAATCTGCCGTGAAAGCATCTGCTGGAAGTTAGAACTACTTGCACCTGCACTCTGGCTGTCTGCCGATAGAATATTTTTCTGAACATCCTGATATGCCATTGCATTTAGATTTTCATGATCGACAGCAGCAGTCTTCACTTCACTCTTGACATCTGTAAGCCTATCCTCATCAAGGCTAGGTTCCTCTTCTTCAAATCCGGAAACTGTACGCTGGTCAGATACAGCAATAAGAGATTCATTTTCGTATCCGTAAGCTTCGTTCACTGACTTTCTTGACAAGGAAGCAAAATTTTTGTCAGTCTTTGCATTGTCCTCCTCAGAAGGAACAGCTGCTTCAGCAAATTTTACAGTATCTTTACCGGAATCATCAGTTTCAACTGACTCTGCACCTTTCAGAGCTTCTACAAAATATGGACCTTCCTGAGTAACATAAGCAGTTTCTTCAGAAATTCCCGACTGCATCTGAATGAACGGCAAATTCTCTTCCGCCATAAAGTTCTCATCAATCGGAACCTCTGATACAGACAGCTCCATACCCATCGGATCCACTACACTGTCAGAAAAAATTTCTGGCAAAAAGTTTTCCGGAAACTGAAACTGAAGAACTGTAACAAAATTTCCTTCCTGGTCCGATGACAGATTCGTTAAGTCAAGAGATGCCTGAAGAACCTTTTCATCTTTCAAATTTTTTATGTGTTTTCTGATTTTCTTAAAAAGTGACTGGTCTTTTTCATTTTCTTCAGGATTCCTTCCGGAAATCGTTTCCTTTTCAGACGTCCTTGAAGAATCTGAAGCAGCAGCAGTTTCTGGAGAGTCTTCCGCTGCCTGTCTATTTTCGATTCTGCTATACTTTTCAGAAGACGGAACTGACTCTGGTTTCTGGCATCCAGCCCTGCCTTCCGTTTTCCTAGCGGAATTCACGGTTTCAATCATCGATTCGAATGTCGGAGAACTTGACTGCCGCGGTGTCTTCTGAAGAGACTGTCCTTTAGCACTTAGTTCTGGGGAAAGGAATTGAACATTCAACGCTTGCATCTTGGTAATACCTCCGGATAAACACCGAATTTATTACCAGATATTCTATTCCAGAGTCCTTATCTTGTTTGCCATCTTACGCTGAACTTCTGCCGCACGGCCTGCAGGCATAAGACGAAGCCAAGTAGAACCCATAGAAGATGAACCGGCTGCAACAGCATCCTCTTCTGCCCTTCTGAGTACGTCAATTACATCCTGGTCATCCATTTCAACCAGAATCTTAACCGCATCTGCAGGAGGCATACCGTTCAGATACTGCACAATTTGTTCGATGTTCTCTCTTCTATCATCGTACTTTTTCTGCTCATTATTAAATGTTTTTTCACGCTCTTCCTGAGCTTTTTTCTGGTCTTCAAGTTCCTGAGCTATTTCAGCGTTATTATTCTCGGCAAGCTCCACATCAGCCTCTCTTTTATCAAGTTCTTCCGTACGGATATCCAAGGCTTCAAGCCTTTTTGCAAAGCGGTCATTATCAAGATCAGCTTCAACCATTCTTCCTGGTGAAGACGGAGCTACGGTAGTCTGAGGCTGCAGCCCTACAAGTTTATAAACGGGAGCAAATAAGCGCTTGGCCTGTAATACTCCCAAGTAATCAAACCAAAGCAGTCCGAAGAGCACCAGAATGATTATGAGTATTAAAAGTAATATAGTTTTTCCTAAAACCTTTGCGCGAGCCAATTTTCTCCTCCAAGCAATCCTTTTCCTTCTGTATCGGAATATTTTTAAATAACATAACGGCTTTCGCATATTTAATTTACATTAATTACACGGGAAGCCGTTATCATTTTAATTTCTTCTATAATAACAAATATTTGTTCAGATCAACGACTATCTGATCAAACCTGCTATTGCAGTTCCGAGAGTAATATCATCTTCACGGCTGATGATTTCATAGCTCAGTCCGCGCTGTCTTACAAGAACTTCCTCCATATAACCTTCCACACGCTGGAAAATCTTATATGTCTTGTAGAAAGTTGTACCGTTACAGAGAATGCAAACAGGTTTTGTAATATCCTTACCCTTTCCACTCTTTATGACACATGCAGCCAGGATAGCAGTAGAAAGACGAGCAGCTCTGTCTACAACAGCATCAAGCAGTTCAAAAAGAATTTCGTAATCGCTTTCTGTAGCACATTCAGCAGCCTTTGCTCCGAGAACAGAATTTGTTGAATAAGGAGCATGAAGGAATGCGGAAACTTCAATGAGAGTAAGAGATGGAACTGTAAGAAGAGTGTCGCAGAACTTCTTGCTGAAGACGCCTTCCTTTGCAGCAGATGTAACAACTTCGTAGCAGACAGGACCAAGATATGCACCCGAGCAGAGCTTTTCCATTACAGATGTACCAGGCTTAACGCTCTTATTGTCATATGCAATATCAAAATCAGAACGCTGGATCTTATCAAATTTACCGCTTTCACAAACAATTATCTGTTCCTTAAGATTCTTATAAGCTGCATCCTCTCCCTGAATATAGGCACCATTCATACCGGTTCCGAGAATGAATCCAATGTATGAAGAATATTTCTTTCCTTCATCAGGACAGGCAGCCCCTGCAAGAAGAGCAGAAACTGTATCATTTACCATTGAAATGTGAACCTTGTTCTTCCATCCGTGAGCAGCAAGAGCCTTTGCAAGTTCCTTACCGACATGGCAGCCAGCAACTTCCGGAGCCTTTATTTCCTTTGAGAATCCAAGAAGAATTCCGTCTCCGTCTTCAGTGATTGTCATTGGATATGAAAAACAGAAACCGATGTTCTCAGACTTATCCTTAAGGTGCTCAAGATTTACTGCGAACTGCTCAAAAAATTCTTCCCTTGAAAGCTCTCTTTCAATTCCAGGCATCTTTGTCTTTTCCATAAAATCAATAGAAGCTTTTCCCTGCTGGTCAAAAGTCACAAGACATGACCGAAAATTCGTTCCGCCGGCATCAATCACAATAACACTTTCACCTGAAGCTGTCTTTGAAGGCGGATTACTGAATGTACGAATCATATCCTGGCCTGCACTTCTTCCTGAAAGACCTTCATCCATGTCAAAAAGAAGAGAATCAATAACAGGATTGATATCCATTCTTACAGGGAAATTATGTTTTCCCAAAAAAGCAGCAACAACATTATTCATTTTCATATCTCCTAGATTAGTTCGACTCATTTTAAACCCTATGCTACGAAAATTCAATACTTAAACGATACATTTGATGCCATAATACCGACCAAAGGAGGAATTCCTTCCATATTAAATTAAATTTCCCTACGAAGATAAACTCCTGGGACATCAATTTTTGCGTGTTCGCTTTACACTTTTCCCAATTAACATTAGAATCTTAGGCTATGTCACTAGAAGAAGATTTGAAATATCAGCTTAACCCGGAACAGTATAAGGCAGTAACAACCCTTGAAGGACCTATCCTGATTATCGCAGGAGCCGGAAGCGGTAAAACACGTGTCATCACATACAGAATCGCCAACATGCTTGAACATGGAATTCCTCAGAGCCAGATTCTTGCCCTGACATTCACGAACAAGGCAGCAAAGGAAATGTCCGACAGAATCAGACAGCTTACAGGAAAAAAGCTCAAGAATCTTACAATAAGTACATTCCATGCATTTGGTGTAAAAATACTCAGACAGGATATAACCTCATTGGGCTTCCGTGAAAACTTTTCAATATATGATGAGACAGACAGGTCATCACTAATAAAGGAGACAGGCCGTGAGCTCCAGTATTCCGCTGACACAATGGACATCTACACCATAGGTGCACTTTTCAGCGACATAAAGACGGGACGCAAGCACTGGAACGGTGAGAACAGACTTTACGAACAGCTTTACCAGGGATACCAGGAAGGACTAAGGCTATATAACTCAGTAGATTTCGATGACCTCATTACCCTTCCAATCAAACTCTTCAGGGAACATCCCGAAGTTCTTGCACGCTACAAGGAACGCTACAAGTACATCATGGTAGACGAATTCCAGGACACAAGCCATCAGCAGTACGAGCTTATGCACCTTCTTTCTGACAGAAACATTGCCGTAGTCGGTGATGACGACCAGAGCATTTACAGCTGGAGAGGTGCCGACTACGAAAACATTCTCAACTTTGAAAAAGATTTCCCCGACGTACAGGAAATCCGCCTCGAACAGAATTACCGTTCCACAGGTACAATCCTTGCGGCCGCAAACGGTGTAATACGTCACAACACGAACAGAAAGGATAAGGAACTTTGGAGCGGCAACGACAACGGAAAGCCCATTGAACTTTACATGCCGGACAATGAGGCAGCCGAAGCAGACTTCATAGCAGACGGAATACAGAGCATCAGCATCGAGGAAGGAAGAAAATATGACGACTTCGGTGTCCTCATGAGAGCAAACACCCAGAGCCGTGCCATAGAAGAAGCGTTCCTTGAAAAGAACATACCTTACGTAATGAGCGGAGGCACCAGCTTTTTTGAGCGCAAGGAAATAAAGGACATAATCAGCTATCTGAGGGTAATATCCAACCATGACGATGATATCAACCTTCTGCGAATAATCAACACTCCGCGAAGAGGCATAGGAAGAACAACGATAGAAGCGATCAACAATGTTGCAAACACAATGGGACTTACTCTCTGGGAAGCAATAAAGGCTATACTTGAAGCTCCTGAAAAGGAATGCCCGATAAGCCAGAAGACAAAATCTGACCTTGAAGACTTCGTGAAGATAATTGAGAACAACAAGACAATGCTAAGCGGAAAAGGACTGAGCAAGAAAGTTCATGCAATGGTAGACGAGATCAGCTACTTTGACTTCCTCATCACAGAAAACCCGAAGAGTGAAAAGGCGGCAAGATTTAAGTTCATGAACATTGAAAGTCTCATAAAGAGCATGGAAATCTGGGAAAACAATCCGGATAACGAGGACACAAGTCTTTATGCATATCTCAACAGAATTACACTTCTTTCCCGCGACGACCTTGATGACGGAGAACAGGACAAAGGAAAGGTAAACCTTATGACCGTTCATGCAAGCAAAGGACTTGAATTCCCTGTAGTTTTCATTGCAGGTGCGGAAGAAGGACTCATGCCACACATGAGAGCTGTTGAAGAAGGCGGAGACGCAGCAGTAGAAGAAGAGCGCAGACTGTTCTACGTAGCAGTTACACGCGCACGGGACAGACTCTTCATCTCCTCATGCCTCAAGCGAAGAAGAATGAACGCAACCATAGAGTGCCAGCCAAGCCGCTTCCTTGACGAGATTCCGGAAAGCCTTATAAAATACCACGAACCTTCAAAGGAAGTTAACGCTGACCAGGCCCATGAACTTCTGCAGAATATGCTGAAAAATATGGCTAAGCCTCACATTCCCAAAATATAGCGTCCCTATGCCCGGAATATATCAGAAAAAAAATTATGGATATAAGGATGAACAAATGAAGACAGCACAAAAAAAATTAATTCTTTCGGCAGGAGCGGTAGCAATGCTTGCAGTAGGATCCGCAACAGTTCTGGCCAGAGAACCTCAGGCTGACCGAATGCAGGAAATAGAAGAAGAAAAACCGGCAGAGACAATTCCTGTTTACAGTATAATCGGAAAAGGATGTAAAATTGAAGCAGAAAAAATGTTTTTCTCAGGATGCCACGTTCTTGAGGACCCAAGCGCCAGCGGAAACAGGTCAATACAGTTTGCAGAAAAGGAATCAACGGCAAGCTTCACTGTAAAATTTCCTGCTGGAACTTATGAAGGACTTGCAAAGGAAAAAGCAAAGGACAACGCCCATTCAACAGTGAACATAAGGGCACAAAGCTCTGGCGGAACAGAAAACTATAAATTCTATCCCAGCAATCCTCCTCTCGGAATCTGGGAGCTCACCACAAGAAGCCCCATCTATTTTGAACTTGAAGAGGAAAACGAAATTACCTTTACACTAAATGCTGGAGACTCATTCGGCATGGAGCTGGACTACATACAGTTTGTAAAAATAAAATGACCTCCGTAAACTAAAACACGGAGGCCACAAAAAGAAATCATTTTCCAAGATCCTTCATCCGTCTGTCATAAGATGACGGGGGATCTTCTATTATGCTCCAGTCAAAATCAAGGATGCCGTGAGGCGGAAACAGCGGTGCAGGACCCGGCTTACGTCTTGCGTTGTCCAGGGTAATAATTTCTTCCATCGTGCGGCTTCCATCTGTCAAAGTAAGATACGGCTTTCCGAAAACACATATGGTTGCAGCAGAAGTAACCGTTTCAACAGTATTTCCTTCCGCCCCAGAAACAGCCCGGTGAATCAGGATACCGTTAAGCTCATAAGAGGTCTCAAAAAAATCAAGAACATCAACATGACGTATCTGAGTTCTGCGACCGGCCGCACAGGTATAAGTTTTATCTCCCGACCGTATGTGCTTCGGAACAGAAACCGCTTCATCTCCGTTAAGAAATGTTGCCTTAGCTTCCGGGGCATAATCCATATCAGTCTGCCAGTAGCGGAGCTTAAAAATTTTATTGCCAGAAGAATAATAGCAGGTAAGCTCATTATTCTGGGTCGGAGCACTAACAAGAATACCGTTTGCACTTCCCTCATCCTTCCAGTAACCGTCCAAAGGATTTTCACCTGCATCTGAAATACTTTTGACCGCAAAATTCAGATAAAGATTTTTCCCTATTACTGCAACAGGAACATGATAAACATCAGGCTCCCCTCTCTTGTGGGATGAATATTTTATCTGAATATCCCATGCACCGCTCGGAATTTCCTGTGCATAAAGTTCATCCCCCTTTTCATTGATATAAGGAATCCCGTACGACTCAGGAAAAACCTGGGGAACAAGAGGAACAAATGTCATAGTCATTTCCTCAGCACCCGACGAAGAAACAGTAGTATTATTTGTTTCCCGCAAGTTTCTGGAATCTCTGGGATTATTGTTTGTATACTCCGAAGATTCAGCTGCACGGTCATCATACCACTGATAAAATGTACGCAAAACAATCTGCGGAACAGACTTATTGTCCTGAGCAAGATAACCGGTATCAAAAACGACATAGCGGCTGTAATTCTGCCAGATTCCTCCCAGAAGAAGAGGAACAGTATTTTCTGACTGATTCCGGGAAATTTCCTCATGGGAACTGTCTCCTCCGTTTGGAACATCCTGCGAAAATCCTGAGAGGGCAAGAGAATTTATCCCTATAACAGCAAAAGCCAATTTTTTTAATGAACGTTTCACCGTTAAATTTTCGGCATCATGGGCAGGTTAAATTAATACAATATTTAAACCCAAGCTCCGCATTTTTTGGAATTATCTAAGCAAGCCGCAACCATTACAGACATTCAGCAGCTCAAACCGGGCATAAGCCAAAACCATTACCCGCTTTCCGCTCCAATAGGCTCTGCCCATTTCCGCTTCTATCGGGGCTAGGCTGAAACACTCTGCAAAGAATGAGCATCACTTCCGCAAGCACAAAAAATCCCGCAAAATTAAATCTTCGCGGGATTTCCTGAAAGACTGAACGCCTAGGGACATTGGAATCTAATTTTTATACAAACTAATTACAGCTGCCTGTCTGAGATGTAAAATTTTTCTGAGCCCACTTCTCGCCAATAGTATCACGCAAAGAATAGCGGATAATCTTGCGCTCATCAAAGGACTTCTGAATAAGCTCATCAACTTCCATGCCATCATAAATACGCTTTGCCTCCGCAACATCAGCCTTAAGCACAGGATGCTTCGGACTGAAAAGAACACAGCAGTCTTCATACGGAAGAATTGAAGTGCTGTAAGTATCAATCTCATTTGCAGTAGCCACAATTTCTTCCTTGTCAAGACCAATCAAAGGCCTGTAAAGAGGATACTCCGCAAAGCTTTCCGTAACCTTAAGATTCTCGGCAGTCTGGCTTGCAACCTGTCCAAGACTTTCACCGGTAATTATACAGTCACTGTGGATTCTCTCGCACAAAAGGTTTGCAACCTTCATCATGCACAGACGAAGCATAAGCGTAGAATATTCCTCAGGAGATTTCTTCTTTATCTGCATCTGCACGTCAGTAAATGAAATAACATTAAGATGAGTATCAACTCCGTAGTTCGCGATTTTCCTTGCAAGTTCCTCAACCTTTTCCTGGGCTTCCTGCGATGTATAAGGATATGAATGGAAATAAACACATTCAACCTTCATCCCGCGTCTCATCATTCTGTAACCTGCAACAGGACTGTCAAGACCGCCGCTCAAAAGAAGAAGCCCCTTGCCGCTGACACCTACAGGAAGTCCTCGTCCTGCCTTCTTCTGTGTTGAATAGACATAACATTCCTTGCGGACTTCAACATTAATAACGACATCAGGCTTATGAACATCAACCCTAAGAATTCCTTCATCAAAAGCGCCGGCCGCTGCCTGGACACAAATTTCATAGGAGTTCAAAGGAAAATTCTTATCTTCACGGCGTGCATTAACCTTAAACGAAGCTGCTCCGTTTTCCTTAGCTTCTTTTGCAAGGACTGTAACTGCATCACGTATTGCTTCAATTTTTTTTTCTACTGAGCAAACCTTTGCCCAGCCTGTAATTCCAAGAAGATGGTCAAGGGCAAATTCTACTGCCTCACAGGATTCAGGTGTACAGGAAACATAAAGACGACCTGCCTGAAGATAAACTCTTGAATCCACTGTCTCAAGGGCAAGACGGAGATTTGTAACAAGCTGCTTTTCAAAAATCTTAATGTTTCCGCCCTTAAGAGTAAGTTCACCTAATTTTCCGAGATAAGTCTCGGTATATCTGCTTCTATCAGTTTCATTAAACAT
>JAZUJH010000103.1:0-28418 GCA_045642665.1 Treponema sp.
TTTTGCAAAATAATCACTTGGAACAACTTGAACTTTCTTATTTTTGAAATCAATAGCATTTTTCAAAGTGATATTTTTATTTCCGTTTTTGTCACAAAATAAGATAGTCGTATCAACTGTAGGAGCATTAAAGACATCACCACCTGTATAACAAACTTCTTTGAGCCATTTATTATTCAAAATCAAATCACGAAGTTTTACATACGACATATTTGAATGAACAACAGAAGGAATAATAAAGGATACAATTCCTTTTCTTTGAGCAAGTTTGGAAATTCCAAGTTCAACAAAAAGGGCGAACATATCACATCTTTTAAAGAATGTTTCAAATGTTTCTTTATAGATTGATTTTTCAAATTCACTCATAAGTTGAACATTCACATACGGAGGATTGCCAATAACAATGTCAAAACCGTTGCAATCATTCCTTCGGTTGAATACATCACTGAACCATGTATGCCAAAGGAAGAACTGATTGTTTTCATGAAGATCTATATTCTTAAGTTTCTTGATTCTTTCAGTTTCGTTTCCATAGTTTTTGGCTTTGAGGAGCTCGTATACAGCAGCTCTGATTGCTTCTCTGTGTGCATCGCGCTCTTCATGGTTCTGGGTATCAAAGTAATAAGAAAGAGTTGTCGTAAGAGCCTTGATTTCTTTTTCGATATCAAACAAGCCACCTGGATTGCCCGATGTAAGATTACTCAAGTCTTCTCCTTCAAAGCTTTCAAGAAGACTGTTTCCCTGCATGATCTTGTAGTCAAGGTTTGGCAGTGGCAGAGGATTTTCCTCGTCAACAATAATGGCAAGCCAGAAACGCAGGCGGGCAATATCAACTGCACCTTTTTCTATGTCAACACCATAGATGCTATTCTTAACGATATGCTTTTTTACTTCTGCCCTTGGTTTTGCATCTCCTACCAGAGCCTGAAAGCAGGCCAGAAGTTCATTAAGCATGCCCATGGGGAAGGCACCGGAACCGACGGCCGGATCACATATTTTTACATCAAGCAAAGCCCTGTAAACATCCGCCTTTTCTTTTTCTGTAAAGGAATGCTCATGAGTGAGAACAAATTTTCTGATTTTATCTTCATCAGGAAGTTTTTCCAGCAAATAGGCTATCAAACTTTCCCGGCACATGTACTGTACAATTTCTTTTGGAGTATAGAAAGCACCTTTGTCCTTGTTGTCTTCAAGAAGGTTTTCAAAGATCTTGCCCAGCATTTCAGGGTCAACACCAATTTCAGTATCATCCGGATCTGTTTCATCAATTGTGAAGTTGTATTGGTTAAAGAATTCAAGCAATGCTTCAAAGTGTTCCTTTTTGAATTTTACCTTCTTTTTATCAAGCTCATCTTCTTCAAAAAGACCTCCGTTCAAATATGGAATTCGAATCTTCTCTCCATAAATATCGCAGATGGCTTTCGGAGCAACAGCTTCTTCGCCGCGGTCATTATTCAGGCTATTAAAGAACAGAGGTTCCAGAGCAAGTTCCAGGAAGTCCTTCTTAACAGATTCATCAGCTTTCTTAAAAAGTTCATAAATGAAGTTCCTGTCTCCGCTTCCCCACTGCTCACCCTTCCTTACACCGAGCCATCCTTTTTTCTGCAGGAACTGAAGGAATACAAGTCGGCCCATCATCTTCTTTACATAATCACGGACGGCTTTATCATCTCCGCCAAAGGCTGCCTTGAATGCACCGTTCGCATTTTTTGTTTTTTCTTCAACAAATTTTCCGCCTTTCTTTACAAAGCGTTTACCGCTTATATATTCCACAAGGTCGGCATAATGTTCACGGTATTTTTCAAAGAACTCCTTGCCAATGCTTTCAACGCTGAAAGCATTTATCATCAGTTCATCAAGGATTCTGTTTCCAGAAGCAATTTCTGATTTCAATACAGAAAATCTTTCGTCAGCTGTTCTGCAGAACAATCCGTTTCCGCAAAGGTATGTATAACGCTTCGGATTGGTTGAATCACCTGCTTTTTCACCTTTGTTTACAAAGGTAATTCGCCAGGGCGTATTTGCAGTATCTTCGTAGTGAAAGAATATTAGGGCAGATGTTAGATCGGGAGTAAGTTTCCTGACACATCTTTGAACTGTTACTCTGTTATGTTCAAGTTTTACATTGTCCTTGATGGTAACATCAACAAAATTGATGGGAAAAGCACCACCTAGAGTAGCGAAGACCTTCATGTTCCTGATGGATTTTACATCCTGGGACTCAGGCGCAATGTCCTGATTGCGGGCCTTGATCTTTTCACCAAAAACAGGTTTCACAAGGCTATTGAGTATGACTTCATAGCCGGCATAGTCTTCTTCAAATAATTTTCTGAATTCCATTTTCCACTCCGCATGCCTATTTCATTACAAAAGTAATTTTGTTTTCTGCCTTAATATCTGTATGAGTTCTGGAACAGAGTCTATACCATTCATCAACAGTTGCTTCAAATCCTATTGCAAGCTGGTTTTCACTGACTTCTGTTTCATTTATTCTTCTGATAAGACCATGATTAGTATTATTTACTGAATCCCGAATTTCATCTAACTTATCGGAAATTTCATCTGTCAAATTATCACCCAATAATCTGAACATGTCCATAACTTTCTTAGCCGCTTCCTTCTTTTCTTTTCCGCCGGCTCTGAACTTAGAACGCAGAGATATTCCTTCGTTCATGAGCTCAGCATTAAAGGCATTAAGAACATTGTCAGTAATTTTCTTATACTCATCAGCAGTTACATCTTCCAAAGAAAGAAGTGACATATCCTGCATTAACTGAAGAAAATCTCTTTGGGCCATTGGTTCAGACCTTTCTTCCCCGTTCTTATAGAGAAGTGAATCCACATAACTGTTATCCGCCAGAAGCTTATGAAGAATAACAAGACCTTCAATATTCTTTTTGTCTTCAAGTTTCACGGCAGTATAAATTGGTTCCCTTATTGCATCCAGCTCAGCAAACTTTTCTGGATTGTTTTCTGCAAAATCCTTCAACTCTTTTATGAATTTCATGTCAGGACTTTCTGTTTCTTCTATATCAAACTCCGCAAGCTCATGCTCAACAAGAGTTTCGTCTGTTGTATAAATCTGACTGTCTTCTCCGAACAAATTATGGAAAGCCTGAAGCTTTACCAGAGTTCTCTTATACAGATTTATCTGTTCGTCTCCCTTGGTTGAAGGATAGAAGTTATAACTGTAAATCTTGTCCGAGGTTGAACCGATACGGTTAATCCGTCCGAGTCTCTGCATCAAAGTTGTAGCATTCCATGGACTGTCATAATTCAAGAGAGAATTTGCTTCATGCAAGTTTACACCTTCGGCAAGAACATCTGTTGTAATAAGAATGTTGTAATCGCTTTTCTTTTTGCCTTTGTAGTTTGCATCAAAGTTCTGGGCAATTACTTCCTGCATTTCCTTTCTGTTCTTTGCAGTGATAGAAAGAACCTTGTATTCACTTGCACAGTCATTGAATTTTTCAACCAGAGCATCCTGAGTAGCAATACATTCAGTAAAGATAACAAGTTTCTGATGCCGGTTTTTCTTCTTATCCATAAAGTTATCAATGTTACGGATGAATGTAGAGATCTTGGGATCCTGTTTTACCTTATTCCATCCGTCAATGAGATTGCTTGTAAGCCGCAAGTCATTTTCGAGACGCTCTTTATAGGCATCCGTAAAATCTTTTGCCCTGAACTCCTTATTATGGATTGTCTGATGTTTTTTATTCTGCTTTTCAGCCTTCGCTTTTATTTCATCAAGGCAAGCTTCAAAACTTCCTTTCCTTTTTCTGTTATCCGGGTGAAGAATTGCATTTACATCAACATCAGGACAAATAAATACTCTGTCAGCTTTGATCATGTCAAGCATGTTCTGTGTATTCTGTCTGAAATTTCTTAGAGACTGTTCAAAAGCATCTCGGCTGGATTCCAGACGCTTTACAAGGTGAAGTTCCATCATGGCCGCAAGGCGAGCCGAAATTCCTTCTACACTGATGGAGCCTGTTCCCTCAGTTCCCCGTTTTGAATCATACTGATAAATGTCCTTATGCTTTTCGTTCTTAAGGAATTCAATTGCACGGTAACGGAAATAGCCTAGGCATTCTTTTTCCACATCCCTGAAATCAAAATTCACTCCTCCGTTTTCATCCAGGTCAACGTGAGCAATATTAGGTGCAATAACATCAAGGGACTGCACGAACAAAGCGCCAAGTTCGCCTGTCATTTCATAAGGTATGCCCTTCGGCGGTGTAATTTCAGGGAAAACAAGGCCCTGTCTTACCATATCCCCGGCATAGTATTTTTTCAGGTCCGTTCTTGTTCTGCGGATAACAAGCTGATTCACTACATAATCCCGCAAGTCTTTTGTAATCTGGTCAAGTTTCTTAAGGTCTTCGTCCTTTTCTGCCTGAGTCTTCGGAATCTTCTTTCCGTCTGCATCCCTTCCCTTATAATCCCTGATGCATTCCTCGTAAATCTTTTCCTTGTCAGCAAAGAAGTATTCGAGGTTATTACCAAACTGTCCGAGTCCGCTAAGTGTAGACTTTGTATGCTGTCTCTGGAAAAGATAAATCTGGTTCGCCAGATCACTGGGACGGTTATTCTGAGGTGTAGCAGATAGCAGGACAACATACGGATCCACATCAGCAATCAAATCATCAAGTTTCTGATACATCCGGGTTCCGTTGTTACGGAATCTATGACTTTCATCAACGACTATCAGACCGAAGTTTCTTTTTGAGAAATTATCGTCAAAATCGTCTATCCCTATCGCATTACCGTTTTCATCTGTCAGATCATCTGTATCAAGACAACCGATTGTAGAAATGACAACATGATCTTTTATTTTCTTTTTTGCACCGGCGTCAAAATAGTCTATGGAATCTTCCCAGCTTTTTTTAACGGCCGGAGGAGTGATTACAAGAACAGTTTTTGCAAATCCGATGCCCAGAAGGTAACGTTTAATTACCATGACAGCTGTAAAGGTTTTTCCTAGCCCCACAACATCAGCAAGAATAAATCCCTTATGCTTCTGCATAATATGGAATCCCTGATTCACAGCTTCCGTCTGGTATTTAAGTATCCTGAAATTCGGATCCTCCGGAAGATAGTCCTCTTCCTTTATCATTCCGCCAGAATCTATGACTGCACCGAACTGGTCCATGAGAGTCTTTATGTATGCTTCATAAGGAGTAACTATCTTTAGTTCAGGTTCAGTATTATATGGCGGAGCAGGTTCTGCCTCCGGCGGAATATTCTTGTTTCCCTTGTTCTTCAGAATCTGTTCAAGAAATTCCTGGGTCCAGTCTTCACTCAGTTCCCATTTTTCGTTGAACCAGAAGTTATGACCTTTCAGCGACTGACTGGGCTGGAAGTTAATTATATATGCAGTTGTTTCCAGATAGTTTAACTCCGCATTACCCTGCAGGCCTTTTGCAGTAAAATTGGAACTACCTAAAATTGCATAGGCTTTATCAGAATCTGTTTTCCCGCGGAAAATATAACATTTGGAATGAAGGAACTGGGTCTCATCATTTTCATTTTTCCTGAACTTATGAATTTCAAGTTTCGCAGTTCCGTCAGAATTCTTCATGACTCCATAGTCAAGAAGAAGTTTAACGGAATCCTGATACTCTTCCTTCACGTCAAGTTCATTTATATCAACCCGAATAAAATCATCTGGATAAGATGCATCCTTATATTTTACTTCCTTCAGCTGATTGGCAAACACCTGAGGATCTTTTCCGATCAGCAGTTTCAAGTTTGTTCCATCCCTGTCCAGGAATCCTTTTAATTCTTCAACAAGAAGGGAAGTTCCGGGCAAATCCCAATATCCGGATGCAATTTTAATTTCAGTTATGGAAGGTTCTTTTATTAATTTTTTTAAGGTATCAACAAGTTTTAAATTATCAGAATTATCAATGAGGGTATTATTCAAGTCCATTTTTTCTCCGATCCATTTCTATCATCCGGTTCGTATTATAACACAAATTAATTTTTTTTTCCATTTTAATTATCCCCGGACAAAAAAGTGAGCCCGCACATACTGAAAGTACTTGCAGACCTCATCCACCTGAAATGCACATCCGGTTGCAGTGAAAGAGAATTTTGACCGGACGGACCTATTTACACTGCAGGAATCGTCTGCTACACTAAAAAAAATCATTCAGGTCCGGAGCAAAAATGAAAGCAGTATTTAAAATAGACGTTAAATGTACAGGATTCCAGAGCGTAAAATCTTCAAAGGGACAGATTAACATCATAAGCTTCACAGGAAGCTGCAGTTCAGACTTCTTTGACGGCATAATTACAGAAGGCGGTGCCGATACTCAGAAATATCTTGCAGGACTTCCGGGAAGCCTTTCGGCACGCTATATTCTTGAAGGAACGGACAAGAATAATGTTCCGACAAAAATTTTCATTGAAAACAGCGGAACAATAAATGAGCAGGGCATAATAATTACAAAGCCCTTGATCCTCTGTGACAACCCTTCCCTGTCCTTTCTTGAGGACATGAACCTTACGGGCAGAGTATCAGATAAAGAAAATCCCGGAGAAATTGCAATCACTTTTTTTGAAAACTAAAAATCATCCGGTACAATAAGCTAAGGGAATCTCCAAAAATAATTTTTGACAACCAAAAATAACATTAATTTATTTCGGAAACAAATTGACTTAAAAAATTATATTGTATACAATTCAATTAATAATAAATAGTACACAATATAATTATACACAATAAAGAGGTAATTTATGACATTCTATGATTTCAAGGCAAAAAATCAGGACGGAACAGAAAGAAATCTTTCTGAATGCAACGGAAAAGTTGTTCTCATAGTCAATACCGCTACAGGATGCGGGTTCACACCACAGTACAAGGAACTTCAGGAATATTACGACAAATACAGAAGCAGAGGACTGGAAATACTCGACTTCCCCTGCAACCAGTTCGGAGAACAGGCACCGGGTAGCGACGAAGAGATACATGCATTCTGTACAGGCAGATTCGGCATAACTTTTCCGCAGTTCGCAAAAATTGATGTGAACGGTGAAAACTCTCACCCACTTTACAGATGGCTCAGAAAGGAAACAAAATTCGGAGGCTTCGGAAAAGGACTGAAGGCATTTACAATGAGTCTCAAGCTTAAACTAAGGGACTGGGATTTCAAGAACAACAGCGACATTAAATGGAACTTCACAAAATTCCTTCTAGACAGGAACGGAAAAATAATCGGACGCTTTGAGCCTACACAGATGAATGAACTTAGGATTGCAATTGAAAAAGAAATGGCCTGCTAAATAATAAAGGGCATCTCCAGGCAAAAAAGCACAGCCCCATGCAATAATCTACAGGGACTGTGCCATGAATTTTATGTAAAACTAGTGAGTCAGATCCCTGACCCATTTGTATTTCCTGAAATGAATCAGCACCCACGGAATTTTTCCGACTTCATCAAGACAGGTGCATGCATAAACAACAACCGGAGGCCAACGGAAAACAAAAGTTCCAAGTGCAGCCAAAGGAACTGCAAGCCCCCACATTACAACCGCAAGACTGTACATATCAAACATAGTATCTCCGCCTGCAGCAAAAATTCCGTTGATGATTATACCGTTGACCGCCCTTCCGATCATGTAGACCATAAGAACCGTCATCATCTGATAAAACAATACGGTTGCACCTTCCGAAAGTTTTATAAAGTTAAGGGCAACCGGTGTGACTGCCATCATAAGAAGCGATGAAACTAATCCGCAGACAAACGCCATCTTTGCAAGCCTGATTCCATACTGCTTACCCGTATCCAGTTTTCCGGCTCCAAGTTCATGGCCGACAATAATTCCGCCGCCGCTTGCAAGACCGTTACACAGACAGCAGATCAGGTCCCTCACAACAGCGCATACAGAATTCGCAGCGGTTGCATCACTTCCAAGATGTCCCATGAAAGCGGAATAAGAAGTAAATCCTATTCCCCAAAGCAGAAAGGCTCCAAGAAGAGGCAGCCAGCACTTACAGAAATCCGTCAAGAATTCTGAACTGCCGGAAAATACATCCCTGACGGAAATATGAACATAGTCCTTCCTGTAAGAAACACCTACACTCAGGGCAAGTTCCGCAATACGTGCAATCAGAGTCGCAAAAGCAGCACCCCTGACGCCCATCCTGCATACAAAAATAAACAGAGCATTGAGTACAATGTTCAGCACAACAGCAAAGGAACTTACCTTGGCCGTCGTATCCGGATGATTCGTAATCTTCATGATGGAAAGGTAACTCTGGGAGAAACCTGTAAGAAGATAGGACCATCCTGCAATCCTAAGATAATCACAGCCAATCTTTATAAGAACTTCCTGGTCCGTAAAAACTGTCATCAGTGAACGGGGAAAGAATACACAGCCTATGAAAGTGATAATCCCCAGAAAGCCGCAGAGCTTGAACGTGATAGCAAATATCTTGTGCAAAGACTTTCTGTCACCCTTACCCCAGTACTGTGCTCCAAGTATTCCAGAAGCCTCAACGGTTGCACCAAGAAACATGTTCTGCACAAACTGTATCTGAGTTGCCAGGGAAACAGCGGACATGAAATTCTGCTCAAGGTTTCCCAGCATAAGAGAATCTGATACGGCAACAAGCGCCAGCATAAGATTCTGCAGAGTAATAGGCAACGCTGTCCTAAAAAGTTTTGACACAAACTCCTTATCTTTCATAAAAAATGTAACTCCCGTGCAACCTTAAACTAAACTATTCGTCATAAAAGTCGCTGTAAACATTAATGCTTGTCCGTTCCGTACGTTCTGTTTTATGCTTCTTCTTAGATTTTACAATACTTTTTTTCTGATTCAAATCTGAATTCGTAAATATTTCCACAGATTTTTCATGCCTGAGTCTTCTCTGCCTTGATTCCACAGAAATATCTTTCAAAGTTTCTGAACATTCAATGAGAAGATCATCAGCACTTGTTACCGTAACCGAAAATATTTTTCCTGTCCCGGCAAGATAATCCGTTGCAGCCGTAAGGTCAGCAAGAGAAACTGTCGCCCTCTTTTTTCCTTCAATTCTGGAAATCTCCCTAAGTTTTTTTGAAAGGACCGAATCCGTGAACCTAGACTTTCCGCCCATTGATTCTATTGCCCTTACAAGTTCCATCTGTATCTGTGTCAAATTCATTTTTCTCCCTTAAAGTTCAGGGACTACGGCAAAAAACTCAAGCAGCTCATTGCTGCAGTTCTGCAGACTGTGCGAATGACCTTTAGGACAATAATGGCTGTCCCCAGGATTCAGCATCTCTTCTCCGTCATCATAAAGAACTTTTCCGTTTCCGCTGAGAACATATATTATTTCGCTTGAAGTATCGTGAGTGTGCATACCGATTGTTGCACCCGGCGAAAGTTTGCCGTGCATTATCTTAATGCTGTCATCGCTGAACATCTTAACATCAAAAGATTTTTTGCCTCCCTTGAAATGAGGCATAGATTTGCGTTCTATTTTGTCGAATTCAATTTTCACTTAACTTCCTCCTAAAAACCAGAAGTGAAAATATTATATAACTTTAAATACTAAGTGTATATAAGAAACCAATGATTTTATGTTTACGGCAACTGATTTTTCCATGATTTTTTTTCGTTACACAATCCCCGGAAAAGCATCTGCAAAAATATTCCAAAGGTCTTTCATTACTGCATATTCATTCAGCAAAAATCCGGCCTCCATTTTTTTTAATTTCATTTTCCGCAGACAATTGCATAATCCTTGTACAAACCTTTGTACCCGCTTTCATTCCACATCATCATCAGACTACCGTAAGAATAAAATCTGTTGCCAGCATAAGAGTTATCAGCAACAGTCTTCCGTGGGTCAGAAGGATCCTTATCCTGCATGGAATCATAAAGCATGAAGCCATCCTGAGTATAGCCGAGGACAGTTACATAGTGCAGAATGCCGTGCCACTTTATAAGAAGAATTACAGGCGTTCCCCTGTCAATCTGATTTTTCAGCCAGCAGATTTTTTCCTCGTCGGAATATTTCTTCAGACTGAATTCCTTTGTCCTGATTCCATTGTCATGAAGAAGCTTCACTACTCCCTGCGGCAGGGTAAGATTTTTCTGTATCCTGAATTTTGTTTTCCTTGCAAGAAGTTCCGGATCCTTTTTTTCACCTGTCAGAATATTTACGGCAGCCATCACTGAATACGGACCGCAATTATTGAATGTCTGGCGATAAAAAATTTCAGTTGAAATTTCCAGACGGTTTTCTTTTTTTTCAGGAGGAAGTATTTCCGGCGAAGAACATCCGAAGAAAATAAAAACCGAAAACAAAATCAAAGGTCCTAAAGAAAATTTATTTCTTCCAAAAAAATTCATTTTAACGTACCACCTTTTATTGACTGTCCTTCACTTCCTTCACATTGTACAGAATATTCAAAACTTTTACTACCGGATTGGACCGTCAGTATTTTAGTAAAATTGCAAATAATTATATTGCACAAAATACAATATTGATATATATTAAATTAATAACATTCATACAAGGCGGTACAAAATGAAACCAAAATTTGCAAAAGTAATTTCAGCAGCAATACTTGCAGTCTCTTCTTTCACAGCCTGCACCCATAATAAGAAAAAAGACTCAGCTGATGCAGAAAAATTCCAGTACAAGCAGATTTCCCAGGAGGAAGCAAAAAAAATAATGGATTCAGGAAAGGATATAATAATCCTAGATGCAAGGACCAAGGAAGAATATGCTGAAGGACATATAAAAAATGCAGTCTGCATTCCCGTAGAAACAATTTCAAAGGTTCCGCCCGCAGAACTTCCAGACAAAAGCCGGACCATTTTAGTTTACTGCCGCTCAGGAAGAAGAAGCAAGGTGGCGGCAGAAAAACTTGCGGCAATGGGATACAGCGGCGTCCTTGAATTCGGGGGAATACTTACATGGGCTTACGGAACTGAAAAATAAGATCAACTTTTTCTTTTACGGAGGAGCTTCTTTATGAAATTAAATAAAACTGCTCCGCCGGTTGCAACAGCAATGGCTTCTGCCGACTTTTTCTTAAGTTCATCATTACCTGCAACAGCGTCCTTTATCTGTACAAGACTTCTTGAAGCGAGACCTGAAATTTCTATGTCAGATTTAAAGCTACCAAGAATCTCTTCAGTCCATCCCGGAACAGTCGCGTTAAACACATCCCCAATACAAGACATAATAAGTCCTGTCCCGCAGAAAAGTGCGAAAAGAATTCTCCAGGGCATTAGGGTATCATAAACCTTGAACAGACTGATGAAGACTGCAAAAGTTATTGCAACACACACAAGTCTCCGGGCAATGCCCACATAAAATTTTAGGAACCTGTTAACTGAAGTCCCCCGTATAAATTCAAAAAGAGAAAATCCGTAAAGGATGCATGAAAAGGCACACAGAAATATATTCTGCACAAGATAATTCCTCATGAAAATAATTCTGCACACGGTATAACCGGTATACACACCTCCGTAGCATAAGGAAGAAATCTCAAAGAAACGTGTGATACCAGAAATTATTCTGCTAACCGAACGTTCCGTTTTAGGAAGAATAAAATTTTCATCAGCCATAACTTACCTTCGAATATTGATTTTTTGATGCACAGAATATAATATAATGAAAACTCTGAAAAAATTCAATTTTTTGACGCAACTTTGAAAACGCAATGGTGTAAGCCTTGTAATTTCAAGTATTAAAACTCACGGGCATCTCTGAAAAATATTTTTAAAGATGCCCATAATACCAGAATTAAAAAAAATGCAAAGCTGATGGGCATTGATATTTCAAAGGTGGAATTCCGTATTCATTCCCGTGCTCATTATGATTTTTCAGACAGTCTGAAAGCATTCCTCAAAATAATTCCACCGCATTTTTTCATGTATGATGCGATTCCTGAAAAGTGCTACCATTATTTCAGGTTCCATCATCAGTACATCGGCATTCACAAGGGACCCTGAAAAAACTTTGCCAACAGAATAGAACGTGCTCCAGAAGAAACTGGGTAGACCGCACAGAACAAATTTATTCAGAAATGGAAATTCAATTAAAAAACGCATATTTCAACGAAATCAGGTTAGTCAGAAGTATAATCATCAGGCATCATCTTATGCTGGAATGCGACTGCCTGCCTCTCTTTCAGATGCATTACCTTAGCCCCGCTTCCTTTATATTCAAGTTTTTCATCGTCTTCATTTGTTACACTGTTCAGGAGTAAGAGTCAAACCAACTGCACATACCCCAATTAGAAAATGAGTGCTAGAGTTTTCCATGGAGAACAACATGGAAGAACCAGAACCAGTAAAGCTGTTTTCATTAATCCAGCGATACCAGCTGGTAGGTGAATTCAAAAACTCAGGACAAACGGCAGCCCAGTTCAGCAGGGAGCACGGTATAAATCTTCACACATTCAAATACTGGGTTTATTCAGAAGGCTGGAAGTATGAGAACAAAATCTTGAAGGATTTGTTGGACCCGAAAAAAGCGAAATCCTGACAGATTCAGACAAATCAATCCTTATCAAAAAATCAGGCGTTAAAATAAGAGTTACTGCAGAGATTTCTGAATGTAACCTTGTAAAAATTCTTGATGCGGTGGCCCTGATATGAAAATATATTTCTCCAATACAAAGATATTCATCAGACCAGGGGCAACAAACATGACAAGATCCTTTGAGGGATTGAGAGAGCTGGCAAAAAATCATATGCACATGAGCCAGTACGAAAAGGACTGCGTATTCCTGTTCTGCAATGGAACCAGAACCATAATCAAGTCAATCCGGTGGCAGAGCAACGGCTTCTGGATTGCATCAAAGCGTCTTGAAAAAGAACGCTGGCCCTGGCCTGAAACACAGGAAGAAGCACTGCAAATAAATGAGGAAGATCTAGAACTTATTCTAAAAGGCATTAATATCTGCAAGCATCACGAAGAGCTACATTTTGAGATTTAAACTCGTCATTTAAATGGTATTCACGGAAATTCAAAAATTATAGAATTTTTTCATAATGAATGAGCCGGTCTCTCCAGAAATACAGGAATTACTCAGAAAGCTTGAAAAAAGCAAATGCCCGAATAGCCGAACTTGAAAAGAGAGAAGCTGAGAAAGACATCAGAATTGAAAAGCAGTCTGCAGAAATAAAAGCCCAGGAGGATGAAATAAAGAATCTAAAAGAAACCATTGCATCCCTAATGGGCCACCAGTTCGGTAAACGGGCTGAAGAATACATTCCTGAAGTAAAGACCGAAGAATTCAACACAGTAACTGTTGCTGCTCCAGAGTCTGCTGAAAACAGAAAGGAAAAACCCATATTCCTTGAGCACGATAAGTCAAAGGTCGTGTATCTTAAGGATGAGGAAACAAGAAGGAAGACATGTGGAAGGCAGCAGATTGAAGAAGGTGATCCGGACAAGGAAGTCATCAGAAAAGTTCCTGAAGATTATATGAGAAACGTATTTGAAAAAGCCCCATATTGCGAAACTCAGGAAGACTGGGAAAAGCTCCTGCCCTGGAACATTGAAATGACACCATTCAATGAGGAAGATGGATGGTGCTAGTATTTAAGTCAATTCGTATTTATAGGAATAAAATAAGATTTACACTAAAAAAAAATCATGTTACGTTATCGAATCATTTTTAATCTATCAAAACAGCATCTAAAAGTTTCATTATTTTTGTTTCTGTTTTAATTCCATTGAAAACTGATTTGTTATTTTTAATATCAAATACTGTATAACAGACAGTCCAATTACTTCCAAATAATCCATTACGCAAGGAATCTTTGAACGGACTAATGCATAGCGGTACCAGAAAATAATCATCTGACAGAAGTATTAAAGGTCCGGCCATTCGTTCATACCTTTGTTTGAAGGAACATTAGACTTCTCCTAACGTAATTATGTCAAATATAACACAGCCTTTGCTTTTGTATTGTCTTGCAGAACCTGTTTGAGAAACTGAAGCACATTCCCGAATTAATTTATTTTTATAACGTCCACCTGGAATTGACCATCCAAAATCAGCTTCATTTTTTGTAACTTCCCCTGTCAGACAATCAATTACAATATTCCCAGAATCTCCGCCAAAGCCTCCATCCATATAGAAATAAATGAAACAATCATCCGGTTGAACATGTGTTATAAATATGGCTGTACATGAGTGCTCAGGGCTAATTCGGAAATCTTCTAATTCATACAATTTGCTGATTTGTTCTGTTCGAGAATCATATTCATACAAAATATGTGGTTCCTGGCTATTTTCACAACAGTCGCACCAGTAAAATGAATTTACTGTAAAGGCTCTGAAGCTGTAAATCTCCTGCTCAAAATCAGATAAAACTGTTTCTGTGTTTGTAAGATAATTAAGCCTGCTTATGCGGTATAAGTTACCAATTTGTTCAGCAAATAAAACAGATTCTTTTTTTGTTTTTATCAAGCTTTATATCCAGAATTTTTCTTGTATTCAAACATTTCAAATCTGAAACTAATTGTTCATCGTTATAAATTAAATATGATACATTCTGCCCAGAACCTTTTTGAAATAAATACACCAGAGTAAAATTGTTTTCGGCTTTTTTTGAAAGAGCAAATAAAGCATTACTTAATGGACTGAATAAATATAAAAGCAAAATATTCTTTTCAAATTTTTGTATCTCACCAGGACTACCTGCGAAGTAACACTTCTCTGTATAATGGTTAATGTCCTTCCAAAATTGCGGGTCATTATACCTGTTCAATTTCTGTTTGTTCGGTTACTCAACGAACCAATTTTAACATAGAATTTTGAAAGTTTCACCGGTTGGTTTGACGCTTACGTTCAGGATATTTTCCAACAATGCTGTTCCGTTATAGTTAATCATAAGCATCTCCTTGATGGCTTACCGACTTACATAACTTATCATGTAAACTTTTTTGCAAACGGTCCCAAGAATATTTGCTATAAGCAATCTTCTGATTAAAAGATGCGATTAAAAATAATCGGAACAAAAGAAAAGGAATCACCCCGGAGGCAAATCATTCTGCTTCCAGGAATTCCTTATCTTTTTATTTACCTTCAAAATAGTTTGGAAGTTCAGGAACATAATGAGGTATTCTTACTATCTCATTCTTAAACTTACCTCTCGCATAACCTGCATCAAGAATTTTTACCTGCTCCTCCGTAAAATCATGTTTCTCACAGCGGATAAGCTTATCAAATCTTTCGTATGTAAAGCCTTCAATTCCAGTCTGGTGAGCAATGTTTTCCTCATCACTTGAACCGCACATTCCGTCTGAAGGAGTTTTGTGTACAAGTTCAGAAGGAAGACCAAGCTCATCACCAAGGGCCCTGACTTCTGTAACAGTAAATCCCTGGAGCAGAGAATATGAACCTGCATTGTCACCGAAAAGTGTTGAATAGTTTCCAGGTGCACAGTCTTCAGAAAGATTGCAGGTATTAATTACAATTCCGCCTTCAATGGCTGAAAGACCAAAAAGTGTTGTCATCCTTATGCGAGCAGGAGTATTTGTTCTGTACACATAATTGTCCTTTGCATCTCCTCCTATTGACTTTGAAAGACCTTCATAGGCATCTGCAATGTTAACAGTTCTGCTCCCGCAACCGCAGAAAGCTATCACCTTTTTGCTGTCCTCAATATCAGCCTGCACACCGTTAGGCATCATTACACCTAAAACATTTTCAGCTCCAAGTACATCGCATGCAATTTTCAGACAAACAGATGAATCCTTTCCACCTGAAACACCGACTATTGCCTTTGTTTTTCCGCAAGCTGCAAACCATTCTCTCATGTGACTCTTCACATTCTCAAGTTCAACTTTTGTATTCATTATTTTACCTCTTCTTCAAGACGTCTTCTTATCTGCATAAAATTCTGGCGGTTGTAAAGCCTTCCGTCTTCAAAAACAGTCTGCATTGGAATTTCCAGACCTTCTGCAGCCTTTTCATTTTCAAATTTTTCTGCATCAGTATAATTGAACCCGTCCTGTTCAAAATAGTTTCCGTCTTTCTTGTAAACAGCTACAATCCCTCTGTGAGACTTCTTAAGATTCTCCGTATCAGTTTTAGGGTCCTTGAAAATCTCAATAAACTTTCCGTCAACAATCCCGGCCGTTGATTTCAAAGCTACACCGAAAGTATCACGTGTATTGACGATCATCCTGTCCTTTTCAAAGGTTGCCGTAAAACAGAATGCACCCACACCGAACACAACATTGTCTGCTGCGAACTTCATTTCATCAAGCCTGCGATAAATCTTTTCAACACACTTTGTTGTACATCCGTCACCAAGAATAAGACCTATATGAGAATCAAGAACCTTGTACCCCTTCCTATTTTCCGTACCGCCAAATTTTTCCCAGAGCACCTGGACAGTTTTTATTACAGTCTCAAACTGGTCGCCCGAATCAGGACGTACAAGCAGCTTCCCCTTGTGCTCCATGATTTCCTTCTTGAGTGAAGGAAGAATATTTTCAACCATGTTCCAGTAATCGTATGTATCGGAAACCATTGAGAAAGAAGTTTCTGGATAAACTTCCGTGAGAAGTCTCTTAACCAAGGCTGCTTCATCGCCGTCAACTGCAAAATTACTTGCCATGACCGAATGTTCAGTTGATGCGGCACCGATTCCTATATGATTGAAACTGCAGTCAGCATCATAATATCTGTCAATATATGGAAGTGCAGGAATTGTGGAAGTCTTGTTAAAACTGAGAAGCCATGAAGCTGAACAGCGGATGCTTTCATTTGTACATGACATTCCACGCATACCGAAATCAGCCATAGCCATTCTCGGATTTGCACAGTCCGTTGTTTTTTCATAATACTTTCTTGCAATCATCAGATACTGCAGACCTATTGTCGCATGGTTACAGGGCTTCCAGAGCTCTGTCTGAAGAATGCATTCAATCCATTGCGTAAGCCAGGCAAAATCTTCGTGCGTATTTGTAATCTCCACGACGGGCACACCGGTATTTACAAAGGAACCTTCCGGCAGTGCACGGATTTTAAGCGGCAGATATCCAAGAGCATGAAGCTTTTCAAGATGGTCTGCCGAATAATTTCCCTGCCCCAGCTGAAGGTTCATATATTTCTTGTAGGAATCAAGCAAATCAGAAACAGGCTGCTCAAAGAAATTTCTGTTGAAATAGCTGACAAGAAATTCCTGAAGAAATGCCTGGAGCCCGAAGAACACCACCTTGTCCTGGTTTTCGAACATGCTCTTACGTGGCGTAAGATAAGAAGTAAGTTTTGTCAGACCCTTCGGGTACATCTGATTATGTACCTGCTTGTATGTATCCGAAAGAAGAATTGCATTTATGTCGATCATAATTTTCTGCCCCTATATCATTTTTACAAAATCATCTGAACCACGGTAAATGCTGTCCGTAGTAAACAGATTTACAACACCTGCGTCCTTCAGGCTTTGAATGTCAACAATATTTTCACAGTGGCTGACAAAAACATAAATATTTTTTGCGCCCCTCTTTTTTAGCTCAATGGAACTGAATTTAAATGTTCCTCCACGGCTGCAGATGTCATCAATGATCAGAATATTCTTGTCCATGATGTCATCAGGATTTCCCAGAATCTCAAGGCCAAGAATATTTCCTGTCTTCCAGTCACGCTTTTTCATTCCCGTAACAACATTGAAATTATTTTTGATCATCCCGATATCGCCGTAACGTTTCTGCGCACCTTCATCAGGGAACATGACAGTATCAAACTTTACACCGGCATTCTTTATAAAGTTTTCTATGATTTCATAAACTTCGTCTTCAACATTTTCAATGAGGGCAAGGGAAACATTGCTGTGCGCATTGTTAACGATCACCTTAGAAAAATTCATTGCGTTCAGAAGCTTGGAAAAAGACTTGAGGGTAAAAACATCGCATCCGTTTTTAATACGGTCCATTCTTGCATTGGGAATATAAGGAAGCTCAAGTTCAATTTTTTCACAAAGAGAATCTAATTTATCTTTAACACATTGAAGAACAAAAAGTTCTTCCATTGAATCAAATTTCCAGGTAACCCGGGCATTATTTTTCTCCTGCACACTTCGCTGAATATCAGAAGAAAAATTGATGTGCGGTGTTCCGTCTGGAAACTGATCCACTTCAAGAGGAATGCAGTTTATCTGGATCATTTTATTTTACCTCAACCTGACAAGAACGCATAACTTCAAGTGCTGCATTGTGCTTATCCCTTGTCAAACCTGCACAGCAGTCTGCCCTGCATGAAACTTTTACTTCCGGGAACGCAGCCTTAAATGCAAGAGCATTTGAAACTACACAAATGTCTGTACAGGTTCCGACAAACTCAACTTCATCGGCGTCAAGACCTTTACAGTATTCAGCCCATCCGTTCCAACCGAATGTCGGCTTGTCTACAAAAGAAAAATCTTTTCCTGCTGCTGCATCAAGCAAACTTGTTTCAACATTCCAGCCGGTGCTTCCCCTTACACAGTGAACCACCGGCAAATTTTTGCCCTCCTGTGTACTGAGATAATTTTCTATCTTGTGTGTATCACGTGTAAAGATAATGGAATCCGCACTCATGATTTCTTCGCGGACATTCTGAATCACAGCTACTGCATCTGCATTAGCAAGGCTGCCTGTAAGAAAGTCGTTCTGCATATCAACGACGATAAGTAATTTTTTCATAACTGTCTCCTATATAAGAAGCTTCTTATTTTTTTGAAAGCCTACCACGCCCCAAGATTCTGAAAAATATATTTTCCTTTGAAACTCATAGACAATTCAAACCGTTATAACTTAAGAAAAATTATATTATCTAATCAGGAATTTGTAAAGATTTACCAGCTCCATAGACTATAACTTTTCCCCGTCCATGATACTAGTATAATTCAGAACAAAAAAATATGGTCGCTTCCAGGGAGACATCAGAAAATTAATAATATTCTTCAGGATAAACAGAATTATTCCACTTCCCGTTAAGAGCATAGAACTGCTCCAGCACATCCTTCACATTCGCAAGAATCTTCAGTTCCCTTTCACCCGCCGATTCAAAATATTCGAGGGAATACTTCAGGCGCATATTCACAGCCTCACCCCAGAGACCTGCAAAATCAGAATCCTTTGCAAAATAATCCGCGTCATTTTTGTAGGAATTCAGAAGCTTCGCATAGGCAAGCTCCTTTTTTGTTGTGCAGGCCAGCATCCTGCATCGCTCAAGTTCCAGCTGAGACTTACCGGCAGATTCATTCTGTACATTGAATTCACACCAGTCACAGAAGGCTTCATTCCTTTCATATTCAGATAAAATCTTATAGAACCTGGACTTCTCTTTTTCAGTTTCCAGAAGGGGAAACACGTCCTCAATAAAATATTCTATCAGATTCTTTTCCGAATCATTCCTTACTAGAGAAAAATATTTCTTAATTTTTTTATTAATTCTGTCCCGCCATCCATAAGTAAAAATATGGGCAATCTCATGGGCAAGTATCCCGTCCAAAAGATTTATACATTTTCCGCCGTAAAACGAATCCATTGAAATCTGATATTCAGGCCGCCTGAATAATCCTCTCTTTGAGTTGACCCGCTTCATTCTGAATGCCGACGAAAAATCATCTCTTCCGAAATGACCGTAGCAGATGTTTATCTTCGGACGGCTGCTGATTTCATAAATAAGGCCGGCAGAGAAATGCTCATTCTTTTCTATGTCAACAAACATTATTATATTCTCTGCAACCATCAGATATTTTTTAAATGACCTCTTCGTTGCAACGAATTCCTTCACAACTGATTCGGATGCACACAAAGCGGTTCTCTGGACATTATATTTTCCTGAATAGTTCTGGGAATAACTTTTCTTTGAAATGATGCCGCAGTTATATGCTTTTCCAGTCCTTGCAAAATTTTCATAAACATTTTTGAGGAGGATGAGATGATTATCAAATGCTGAATCCAAATCCCTGCTACCCATAGACACCTCCAGAATAAAACAGTCTCACCTCTAATTATATTACAAGGAATACGTATTTTCGACTTCGTCAAAAAAAAACTGCCGGAAACAAACATCCGGCAGTCCTGTAATTTATTTCTTCTTGAAAGGTATCAGACTAAGATTTATAGTCTTCTCCACTGCCCTGTCAGCCGCAAGGTCAACATTCCAGTACAAGGAAATCACCTGGGTTGACGAACATTTTTCAACTTCCCCGCAGTCATTGGGTCTGCTGAAATTTACAGTGGAACACATGAATCCTCCTTCCTCATTAGGTTCAAAAAGGAACAGCATTTTGTCCTTGAAATCACTGACCTGAATGAGAGAAACACCGTCCGGCTTAGTGAAGAGTGAATCCGAAACAATTTCCTGTTTCTGTCCGTCAAAAATAATTTCAGTCTTGTACTGGCTTTCAGAAGAATCAAAGTCTGTCTGGGCAAGATTCATCTCCACAATAAAAATACCTTTCACACTGAACGGGCTCTGGTTCTTTAAAATATATTGAACTGAAAAACCGTCTGATGAGACAATATAATTTTTGAGCAGAGAACACGGCAGGTTCATAGAAGAAAACAGGCCGTTCCCTTCAAGCTGAATCTCTTTCCTGCGCGCATCAAATTTCTTTTCAGCAAACTGAAGGTTCGCAAAAGTATCATTCTCTACGCTACGTGAATTCAAGAAATCCTTAAGGTTAGACTCCTCAATAAAATGTTCTACAAAAATGCCGCGGCAATAGTTGTCATCAAATTTGTCAAACCTTTTTATTCGTGTCAGACTGTTGGCAGAGTTGGACCCCTTGTTGATCAGATCCAGCTCAGAAATTCTTCCGCCGTCCAAAGAAATTACACCATGGTATTTCTCCATCTGACAGATATATTCATTCAGACCGTCACCATTGTAGTCAAAGCTCGTCAGTGATTCAACAAAGTCATTGCTTGAACGGATATAACGTTCCGCTTCATTAATAACTCTGTAAGCGTTCTGGCGTTTTCTCATTACTGCAGGAATACCGCCGGGGGAAACATAATTTGAACCGCTCTGGGATTCCCAAAGTTTTTCCTGGGCAGCCCTCTTCCTAATCTTATCTCCGCCCTTGCTCTGGGAAATAATAACACTGATGTACATCATCCTGTCATAGAGTCTCCGGTTCTGTGGATAAGTGTTAAGAAAATCAAATATCGTAAGAGGAAAGCGCGATAAATTCTCACAAACCTTGTAAGGTTCCCTTGCCCATCTTGCAATCTGCCAGTCCATGCCCGCAGGAATATACATCTGCAAAAAGTGGCGGCAGTTTTTTAGATACATCTGGGGTGTGGAAAAAACAAAATAGTTCTTCCACTTGGTGTCCATGAAATCTGAAAGTAAATTATCAATTCCCGAGAGAAAGAAATTATCAATATTTTCTGAATCAAATATTATGTTTACAATCTTTTCTTCTGATCCGCTATTATTTTTTGAAGCTTCATCAAAAATTCTTGTAAGCCAAAGGTCGCATACTTCATCGGAAGCCGGAACAAAATCATCATTTACGGGAAAAATCTTCAGGCTCTTGCCCTGTTCACTTGTAATGATGGGCAAAAAAATTCTGCTTGAAGAAGGAACCTGTGTCCTATTAAGAAAGACATATTCCATTCCGCAGGACTGAAAAGTTGTTACAAGAGAAGGATCCCATATATCACCGTAAAGAGCAATTCCCCTGGGACGCTTCCCGATTGTGGAACGTAGAACCGCATTAAGCTTCTCTATCTGACCGCTTCTGTCAACAGGAAAGAGCAAAGGAAAAACCGGTGCATAATATCCACCGCCAAGCACTTCCACCTGATGTCTGCTGGTAAGTTCCCCCAGAATCTGGATTGATTCGGAATGATTTTCCTGAAGCCACTCAAGCTGAATTCCTGTGAAAGCAAAATTCCAGCAGACCTTTGGATGAGAATATAAAAAAACTAAAAGGGGCTTAATTGATTTCTGATAAAAGGATTCAAATTCCTCTTCGGAAGTAAAATCCTTTTCAATCAAATTCAAGCCCAGACATAAATTTATAAGAGGCATATAACACTACAAATTCTTAGAATATAACTTGCAAAGAAACTTATCTATAACGGACAAACGTTTCTTATTCTCCGATTTGTTACTTTTTGTATTATCATCACTATTGTAAAGGGAAAAAAATAAATTTCCTTCCGCATCTTTTTCGTAATCAATGCGCTTGTCAGACCATTTAAAATCATCAAGACCGAGCACAGCATTCACTTCTTCCTTTGAAAACATAAGATCTGCCGCATTCATCTTCTGGGCTCCCAAGGAAGGAAGGAACAGCATGAAAATGAAAAGCAGAAACAACGCGATTCCAAGAATGAGCAAAACTAAAAACAATATAGTTAGAACCATTAAAATGCCCCCGGATTAAGCCAAGAAACGTTCCAAGTGAGGAACACGAGAATTACTATGGCAATGCTGATGAAAAGAAGACTCAGGTTATGGAAATCTTCAGAAGGATGTGACAGTTCAATTCTCTTTCTGAGAGAAAAAAGAACAGGTATGCTAAGAAAATATGAAGCAATGCAGAGACAGGAGTTAACCAGACATTCCACAAGAGTTACGCTTTCATTTACTGCAATAAGAATACACAAAATTGAAACAGTATATTCAGCCACACCTGTTCTTGAAGCTATTCTGACTATGGCTTCAATGAAAACTGATATGGACGAAAAAATCAGAACCGCAATGAAAGGATAAATATCCATAAGACCGATGTTTCCCAGCAATTTCTCAGACACAAGATATGTCAGAACAGCTGACGAAGTAACAGAAATCACCATCTTGACAAAATCTACAAGAATGTTCTTGGGCTTCTTGCTTACAAGAATCGCTCTGTTAATTCCTATTCCGTAAATAAAAATCGCAGAGGAATAAAATACATAGTACCAAACATTACTGAGCATCAGTCTGCTCCTCCTCTTTTGCTATGCTCCTGATATATTCAGCCTTATTTACAGCATGAGCAGTAATAATAATTGAAAGAGCAACCATGACCAGTGCTCCAGGAATTGTTGTGAAGAAAACACCCATATAAGTCTTTCCTTCCGTATATTTCTGGATAACAATTTCCTTCACGCCGGGGAAAACTGCAAATGTAATTGTTCCGTAGCCTATGATGTCCCTCAGAAGAAAAAACACCAGAGCATATCCAGAAAACATCAGGTTCGGAACCATGTTCTGCTTAAGCTCCTGCAACACAGCTCCATTTGAAGGTTCATAAAGGAAACCTATGAGGAACGAAGAAACTGCCGGCATATAGATTACGTATCCAAGGTTCAGAGCAATTCCAGGTGTAACGAAATTAAGTAATTCCTTGTAGAGAACTGTAACTGCAACAAGGAAAACTCCTACAAGAACACTCTGAAGCTGCTGAAGTTTCAGAACGGCAACAAGTTTTCTGAAAAGAGTTCCCGACGCAAGAAGAATATTAAGAAGAAGAACCAGAACAATTCCATAAGCGAATCTTCCAGGAACAGGAACCAAAAGTGCTAGGGCTGCTGTAATATATGTATATAGATTGATCTTTCTCATTTACTTTCACCGCCTTGAGATTTTATCTGAAGTATTGAAGGAATCTTTTCCCTGTAATACAAAAGCTGTGCCCCGACAGAATTTTCATAGAGAGCTCCTGAAGCTTTACTATTCATATCAGCGAAACCTATAAAATCACATTCCCTGCTGATGCTGTTATAGAGGAACACACCAAGCTGCGGCCCGTAAAGTGTATTCATTCTTATGAGAACCGAATGAAGATTTTCGCTTCCCTTAACAGTAAATGAATAGCAGCTGTATGAAAAAGGATTGCCCGTTACATCATATTCACCAGGAACATACGTAACACCATTACGTTCAAAGACCTGCTGCACATAAACTCTCGCCCCATTCTGCAGAGACTTTCTTGAGAGAAGCCCGAACAGAACAACGAAACCGAACAGCACAAGAAGCAAGAGAGTAAAAATGCCTCCCGCCCTAAGCATTTCCTTATTCTTTCTTAGCTGCTCAAGTTCAGCAGCCGACAAAGGGGTCACCTGAAATGAATTTTCATCTGAAGGAGTATCCACTGCAATTATATCTTCTGTATCTGACATTCTTTGCTCCCTAACCTCTATTGAATTTCTCTTCTGGCCTTAAGTTTCGGAATAAGGTTCCCGACAATAATCTTCTTTGTATGCTTGCTTTCATACACATGTATCATGCATGAAACAATATCCATCAGAAGAATCATAAACATATAGCCCACTGCCGAATTTCCGAATCCCATGACAAAATAAGCAACAACACCCGCTATGAAACCGTAACAAATTTTTCCGGTGTTTGTAATCGGAATTGTTCCGTACCACTGGAGAACATACAAAGTTGAAAACAAGGTTCCGCTTGTAAGCAGAGCAAGAATGACGTCTCCATTAAAAAGCTGACCGCCGATGAATACTGTTCCGAAAATCTTAACCAGTGCTCCGTAAACAAAAAGGAATACAGCAGGAATCATAAAGTCCACGATGTCAAGAGAAATCAGTACCATTGACGAAACCAGGGTAATGAAATTAAATCGGAAGGCAGGAATAACCGAACCGCTGTCCCAGAAAAGTGAAACATATCCTTCCGGCACTGAAATTCCTACCCAAGAGAATACTGTTCGATTCAGAAAACTCGTAACAACAGAATCAGCCCGGCATAAAGGAACTGTTCCGTCAAGAATAAGAGAAAGAGCTGCATTTCTTCCTGAAAGAGCCTCAAGTGTAAGCTGGAAGCCCGGAAATGCAGACATGTTAAGCATATAGACTACAGCAACAGTTACGGCAGTAGTGTTCGCCCATGAAGACGCAAAGCCTCCGAAGGCATATTTTGCAAGAAAAATAGTAACGAAGGTTATGAAAAACAGGGCTACAGGATTATACGATGCAGGCACAAGAAGACCTATAAGAAGTCCCTGGACCAGAGTACTGAGCCATGAAAACTTAAGCTGCTTCTTTATGAGATTATAAATTGCATCAGAAGCTAGAGCCGCAAGAACTGTTGCAAGACAATTGAAAACTGCGGAATATGACTTCGTTATGACAAGCATAAGCAGCTGAGGAAGAAGAAGAATGAAGAAAGATTTGCCCGCTGTCACCAGAGATGGCTTCAAGTAAACATAAGGCTTGAGCAATACATTCTTACGAGATACCGTGTCAAATATTTTTACGACTTTCATTTCTATTTTCCTTTATCAGTTCAATAATCTGGCAGAGTGGCAGTCTTGAAGGACACACACTGTTACACAGGCAGCAGCCAGAACACAAATATGAAGTTTCAAGAAGATCTCTTCCTATAGCCTTTCCGCCTATGCTATGACGGAACAGGAGATCAGGAAAAATATTCTCCGGACAAATATTGCGGCAGTTACCGCACCTTACGCATGCAGAAAAATTCTGGTCACTGAGCTTTGATGCAGGAACAAATGCGACGGACTTTACTTCCTTTGTTATGCTCATGTCAAGGTTGGATGAAGCGAAGCCCAGAATCATTCCATTTACAATCACCTTTCCGAAAGGAACCTTGAACCCTCCACACTGCCTTACTATATCTTTAAGGGTTGTTCCAACCTTTACCTTGAACATACCGCTGTATTTTACGCAGCTTCCGCCTACATGAACAAAAGTATCCATAGAAGGTTTGCCGAAAGCTATTGCCTCATAAGCGGAATAAAGCGTAGAAGGATCTGCAAAAACACAGAAATGGTTGACGTCATCAAACTTTTTAAGTTCTTCAGACTTGCCGGCCTTCTTCACAAGATGGATAAGGGATTCAGAGAAACCGGCAGGATAATTCTTGTTGTTAACTTCAAGACTAAAGAACGGCATTCCGTTAAGTTCTTCCGCATTTACCCTTATGGATGATTTCCTTGGAACCGCAAAAATTATTCCCTGAGCCTTCATAGCCCTTGCAACAATGACTGCCCCCTTTGTAATTTCTTCCGTATATTTTGAAAAAATAAAAGAATCAGTGCTGTAACTCGGGTCGTCATCAAAAAGACGTATCACAAGGAACCTTCCCTTCTTTACTTCGCACTCAGAAATCTGTCTGTACAGGGAAATAGTTTTACCAAAAGTATTAAGAACTCCGCCCGCATCAAGAAGAGCAAGAATTTCTTCAGGCTTGTACCACTGCCACTCATTTTCCTTCAGTTCCTTTCCAAGAAATGAGAATGAACCTTTTACCCGAATCTTTACAGCCTTTCCCCTGTTCCCATTAAGAAGAGTACAGTCTTCAACAGCAACCACACTTCCAGGAACGGACGAATGAATTGCAACCTTCTCTTCTTCAGATCCATACTGGGAGTAAGCTATGACCTGACCTTCCTCTATTACATCATTTTCTGAAACTATGCAAGAAAATTTCTCTTCCCTTGAAAGATTGCATGGAATATATGCATACTGAGGAAGGAACGACCTTACTGAATCAGGAAAACTACGTTTTTCAATTTGCACAAAATTTGATACTGTCTTCATATTTCCTTTCTTCCAAACATTTTTTTATCGGGCCCCATAAAACTACAACCCGTTAAGCCTTAACAGTTGCCCTGTATATAAAGAACAGAAGCACAGATTCTCCGAAGGCCGCAAGAATCAGAATGAAACTCATAAAGAAATTTTCACTTCCGTAAGTTCCGCTGTCCGAACCGCTGCTGTAAGAAACCTGCACATCCCTTCCCTGCTCAAGCATAAGCTTTTCAATAGCAGGATAATCAAACTTCTCTATATCCTTTTCACATGAATCCTTGAACTTGGAGTCATATTCAAATAAAACCTTTTCCCTGGACTTAATTCCTTCAGCAGTTTCCTCATATTCAATAACTGTAATGCGGTCACCATCCGCAACATTTTCAACTGACCTGAAATTATGCAGACTCTTGTACGGAAAAACCTTAGTATTCCATGCCCACCTGAAATAATCATTAAGATTAGGAAGCCTCTTTCCGTATGAAACAGAATTAGGATTCACTGGACTAGGCAAAGAGACCCCTGCAAAATCAACTTTGGCATTCCTCTTATATGAATACACAAAACATCCGAACACAGTTGCTATCGAAAAGGACACAACAAGAAGAAGCACCGAATTACGCTTTGTCATTACCGCAAGCTGCTTTGCAGAAAAAATATATTTGTAGCTGAAAGCTGATTTTGAATCCTTCTTCTCTTCCGTGCTCTTGACAAACAGAATCGAAATAAATGAACATGTCATCACCAAAAGCGAAAGAAAACCGCAGAGCCTTGAAGATACAAAGAAAATGGCTTCGGCAGAAACAAGAAGCACAACTATATAAAAATTTGAGACAGCCGCCCTGAGCTGCTTTCGTCTGCCCCAAAGAACATTCATCAGGAACAAAGAAAATTCCAAAAGACAAATTCCTGCCGTAACTGAATAGAAGGGCATTGAGAAAGGCAACAGGAGCGGAAAAAATCCTGCCACAAAATAAACGGACTTGAACTTGGCGAAGGCAAGAAAAATCAGGTAGACCAAAGTACAAACAACCGGAACCATCCACGGAAACTGTATGCTGCCGTCCATTCCTGCAACAGCCCTGAATTTTTTTTCAAGACCTCCAAGAGCTTCCTTCGCATTATCGTGATATTTCTCTGGAACGTAGAACAGGTTATACCTGCATTCCTCATCAGTAAAATACATTTCCCTGTCAGACATGTAGGAACTCTGTGACGGTGCCACAGGAAGATAGCGAGAAACAAAAGGAACCCTCTGTTCCTTAAGGGCGATGACATCTTTGCAGCCAGCATCTTTCAGATAAGCCGAAACGGTTTCCTCAGGCACTGACTTTTCGGCATAAAGAACCGAATAATTGTTCCATATTTTAGAAACAGGAACGGTCCTGAACTTAAAAAGACAGAACACCGTTACGAGAAAAACTATTACTGTAAGCACAAAACGAAAACGAACTTTCATTACTTAAGCACACTGAATGCAAGTCCGATAAAAAATCCCAGAAGACAGCCTATTGCCACTTCAGCGGGTGTATGCCCCTGCACTTCCTTTATTGGTTTAAATTCTTCTAACACACCCTTCTCGGCAAGAGTCTTCCCCACCTTGTTAAGAAGAGCCGCCTGAATACCGTTGGCACGTCTAACTCCCACAGCATCTCGTATAGTGACCAGGAAAAATCCCAGAGAAAGAATAAAAACGTCACTGCCTATTCCAGACCTGAAACCTATTGTTGTACACAGAGTAGAAACAAGAGCTGAATGACTCGAAGGCATACTGCCTGTACGCCATAACAGAAGCTCCAGAAGTTCAGAGACTGAATGAACCTTACCAGAAAATAACTTTATCAATGTTTTCACAAACTGGGCAGATAGCCAGCTGAAAATGCAAGATAAAAGCACTGGATTTGTGAAAAATATACGTAATTGTTCTCTTGCATTAGACATA
>JAZUJH010000104.1:0-6981 GCA_045642665.1 Treponema sp.
GAGATTGATGACTGCCAGTCTGATTGAATACAGCGAAGACCATCTTACTGGTGCCAGTTACATCAGTGCAGAAACTCTTCGTGAACAAAAAATTGAATGGGAAAAGGAGCAGAAAGCGGCCTGATTTGCATGACTTTTTTCAGTGAAATTGCGAACAAATCTTGACACAATCTGTATTTGTTCAGGTTGCAAAGAGAAACTGGTAGCAAAAAATGATGGAAAAGTAAGAGAACATCATTTTGTTCATATCAGCGGAAATGATTGTGGAACTGGGTATCAGACAATCAGGCATATTTGGGGAAAAGAGATTCTTTTCGAAAATCGAACTATGCCAATAGCAATCAACGGGAAAAAAGGATTTATAAAGGCCGAAGCCATAGGAATGGAAGTTAAGTTGACTGATTTGAATATTGTTCCTGACGTATTTGCAAAAGTGATTCAGCCATGTAATTATTTAGGAATACAGCTTCCGGTTGAAATTCCATTGATAGCAGAGATTCTTGTGACTCATAAGGTTGATGATGAAAAGGCAGAGATAATCAGAAAAGCCGGTGTTCCTGCAGTTGAGATTGATTTGTCAAAATCTATGGCTACGACTAAAGAAGAGCTAATAAAAGATATTTCAAATCAGGATAATTGGAATATAATAAATGATAAGGTAGGGGCACGATTTACGGCTGGGGTACAAAGTTATGTAAACGGCCTGATTAATGCTTATAGAAGTTCTTGCGGTTATTCTGGCTATACAACTTATTCAAGACCAAGAAGAACGTATCATAAAAATTATCGAAAACATAGGTAAGGAGAGTATGAAATGAAAAAAGGAATAGTTGTTCTTGTTGCTTTGTTTACATTTATCAGTTCGTTGTATGCAGGACCTTTTGGACTGAGCAAAGGTATGTCTTTTGAAGAAGTTACAGAGGCCTGTAATGGAAAAAGACCTCAACGAATAGAGAATGATGATCGTTATTTAATTGAACCAGCTAAAAGTCATTCAACTTTTAAGACTTATCTTGCTTGGATCAGTGATGAATATGGCTTGTATTATATTCGTGCGATTTCTGATGAAATAACAACAAATGATTATGGTACTGAATTAAAGAATGCTTTCTATGCCTTTGAACCAAGAGTTGAAAATGCCTATGGAAAAGGGTCGATTTTTGATGGTATTACTGATAAGGAAACCCTTTGGAAAGAGGATAAGTATTGGTTTACGGCATTATCCCAAGGAGCAAGAGCATTATATGCAGAATGGACTCCTAAGAAAGGAGAAACCGTACTTAAAGATGATTTAAGTTATGTTCGACTTTGGGTTTCAAAGGCTAGTTATCGAAGTGGAGCACTTCTGCTGGATTATGAGTTTATAAATCATGAACTAGCAGAAGCTAAAGAAGATGATGTTTTATAAGTAATGATAAAGCGACTTGGAGTAATTTCAGGTCGCTTTTTTTATAAAAAGCCTTACATTTTTTTTGATAAATCGTGATTTTTATAACTTTTTCTCAAAATTTATGCTATAATACTTTTGAGGTATTGTTTCTATGACACCTGGATATGTTGATTACGATAAACTATGGAAATTAGTTAAATCAAAAGGAATCAAAAACAAAACAGAACTTATTCCTATGGCTAATATTTCTACCAATGTTTTGGCAAAGCTGAATAAGGGTGAATTTATTTCAATGGTTAGTCTTCAGAAGATTTGTGTTGCCCTTAACTGTGATGTTGGTGATATTTGCGTAATGAATGATGAAGTAGAGAATAAGAATTAAAAGGCGAGGTTTTATATGGCAATTCCAGATTATCAGAGTTGTATGAGACCACTTCTTAAAGCTGTAGAAGATGGCCAGACCTATAAGTTTAAGGATCTTGTAGACAAATTAGCAGATGAATTTCAGCTTACTGATGAAGAAAAGAATGAACTTATTCCTAGTGGTGTTCAGACTGTAATAAATAGTCGTGTCGGATGGGCAAGGACTTATTTGGTAAAAGCTCAGTGCTTAGAGACTCCCAAAAAAGGAATGGTTAGGATTGCTGAAAGAGGCAAGAAACTTCTGACGGATTATCCAGATAAGATTAGTACAAAGGATCTTCAGCAGTTTGAAGAATTTGTGGATTTTGTAAGTTCTTCAAAAAAGTCAAATAAACAACAGGAAACAGAGGTTGTAAGTCAACAGACTGTGACACCAGAAGAAGCTATTGATTATGGTACAAAAATGCTTAATCAGGATTTGGCTTCTGATTTGCTTTCAAAAATTCTTTCAAAAGATGATAAGTTTTTTGAAGTCCTTGTAGTTCAGCTTCTTGAAAAGATGGGATATGGCGGAGATTTTGAAGACTCTAGTGATGTTGTTGGTAAAACTGGAGACGGTGGAATTGATGGAATCATTAAGGGAGATAAATTAGGTTTTGATACCATTTATATTCAGGCAAAACGATATACTGATGCATCCGTAGGAAGACCTGAATTACAGAAATTTTCTGGTGCATTGGCTGGAAAAAATGCAACAAAAGGTGTTTTCATAACAACAAGCAAGTTTGCAGATACAGCGAGAGAATATGTTAAAACTCTTTACAATCAGAAGATTATTTTGATTGATGGCAAAAAACTTTGTGAACTGATGATTGAATATAATCTGGGTGTCGCAACTAATAAGACAATCGAAATTAAGAAGATAGATTCAGATTTCTTTGATGAAGAGTAAAAATAATTACAGTGTCATTCAGTGACACACTAGGTAGTTTATACTTAATAACAAAAAGCTTTTTGAGGGGAACATTTTATGACAAAACAGCAGCTTGCAGCCCGTATTTGGGAAAGTGCTAATAAGATGAGAAATAAGATTGAGGCCAGCGAATATAAGGATTATATTCTCGGTCTTATTTTCTACCGTTTTCTTTCAGATGAAGAAGTAAAATGGCTCAAGACAGAACTTGGCTGTACAGATAACGATGTAAAAGATGCTCTTTCTGATGAACAGACAATTTCACAGGTAAAGGCCTCTCTTGGTTATTACATTGCCTACAACGATCTTTTTACAACCTGGTTTTCAAAAAAGAATTTCTCCATCAAAGATGTAAGCGAAGCTCTAGTTGAATTTACTCATAACATTGATCCAAAACACGCAAAGCTTTTTGATAAGATTTTTGATTCTTTGCAGGTGGGGCTCGGAAAACTTGGTGACAATACCGCAGCCCAGACTAAAGCCGTAAGTAAACTGATTACGCTTATCCGCTGTATTCCAATGAATGACCGCAATGCTGATTATGATGTGCTTGGATTTATCTATGAATATCTTATTGGAATGTTTGCGGCAAACGGCGGTAAGAAAGCCGGAGAGTTCTATACTCCTCACGAAGTTAGTCTTTTGATGAGTGAAATCATTGCTGAGCATCACAAAGACAAGAAGACACTTAAAATCTATGACCCAACTTGTGGTTCTGGTTCTCTTCTTATCAATATTGGTAAAACTGCAAGCAAATACATGGATAAAGATTCAATCCAGTATTATGCACAGGAACTCATTGGAAACACTTACAACCTTATGCGTATGAATCTTGTAATGCGTGGAATCAAGGTTGCAAACATAAACACTCGTCAGGCTGACACTCTTGAAGATGACTGGCCAATGTGTGATGAACAGGGAAACTATGAGTTCCTTCCATTGGATGCAGTAGTTTCAAATCCACCTTATTCTCAGGAATGGGATCCAAAAGACAAAGACCAGGACCCTCGTTATGACGGATATGGAATTGCTCCAAAGAGCAAGGCTGACTATGCTTTCCTTCTCCATGATTTGTACCATCTGAACAATGGCGGAATTATGACAATCGTTCTTCCTCATGGCGTTCTTTTCCGTGGAAGCGATGAAGACGGAGAGAAAGAGAGTGGCGGTGAAGGTTTAATCAGAAAGAACCTTATTCTGAACAATAAGATTGATGCAATCATTGGACTTCCTGCGAATATTTTCTTTGGAACTGGTATTCCTACAATCATTATGGTTTTGAAGCAGCAGCGTAATAATACAGATGTGCTTTTCATAGATGCTTCAAAGGATTTTGAAAAGGTTGGAAAGAACAATAAACTTCGTGACTGCGACATAAAGAAGATTGTTGATACATTCACAAACCGTGCAACAGTCAAAGGTTATAGCCGTAAGGTTGAGCTTGATGAAATCAAGGCAAATAACTTTAACCTGAACATTCCTCGTTATGTTGATTCCAGCGAAAAGGAAGAAGAATATGACCTTTACGCAAGCATGTTCGGCGGTATTCCAAAGAGTGAGCTTGAAGACCTGCGCCTTTACTGGGAAACAATGCCAGGATTGAAAGCAGCACTTTTTGAAGACAATGGCTCACCATATCTACAAGTAAAGGCTTCTGACATTGCCGAAACAGTAAAAACTCATGGTGATGTTGAATCATTTAAGAAATCTTACAAGACAGCCTTTGCTGATTTTGATTCATATCTTAAAAAGGAACTTATTGAAGGCTGCAAGAACGTAAACATCGTAAAAGAGGAAACTCTTATTGCGGATGATATTTTCAACCGTTTGCAGAAACTTCCTTTGCTTGATAAATACACAGCCTATCAGAGCCTTGCCGACAGCTGGACAAGAATTGCCGTTGATTTGGAATATCTTCAGGCAGAAGGAATTGAATGTTGCAAGAAGATTGATGATGTAATTGAAATCAACGAGGATGGTGAGGAAGAATCTGTAGGAAGAGAAGGTCATGTCTTGCCTTTTGAACTGATTCAGAAGCATGTCCTCACAGATGATTGGAACAGAATTCAGGAACTTAAAAAGCAGATTGAAACTACTCAAAGCCAGATTGATTCCAAGGCAGAAAGTATTTGTGAACTTCTGGGAGAAGATGCTGAATTTGGATTTAGTGCAAAAGATGTAAGTTCTCTTAAAGGCAAGATTGCAAAGAATGAAATTGAAGAAAATGCAGAAGAAATAAAAACTCTTCTTGCAGAAGGTGAAAAGCTTCAGGGTTCTCTTAAAGTTGCAAAGAAGACTTGTACAGACATACAGCTTGAGCTTTATGGAAAGACAATCAGAGCTTACGATGACCTTTCTGACGAACAGATTAAAAACCTTCTGGAAATCAAATGGATTAAGGGACTTTGCGAAGACCTTGAAAAGCAGTGCGATGATGTCCTTGATTCATTGGTTGAAAAACTGGAACTTTTGAACAAGAAATACGGCGTTACATACGAAAGTTTGCAGAACGAAATTGCTTCAACAAAAGAAACTTTGTGCGGTCTTATGGATGAGCTTGTTGCCAACGAGTTTGACAAGAAAGGCATTGAAGAATTTCAGAAGATTCTGAGGGGATAGAATGGGCGAATCACAAAATATTGAATATAAAGAAAGCTGGCGTGACGAATACCTTAAATGGATTTGCGGTTTTGCAAATTCTCAAGGCGGAACTTTATATGTTGGAATAAAAGACAATGGGAAAATCTGCGGCGTTTCTGATTCCAAAAAACTTATGGAAGATTTACCTAATAAAATTGCTTCTACTCTTGGTCTTGTTTGCGAAGTAAATCTTCTTGCAAAAAATGGAACGGAATATATAGAAATCATCGTGCCGCAATCAAACGTTCCTGTTTCCTATCACGGAGTTTACCATGTTCGCTCTGGGGCAACAAAACAGGAACTGCAGGGAGTATCTTTACAGAATTTTCTATTAAAAAAAATGGGACTGACATGGGACAAAATTGTACAGGAAAATGCAAGCATAGAAGAAATTGACAGGAATGCTGTGGAATACTTTTTAAAGCAAGCTGTCTCGTGTGGAAGAATGAACTCTGCTGTCTTGAATGATTCAACCGAGAATGTACTTGAAAACCTTAATCTGGTTGATGAAAACAAAAAACTTACAAATGCGGCAATTTTATTGTTTGGAAAAGATCCTGCAAAATATTTTCCTCTTTGTGATTTTAGAATCGGAAGGTTTGGAACAAAGCAATCTGACTTAATGTTTCAGGATGTAATTGAAGGAAACCTGATTCAAATGGCAGATAAAGTTGTTGACATTTTGAAAGCAAAATATCTTGTGTCTCCAATCCATTATGAAGGACTTACAAGAATTGAATCTCTTGAAATTCCAGAGGATGCCCTTAGAGAGGCAATTCTGAATTCGATAATTCATAAGGATTATTCCGGTGCTCATATTCAAATGAAAATTTACAATGATTGTGTTGAGCTTTGGAATGATGGTTCTCTGCCTGAAAATTGGACTGTGGAGGATTTAACAAAGAAGCATAATTCAAAACCACGAAACCCAAGCATTGCAAATGTCTTTTACAAGGCAGGATTTATTGAAAACTGGGGGCGCGGAATTGATAAGATTTGTGATTGCCTGAAAAACGCAAAGATGAAAGCTCCTGTTTTTGAAAGCAATTGCGGCGGTGTCCTTTTGACAATTCATAGGAAAAACAATTTTGTATCCTCTGAAGGAACTGAATTTACTGTTCTTGAAAGCTCAGAAAACCGCCCAGATAACAGTCAGAAAACCGCCCAGAAAACCGCCCAGAAAATACTTGATTACCTGGCGGAAAATCCTACAGCAACAATTGTTGATTTACAGGCAGTCTTGAACAAGGCTAACGGAACAATAAAGGAACACATTACAAAACTCAAGCAGTCTGGAAAACTAGAGAGAGTTGGCGGTGACAACGGTGGCTATTGGAAAGTGATGAATAATGTGGAGTAAAGCTTAAATGAATAAACCAGATATAAGATTTAATGGATTTGATGGGGAATGGGAAGAAAAGAAACTAGGGGATTGTCTTGATCTTTTAAAGGATGGAACTCATGGTACCCATAAAGATTCTGATAATGGACCGTATTTATTAAGTGCAAAAAACATTAAGAATGGTCAAATAAATATTTCTCTAGATGATAGAAAGATTTCTGAGGAAGACTATAAGCAAATCCATTCAAGTTTTGACTTAAAAAAGAATGATGT